>CAZNOZ010000007.1:34467-40835 GCA_964574935.1 uncultured Devosiaceae bacterium | reverse complement strand
AGAGGCGGCGAGAGGCGGCGAAAGGGGTGGCGGCGAGGCCCCTCAGCGCCACATCCACCGCAGCGTCTGCGGGAAGATGGCGCCACCATGCCTGAGGTCGTGCGCGCCGAGGCCGAACTCGAACCGGTAGTCGTAGCCGCGGAATTTCAGCGCCGCCGCCATGTCATGATTGGCGACGGGCCAGTTGCCCCACTCCAGGTCGACGTCGGCCGCCCCATCCTGCACGAACACGCGAATGGGCTTGGCGGTACGGGCGCGGATCAGAGACGGAAAGACGTGCCCGCCGCGAATATTGGTGAAGCTGCCGACATGGGAGACGACGCGCCCGAACTGGTCGGGGCGCTCCCAAGCGGCGTTGAAGGCGCAGATGCCGCCCGAACTCATGCCCATCATGGCGCGGCGAGACGGATCGTCGCTGACGCTCGCCCCGTCGAGCGCCGCCGATAGAAGCTCCTCGATCACGAACCGCACATAGTCGTCGGACAGGGTGTCGTATTCGCGGCTGCGGTTGGAATGCTGGCCTGCATCGTCGGACGGCAGGTCGCCGGGCTCGACAAATACCGCGATCGTCGGCGGAATGTCACCGCGGGCGATCAGATTGTCGAGCACGATCGGCGCGAATACCGGCTCGCCCAGATAGAGCCGCGCGTCTTGAACCACCAGCAGATTGCCGGGCGCGGCGGGCTCGTATTGCGCTGGCGTGTAGACATGCACGTCGCGCGCCACCCCGGGCCAGACACCGCCCGCCTCGCCGGTGTGGCGGAACGTCCTGATGGCGCCCTCGGGGACGCCGTCCTGGCGCTGCGAGTCCGGCCCGGGCCGCGGGTCCTCGACCTCACGGGCGGCGGCGAAGGCGGCCTCGTCCTCGGGGGTGGTTTCGGCAGTGGGGGGATTGGGGATGGTGAGAGGCATGGGAACGCTCCTAGCGATAGACTTCGCGCCGATGCCGCACCGCGATCACCAGCACCATGAACCGATCGTCCTCGATGCGCGCCAGGATGCGGATATCGCCGACCCGGTAGCGCCACAGGCCGGTGAACTCGCCCGCGAGGGGCGCCCCGATCTCGCGCGGGTCGTCACGCTGCAGCAGCCTGTCGTCAAGGAACCTGCGCACGCGCTCGCGATCAGTGTGCCCAAGGCGTCTGATGTCACGAAAGGCACCGCGCGCAAACTCAAGCCGCCAACTGGCTATGGCCGGACGTCCTCGCCCTCGAACAGCCGGGCCTTGACTTCCTCCCAGCTCATCGTCTCTCCGGCCTCACGCAGCCGCTCCTCGGCGACCGCGATGTCCTCAAGCTCCTCGAGATGCTCGATGATCGCCTGGCGGGCATAGTAGCTCTTGGTGCGGCCGGTCTTTTTGGCCAACGCCTCGAGGCGCTTTTCGATTTCAGGCGGCAGGCGCAGGGCGAGCATCCGAGGTCTTCCTTGTCAGTGTGCTATACATGTATAGCGGCGCGCGCTGGAGCACAAGACGCGCTGAGCGACCACCACCCCCCTACCTCTCCAACTTCTTGTACTTGATCCGCTTCGGGTTGACCGCGTCCGCCCCCAGCCGGCGCACCTTGTCGGCCTCGTAGTCCTCGAAATTGCCCTCGAACCACTCCACATGGCTGTCGCCCTCGAAGGCCAGCATGTGGGTGGCCAGGCGGTCCAGGAACATCCGGTCGTGGGAGATGATCACCGCGCAGCCGGCGAACTCCTCCAGCGCCTCCTCGAGCGCCGCCAGGGTCTCGGTGTCGAGGTCGTTGGTCGGCTCGTCGAGCAGCAGCACATTGGCGCCGGACTTGAGGATTTTCGCCAGATGAACGCGGTTGCGCTGGCCGCCCGACAGGGTGCCCACGGGCTGCTGCTGGTCACCGCCGCGGAAGTTGAAGGCCCCCACATACGCCCTTGAATTGACGTCCCGTTTGCCGAGCACGATCACGTCCTCGCCGCCGGAGATTTCCTCCCAGACGGTTTTCTTCGGATCGAGCGTGTCGCGGGACTGGTCGACATAACCGAGCTTGACCGTCTCCCCGATCTCGATCTCGCCACCGTCGGGCGTCTCCTGGCCGGTCATCATCCGGGCGAGCGTCGTCTTGCCGGCCCCGTTCGGCCCGATCACCCCGACGATGCCGCCGGGCGGCAGCGCGAAGCTCAGCTCGTCGATGAGCAGGCGGTTGCCGTAGCCCTTCCTCAGGTTGCTCGCCGCGATGACCTTGTCGCCCAGCCGCGGCCCGGGCGGGATGACGATCTGGGCGTTCTGCGCCTTCGTGCGTTCCTCGTTGATCCGCACCAGCTCGTCATAAGCGCGGATGCGGGCCTGCGACTTGCTGCGGCGGGCCTCCGGCGAGCGGCCCAGCCATTCGCGCTCGCGCTCGATGACCTTCAGCCGCGCCGCCTCCTCGCGCTCGGCCTGCGCGAAGCGCTTCGCCTTCTGCCCCAGATAGGCGGTGTAGTTGCCCTCGTAGGGGATGCCCCGGCCGCGGTCGAGCTCGAGAATCCAGCCGGTCACGTTGTCGAGGAAATACCGGTCGTGGGTCACGATCAGCACCGCGCCGGGGAACTCGCGCAGATGCTTTTCGAGCCACGCCGTGGTCTCGGCGTCCAGGTGATTGGTCGGTTCGTCGAGCAGCAACAGGTCCGGCGCCGCCAGCAGAAGCCGAGTGAGCGCCACCCGGCGCCGTTCGCCGCCGGAGAGATGATCGACCGAGGTCTCCCCGGGCGGGCAGCCGAGGGCCTCCATCGCCATCTCGACCTTCGAATCGAGGTCCCACAGGCCTTCGGCGTCGATCCTGTCCTGCAGTTCGCTCGCCTCGTCGGCGGTCTCGTCGGAATAGTTCGCCATCAACTCGTTGTAGCGGTCGAGGATGGCTTGCTTGCCGGCGACCCCCTCCATGACGTTGCCGGTGACGTCGAGGGCCGGGTCGAGTTCGGGTTCCTGCGGCAGGAAGCCGGCCGTCGCCCCCTCGGCCAGCCACGCCTCGCCCTGGAACTCTTTTTCCAGGCCCGCCATGATCTTGAGCAGCGTCGATTTGCCGGCGCCGTTCGGCCCCAGCACCCCGATCTTGGCGTCCGGGTAGAAGCTGAGGTTGATGTTGTCGAGGACCTTGCGGCCCCCCGACCAGGTCTTCGAAAGGCCCTGCATGTGATAGATGAACTGGCGCGCCATGGCCGCGCGAGGCTCCGGCAAACGGTGGTCGGGAAGATCGCGGCCTTGATAGGCGAAACGGCGCTCAGCGGCAATGCGCGCGGTTCCCGCGAGCGAAAAGGAGGAGGATCGCGATGAAACGACATGCCAACGCCATTTGGCGAGGCGGGCTGAAGGACGGTGCCGGGACGGTGACGACGCCGCGTTCCGGGGCCCTCAGCGAGCTGCCCTACTCCTTCCACACAAGGTTCGAGAACGAGGACGGGCGCGACGGCACCAACCCAGAGGAACTGATCGCGGCCGCCCATGCCGGCTGTTTTGCGATGCAGCTTTCCGCCCAGCTCACCGAGGCCGGACATCCGCCCGCTGAATTGCGGGCCGAGGCGGCGGTCGAGATCATCGCCGGCACCGGCATCACCGGCAGCCATCTCACGGTCGAGGGCAACGTGCCCGGCCTATCGGAGGCCGATTTCCAGGCCCAGGCCGAGCAGGCCAAGGTGAACTGTCCGGTCTCCGGGGCGCTGAAAGCGATCGAGATCACGCTCGAAGCAAAGCTGGTGAGCTGAGCGGCGGCGCGTTGACGGTGCGCCCCCGCGACGGCACACTGGCGAAATACTTTGCGGTTTGGCTGGGGGCATCATTTTGAACATCCGCATGATCGCTGCTGTTGCAGCCATCTGCGTGACCGCGCCGGCGTTGGCAGATGACGCGGTGCTTTGTGTGCAGCGTGAGTTGGCGGGCCTCGGATATGCGCCCGGGCCCGCCGACGGGCTGATGGGGCAGCGCACTGCCGCCGCAGCGGGGCAGTTTGCGACCGACACCCTCGCGCAACTGCCCGCACTGAGCCAAGGCACGGCGGCTCAATGGTGCGATGCGGTCGCGGACTTCGCCGCAGGCCCCGCCGCCGCCCTGCTCTCGGAGCCCATCGCCGATCTGGTTCCCAACGACGTGCTGATCAATTTCGCTGCTTCCGACCCTGCGGATCGGGCCCGGCTCTGCCGCGTGCAGGCCTCGGGCATCGACGCGCTCGCGTCCCTCGCCCCGACGCCGAAGATCGAAGGATTCACCTCGCGCATGGCCGGCGACCATGATCGCGTGCCCGGCGCCCGCGACGCCGAGCGCTTCGCCGCCATCTTCGCCGCCCAGAGCGCCGCCGCCTTCGCGGCGGAGGACGGCGAACGCAAGGGCCGGCTCCTCGATGCCCTGACGCGCTGGGCCGAAGCCGGCGCCTTTCTCGACACGATCAGTTGCGTGCGGTCAAACGGCGATCTGGTCACCACCGGCCAGTGCACCGAATGGACGGTGCCCGACGGCAGCGATCCGTCCGGGATGAAGGACGCGACATTTGCCACGTTTCTGGCCGCCGGCATCGTCCGCGCCTACGTGATCGCGCTCGCCGATTTCGAGCCGGAAACACGCGCCGATCAGCACGCCGCCATCGCCGCATGGACCGAAAGCATCGGCGGCCGCCTCAAGCGTCCGACCTCGGTCTATTTCGGCCTCAACATGGGCTGGTACTGGCCCGGCATCGTCGACGACTATGCGGGCGGCCGCCCCGCCGACGCCCGCGCCAAGCTCGAGCGCCTTCTTGCCGGCATTGATCCCCTGATCCACCTGGACGGGTCCATCGAGGACCGGACCACCCGTGGGGACCGCGCCATCTGGTACCACTACACTTCGCTCGGCGAGATCGTCATCTCGCTCGAGTTCATGCGCGCCGCCGGCATTTCCATCCCCGCCGCCTTGGAGGAGCGGCTGCACCGCGCAGTTGCCCTGTTCCTCGACGCGGTCGAGGATCCCGCGACCATCGAGCCCTGGGCGCGCGAAGCCCACAACGCCCGCGCGGGGATCCAGGACTGGGATTTCACCGGCTGGCCGGACGCGGAATTCGCAGGCAGCTGGTTGCACGTTTATCCCTATCGCTACCCGCAGCGCGAGGAGGCGCAACGACTTCGGGCGCTGGTTGCTCCATCCGCCAGGTCCGCCACCACCGACACCGACTTCGGCTTCGGGCTGGGCTGCCTCTACAACGCCGCGCGCGGCCCCGTCGCCACGAAGCCGCCTGCGTCCCCTGCCGGACCGGCGCTGAGG
Organism: uncultured Devosiaceae bacterium; assembly: GCA_964574935.1. GTDB lineage: Bacteria > Pseudomonadota > Alphaproteobacteria > Rhizobiales > Devosiaceae > JBBECE01. Next base: position 35,614 of record CAZNOZ010000007.1, on the reverse strand, counting down.
GTCGGCCACGCTGCGGTGTCGCTCGGATTTGCCGACGAACGCACGAACATCTACAGCGTCCGTATCTCCGCGGTCACGCTCAACGGCACGCCCGTCGTCGTTCCCGGCTTCGACGTCTTCAACGATTTCTCGGACGCCACCGACAATCTGGGAAATCTGGAGCTGTTCCGCATCGGCTTCATGCGCGAGGATCTCGCCGATCCCGAAAGCCGCGCCGCCGACTACCGCCAATGCGGCGATCTCGCGGTCAGCGAGCGCGACGGCGGCCGCCAGCAACTGCGCTTGCATCTGGGTCGGGAATCGGGACGCAACGCCTGCATCCTCGGCAAGATGGCCGATTCCGACGCTGCGCTGTGGTCGACGCTGCTCGACCACCTCGATGTGGTGCTCGACGCCGCCAGCGGCGATGCCGCCCGGGCGCTGCGCGAAGTGCATGACTTCCTGGCGCCCTGATCCACCAACCACCGCCATCAGCCACTGACCGACGAACACAAAGGCGGGGCCGGCGCGGACCGCCACCATCGGCGCGGCGGGCGGCCGGCTGGTTCGGGCGAAATTGCCACAAAATGGGGCGGACAGCGCCTCACTTGAGCCTCTTTATGCCGGAATCCTGACGTTTGTATCCGGCAAGCGGCGTGCCCGGATGACGCGCGTATCGAGCGTTGAGTGGGAGACGCCGGATGAGGGAATTTACGCCCGCGCCGCACTATCGCGGCCCGCTTGTCCGTTCCGCCGTGGCGATCGTCCCGTTCGCCCTGATCGCCGTCATTGCGATTTTGCTGCCGAAGCTGCAATGCCCGCCAGGCGCAGTCACCGCGCTGGAGTGCGCCGCACCCGCGGCCTCGCGAGCGTCCACGCCGCCCGCCGAACCCACCAAAACGTCGGAAGAGGCGGCCCCTTCCGGCAGCGCCGCAGATACCGGCCCTGCCGAACCGGCCGCGCCCGCCGACCTGATCCGTGCGACCTTCGACACCGTCCCCGCCCTGCCCGGCGCGTCGGCGGCACCCACCGAAGCGAACCCGGTTCTCGCCGCCGCGCTGCAAAACGACCTAGCCGCCGTGTCGGCGACAGAACCGGCGGCCACCGAGCCGGCGTCGGAGACAATCCCGATCCGCGTCGTCACAACGGTTCCCATCCGCCTCGGCTA
>CAZNOZ010000007.1:0-34367 GCA_964574935.1 uncultured Devosiaceae bacterium | reverse complement strand
CCTCAACGTGCGCGCCGAGCCCTCCGTCGTCAGCCCAAGGCTGTTCGTTCTCGAACCCGGCCAGCGCGTCCAGGAACGCCGCCGCGATGGGAAATGGGTCGAGATCGCCGACGGCACGGGCCGCGTCGGCTGGGTCAGTGCCGACTATCTGGCCGACCCGAGCGCCGACCCAAGCGCCGACCCGAGCGCCGCCGAGGCCCGCACGGCATCGGCGGAACCCGCCTCGGGCGCCGAGGCGGCGGTGATGATCGTCGGCGGCGCCGGCGTCAACGTGCGCTCGGCTCCCTCGATGCGCGGCGGCACGCTGTTCGCCCTGCCGGCGGGGGAACAGGTGACGGTCAGCGAAACCCGTCGCGGCTGGCTGCACATCACCGATTCCGAGGGCCGCAGCGGCTGGTCCTATTCGAGCTACCTCCACGCCGCCGGCGACGGCTAATCGGCAACGCTCTCCAGAAGCCACTGCTCGATCGGCCAGCAACCCCTGAAATGGGCGAGACAGATGTCGGCGAAGTCGGGCTCGCGCGCCGCCCGGTCGCCGGATTCGAACCCAGCGCCGGCAGTCGATCCAATCTGGGCTTGCAATCCGGGCGCCTCTTTATTAGATAGATCTCTAATTAGAGTCTGATCGAAGGATTGCTTGCCTTGGCCGGCATCAACCTCGTTTTTGAAGCCTTGTCCCACCCGGTTCGCCGGCGGGTCCTCAACCTGCTCCGGGCCGGGCCGATGAGCGCCGGCGAGCTTTCCGCTCACTTCGACCTCACCAAGCCCACGCTTTCGGTTCACTTCGGCAAGCTCAAGAAGGCAGATCTCGTCACTGTCGAGCGAAGGGGAACCAGCCTCATCTATCACCTCAACGCATCACTCCTGGAAGAAACGCTGTCCGGATTGCTGGATCACAGGGATCAAGACCATGAGTTCAACTAGGCCTGTCACTCGCCTCCACCTGTCGCTCGCCGCCTTTGTCGCCGTCGTCACCGCCGTGGGAATTGTGCTGATACCCGCCGACGCCAACTTGCCGGTGCATTGGAGCCTCGGCGGCGCGCCCGACGTTTTTGTGCCGCGCAATCTTGCGCTGTCGCTCATGCCGGCGCTGCTCGGCGCACTTGTCATTCTGGCCTGGTTCGCGCCGCGTGCCGCCTCCCCCGCGCAGGTCGAGGCCGGCACGCATATCGCCCGCGCGGCGCTGACGGGCCTTATGCTCGTCTTTTCCGCGGTGCACGCCGGCATCGTCATGATCGGACTCGGCATCGGCGTCGATATGGCGCGTGTGGTCGTGGTCGGGTTCGCCTTGCTTTTGGCGAACGTAGGCAACGTCATGCCCAAGTCCCGCCCCAACGCGCTGGCCGGGCTACGTCTGCCCTGGACCCTGCGCGACCCCGCAATCTGGCAGGCGGCACACCGCATCGCGGGAAGGCTGATGGTGCTTTCGGCCGTCCTGCTGGCGGTGTTGGCGTTCCTGCTGCCGTCGACCTTGGCGCTGGTAATCGCGCTCTTCGCCTGCGTGCTGATTCCACCCATCGCAGCGGGCGTGGTCAGCTACATGCTGTCGCGCAGGACCGACCCTTCCCACCCGCGCTAGCCGACGACCTCGTCCAGCAGCCATTGGCCGATCGGCCAGCAGCCCCTGAAATGGGCAAAGCAAATGTCGGCGAAATCCGCCTGCCGCGCCGCCTCGGCGGGCAGCACCGTGGCCGCGTGCAACCCCTCATAGAGAAGGAACCGCGCCCGTTTGTGATCGGCCGGATAGCCCTGCGGCACCCGCTTGCGGGTCGCCTCGCCGACCTCGTAGCCGGCCTTTTCGACCCCGTCGATCGCCTTGACCAGCGCTTTGCCGGCTTTTTCGTCGACAACGGCGTCGCGGAATTTCGCCAGCATCTGCTTGGGCATCATGTGCATGCCGGCCCCCAGCCAGACCTGGTCGGCGGTCAGGCGGAAATAGAAGCCCGGGCAGTCCCAGCCGCGTTTTTCGCCGTGCCAGAACCACAAATCCAGATGCGTCTTGTAGGGCGACTTGTCCTTCGAGAAGCGGATGTCGCGATTGATGCGGGAGATCGAGCCGTTGATCTTCGGCGCGAACTCAACCGTCGGCGAGATTTTCCGCAACCGCGGCCCCAGCGCCTCCACCAGCGCCCGCCCCGGGGCGACATAGCCGGCCTCGTAAAGGTCGCGGTGCGCCTCGAACCATGCCTTGTCGTTATGCCGGGCGATGCCGGTGAGGAATGCGAAAGTCGCGTCCGGAAAGCCCTCGAATTCGGCCATCACTGTCCCCTTTCGACCGCCACCGAGCCTTCCGGCAGGACCGGATCGGGCGCCCCGAGGAAGGAGGAGTCGGCGCTGTCGGGGACGGTCTCGAATTCGCCGGTTCGCACCACCCGCCACGGCGTGATCGTGCCGTTCGTCAGCCCGTCCCGGAGCTCCTGCGGCGCGTTCAGCCCATGGGGATGGTCCGCGATCTCTTCTAGGGTCATGGGGTCCAGCCGGTAGCGTTCGGCCAGGAACGTGCCCCCGGCCGCCGTCGCCAGCTGTTCGAGGAAGTCCTCGTCGAAGACGATGGCCCTGTCGAAATCGACGCTCGCCAGCGACGCCCCCTCGAAGCTGCTCTTGAACAGGATCGCTTCGCGGAAGGTCGACGCGGACAGAGAGGCGTTGGTGAAGTCGCACTCCCCGACGAAGGCGCCGTCGAAGTTGGCGGCCAGCGCCTCGACCGCCACGAAGCGCGATCCGTCGATGAAGGCGCCGGTGAAATCGGCGCCGCTCATCCGTGTGTGCCAGACCGGCAGCGCCGGGTCGCGCGCATAGGGCGGCGCGATCTCATCGGAGCCCAACGACGAAAATCTCACGTCGATCACCTTCGCATTGTGGAAGCGCGCGTGCTCGAGCCAGGCGGCGCCGAAATCCACCTCTTGCAGCGCGATTTCCGAGAAATCGGCGAACCGCAGACGGCCATGCCGGAAGCTTATCGGCCCGAGTTCCGGCTGGTGCAGCTCGGCAAACGAGAAGTCGGCGCCGGCGAACGACAGCGCCTCGGTGTCGAGCACCCGCGAATTGTACAGGAGCGAGATGAGCTGCCCGCGCTCGGGACTTGTCTCGCGGTCGGTGAGCTGGTCGGAAGGCTGGACCAGCTCCTCGAGCGGCCGCGCCAGGGGCTGGGATTGCTGCCACCGCTCGTAGCTGGCGATGGTTCCGGGCAGGTCGGTACGGCGCTTGACCGCCGCGGCCACGATCTCGATCTCGCTGAGCCCCGAACGTCCAGACACAAGATGCCGGTAGGGCCGGGCGGCGTTGGTGGCGGCGACGATCCGCGCCCGCAGGCCCAGCGAAAGCTCGCCGGCAAAAAAGATCGATGCCGGCCGGCCGTCGTCGGCAAGCGCCGATGTCTCCTCGCCGATCGCGGCGCCGATGGCGAGGATCTCCGGCACGATGGAGGTCGAGCGCTGCGCCTCGCCGAGCTGGATTTGCGTGTCGAGCAGTATTGTCTGTTCGGAGATGCGGTTGTTCTGTTCAGCGAGCAGGTCCGCCTGCGCCCGCAGCAGCTGGTTCTGCTGGAACAGCAGCGCCGCCGCCGCCAGCGCCGCCACCGCCGCCACCAGCGCGGTGAGCGTGGTGATCATCCAGCGCCGGGTCAGGACCCAGGAAATTCGGGCGATCGCCAGCTCCGCCACCTCGCGCGCCGCCAGCGTCGCCTCGTCGACTTTCCGCTCGGCGGCGAAGCGCACCAGGGACGCCAGCGGCCCGGCGATACGCTCGGCCTCGATCTCGCCGCGACGGAAGAGGGCCTGCCAGATGCGCCGGCGAAAGGCGATGACGAGCCCCATCATCGTCAGCGCGATCAGCAGCACCGCCACCATGCCGCCGAACACCGGCACCGCGTTGTCGATGAAGAAGCCGACCCCGAGCGTCGCCGCCGGAAATCCGGTCAGCACCCCCAGCACGAAGATCATGATGGCCGTTGCGCCGTTGGAGAAGAACCCCCAGCTGCGCCGCTCGGCCTGCCGGGCCGGCTCGGCCGCGGTTTCGGGTCCGGTTTGCGCGGTGGATTGGTCAGCCACGCCGTCGCCCCTCCCCAGGGCGCTTGTATCCTAGCCCCGATTGCGCCATCGCCATAGGCGCTTGCCGACGCCCGCTTGACCGGCGGGCCCGCCGGTGCTTGAGACAGGGTGCGTTGAACGCGAGGCGGCGATGCGGGTCGGGGTCCCCAGGGAAGTCAAGGCTGGCGAATTCCGGGTTGGACTGACCCCGGAAGGCGCCGCCGAGTTGGCCCATGCCGGCCATCGGGTGATCGTCGAGACCGGCGCCGGCGAGGGGATCGGCGCCACTGACGCGCAGTACGAGGCGGCCGGGGCCCGGATCGCCGCCGACCCCGCTTCGGTGTTCGAGGCCGCCGAGCTGGTGGTCAAGGTCAAGGAGCCGCAGGCCGGCGAGCGCGCCCTGCTCCGCGAAGACCAGATCCTCTTCACCTATCTGCATCTGGCCCCCGACCCCGAACAGACCGCCGACCTCGTCAAATCCGGCGCCATCTGCATCGCCTATGAGACGGTGACCGACGCCAATGGACACCTGCCGCTGCTCAGGCCCATGAGCCAGGTCGCCGGGCGCCTGGCGGTGCAGGCCGGCGCCACCGCGCTGGAGAAGGCCCATGGCGGGCGCGGCGTGCTGCTCGGCGGGGTGCCCGGCGTGCTGCCGGGGAAGGTCGCGATCATCGGCGGTGGGGTTGTCGGCTTCAACGCCGCCCAGATGGCCGTCGGCGTGGACGCCGACGTCACCATCCTCGACCGCAACCCCGAGGTGCTCGAGCGGCTCGAGCACCGGTTGGCGGCCGGCGTGAAGACGCTCTATTCATCCAAGGCCGCGCTCGCCGAGCAGGTCGCCGGCGCCGATCTGGTGATCGGGGCGGTGCTGGTGCCCGGCGCCGCCGCCCCGAAGCTGGTCACCCGCGACATGCTTTCGACAATGCATCGCGGCGCCGTGCTGGTCGACGTCGCCATCGATCAGGGCGGCTGCTTTGAGACCTCGAAGCCGACCACCCACGACGCCCCGACCTTCGTGCTCGACGGGATCGTGCACTATTGCGTCGCCAACATGCCCGCCGCGGTCGCCCGCACCTCGACCTACGCGCTCAATAACGTCACCCTGCCCTTCGCGCTCGCCATCGCGGAGAAGGGCTGGCGGCGGGCGCTCTACGAGGACACCCGTCTCAAGGCCGGGCTCAACGTCGCCGCCGGCCAGATCACCTGCGCGCCGGTGGCCCAGGCGCTCGGCTACGACTTCACGCATCCGGATCTGGTGATCATGTGAACGGCGCGACGCAAACCCCGCCGCGCCGCCCGTCTTTGGTCTTCAGACGACGTAGACCACCAACCGGTTCCCGGCCACCGCCTCGACGGCCACCACCCGGCGCAGATCGCCGGACGACAGCCCCAGCAGCGACGCCGAACGCGCCAGTGCCGCCTGGCACGCCGCGATGTCGCCGGCGTGCTCGATCAGCAGCGAGCTGAGATCGCCCATACGCCCGGCTCCAATCACCTCCTCGAGACGGACGACGACAACGTCGCCGGCCGGAGCGGCAATCTGGCACGCGCCGCCCGAGATCAGCCGGGCCAGCGCCAGCAGCGGATCGAGCCCGCCGCCGGTGGTTCCGCCGCCGGTGGAGCCGATAGTCACGTCAACGCCGCTGCCCGTTTCGGTGCCGCCCAGGCTGGCGAGCGCCGGAATTCCGAGCCCGCCCAAATCGGGCATGCCGTCGCCAATCATGACCGAGCCGCTTTCGCCGCCGGTTCCGTAGCCGAAATCGAGCAGTGAATCGCCGCCACCGACGCTGACGTCGGTGTTGCCATCCGAACGGTCCACGCTGACCGGCCCGGAATTGCCCGTCAGCCCGCCAAGCAGGTTCTGTCCATTGGCCGAGGTCGCGGCCAGGAAGGAACAGAACGCCACCGACAGGATCAGTCTTGCCAAGTACGTCATGTTGCCTCTCTCAATCCGCCGGCCTCGCCTCCGGCTCTTCTGTGGCGCTACTCCAGGACCGCCGCGAACGGCGATGTCAGGAATGGTAGAGGATGACCGTGCCCTCCTCCTGCACGATATCCACGGCCACCACATGCGTGATCGGCAGCCGACGGAAACCGGTCCAACGCGGCAGCACCAGGCCCGACTGAATCGAGCGCTGCAGCGCCATGATGTCGGCCGAGAATTCGATCAGCACCTGGTTGAGATCGCCCCAGGACGATTGCGGCACCCACTGCCGCAAATCGACGGCGCCGACCCGCGGACGGCGTCCGAGCCCGTAGGCGTCATAATCGACCCATTCGCGCGCCCGGATGATCTCGATGAGCTGCTGCAACTGCGCGATCATGCCCGCGGGCAGGCCCGCCGCACCGCCGCCGCCGTTGCCGACCAGGAACGGCAGATCGCCGGGATCGCCACCATCGGGCAGCGGAAACAGCCCGCCCGTATCGGGAACGTCCCCGGTCAATCCATCCACCGTGTCGGTGACGCCGCCGACGGTATCGTCGACAGTGTTGCTCACCTCGTTTACCGTGTTGTCGACCTCATCGACCACGTCATTGACGGTGTCGTTGACCGTGTCGCCGACATCGTTGACCGTGTCGTTGACCGTATCGCCGACATCGCCGAGCAGGCCCGCCGACGCCGGCATCGCCAATATCGCCATCGCCAGGACGGAGCCCGCCAGCCCCATCGTTGCTTTCAACATCGTTGCCTCCTCGCTCGCCCGCATGCAGCCCGCACGACGTGCCAAGCCCGAAAAACTCTACATCGCGTCAGATTGTCGCAGCCAAACCACAAATTCGGGTATAGGGGAAACTTAAAATTGTACCTGAGCAGGTAGGATACTAGGAATATCACCTCATACCCAATATAACATCAGGAATACTAGGGGGAATACGTACTCTCAAAAGAACTTAGTGTATGAATTCTTTCTTACCCCAGCACCGGAGCGTGCCGTTTACCGCCCCGCACTCAGGAGAGCTTTCGGGGCCGTTGGGGCCAACTGCGTGGCCAGCCGGGGGGGTGCCGACCTGCGGCATGCGCGGATTCCCCAAGGGCCCTTGCGGAAACAGGTCCGCTAGGGCGCCGTCAGCACCGTCACCGAGCGCCGGGCCAGGGTGATCCGGGCGGCCGTGACATCTGAGTGCGGCGCGGTCGACGCCGCCGCGAGGCGCCACACCCCGCCCGCCGCCGGCGGTGGGCAGACCACGTCCGCCGGCGCCCCGCCGCGATTGAACCAGGCCAGCACCAAATCCTCTCCCTCTGCGAGCAGCATTCCCAGGACGGTTGCCCCTGGTGCTTGCCAGGCAGCCTCGTCCATCTCGTCACCGTCCGCCTTCAGCCACACGCAGTCGCGCCGGCCGGCCGCGTCGGCCGCCCCGCTGAGGAACCGGCGCGCCGCGAGGGCCGGATGCGAAGCGCCAAGCCGTGCCATTTCGGCTGAGAACGCAATCAGCTCCGCGTCGGCGAGCTGCCAGTCGATCCAGGAAATCGGATTGTCCTGGGCGTAGGCGTTGTTGTTGCCCGACTGCGACTTGCCCAGCTCGTCCCCGGCCTTCAGCATCGCGGTGCCGCGCGCCAGGAAGACGATCGCGATCAGGGCCTTCAGGTCGGCGGTGCGCCGGGCGAGGATCTCGGGGTCGGAGGTCTCGCCCTCGGCCCCGTTGTTCCACGAGTAGTTGTGGTCGTGCCCGTCGCGGTTGCCCTCGCGGTTGGCGAAATTGTCCTTGCCCGAAAAGGCGACGAGATCGGCGAGCGTGAACCCGTCATGGGCGGCGATGAAGTTGACCGACCGGGTCTCCTCGCCGGTTGCCCCGAAGACGTCCGCCGAGCCCGCCAGGCGCGTCGCGAACTCCCCGGTCAGCCCCTCGTCGCCCCGCCAGTAGCGCCTGACGTCGTCCCGAAAGGCGTCGTTCCATTCCCCGAAGGGCGGCCCGAACGCGCCCAGCCGGTAGCCGTCCGGCCCCACGTCCCATGGCTCGGCGACCAAAATGCAATCGCCAAGCACCGGATCGGCCCGGATTGCCGCCAACAGCGGCGCTTGGCGGTCGAACCCTGTCTCGGTGCGTCCCAGGATCGTCGCCAGGTCGAACCGGAACCCGGCGACCCCGGCCGCCACCACCCAGTGCCTGAGCGAGGCGAGGGCCAGCTCGACAACTGCCGGCCGGTCGCAGGCCACCGTGTTGCCGCAGCCGCTGTCGTCGACGAGCTCCAGTCCGCGTTCGGTCTCGTGGTGCCGGTAGTAGGTGAGATTGTCGAGCCCCCTCAGGCTGAGCGTCGCCCCGTGCCGGTCGCCCTCGCCGGTGTGATTGAGCACGACATCGAGGATGACCGAGATGCCCGCCGCCGCGAAGATATCGGTCAGCGCCGCCAGATCGGCCACCCCGCCATGCATCAGGCGCGGGTCGGGGGCCATGAAGGTCACCGGGTTGTAGCCCCAGAAATTGGTCAGCCCCAGCCCCCGCAGATGCGGCTCGTCGATCCAGGCGGCGACCGGCATCAGCTCGACGGTATCGACGCCGAGCCGCACCAGATGCTCGACCACCGCCGGTTCGCCGAGCGCCGCCACAGTGCCGCGCAGCCGGTCCTGCACGTCGGGGTGCAGCATCGTGTGGCCGCGCACCGAAAGCTCGTAGATGAATTGAGGCCCCCGGGCCCGCCGCCGCGGCACTTGGGGTGTTGGGCCGACGACAAACGCCTTGGGCACCGCCGGCGCACTGTCCCCGGCCCCCTCCCGCCGCATGAACTGGCGCGGATCGGGCACGAAATGCCGGTCGAGCTGCCTGGCATAAGGGTCCACGAGCAGCTTGGCCGGATCGAACCAGAAGCCCTCGGCGGGGGCGTAGCGTCCTTCGGCGCGCAAGCCGTATCGCGCCCCCGCCCCGATGCCGGCGACCAGTCCGCAATGCACGCCGGCTTCCGTTTCCTCGAGCGGCAGCATGGCGATCTCGGCATCGCGCTCGTCGAACAGCGACACCCAGATCTGCGTCGCGGTCGCCGACCGGACCGCGAAATTCACTCCGTCGGCGACGACATCGGCCCCCAACGGCTGTGGCCTGCCGGCGTCGCGAACGAGCTCGGGGTTGGCCATGCAATCAGGTGACGACGCTCGGCGCGTCGCGGCCCAGCATCTCTTCGATCGCGGCCACTTCGCCGGCAATTTCGATCAGCTCGGTCAGGGCCGATTGCACGTCGAGATCGAGCGCCCCGTCGGGGGGCTCGAAGCGGTCGAAATAGACCCTGACCGTCGCCCCGACCGTGCCGGTGCCGGACAGGCGAAAGATGATCCGCGCCCCGTCCTCGAAGATCAGGCGGATCCCCTGATGCGGGCTGACCGAGCCGTCGACCGGGTCCCGATAGGCGAATTCGTCGGCCAGCGCCACGGCGCGTCCGCGCAGCCGCGTGCCGGTGAGCGCCGGGAGCCGCTCGGTGAGCGACCCCACCAGCGCCTTCGCCGCCTCGGCCTCGACTTCTTCGTAGTCATGCCGCGAATAGTAGTTGCGCCCGAAGGTCCGCCAGTGGTCGGTGACGATCTCGGCCACCGACAGCCGGCGCGCCGCCAGGATGTTGAGCCACATCAGCACCGCCCACAGCCCGTCTTTCTCGCGCACGTGGTCGGAGCCGGTGCCGGCGCTTTCCTCGCCGCAGATCGTCACCCGCCCCGCATCCAGGAGGTTGCAGAAGTACTTCCAGCCCGTGGGCACCTCGTAGAGCTCCACCCGGAGCTTGTCGGCGACCCGGTCGGCGGCGGCGCTGGTCGGCATCGAGCGGGCGATCCCGGCGATCCCGTCCCGATAGCCGGGCGCCAGATGCGCGCTGGCCGCGATGATCGCCAGCGAATCGGAAGGGGTCACGAAAATCCCCCGCCCCACGATCATGTTGCGGTCCCCGTCCCCGTCCGAGGCAGCGAGGAAGTCCGGCGAGTGGTCGGACATCGCCAGCTCGATCAGGTCCTTCGCATAGACCGGATTGGGGTCCGGGTGCCCGCCGCCGAAATCCGGCAGCGGCCGGGCGTTGACGACGCTGCCTTCGGGCGCCCCCAGCGACTGTTCGAGAATGCGCCTGGCATAGGGTCCGGTCACCGCGTGCATGGCGTCGTAGCGCATGGTGAACCCGGAGGCGAACAGGGACCGGATGGCGTCGAAATCGACGAGCGTCGCCATCAGCGCCTCGTAGCCGGCGACCGGATCGATGACGTCGACCGCCATGTCGCCGACGCTGCTTGCGCCGGGCCGGCCGAGCTCGACCGGTTCGGTCTCGACGACCTTGTAGCTGTCGATGATCTTCGAGCGCGCGAAAATCGCCTCGGTCATCCGCTCCGGCGCCGGGCCGCCATTGGCGATGTTGAACTTGACCCCGAAATCCCCCTCCGGGCCGCCCGGATTGTGGCTGGCGCTCAGGATCAGGCCGCCGAAAGCGCCCAGGTCGCGGATGGCGTGGCTCGCCGCCGGGGTCGACATCAGCCCGTCCTGGCCGACGATCACCCGGGCAAACCCGTTGCCGGCCGCCATCGCGATAACGGTCTGGATCGCCTCGTCGTTGAAGAAGCGCCCGTCGCCGCCCAAAATCAGCGTCTGTCCGCGCACCCCTTCCAGGCAATCGAAGATCGACTGGATGTAGTTCTCCAGATAGCGGGGCTGGCGAAACACCGCCACCCGCTTCCTGAGCCCGTTGGTGCCGGGGTTCTGGTCGTCGAAGGGCGTCGTGGATACCGTCGTGATCATCGGGTGGGCCCGGAATTGGCAAGCTGGACGTAAAGGCGCGCGTAGCGGCTGGCGCTGCGCGACCAGGATACATCGGCTTTCATGCCCCGGCGCTGGATTTTCCGCCACCGGGGGCGCTCGCCATAAAGCCGCATGGCGCGCCCCAGCGCCTCGGCCAGCGACTGCGCGCTCACCGGCGCGAACATGATCCCGGTCGCCGCCCCGGCGTCGAGCGCCGCGTCGTTGGCGTCGACGATGGTGTCGTTGAGCCCGCCCACCCGCGAGGCGATCGGCACCGAGCCATAGCGCTGGGCGCACAGCTGCGTGAGCCCGCACGGCTCGTAGCGTGACGGCAACACGATCGCGTCGGCGCCGCCCTGGATGAGATGCGCAAGGGCTTCATCGTAGCCGAACTCGACACCTACCTGCCCCGGATGCCGCGCCGCCACCGCGCCCAGTTCCGCCTCGATCCCCGCGTCGCCCGCGCCGAGCACCACCAGCCGCCCGCCGGCCTGCACCAGGATGTCGCTGACCGCCGCCAGCAGGTCCGAGCCCTTCTGCCAGGTCAGACGGCTCACCACGGCCATCAGCGGGCCCTTGCCGGGATCGATCCGGAACCGCGCCTCGAGCGCCTTCTTGTTGTCGGCCCGTTTGGCGAGCCGGGCGGCGGTGTAGTTGGTGGCCAGCGCCGGGTCGGTTTCCGGGTCCCATTCGGACGTGTCGATGCCGTTGGTGATCCCCACCAGCGCGTCGGCGCGGCTGGCCAATACCCCGTCGAGCCCCATGCCATAGTCCGGATCGCGGATTTCACGCGCATAGGTGGGGCTGACGGTGGTCACCAGATCGGCGCAGGTCAGAGCCCCTTTGAGGAACCCGACCCCGCCGTGATACTCGACCCCGTCGATGGCGAACGCCGCCGCCGGCAGCTCCAGCTCGCTGAAGATCGAAGCCGGGAATTGCCCCTGGAAGGCGAGATTGTGGATCGTCACCACCGACCGGGCCCGGCCGGTGCCCGTATAACGCATATAGACCGGCGCCAGCGCCGCCTGCCAGTCATGCACATGCACGATCTGCGGCGCATAGCCCGCAACCAGCCCCTCGGCGAGCGCCGCCCCGGTCCAGCCCAGGGCCGCGAAGCGCCGCCAGTTGTCCGGCCAGTCGGCGCCGGCGGGGTTCGCATAGGGCCCCCCGGTGCGCTCGAAAAGATGCGGCGCGTCGATCGCGATCAGGCGCAGGCCCGCGGCGCGGCCGCCCACGATCCGCGCCGGTCCCCCGAACAGCGAGGCCACCGTCGCCAGTTCCCTGGGTTTCCTGAGCGCCTCCATGACCGCCGGATAGCCGGGCATCAGCACCCGCATCTGAACGCCGTGCGGCTTCAGCGCCGCCGGCAGCGCCCCCGCCACGTCCGCGAGCCCGCCGGTCTTGACCAGCGGATGGACTTCCGATGCGACCGAAAGCACCTCGATCATCGGCTGGCGAGATAGCGATCGATCATGCGCTTGGTGATCAGCACGACGCCCGATTCGGTGCGCCGGAACCACTTGGCGTCGAATTCCGGGTCCTCGCCGACCACCAGCTTCTCGGGAATCTCGACCCCCCGGTCGACGATCACCTTGGTGAGCTGGGCGTGCCGGCCGATCTCGCAATAGGGCAGGATCACCGCCTCCTCGAGCTTGGCCCAGGAATGCACGTGCGAGCCGGTGCTCAGGAGCGTTCGTCTCAGAGCGGCGCCGGAGACGATGCAGTCCCCCGACACCAGCGAGGACATTGCCGAACCGGTGCGTCCCTTCTCCTCGTGGACGAACTTGGCCGGCGGAGTGAGTTCCGCGTAGGTCCAGATCGGCCAGTCGCGATCATAAAGATCGAGTTCAGGGGTCACTTCGGTCAAATCGATATTGGCCTTCCAGTAGGCGTCCACGGTCCCCACGTCGCGCCAGTAGCTGACTTCCTCGCGTTCCGAGCGCACGCATGATTGCGGGAACCGGTGCGCCCAGGCGGTACCGTTTCTGACGATGTGCGGAATGACGTCGCGCCCGAAATCGTGGGCCGAATTCTTGTCCTCGGCATCCCGGCGCAAGATCTCGGCGAGAAAACGCGTCTCGAAGACGTAGATTCCCATCGAGGCCAGGGCCAGCTTGGGACTGTCGGGAATGCCCGGCGGGTCGGCGGGTTTTTCGAAGAATTCGATGATGCGGTCGCGCCCGTCCACATGCATCACCCCGAAGGCGCTGGCCTCGGCGCGCGGCACCTCCAGGCACCCCACGGTGACCTGGGCGCCGGTGTCCTCGTGCTGGCGCAGCATCACCTCGTAGTCCATTTTGTAGATGTGGTCGCCGGCCAGGACCACGACGTAGCGCGGCCCGTAATCCTCGATGATGTCCATGTTCTGATAGACCGCGTCGGCGGTGCCGGCATACCAGAGGTCCTCGGCCACGCGCTGGCTGGCGGGCAGGATGTCGAAGCTTTCGTTGCGCTCGAGGCGGAAGAAGTTCCAGCCCTGCTGCAGGTGCCGGATCAGGGAATGGGCCTGATACTGGGTGGCCACGGAGATCCGCCGGATGCCGGAGTTGAGGGCATTGGAGAGCGCGAAGTCGATGATCCGCGACTTGCCGCCGAAATAGACCGCCGGTTTGGCCCTGAGATCGGTCAGCTCCATGAGCCGCTTGCCGCGGCCGCCGGCCAGCACGCACGCCATCGCATCACGCGCCAGTGGGGCATGGTTGGTGCGCTTGTCCGGTCGCATCTCGTCCTCCTTTCCGGTCCCGGCCGGGGTCACGATCCCTGATGGATCAGGATCAGGGTCGCTAACGGCGGCAGCGTCAGTTCAAGGGTCGCCGGCCAGCCGTCGCGCGGGGCCTCGCCGGCCGCGATCGCACCGCGGTTGCCGACGTTGGTGCCGCCGTAGATTCCCGCGTCCGTGTTGACCGCCTCGCGCCAGGTGCCGGCGCTCGGCACCGGCACCACGTAGCCGGTTTGCACCGCCGGGGTGAAATTGGTGACCACCACGACATCGGCTGCCCCCGGCGCCCGCCGGACCCAGGCGAACACCGAGTTGTCGGCGTCGTTGGCGATCAGCCACTCGAACCCCTCCGGCTCGCAGTCGCGCGCGTGCAGGGCCGGGGTCGCCCGATACAGCGCGTTGAGATCGACGATCAGCCGCCGCACGCCCTCATGGGCCGGCGCCTCCATCAGCCCCCATTCGAGCGAGATGGCATCGTTCCACTCGTTGCGCTGGGCGAATTCCTGCCCCATGAACAACAGCTTCTTGCCCGGATAGCCCCACATGAAGCCGTAGTAGGCCCTCAGATTGGCGAATTGCTGCCAGTCGTCGCCGGGCATCTTGGCGAGCAGCGATCCCTTGCCATGCACCACCTCGTCATGGCTCAGCGGCAGCACGAAATTCTCCGAAAACGCGTAGAGCAGCCCGAAGGTCATGTCGTTGTGGTGGTAACGCCGATGGATGGGCTCGCGGCGCATGTAGGCCAGGGTGTCGTTCATGAACCCCAGGTTCCACTTGAACCCGAAGCCGAGCCCGCCGGCATGCACCGGATGGCTGACGCCGGCGAAGGCGGTCGACTCCTCGGCGAAGGTGGCGATCCCCGGATAGGCGCCATAGACCTCGGTATTGACCCGCCGCAGGAACTCGATCGCCTCCAGATTCTGGTTGCCGCCAAACCGGTTGGCGACCCACTCGCCGGGCCGCCGCGAGTAGTCCAGATACAGCATCGAGGCCACCGCATCGACGCGCAGCGCGTCGATGTGAAACCTCTCCAGCCAGTACAGCGCGTTGTTGCGCAGGTAGGAGCTGACTTCGCGGCGCCCGAAGTTGTAGATGGCGGTTTGCCAGTCCGGATGGAAGCCGCGCTTCGGGTCGGCGTGCTCGTAGAGCGCCGTGCCGTCGAAGCGCGCCAGCCCGTGCGCGTCGGTGGGAAAGTGGGCCGGCACCCAATCCAGGATCACCCCCAGCCCGGCCGCGTGCGCGGCATCGACGAAGCGCGCGAATCCCGCCGGCGACCCGAAGCGCGAAGTCGGCGCGAAAAGGCCGATCGGCTGGTAGCCCCAGGACGGGTCGTAGGGGTGCTCTGAGACCGGCAGCAGTTCGAGATGCGTGAAGCCGAGATCGGCCGTGTAAGGCACGAGCTCCTCGGCCAGTTCGTCGTAGGTCAGCATCCGCCCGTCCGGCCGCCGGCGCCACGAGCCCAGATGCACCTCGTAGATCGAGACCGGCTCGCGCCTGAGCTCCCGCTCCCGCCGCGCCGCCAGATAGTTGGCGTCCGACCACTCGAACTCGGACGGATCGGGAACCAGCGAAGCGGTGCCGGGCCTGAGCTCGGCTCGCTGGGCGAACGGATCCGCCTTCAGCGGCAGCCGGCCGCCCCCCGGCCCGATGATCTCGTATTTGTAGAAGCCGCCGGGCTGGACGGCGGGCAGGAAGATCTCCCAGATGCCGGTGTCGCGCCTCAGGCGCATCGGATGCCGGCGGCCGTCCCAGGCGTTGAAGTCGCCGACCACGGAAACCCGCTTGGCGTTCGGCGCCCAGACCGCGAAATGCGTGCCGGCGATGCCCTCGAATTCCATCGCATGGGCGCCGAGCTTGTCGAACAGCCGCAGATGCGATCCTTCGGCGAGGTAGTAGTCGTCCATCGGCCCGAGCACCGGCCCGAAGCAGTACGGATCGACGAATTCCCAGGTCCCGGCCTGGTTGGCGGCATGGTAGGCGATGAGCTGCTGCGCCTCGACCCCGAGGGCGCCCTCGAAGAACCCCGCCTCGTGCCGCCGGTCGAGTTCGCCGAGTTTCTTGCCGTCCAGCGCCTGCGCGATCAGGGTCTCGGCGCCGGGAACGAAGGCCCGCGCCACCCATTGCCGGCCGATCTGATGCAGGCCCAGAACGCCGAACGCGTCGTCGTGCCGGCCCGCGACGATCGCTTCGACCACCTCGTTGCCGAGGCGCCAGCCTTTCGCCTTCACGGCTTGTTGGTTGCGGGCGATACGGGCACCTCCCAGATGTCCTCCGCATATTCCGTGATCGCACGGTCGGAGGAGAACCATCCTACATTGGCCGTGTTGCGGATGGCCATGGCCCGCCAGCGTGCCTGGTCCGCCCACACCTGTTCGATCTCGCGCTGCGTCGCGTAGTAGGCATCGAAATCCGCCGCGACCATGAACCAGTCATGGTCATAAAGATCCGAGACCAGTTCGGAAAACCGCTGCGGCTCGTCGGGCGAGAAGGCCCCCGAATGGATCGCCTCCAGCGCCTGGCGCAGGTCGGCGGACGCCTCGATCGCGCTTCGTGGCAGGTGGCCGTTGCGCCTGCGATCGCCGACCTCCTCGGCGGTCAACCCGAAGATGAAGATGTCGTCGGGGCCCACCCGCTCGCGGATTTCGACGTTGGCGCCGTCCATCGTCCCGATCGTCAGCGCGCCGTTGAGGGCCAGCTTCATGTTGCCGGTGCCCGAGGCTTCCATGCCGGCGGTCGAAATCTGCTCGCTGACGTCGGCGGCCGGAATGATGACCTCGGCCAGCGAGACGTTGTAGTTGGGCACGAAGACCACCTTCAGCAGGCCGCGCACCGCCGGGTCGGCGTTGATCACCCTGGCGACGTCGTTGATCAGCTTGATGATGAGCTTGGCGCGGCCGTAGTTGGGCGCCGCCTTGCCGGCGAAGATCTTCACCCGCGGCACCCAGTTGCGGTCGGGATGGGCGCGGATCATGTCGTAGAGCGCCACCGCCTCGAGGATGTTCAGGAGCTGGCGCTTGTATTCGTGGATGCGCTTGATCTGCACGTCGAAGATCGCGTCCGGGTCGACGGAAATCCCGACGCGGTCCGCGATGAGGTCGGCCAGGCGCGCCTTGTTGTCGCGCTTGGCGCGGGCGAACTGCTCCTGAAAGCCCGGGTCGGTGGCGTGATCGTTGAGCGTTGAGAGCTCCCCGATATCGTCCAGGAAGCCCTCCCCGATGCGCTCGCCGATCAGTTTGGTCAGCCCCGGATTGCACTCGAACAGCCAGCGGCGCGGCGTGATGCCGTTGGTCTTGTTGCGGATACGGTCCGGGAACATCTGGTTGAGATCGCGGAACACCGTGTGCCGCATCAGATCGGTGTGCAGGGCGGAAACGCCGTTGACCGCGTGCGAGCCGACAAAGGCGAGCTGCGCCATGCGAACCCGGCGGCTGTCGTTCTCGTCGATCAGCGAGACATGCGCGATCTGGGCCTCGGACAGGCCGTGCTCCTCGTGCGCCTGCCGCAGCACCTCGGCGTTGATCGAGTAGATGATCTGCATCTGGCGCGGCAACAGCCGCTCCATGAGCGCCACCGGCCAGGTTTCCAGCGCCTCCGGCAACAGGGTGTGGTTGGTGTAGGCAAAAGCCTTCTGGGTGATCTGCCAGGCCGGCTCCCACGCCATCCGATGGGTGTCCACCAAGAGCCGCATCAGTTCGGCGACCGCGATCGCCGGGTGGGTGTCGTTGAGCTGGATGGCCACCTTGTCGGGCAGCGAGGTGAGATCGGGATATTGCTGCAGATGCCGGCGCACGATGTCCTGCAGGGAGGCCGAGGAAAAGAAGAACTCCTGGCGCAGCCTGAGCTCCTCCCCGGCCGGGGTGGTGTCGACCGGATACAGCACCCTGGTGATGATCTCGGCGTGGGCGCTCTCCTCGAGCGCCCCGATATGGTCGCCGGCATTGAACCGGTCGAGCAGGATCGGGTCGACCGGTTGGGCGCTCCACAGCCTGAGCGTGTTGGCGCGCCGTCCCCGCCAGGCGACCATCGGCGTGTCGAACGCCACCGCCAGCACGTGCTCGGCCGGCACCCAGTTGTGCGCCGGCTGGCCGTCGGCGCCGGTCGCCGTCTCGACGGTGCCGCCGAAGCCGATCGGGTAGGCCGCCTCGCGGCGCTCGAACTCCCAGGGATTGATGTGCGCGAGCCATTCCTCGGGCAGTTCCACCTGCTCGCCGTCGGCGATCTGCTGGCGGAACAGCCCGTCCACATAGCGGATGCCGTAGCCGTAGGCGGGAATCCCCACCGTCGCCATCGACTCCATGAAGCACGCCGCCAGCCGCCCCAGCCCGCCATTGCCCAGCGCCGCGTCGGGCTCGAGCGCCATGATCTCGTCGAGATCGACCTTGTAGCGGCCGAGCGCCTCGCGGATCGGCTGGGTCAGCCCCAGATTGGTGATCGCATCGCGCAACAGGCGCCCGATCAGGAATTCCAGCGACAGGTAGTAGACCCGCTTCGAGGCATGCTCGTAGGCCGAACGGGTGGTGTTCATCCACGCGTCGATCATGTGCGCGCGCACCACGAAACTGGTCGCGAGCAGCCAGTCGTAGGGAACCGCCACGATCGGGTCCTTGCCGACCGTGTAGGTCAACCGCTCGAGGATTTCCCGGGTCAGGCTGTCGGTATCGTCGGCGCGGGGTTCGGGCGTGGGGGCGTCGAGAATGACCGGCCTTTGCGCCATGTTGGGTTCCTTGTGGTGCCGCCCTCCGCCTCGCGGGCCGGACCATGCACCCGCGCCCGGCGTTTGAACAGCGCGGTCGCGGCGGTCAATGGCCGCATCCGGCGCGCATTTCAAGCGTCAATTTCGCAGCCGGCGAAGATGGCTTCAGGCCGCGTCGGCCCCGAACGCCAACAGCCGTTCGAGGACCGCGATGGCGTGCCGCGGCTCCTCGCCGGCCTGCAGCGACCAGCACGCCGACAGCGCCGCGTGGACGATGGCGTATTTGGCGATCCGGCCCGCGTCGAGTTCGAGGCGCCCGGAGAAGAGCTTCACCAGTCGCGAGATGCGCGCCGGGTCGGTACACAGGCGCCGGTCGGAGATCGGGTTGAGAAACACCGCCGCCAGATCGTAGGCCGGATCGCCGATCAGCCCCTTGGGATCGATGGCAAGCCACCCGCGGGCCGACTTGAGCACATTGAAGTGGTGCAGGTCGCCGTGCAGCGGGATGGGCCTGACCGGTGTTTCCACGAGCGCCAGGGCGATGCCGGCCGCGCGGGCGAACAGGTCCCTCCCCGCCGCCGGCCAGAGCTGCCGGTCGCCCCCGGTGAGTGCGGCGAACCGCTCGGCCAGCGGCATCAGGCCGCGCGGCGCCTCGCCGCGGTCCGCGTGCAGGCCCGCCACCACTTCCGCCAGGATTTCGGTCGCCCGCTCGTCCTCGCCGTCGGCGACCAGCCGCGCCAGCTCCGGCCCCTCCAGCCATTCCATCAGCACCGCTTCGGCATTGGCCTCGAAGACCTCGGCGGCGCCCTCGCCGGCATACCAGGCCTGCACCAGCGCCCCGCGCAGCTCCTCGCGCATGCCGGGCCGGATGATCTTGAGCGCCGCCGGACCGGCGCCCTCGCGCTCGACCCGGTAGATGTGGCTGGTGTCGGTGTCGGCCACCGGCGTCGGACGCGTCAGCCGCCAGCGCAGCACCGCCCGGCTGAGCGCGGTCTCGGTTGGAGATCTGTTGATACGCATCGGACCGCCTTCCCGTCGCCCGAAACGAATCCATGCGATGCCATGCTGACCGGTTGCGGCGGCCGGCGCAACCGAGCGCGCGGACCCACCCTCGGCGCGTGCCCTCAGGCCGGCTCGGGGATTGGCGCGTCCGCCGCGATGAGCCCGGCCGATTTCAGATCGGCCCACATTGCCGCCGGGATGTCGACGCTGAACGAAGCGAGGTTGCGCTCGACCTCCTCCGGCTTGACGACGCCGGGAATGACGCTCGCCACCTGCGGATGCCCCAGCGGGAACTGCATCGAGGCGGCCGCCAGCGGCACCTTGTGATCGGCGCAGATCGCCTCGATCCCGCGCGCCTTGTCGAGCATGGTCTGGTCGGCATTGACATAGTTGAACTTGGCGCCCTTCACGGCGCCGGTGGCCCCGATGCCGCCATTGAACACCCCGCCGATCACGAACCCCATGCCGGCCTCGGCGGCGCGCTGCATTTCGGGCAGGCCGCCCTGGTCCATGAGCGTGTAGCACAGCGCCACGAGAAAGAAGTCGAGCTCGACCGCGTCGAGATACTGGGTCATCGTCCTTGTGTGGTTGATGCCCGCCCCGATGCCGCGCACCACCCCGCCTTCCTTCAGCTCCTGCAGCGCCCGGTAGCCGGAGCCGGTCAGCTCGGCCATGCGCGCCGCCACCCCCTCGTCGGTCTCGAAATGGCGGTGGTCGAGGTCGTGGATGAGCAGCAAATCGATGCTCTCCAGCCCCAGCCGCTGCAGCGAATCCTCGAAGGACCGCATGATGCCGTCATAGGTGTAGTCGTGCCGGTGGCGGAAACTCAGCCCGCCTGTCCAGAGGTTTGCGACCTTCTTGCCCCGCTCGGCGACCGGCGGCGCCGCCAGCACCCGGCCCACCTTGGTCGACAGCACGAACGCGCCGCGCGGACGCTGGCGCAGCATGTGCCCGACCCTGAGCTCGGAAAGCCCCAGCCCGTACCAGGGCGCCGTGTCGTAGTAGCGGATGCCCGCATCCCACGCCGCCGTCAGCGCCGCCTGCGCTTGGCTCTCCGGGATCGGCGCATAGAGCTCGCCGATCGCCGCCCCGCCGAAGCCGAGCTGCGTCAGCTCGACCCCGGTGCTGCCCAGGGTTCGTTTCGCCGTCGGCTGCATCGCATGCCTTTCTCGCCCGACACCTAGCGCGCTCCGGCGGCGCCCGGCAAGCGGCAGTGTCGCCGAATCTCAATCCCCGAAGTCGAGCTGCACCTTCATTGAGCGGCTGCGGTCGCCGGCGACCTCGAACGCCTCGGTCGCCTCGGCCAGCTTGAAGACCTGCGTGACGAGCGGCGCGACGTCGATCAACCGCTTGCGCATCATCTCGACGGCGATCGGAAATTCGAAATGGAACCGGTGCGAGCCCCTCAGCGTGATCTCCTTGGCGACGATCGTCGAGATCGGCACCGGGACGTCGCCGCCATGCCCGATTTGCACGATCGTCCCGCGCGGCCGGATGCAGGCGATCAGCGAGGCGATCGCCGCCGGGGCCCCGGAGCATTCGAAGCCGGCATGGAAATAGCCCTTGTGCGCGGTGAACTCGTGCACTGCTTCGGGGCCGCCCGAGACATCGATCGTCCGGTCGGCGCCGCAGCTTTTCGCCCGCTCCAGCGCCGCCGCCGAGATATCGGTGACGACGATCTCGGCCGCCCCGGCCCGTCGCGCCGCCAGCACCGTCAGCGCCCCGATCGGCCCGCACCCGGTGACCATGACCCGGGAGCCGTTGATGTCGCCCGCCTGCCTGAGCGCGTGCAGCACCACCGACAGCGGCTCGGCCATCGCCGCTTCGGCCGGGGTCAGCCCGTCCGCGATCACGCACTGTTCGGCGCGCGCCACGAGACGCTCGCGGAACGCTCCCTGGATGTGCGGGAAAGCCATCGCCGAGCCATAGAACCGCATGCCTTCGGAATGCTGCGGCATTCCCTCGCGCGCGTAAGGGTCCTCCCAGTCCGGCCGCGAGGGATTGACCGCCACCAGGTCGCCGACCTTCAGGTCCTCGACCCCCTCCCCGAGCGCCTCGATGTGCCCGGCGACCTCGTGGCCGAGGATCATCGGCTCGCGCACCCGGATGCTGCCGAACCCGCCGTCCTGGAAATAGTGCAAATCCGACCCGCAGATGCCGCCCCGCGCCACCCGCACGAGCACCTCGCCCGCTCCCGGCGCCCGCGCCTCGCGCTCCTCGACCCTCAGATCGCGGGCGCCATGCAGCACCACCGCTTTCACGGGCCCGGCCTCATTCGAACACCACGGTCTTCATGCCGTTGACCATCACCCTTCGTTCCAGATGCAGCTTCACCGCCCGGCTCAGCACCCGCGATTCGACGTCGCGACCGACCGCGACGAGATCGGCCGCCGACATCGCGTGGGTCACCCGCGCCGTCTCCTGCTCGATGATCGGACCCTCGTCCAGGTCGGCGGTGACATAGTGCGCGGTCGCCCCGATCAGCTTGACGCCGCGCTTGTGGGCCTGGTGGTAGGGCCGGGCGCCCTTGAAGGAGGGCAGGAACGAGTGGTGGATGTTGACGATGCGCCCGAAATAGTCGGTGGCCAGCGCGTCGGAGAGCACCTGCATGTAGCGGGCGAGAACCACCAGATCGGTGCCGGTCTCCGCGATCAGGGACCTCAGCCGCGTTTCCTGGTCTTGCTTGTTGGCCGCGGTCACCGGCCAGTGGTGAAAGGCGATGCCCCTGAGCTCGGCGGCCCCGCGCGCCGCCTCGTGGTTGGAGACGATCGCGGCGACCTCGGCGGCCAGCCAGCCGACCTTGATCTGGTAGAGCAGATGCTCGAGCGCGTGATCGAACTTCGAGACCATGATGATGATCTTCGGGGTCGCGCCGAGATCGGCGATTTCGAGCGTCATCTCGAACCGCTCGCGCGCCTCCGCCAGCGCCGCCTCGACGCCGGCCGGCGTCGTCCCGTCCGGCGCCGTGAACGCGATGCGCATGAAGAACCGCCCCGTCTCCCGGTCCCAGAACTGGCCGGATTCCGCGATGTTGCCGCCGAGCGCCGCCAGCGCCGCGGTCACCGAAGCGACGATCCCCGGACGGTCCGCGCACGACAGCGTCAGCACCAGCTCGTTCATCGCCAATTCCCGCTCCGCTATCACAACCGCGCCGGCGCAGCGCGCGGGCGCCCGCGACCCTAGCGCATTCAACGGCGCTGAAAAGGCCCGGCGACACTCAGCTTCGGAAGATGCCCAGCGGCAGCTGCGCGGAGACGAGCCAGTTCGGCGCGTCCACAACCTCGCTGATCACCAGGTCGGCGGCGGCGCTGCAAAGCACATAGGCCTGGCTCGGGGTCAGGCCATGCTCGGCCACCAGCCACGCGATCAGGTACCGGATGGCGTTTCGCGAATTCTCGTAGAGATCGGGGCCGTGCGCCGAGGTGGCGAAACAACCCAGGGTTTCGGCCGGTCGCGCCGGCCCCGGCCGCCGGTATTGCAGTTCGTCGATCGTGAGGTCCTTGCGTACGTCGAACCGCATGGTCACCGTCATCGGCGCCTCGATGCCGGTGCCGCACACTTCGCCCTGCCCCTGGGCGGCGTGGCAGTCGCCGGTGGCAAACAGCGCGCCCTCGACCAGCACCGGCAGCCAGAAGGTCGTGCCGACGGTGAGGTCGCGAATGTCGACATTGCCGCCATTTTGCCGCGGCGGTTTCGTGTCGAGCCGCCCCGGCGCCTTGGGCGCCACCCCCACGCAGCCCGGCATCGGCGCGAACGGCACCACGATCCCGGCGGCGCCGAAATGGCAGTCCGCGCCGTCCAGCCGCCAATGGTGCAGATAGACGGCATCGAAATCCTCGGCCAGCAGGCCGAAGCCGGGTCGATGCCCGGTCCAGCCCCAGCCCTTGTGGCGCATGTCGAGGATTTCGACCTCCAGGGCGTCGCCCGGGCGCGCCCCTTGCACGTCAACCGAGCCGGTCAGGGCATGCACCCGGGTCCGGTCGACATTCGCGTAGTCGTCGACCGTCGATTCCGGGGTCAGCTGCCCGGTCGCCTCCAGGCATTCGAACGTGACCACGTCCCCCGGCTCGATGGTCAGGCGCGGGGTTACCGAATTGTCCCAGAAGGGCTGCGTGAGCGAAGCGTCGAGATGGTGTTCAGCCATGAGTGGTCCTCGGGGCAGGACGCGAACGGTACACACCCCCTGCGGCAGTGACGAGTGACGCGAGCACAAGCCCCCGGCCGTCGCCGACCGGCCCCTGGCGGCGTGCGGAAGGAACCCTCGAGCCTAGTTCGGCCAGACGCGCTTGCCGAAAATGACACGGCGAGGCGGCACCGCGCCATCGTCGTCCCGAGGCGGTGCGCTGTCGCGCCGCGGCGGGTCCTTGGAGATGATCATCGTGTCGCGCGCCAGGCGCTTCTTGCGTCCGCTGGCCGTCAGCGGATGATCGACATACACCGCCCGCTGCCCGACCGTGGGCACCTTCTCGCCGCTGAACCGCACGCCCATGCGCCCTTCCCGGCGCCACACGACCTCGCAATCGACGAGGAACCCGTCTTCCTCGACATAGAGGGTAAATGCCCCGGGGATCGCCCTCGGGTTGGCGAATTTCAGGCGCGCCCCGGTCTCGCTGATATCGACGATGCCGCAGCGCGCCGTGCTCCTGCCGAGTTCGAACGAAGCGCTCGCGAACTTGCCCACCGCGAAGCGCTTCGCCGCCCGTCGCTCGTCGGAACGCCCTTTGTGGGCGGCCGTCCCGCTTCGTCCGCGCTTGCTCGCACGGGCGCCTTTCGAAGCGGCCTCGGTGGACTTCTTCGCCGGGGTCGCGGCGCGTCCGGAGCCCCGTTTCGCTGGCGACCGGCGGGTTTTTGGCGGTGTGTTCGTCATGCCCGTACGTATGTTTGCGGCCTCCTCGGTAGCGCGCCGAGATTAACGTTCTGCCGACGATACTGGTTAATCCGCCCCGCCTTCGCCGCCGCGGAACGACCTCAAAGGCGCTTTTTCGCGGAAGCGCGCAGCCTTCGCGCGCTTCACGCAGATAGTCCGCACCTGCTTGCCAGGCCCGCGCTCGATCGCAACCACTGTGCCGGCCTGCCGAGCCGTAGCTCGCGCCACGCGTAGCCCGAAGGGCGAAGCGTGGTGGGCCCGGCTGGATTCGAACCAGCAACCAGACCGTTATGAGCGGCCGGCTCTAACCGTTGAGCTACGGGCCCGCAGCGCTCATACCAGCGATGCCCGGGCTTGCCTAGCAGCCCCCGCCCGGCTATGGGCGCTGCCTCCAGGCCCGCAACATCGCTCCAAGGAAGACCCGCCGGCGGACGTCTCAAGGCTGCCGGCTATGCCGCAAATCCGCCGCATCGCCGGTCAATGCACTCAGGATCCAAGCCGGGAGACCCAAATGCGCCTCGCCTTTGCTCTGATCGTCGCCACCACCGTCCTCGTCGCCCCCGCTTTCGCCCAGGAGGGCGGACCGCCGGGCCTGATCACCATCAACGGACTCGGCGAGGTCACCGCCGAACCCGACATGGCCATCGTCGCCTCCGGCGTGGTCACCGACGCGGAGACCGCCCGCGCCGCGCTCGACGCCAACACGCGCGCCATGGCGGCCCTCTTCGAGGTGCTCAGCGACGCCGGCATCGCCGAGCGCGACATTCAGACTTCGGGGTTCTCGGTGCAGCCCAAATACGTCCAGTCCGACCGCCGCGACGCCCAGGGCTACCGGCTGCCGCCCGTCATCGCCGGCTACCGGGTCTCGAATGCGGTGACGGTGAGGGTCCGCGATCTCGACGATCTCGGCCGCGTTCTCGACCGCTCGGTCACCGTCGGAGCCAACTCGATCTCCGGGGTCTCCTTCGCGGTCGCCGAGCCCGACGATCTGCTGGACGAAGCACGCCGCCGCGCGGTCGCCGACGCCATCGCCCGCGCCGAGCTGATGACCGAAGCGGCGGGGGTCGGTCTGGGCCGCATCCGCTCGATCTCGGAGCAGTCCGCGCCGCGCCCGTTGCCGATGGCCGACATGGCGCGCATGGCGGTCTCCGCGGAGTCCGCGGTGCCGGTCGCGGCCGGCGAGCTGACCTTTTCGGCCACCGTCTCCATTCAGTGGGAGATCGCGCAGTAGGCGCGCTCAGCCGGCGACCGCCAGCCACAACATCCGGCCGCCGACGATGACCAGGTAGGTCGCGAACACGATCTTCAGCGTCGTCGGTGCCAGCCGGTGCGCCAGCGCCGCCCCTCCCGGTGCGCACATCGCCGCCGTCAGTCCCATTATCGAGAGCGCCGGCACGCTGACGAACCCCAGCGAGAAGGGCGGCGTGCCGGTGGCCGCCCAGCCCGACCAGATGAAGCCCAGCGCTCCCGGCGCCGCCAGCAACACCCCCAGCGCCGAGGCGGTGCCGACCGCGGTATGGATCGGCACGCCGAACGCGCTCATCGTCGGCACGCTCAGCGAGCCGCCGCCAATCCCCATAAGCGCCGAGACGTAGCCGATCACGGCCGCGGAGAGCTGGTGCACCCGGGGCGTCGCCGCGAACCGGCCCATCAGCCGCTTCTGGATGGGCAGCACCTGATTGATGGCGATGGCGATGGCCACCACCCCGAACACAAGGCGCAACGCCGTGCCCGAGTACCAGCCCGCCATCACCCCGCCGGCCAGCGAGGCGACGACGATGAACGGACCCCACAGTCTCAATATGTCGAAATTGACCGCGCCGCGCTTGTTGTGCGCCCAGGCCGAGCGCAGCCCCGTCGGCACGATCGCCGCCAGCGATGTGGCCACCGCCACATGCATGATCACGGCACTGTCGTAGTTCAGGATTCGCAGCACGAAGGCGGTGACCGGCACCATGACGATGCCGCCACCGACCCCCAGCAGCCCCGCGGTCACCCCGGCCACCGCGCCGGCGGCGACCAGCGCGATGACGAACGGGATGTAGTCGAGCGGCGGGAGCAAGCCTATCGGCTGGCCGCCATGGCTTCCTCGAGTGCCGAGACGATGGCGTCGTGCTCTTCGGCCGGCTCGGCGCACACCAGATCGAGTGCCGTAAGGCCGTCGGCGTCCTTGAGGTTGGGATCGGCGCCGAATTCGAGCAACGTGGTCACCGATTCCGGCCGGCACTCGCTGGCGGCGTTCATCAGTGGCGAGCGGCCTTCCGCAGTCCCCTTGTCGGGATCGGCGCCGTTGCGCAGCAGCGCCCTGAGCACCGAGTGCCCGCCCCTCGGACCGGTCGCCAGATACACCAGCGTCTCGCCCCGGCAATTGGACTGGTTGAGTTCACCGCCGTTGCGGGCATACGACTCGATCGACGTCGTGAAATTGTCGAGAACCGGCGAGACGATGGGCGGATCGGAGCAGGCGCCGCCGGACCCGCCGCCTTGATCGCACGCGGCGAGCCCCGTCGCCGCGATCAGTGTCGCCGTCAATGCCAACTGCCAGCTACGCATGTGCCTCGCCGCTCCGTATTCGTGATCCTGACGGGGCGACACAACACCATGGCGTGGCAGACCTGTCCAGTCATTCACGCCGCGACAACCCGCCGGCACCCGCACCCGCCGGGCCGCGACGCCGCCTCAGGCGCCGGCTGCCTCCGCCGCCCGCCTCGCCCATTCGGCGGCGCGCTCGAGCTCGCCGGTTTTCGTCGGACCTTCCGTGCCGGTGACAATGAACCCCTCCGGCGGCAGCACGGCCCGGCCCCCGCGCACCCCGGTAACTGCCAAAAAGTCGCTGCAATCGGCGTCTAGTCTTCCCACTTGCGCACCGTTGACGTGACGGGTGCCCGGACCTGCACGAGCGGGGGGGGCAGAACCCGCCGCATGCAACCGAGGGACCACCCCGATGCCATTCCACCGCACGTCGCTCGCCGTCGCCGCGGCGCTGGCCTTTGCCACCTTCACCTGTCACGCGGCCGCCCAGCCGGTCGATCCCGATATCGCCGCTCACCTGGCCGCCGCCGGCCTGACCGAGGACGTCTATCTCACCCACGTCGACCTTGCGGACGCCGAGCAAGCGCTTGCTACGGCCAATGACGCGGGCGACGACACCGCAGCCGCCGAGGCCGCGCTTTCCGATGCCGAAGCGGCGTTTTCCGAGGCCTGCCTGGCGGCCGAATTGCCGGATATCCAAAGCTGCGCCGGGGCGTTGGAACTCGCCCTGGCGGACCTGCACCCCGGCGGTGCCCCGGCCCCTGAGCCGCCGATCGTTGAAGAACCGGTTGCCGAACAGCCCGTCGTCGAGGAGCCGCCGGTCGAAGACCAGGCTGCCGAGGAACCCGCCGTCGAGGAGCCCGTGGTGGATCAGCAGGCTGCCGAGGAACCGGCGTCCCGGGTCTCCGAGGAAGACGCCGCCCGGTTGACCGCCGCCGGGCTGCCGCCGGAAATCCTCAGCGCCATGGAAGACTACAACCTCGCCCGCGACGAGGCTCGCAGCTCGCGCACCCCCGAGGCCGCGCGACTTCTGGACGATGCACAGCGCGTGCTTGAGGAGCTGTGCGACGAGGCCGGCTTCCGCCAGTTGCGACAATGTCAACGCGCCGTCGCGGAGGCGCTGGCTGCCGCCGCGCCGGGAGAGACCCCGGTCGCGGAAGTCGAGAAAATCCCCGAGGAGGCGCTCGACCAATCCGAAATCGAGGCGTTGCCGGAAACGGTGCCAATCGAGGAGGCCGCCCCCGTGCTCGACAGCCAGAAAGAGGCCGCGACCGGCCCGCAGCCGCCTGCCGGTTCGGCCACCGCCCAACCGACCGCCGAACCCGCGCCCGAGACCGACGCCGAAGCCCAGGCCGCGGCCTTGCCCGAGCACATCGAGAGCGCGAATGCTGAAACCGGCCAGCGGCTCGATCCGGAAGCAGTCCGGCACCGCGACCAGCCGGAGAACTCAGAAGTCGTTGAGCGGTTCGGCCTCAACGTCGTCATCGAGTTCAACAACCGCTTCTTCGTGCGCGGCAATGACGAGGACCGCTTCGCCGATCCCGAGGACGACGTCTTCTACGAACAGTTGTCGAACGGCCGCATCCGGGAGGTCATCTTCCGCCCCGACGGCAGCCAGCTGGTGACCATTTACAACCGCAACGGCGACGTGCTCCGTCGCTCCCGCATCACCGCCGACGGGCGCGAAACCGTCCTGGTCTATGTCGACGAGCAACACCAGGCCGATTTGCTCGCTTGGCGCGATCCCGGCGAGGATTTGCCGCCGCTGCAACTGTCGATCCCGGTGCGCGAATATGTCTTCAACGTCTCGCCGCGCACCCGCGACGAGGAGCTCATCGCGTTCTGGAGTCGGCCGCCGGTGCAGCGCGTCGAGCGGCTCTATTCGGTCGACGAGATCAAGCGCTCGGCCCGCATCCGCGATCTGGCGCGGCGGGTCGAGGTCGACGATCTGAATTTCGAATTCGGGTCGGCGGCGATTTCGCAGACCGAAATCCGCAAGCTGGCGACCGTCGCCAATGTCATGCTGGAGCTTCTCGACCGCAACCCGGGCGACACGTTTCTGATCGAAGGCCACGCCGACGCGCCGGGGACCGAGCTCGTCAATCTTCGGATCTCGCAGTTGCGCGCCGACACCGTCGCCCGGACGCTGACCGACTATTTCGGCATTCCGCCGGAAAACCTGGTCACCCAGGGCTATGGCGAGCGCTATCTGAAGGCGTTGACCGAGTTCCCCGAGCGGCTCAACCGGCGAGTGGTGTTCCGCCGCCTCGGCCCGCTGGTCTCGCCGGAATTCGCCGGCCGCTGATCTGAGCCGGCTTTGGGAAAGGCGCCCCGCGGGGTGCCTTTTTCGGTTCACCTGCCCGCCGCCTTTGCCGCCCGCCTCGCCCATTCGGCGGCGCGCTCGAGCTCGCCGGTTTTCGTCGGACCTTCCGTGCCGGTGACAATGAACCCCTCCGGCGGCAGCACGGCCCGGCCCCCGCGCCCCTCGAGGGCCCGCGAGATCGCCGGCGCGGCATAGCGGCCGATCGTCGTCAGAACGAAACGGACGAACGGATTGGGAACGTCGGCATAGACGATGCGCGTGTCGAAGGCCGCCACCGCAACCCCCGCCAGCGCGTCGGACGGCAAGCGGGCAATGAACTCCATCGTCGCGGGCGTCGGCCGGAAAGCCCGCGTCGGCGAGCCGACGAGCACCAGCCCCGCACCCGAAATGTCCGCCGGCCTGACCTCGTGCACCTGCACCACCGTCACCTGATGGTCCGCTTCGAGCGCCTTGCCCATCGCCTCGGCCACCCGGGCGGTGTTGCCGAACCCCGAATCGTAGGCAACCAGAACCTTCACGCCGCCTGCCTCCGCACCGGTTGCCGCAACACGGTCTTCAGCCTCGCCGGCGGCACCCGCCGCGGATCGGAGAGGTAGATCTCGTGGTGGTGGCCGTTCGGGACCAGGGAATTGGCCGGCAGGAACTCCTCGTGCAGGCGCCTGAGCGTCGGCCCTTCGGCGTCGTAGGGCCCGATATGCATGATCTGCACCGCCTCACCCTCCGCGTAGCGCTCGAGCCTGAGCGAGCCGGGCGGCTTGCCGAGCTTGTCGCCGGCCGCCGCCTTCGCCTGTTCATACATCGGCGTTGTGATCCAGTCCGGCACCATCATCATTTGCGTCCACAGCCACTCGTGCTTGCGCGCGGCGACGAACGCCGTCATGTCCTTCGCCCACCACAACGCCTCCAGCGGCGGCACCGTGTAGTCGCGGCCAAGCTCGCCCTTGGAGGCGAACTTCAGTTTGTAGCCGATCGTGTAGAGCCAGGAGACCCCGGTCTGGTAGTCGGCCGCGACACTCGGGTCACCATGCCCGTCGACCATCAGGAAGCCGAACTCCGGCACCGTGACGATCTCGAACCGGTCGGCCGAGGGCTGATAGAACGCCTTCAGGGTCTTCTTGAAATCGGTCTTTTCCATCGCCGGCCTTCCGGTAGGGGGTTTCCCTCCCGGCAGGGCCGAAGGCATTGACCTCGATCAACGACCCGGCCGGCGCCCGCTCCGCTGGCGATCAGCCCGCCGGACGACGTCCCTGGTCGCGAATTTCGGTCAGCTTGTCGTGGATGGAGAACAACACCATGAGGAGCTCCATGTAGACCCGCCACAGGACCAGCCCGAGCGCACCGCCGATGAGAATGCCGACAAAGCCGATCAGCCCGCCCAGCGCCTGGTTGGCGGCGAACCCACCGATGAGTGCCGCGAGCGCCGAGAACACCGCCACCACCGCGATCACCGCCAGCCCCACGAAATAGAGAATCTTGACGATTTTCGGGAACAGGAACTGATCCCACTGCAAGAACATGTTGAACACGATGCCCCTCCCTTTGCCGTCCCGGGCGCCGACGCGCCCCAGGCGAGGTTAGGCGAGGCATGCCGCGAACGCGAGGGCGTCGCGGCGGTTATCAACTTAAGTGCAGAACGATCCGGCGGCTGTGCGGGGCGCTCCGGTGCTCGAACAGATAGAGGCCCTGCCAGGTGCCCAGAAGCAGCCGGCCGCTTCCGATCGGCACCGACAGCGAACTCGCCGTCAGCGCCGCCTTGATATGCGCGGGCATGTCGTCGGGGCCCTCGACGGTGTGGCGGAACCAGCCCGTCTCCTCCGGCACCAGCCGCGCGAAGAACTCCTCGAGATCGCGGCGCACGTCCGGGTCCGCGTTTTCCTGGATGACCAGCGAGCAGGAGGTGTGGCGCACGAAGATCGTCAGAAGCCCCGTCGCGATCCCGCTGTCGGCGACGAACCGGCCCGCCTCTTCGGTGAACTCGTAGAGCCCCTGCCCCCGCGTCTCGATCACGATCGTGCGCTGCGAAGTCGCCTCAGCGTTCACGCCGGTCCTCCGCCTGCTCGGCGATCGCGGCGAGCGTGCGCAGTTCGGTTTTCTCGAAGCGCTGCAGCCAGCGCATCACTTCGGTATGGATCGGCACCGGGTTGAGATAGTGCAGCCGCTCGCGCCCGCGCCGGATGACCACCACCAGGTCGGCCGCCTCCAGAACCGTCAGATGCTTGGTCACCGCCTGCCTTGAGATGTCGAGCACCGAAGTCAGGGCGCTCAGGGTCTGCCCGTTGCGCGAGGCCAGCCGGTCGAGGATGGTCCGCCGGTTCTCGTCCGCCAGCGCGTGAAACACCGAATTGCGGTCCATGGCGGCGACAATACGCAACCTCGCGGTTGCGGGTCAATTCACGAAAGCATGGGAGCCGCATGCAAAGGCGGGCGCGGAGTTGTTTTCGCCCCGATCGTCTCCGGTGGGGGCCGCCGGTTCGGGCCGCTCAAGCGAACAGGCGCTCGCCCTGCTCGTCGATGATCTGGCGGCCCTTGGCGAGCCCGAACTGCGCCGCCTGCTCTTGCGAACCGAGCCGGTCGGCGCGGATGAAACGATGCGTCCTGACCTCGCCGCCGACCGTTTTTTCGATGACGCCGGAAAGCTGGAACTCCTTGCCGGCCTTCATCTCGGTGGCGCGGATGGTGAAACCCTTGTACTCCTCTTCGGCCAGCACCTTGTCGGCACCGGCCTGTTTGTCCTCGCCGTTGGCGCCGAACAGGGATTTCAAAAAGGACATCGCTTGGTTCTCCCCACGTTCCGGGCCCCCATTGTGGGCGATAACCGGGGTGCGGGCAACCGCGGCGGCGGGCCGGCTGGGCCGTCGGGCGCCCGATTCGCCACCGAAAAGCCGCTAACAACCGGCGATTTGGCCTTCGTCGCGCCGCAACGAACCGCTAAGGTCCGCCCTACCTCGGAGCGAGCCCGCGGCCGCGGGACGGCCGGCGTGGGGAAGGGGCCGGGGCAGAAGAGGAGGCAGATTATGGCCGACAACCAGGAATCAGGTACGTCGATGGCGCCCGAGAGCGGCGGTGGCGGCGGCGGCGCCATGATGGTGATCGGAGCGGTCGTGGTGGCGATCATCATCGGGATCGTCGCCTGGTACCTCGCCGGGCAGCCGAACACCACCGCACCCATTGCGGCGATCACCGGCACCGAGATGCCCATGGACGAGGGCACCATGGACGAGCAAGGCACCATGGACGAGCAAGGCGCCATGGACGAGGAAGGTGCCATGGATGAAGGCACCACCGACGGCGCCGCCACCGACGGCGGCGACGCGATGTAGCCAACGGCACACTTCGATGATCGAGGCGGTGGGGCCGATCGGTCGCACCGCCTTTTTGTTTCGGGCCGCCGACGGCCCGGCCGCGCCGGCGGCAACCTTGACGCGGCGGCCAATTCCACAGCATTTGACCAGCGCCAACGCCCCGCGCCCGCCGCAAAAGGGAACCACAATGCGCCGCAATCGCCTGCTCGTGCTCGCCGCTCTCGTGTTCTCGAGTGCGACCGCTTCCGTTCCCGCCCAGGAGGCCGGCGGCTCGATCACCTTCAATCTCCTGTCGGTCGAGGGGCTGGTCGTCGGCACCACGATGACCATCGACGCCGATTTCGGCACCGAACACGACGTCGCCGTACCGGCACCGTTCTCATTTCTGGTGCCGACCGCCGACGACGTGCGCGAACTCGTGGATCCGGCACCGAAGCCCGGCGACGCCCTGGTCAAGATCAACTTCGCCACCGACGATCTCGAACTGATCGAGAACCTGCAATTCGTCCCCATGACGCTGCCCATGACGGCGCCCGAAGAGCGGCTGCAGGCGCTCGCGCAATTGCTCGCCGAGGACGGTTTCTCGATGGCGGTGGCCGGCTACGAAAACTACACCCGCGACATCGTCCGGCTGACCGAGATCGGCGACTATCAGGGGGTCGAAGTGATCGGCCGGGTCGACAGCCCCGATCTGGGCCTGATCTATATCCGCCTTGTCGGCATTCCCAATCCCGCCGGCCCCGATGGCGTGTTCGCGATCGCCAACGTGGTGGCGGCCAGGCAGCTTCTGCCCAGCCCCGACGATTTCCCGCAAACCCGCGGCGGCACGGCGCTCAAGAACTTCAGGTATCTGGACTAGGGGCGACGCTTCGACGTCATCACTTAGGCGTTGACCTAGGTTTCGTGCCGTGCATTAGTTAGGCCCATGCCTAACAAACAAGCCGCTTTCGATCGAGCCTTCCAGGCCCTCGCCGACCCGACCCGCCGCGCCGTGGTCGAGCGGCTGGGGCGCGGCCCGGCGACGGTCAGCGATCT
The DNA here is from genome assembly GCA_964574935.1 of uncultured Devosiaceae bacterium. GTDB lineage: Bacteria > Pseudomonadota > Alphaproteobacteria > Rhizobiales > Devosiaceae > JBBECE01. The sequence goes on along the minus strand of CAZNOZ010000007.1, from coordinate 1,164 downwards.
CGCCGCACCCTTCGAGATGGCCCTGCCCTCGTTCCTGCAGCATCTGAAAGTCCTGGAGGCGAGCGGCCTGATCACTTCGCAGAAAAGTGGCCGCGTGCGCACCTGCGAGTTGTCGCGCCAGACGCTGGCGTCCATGGAGGACTGGCTGATCCGCCAGCGCCTGTTGTGGGAACAGCGCCTCGACCAGCTCGACGAAACCCTTCTCGACCTTCATGCCAGGGAGCAAAGGAAATGACCGACCGCCCCGTCCACACCCCCGATCCGAAACTCGATCTGGTGCTCGAGCGCACGGTCGACGTGCCCCCGGACCTCGTCTGGCGCGGCTATACCGAGCCGGAGCTATTGAAGCAGTGGTTCGCCCCGCGCCCCTGGGCGATCACCGAGCTCGACATCGATCTGCGCCCCGGCGGCGCCTTCAACTTCGTCATGCGCTCGCCGGAGGGCGAGGACTATCCCAACGTCGGCTGCGTGCTCGACGTGGTGCCGAAGACCCGGCTGGTGTTCACCGAAGCGCTCGGCCCCGGCTTCCGGCCGCGAGCCGCCGACCTGCCGTTTACCGCCATCGTCGAAATCACCCCCGACGGCAACGGCGGCACCCGCTACACCGCCACCGCCATCCACCGCGACGACGCCGGCCGCAAGCAGCACGAGGAAATGGGCTTCCACCAGGGCTGGGGCATGACCTTCGACCAGCTGGTGGAGCTGGTCAGGGGGATGTGAGGGCTATTGGCGCGTCATGTCGTCTTGTTCGATTACGTGCAGCGCCCATTCCACATAGGCGCGAAACTCCGGCGAGTGATTGAAAAAGGTGAGCAAGTCGCTTCCATAATGCCGGAGTACCGGAACCGCAGCGCGTACGAACTCAGCATTTGGATCACCTGTGAGGTAAGCACCTCCGATCAGCAACGAAATCAACCCTGCCGCATTTGGCTCTCGCCCCACGGACAATCTGATCAGAGCGCGAACAGCATTTCTCACGATCACGTAAGCGGAATAGCCGATCCGACCCGCTTTCCAGCCCGCGTCATTCAATGCGTCGTTTATTTGACCGTGAATTGCACGCGCCTGCGAATCTACTAACTCTTCATTACCCGCAAGTTCACCCAAAATCCCGACTGAGGCCGGTTCGAGTTCCGCCAATAGTGAAGGCGTGAGCCGGAATCG
>CAZNOZ010000006.1:0-87496 GCA_964574935.1 uncultured Devosiaceae bacterium | reverse complement strand
TGCTGCGGTGAGCGGAAGTGCGAGTGGACCCCGGGTCAAGCCCGGGGTGACGAATGAGAGGAACCACCGCGCCGCCACCCCCTCACCCGCGCTTTTTCTGCCGCCGGCGCCTCAGCCACGCCTCGATGCGCCCCATCGCCCGGGTCACCGGCCGGCGCACCAGCGGCACGTCGACGGCCGCCAAGAGCAGCCCCAGCGGCAGCATCCACAGCCCCAGGATCGGCAGGAAGCTGAAGATGCCGCCGACGATCAGCAACGCCGCCATCGGCAGCCGCACCAGGCGCACCTGGGGGCGCCTCAGCCACGCCAGCAGCCGCGAGGCCCAGGGCGCCCGCCGCTCCAGCCGGTCGAGCTGCCGGTTCAGCCGTCGATGATGCTTGTCCGTGCTCATCTCACCCGCGCGCGCCGGCGTTGTTCGCAAAGGCGTAATGATATACCCGCCGCGGCGGCCTTGGCCCGCTCTCACGGCGATTTGACGGCGCTTCCGGCGAGGCCCGCGCGGCGGGTGCGGGCGGCGGCGCGGACCGACCTATGCGGCCTCGACGATATCCACCAGCTCGAGGTCGAACACCAGATCCTGGCCGGCCAGCGGGTGGTTGGCGTCGAGCGTCACATGCTCATCGCCGACCTCGACCACGTTCAGCGCGATCTCGTTGCCGTCGGAAGTCGTGGCGGAAAGCTGCTTGCCGGCGCTGAGCTCGATTTCGTTCGGAATCTGCGCCCGCGGCAACTTGTGCACCCGCGCCGGGTCGTGCTCGCCATAGGCGTCCGCGGCGGGCACCGTCACGGTGGCCGTCTCGCCCACTGCCATGCCTTCGACCTTCTCGTCGAGCCCGGCGATGATCTGGCCGGACCCGACCTGGAATTCCAGCGGGTCCCGGCCCGCCGAGCTGTCGAACTCGGTGCCGTCGGTCAGTTTGCCGGTATAGTGGATGGCGACCTTGTCGCCCTTTTTGGCCTGGGTCATGAAAAATCCTGGAGGTTGGTTGTCGATCAACGCCGGTCCGGGTGCCTGCCGGCCGGTCCTTCGTGCGGCGGGAATCGTCGCTCCCACGCACCTTGGTCCAACCTAGTCATGTCGGCGCCCCGATCAACCGCCCCCCGGCGGATTTCTGCCCACCTTGCCCCCTCGTCCGCGCCGTGGCATCTGGTCCGCGATCCTGCGGAGGGCGGGCGCATGGAATTCAAGGGCTCGAAATCGGTTATCTACGCGGCGCTGGCCGGCAACGCCGCCATCGCCGTCACCAAGTTCGGCGCCGCCGCGTTCACCGGCTCCTCGGCGATGTTCTCCGAGGCGGTGCATTCCCTGGTCGACACCGGCAATCAGATCCTCCTGCTGTTCGGCCTCGGCCGCGCCGCCCAGCCGCCCGACGAGCGCCACCCGTTCGGCTACGGGCTCGAGCTCTACTTCTGGTCCTTCGTCGTCGCCATCCTCATCTTCGGGCTGGGCTCCGGCATCTCCTTCTACGAGGGCTTCGCCAAGCTCGCCGATCCGCACCCGGTGACCTCCTTCGCGGTCAACTACATTGTCCTCGCCGTCGCGATGGTCTTCGAGGCCGCCGCCTGGACGATCGCCTGGCGGCAGTTCGGCCGCACCCGCGGCGAACTCGGCCTCATCGAGGCCGTGCGGCGCTCCAAGGACCCCACCGTCTTCACGGTCCTGTTCGAGGATTCCGCGGCCATGCTGGGCCTCACCGCCGCCTTCCTCGGCCTGCTGGCCGTCCAGTTTCTGGGCTGGGGCTGGGCCGACGCCGCCGCCTCGCTGGTCATCGGCGGCATACTGGCGATCACCGCGGCGCTGCTCGCCTACGAGACGCGGTCGTTGCTCACCGGAGAATCGGCGAGCCGCGCCACGGTCGAGGAAATCCGCCACATCGCGCTCACCACGCCGAATGTCAGCCGCCTCAACGAACTCAAGTCGATCCATTTCGGGCCCGAGGACATCCTGGTCACCCTCAGTCTCGATCTTCGCGACGATATCGACCTCGCCGATGTCGAGGCCACCGTCCGCCGTCTGGAAGCCGCCATCTCGGCGCGCTTTCCCGCCATCCGCCAGATTTTCATCGAGATTCAGTCCCGCGAGGATCATCAGGCCGCCCTCGCCCGCCAGCGGGCCCGCCCCGAATGACCGCCGCGGCGGCGGCTCAGGCGTCGTCCTTGCGGTCCTTGCCCTCGATTTCGCCAGGCTTTTCCTCGCGCACGACTTCGATGCGCACCTTCGCCAACAGCCCCGCCAGCGCCCCGAGAATCGCCAGCCAGGGCGCCGCCAACACGATCACCCCGCCGACCGCCGCACCGGCGGTCAGCGGCACCTCCAGCACCACGTCGTCGTTCTCCGAGCGGATCCGGAGGCGCCGCACATTGCCCTCGGATATCAGGCGCGTCACCTCGTCGATCAGCTTCTGGCCGGCGACCTCGATTTCTTCGCTGAATTCCTGCCAGCGGTCTCTGCCGTCCTTGCCGTCCTTGCCGCCCTTGCCGTCTTTGCCATCCGTGTCGTCTTCCATCGTCCGTCCTCCGGTGTTCGCCGCTTCAATCTGCCGCCGCTTCCATCGCGTCGCCTTGACCGATCGCAAGGTGCCTCGCGGCGTATGTCGGCATCAATCGTTCATGAACAAGTGGCTCACCTGGGTCCCGCGCCTGATCGCCATCGCGGGGATTGCCTTCATCTCGATGTTCGCCCTCGACGTGTTCGAGCCCGGCCGATCGGCGGGGTGGATCGCGGTGGCGCTGGTCATGCACCTCATCCCCTCGTTCGTCCTCGCCGGCATCCTCGCGGTCGCCTGGCGCTTCGAACTGGTTGGAGGTGTGCTCTTCCTCCTCGTCTCGGCCGTCCCCTTCGTCTTTCTGCCCAACGAAATCTGGGTCAACGCCATCCTCGCCGCCCCCTTCGCCGTCACCGGTGGACTGTTCATCCTCGCCCATTTCGCCGGCCGCCGGCGCTGACTCGACACAGGCGGTCTGCTACTTTCCGACGCCTGCCGCTTGGAGGATTGGCGCCCGATTCAATGCCATCGCCCAGGGAACGGAGCCGCTCATGGCCAAAAACGAGCCCAAAACCCGACAGAACGACGCCAGCGTGGCCGGCTTTCTCAACGCCATCGAGCCGGCCGCAAGGCGCGCCGACGCCAAAGCCCTCGACAAGCTGATGCGCAAGATCACCGGCGAAAAGCCGCAGATGTGGGGCACCTCGATCGTCGGGTACGGCGCCTATCACTACAAATACGCCTCCGGCCGTCAGGGCGACGCCATGCGGGTCGGCTTCTCCCCCCGCAAACAGAATTTGACCGTCTACATCATGCCCGGCTTTTCCGAGTATCGGGGCCTGCTCGAACGCCTCGGCAAGCACACGACCGGCAAATCCTGCCTTTACATCAAACGCTTGTCGGACATTGACCTGAACGTTCTCGAAGCGATGATCGGCAAGTCGGTGGCGGCGATGAACGCCCGCCATCCGCCCGGCTAGGCCAGCGGTTGGCGCCGCTCACCAACCGTCGTGCGCGGGTTCCGAACGCCAAAAAGGCCGCGGTCCCGAAAGACCACGGCCTCATGAGGTCAGTTGCCGCCGTCCGCCGCTATTTGAGGGCTGCAGAGGGGACGCGACGGACGGCGGCTCATACCAATCTCCGGAAGTCGAGTATGACAGAGACTCCCGAAAATCGTATGGCCCCTAATATGGTGAGGTTTTGGCGCTGATTTAAGGGGGTGTCACCCGAATTTGAGAATCATTGCCTATCGGTCATGATGGCACGCGCCCCGCCGCCAGACCTCACTCGTCCGCCGCCGCCCGCTCCATGCCGATCACCCCGCTCGCCGCCACCGCCGTCATGTTGACGATGCCGCGGCTGGTCACCGAAGGCGCCAGGATATGGGCGGGTTGGGCGGTACCCATCAGGATCGGGCCAACCGCCAGCGCATCGGTGAGCTCCTTGATGAGCGTCATCGAGAGGTTCGCGGCCTCGAGGTTGGGAAAGATCATCAGGTTCGCCTCGCCCTTCAGCGCGGTGTCCGGAATGTAGCGCTCTCGCAGCATTTCGCTCAGCGCGACATCGCCCTGCATCTCCCCCTCGACCACCGCGTCGGGCGCCCGTTTCAGAAGTTTCTTGTACGCTTCGCGCATCTTGAACGCCGTCTCGCCGTCCCGGGAGCCGAAGTTGGAATAGCTGAGCAACGCGATCCTGGCCTCGATGTGAAATCGGCTGAGATGGTCGCGCGCCTGCAACGCGATCTCGACGATTTCGTCGGAGGTGGGGTTCATCGTCACGTAGGTGTCGGCGAAGAAAAACACCCCCCGCGGCATGATGAGCATTGACATCGCGGAGATGTCGTTGACACCCGGCGCCAACCCGATCACCGACTTGATGTCCCGCACGTGCCGGATGTACTGGCGCTCGAGCCCGCAGATGAGGGCATCGGCCTCGCCGCGCCTGACCGCCAGCGCCCCGATGACGGTAGTGTTGGTCCGAACGATCGTGCGGGCGGTGTCCGGCGTCACGCCCGAGCGCCCCACCAGCGAATGGAAGAGCGCCACATACTCGCGGTAGCGCGGGTCGTCCTGGGGATTGATGACTTCGAAATCCTTGCCGGGATTGAGGTGGAGCCCGAACCTCTCGATGCGGCTTTCGATCACCGCCGGCCGGCCGATCAGGATGGGGATCGCGATGTTGTCCTCGAGCAGCACCTGGGTTGCCCTGAGGACGCGCTCATCCTCGCCGTCCGCGAACGCCACCCGCTTGGGGTCGGAGCGCGCCTCGGTGATGATGGGCTTCATGACCAGCCCGGAGCGAAACACGAAGCGGTTCAGCCGGTCGTGATAGGCGTCAAAATCCTCTATCGGACGGGTCGCGACCCCCGTCTCCATCGCCGCCCGCGCCACCGCCGGGGCGATCCTGAGAATGAGCCGCTGGTCGAACGGGTTGGGAATGAGGTAGTCGGGCCCGAAGGTTGCCCCCTGCTCGGTCGTCGCCGCCTCCAGAGCCGGCTCGCGAGCAAGGGTCGCGATTGCCTCGACCGCGGCCATCTTCATTTCCTCGTTGATCGCCGTGGCCCCGGCGTCCAGCGCCCCCCGGAACAGGAACGGGAAGCACAGAACGTTGTTGACCTGGTTGGGGTAATCGGATCGGCCCGTGCACACCATGGCGTCCGGACGCGCCGCCTTGGCCGCCTCCGGCATGATCTCCGGGATAGGGTTGGCCAGCGCCAGGATCAGCGGCTTGGCGGTCATTTTCCCGATATGCTCGGGCTTCAGGATCCCCGCGGCGCTCAGCCCCAGGAACACGTCCGCCCCCGGCATCACGTCGGCGAGTTCGGCGGGCTCGCGATCCTGCGCGAATGCGGCGCGCCAGCGGTCCATCGCCTCGCCGCGCGAGGTGGTCACCAGCCCTTTGCGGTCGACCACCAGGATGTTCTTTTTCCTGGCGCCGAGATTGACCAGCAGGTTCAGGCACGCGACCGCCGCGGCCCCGGCGCCGGAGGTGACGATCTTGACCTTCGAGAGCTTCTTGCCGGCCAGCTCCAATCCGTTGAGCACCGCCGCCGCGACGATGATCGCGGTGCCGTGCTGGTCGTCGTGGAAAACCGGGATCTGCATGCGCGCCTTGAGCGCCTCCTCGATCTCGAAGCACTCCGGCGCCTTGATATCCTCGAGGTTGATGCCGCCGAAGCTCGGCTCGAGAGGGCGCACCACCTCGACGAATTTCTTCGGGTCGGTTTCGTCGACTTCGATGTCGATGGCGTCGATGCCGGCGAACTTCTTGAAAAGGACCGCCTTGCCCTCCATCACCGGCTTGGAAGCCAGCGCCCCGATGGCGCCCAGCCCCAGAACGGCGGTGCCGTTCGAGACAACGGCCACCAGGTTGCCGCGGGAGGTGTAGCGTGAGACCGCCTCGGGATTCTTCTCGATCTCCTCGCAGGGCGCCGCCACCCCGGGCGAATAGGCGAGCGCCAGATCGCGCTGGTTTCCCAGCGGCTTGGTGGGGGTTATTTCGAGCTTTCCCGGACGCGGATGCTCGTGATACCGCAGGGCCGCTTCCCTGAGCGCATGCGGGGCTTCGGCGGGATCGGTCGCCATGGGTGGTCCTCCCGTGTGCGGCACTTGGTGCCACCAATCGCCGCAAAAGGAAAGCACCCCGCGGCTCCGCGCCCGGGCGGGGTCGGCGGCGGTGGCAATGGGGGGTGTCAGGCGGCGTGGGCGGCGCCCAGCTCTTCGTCGTCATGCATCGCGCGCCCGCCGTTCATGCGCCGCGTCAGCTCGATGAAGGGGCCGGGCAGCAGCGGCACCGCGAACAGGTACCCCTGGGCGAAGGGCACGCCCTTGGCGCGCAGGTAGAGCGCTTGTTCCTCGGTCTCCACGCCCTCCGCGATGACGTCCGTGTTCAGATTGCGCGCCATGTGAATGAGGGCGTCGAGAACCGGCACCGAGTCGGTTCGCCGCTTCACCAGGTCCATGAACACCTTGTCGATCTTGATGATGTCGATCCCGAGCTGATGCAGATAGGCGAGATTGGAATGCCCGGTTCCGGCGTCGTCGAGTGCAACCCGGCAGCCGAGCCGGTGCAGGGCCGTGATCGTGGCGTCCGCGTCGTCCTTGTCTTCGAGCGGCTGGCGCTCGGTGATCTCGAAGACGAGCTGCTCGTAGGTGAGCGACGAGCCCTCGAAGATCGAAATGACGTCCTCGACGATGGTGCCGTCCCTGAAATGCCGCTCGAAGAGGTTGAACGACACCTTCAGGTGCGGCTGCTCGCGGCACAGGGGCTCGAGATCGTGGCGCACCTGCTCCATCAGCGACAGCGTCATCGGAATGGCGAGCCCGCTCATCTCGGCATACTCGATGAAGGCGCCCGGCGAAACGACCTCCCCGGATCGCTTCTCCCACCGGATCAGCACCTCGCAACCCGCGATCTGTCCGGTCATCAGATTGACCACCGGCTGGTAGCGCGGCTTGAGCTGTCCGGCGGCGATCGCCCGCTCCAGATCGAAGGTGGGATTGTTGGCGCGCCGCACATACTGCAGCGACAGCCAAAGGAAGGCCGCGCTCATGATGCAGGCGACAACGGTGAACCCGATATCGAGGTCCGCGTAGCCGGTCCTGACCAGCGCAAACGGGATCGCCGCCTGGGTGCGCAACGGGATCTCTCCGGCGATCGATTCCGCGGAGATGAATTTCGACTTGTCGGTGGCGCTGTCAAACCGGGTCGGATCGCCGAACGTCGCGATTTCGGTGCCGTTGGTCAGCGACATCCTGAGCATCGTGGCGTTTTCGAGCGGCCGCGGCAGCCCGAACACGATGTGCGGATTGACCGGCACGAAGGCCGAGATTTCCCGGTTGCCGGCGGCCGGTGCCGTGATCTTCAGGCTCGGCAGGTCGTGTCCGGGCAGGTTGACGACCGTGATGGTCTCGTCATGCCCCGGCACCGGTATCGTCGCGGAGACGGCACGATAGTCGAAGTCGCGACCGAAGGCGTCGCACAGCTGGACACCGTCGGCATTCGCGACCACCACCTGCCGCAACACCAGCGAATCCTGCATCTCGTCGTGAACGGTGTTCAGGAAGGTCGGCGAGCACAGAGTCGGCGAGACGGCCACCACGTGCCGGAGCGAGGCAATGGCGCTGTTGACGGAGCTCTGGGTCTCGCGGGTGACCTGCTCGACCGCGTTTTGCAGCTTGGCGCCCTCGCGCACCCCGACATAGCCGTCGAGAAGGAAATCCACGGCCAGAACGGGGGCGAAAGCCGCAAGGGCCGCCGCCATCGTCACCAGCTGCACAATGCGGGTCGGCATCGGTTTACCGCTAACCCCCCAATCGAGCCGGGAGCCTACGGATGAGCCGTTAACGCTCGCTTAAGGGTTGGCCGGCCCGGGCGCCCCGCCAGGCGTCATTTGTCGGGGAGATTCAGTGCGATATGCAGTTCGCGCAGCTGCCGGGCAGAGACCGGTGACGGCGCCCCCATCAGCAGATCCTCGGCCTGCTGGTTCATCGGAAAGGCGATGACTTCCCTGAGATTGTCGACGCCGGCGAGCAGCATCACGATCCTGTCGATTCCCGGTGCCACGCCGCCATGGGGCGGCGCCCCCAGCGCCAGGGCCCTCAGCATGCCGCCGAATTCGGCCTCCAGCCGCTCCTCGGTGTAGCCGACGACGGCGAACACCTTGTGCATGATGTCGGGGCGGTGATTGCGGATGGCGCCGGAGGAAAGCTCCACCCCGTTGCACACGATATCGTACTGATAGGCCTTGATGGTGAGCGGATCGTCGGCCTCCAGCGCCTCCAGCCCCCCCTGCGGCATCGAGAAGGGGTTGTGCGAAAACTGGACCCGCTTTTCCTCCTCGTTCCATTCGAACATCGGGAAATCGACAACCCAGCAGAATTCGTACCGCTCCGCGTCGACGAGCTTCAGCTCGGTTCCCACCCGCGTCCGCGCCTCGCCAGCGAAGGCGACGAAATTCTGCGGCACCCCGCACACGAAGAACACCGCGTCGCCATCCGCCAGGCCCAGCTGCGCGCGGATCGCCTCGGTGCGTTCGGCGCCGAGATTCTTGGCGATCGGCCCGGCGCCCTCGCCGTCGCGGAAGAAAATGTAGCCGAGCCCCGGCTGCCCCAGCCCTTGCGCCCAGCCGTTCATACGGTCGCAAAAGGCCCGCGAGCCGCCCGTTGGTGCGGGGATCGCCCACACCCGCGCCCTCGGGTCGGTTTCCAGCTGATGCGCGAAGATCTCGAACCCGGATCCCCGGAAATGCTCGGAGACGTCCTGCATCTCGACGGGATTTCTGAGGTCCGGCTTGTCGGTGCCGTATTTGGCCATCGCCTCGTCGTAGGGGATGCGCGGGAACGGGGTGTTCACCGGCCGGCCGCCGCCGAACTCCTCGAACACCCCCGCCAGCACCGGCTCGACGGCGGAGAAGACGTCCTCCTGCTCGACGAAGGCCATCTCCAGATCGAGCTGGTAGAATTCCCCCGGCGAACGGTCGGCGCGCGCGTCCTCGTCGCGGAAGCACGGCGCGATCTGGAAATACCGGTCGAACCCACCCACCATGAGAAGCTGCTTGAACTGCTGCGGGGCCTGCGGCAGGGCGTAGAACTTGCCCGGATGCATGCGCGAGGGGACCAGGAAATCCCGCGCCCCCTCCGGGCTCGAAGCGGTGAGGATCGGGGTATGGATTTCGAGAAACCCCTGCTCGACCATCCGCCGCCGGATCGACGAGATGATCTGAGACCTGAGGATGATATTGCGGTGCATCGTGTCGCGTCTGAGATCGAGGAACCGGTATTTGAGCCGCGTCTCCTCGGGATAGTCGGGCTCCCCGAACACCGGCAGCGGCAACTCGCCGGCGGTGCCCAGAACCTCGATCTGGCGCGCGAAAACCTCCACCTCGCCGGTGGGCAGGTTCTCATTGGCCGTGTCCTCGGCGCGGGCCCTGACCTCCCCGTCGACCCGGATCACCCATTCGGCCCGGACCGTCTCTGCCATCGCGAAGGCATCCGAATCGGGGTCGGCGACGATCTGCGTCAGCCCGTAATGGTCTCTGAGGTCGATGAACAGGAGCCCGCCATGGTCGCGCACCCGGTGCACCCAGCCCGACAGGCGCGCCTGGCTCCCCACGTCGGAAGCCCTCAGCTCGGCACAATGATGGGAGCGGTAGGGGTGCACGGGCGATGTCCGGGATTTTCGGCCAGAATCCGGCCGCGAAAAGCGCATGGCATCCCGGCTTTGTCAAGCGGGCAAGACAGGCCCGCCCCGACCTGCTAAACGGGCGCCAACGACAGCGGGTGTGCATGCAAACCATCACCACCACCGAGGCGCTGGTCGCCTTCTGCAAGCGGGCGGCGAACGCCCGCTACCTCACCGTCGACACCGAATTCATGCGCGAATCGACCTACTGGCCGATCCTGTGCCTGCTGCAGATCGCCACCGGGGACGAAGTCGCGCTGGTCGACCCGGTGGCCGGCAAAGGCATGGATTTTGCCCCCCTGTTCCGGCTGTTCGCCGACAAAGGCGTCCTCAAGGTCTTTCACGCCGGCAAGCAGGACATCGAGATTTTCGTGCATCTATCCGGCGCCGCCCCGGTGCCGATCTTCGACACCCAGATCGCGGCGGCGGTGTGCGGTTTTGGCGACTCGATCGCCTACGATTCGCTGGTCCGGGAGATTACCGGCGAGAAGCTCGACAAAAGCTCGCGCTTCACCGACTGGTCCCACCGTCCGCTGTCCGATCGCCAGATCGCCTATGCGGCCGCCGACGTCACCCATCTCAGGGACGTCTATGAGCATCTGGACAGGAAACTCGACGAACTGGGCCGCCGCGCCTGGGTGGAGGACGAATTGGCCGAGCTCGGCCGCGCCGAGGCCTATCAGCTCGACCCCGGGGACGCCTGGAATCGCCTCAAGCTGAAGGTCAACAAACCCAGCGAGCTGGCCCTGATGCAGGCGCTGGCCGCTTGGCGCGAACGCCGGGCGCGGGACCGCGACGTGCCCCGCCAGCGGGTGATCAAGGACGACGCGATCTACGAGATCGCGCAACAGCAGCCGACCGACGAGACCTCCTTCGAGCGCCTGCGCACGACCTCGCGCGGATTTTCCCGCTCCGCCGTCGGTGGCGAGATCCTCGCCGTCGTCCGCGAGGTTCTGGCGCGCGATCCTCAATCGCTCCCCAAGGTGCCGCGCCGTCCGCGCGGCCCCTCGCCGAAAGGCGCCGTCGGCGACCTCATGCGGGTGCTGCTGAAATCCGTGAGCGAGGCGCACGGGGTGGCGCCGCGGGTGATCGCCACCTCCAGCGACATCGACGCCATCGTCCTCGACGACCATGCCGACGTACCGGCGCTCACCGGCTGGCGGCGCAAGCTGTTCGGCGAGCAGGCACTGGCCATCAAGCATGGCGGGCTGGCGCTCGGGGCCGACGCCTCGGGCGTCGTGCCGGTCGAGGTCGAACTCAAGCCGCGGTGACAACCTCGGCGGTCATCTTGATCTCGTCTGCCATCTGCTCGAGCCGGCGCACCATCTTTTCGGCGGCCAGGAATGCCAGATGCAGCGGCAGCTCGAGGATCAGCCGGTCGCCCTCGACCTGCCAGCGAAGCTGCGGCAGCAGCCCCGGGCGCGCCGCCGAAAGCAGATAGCCCACCGTCAGGCACGCGCCCACAAGGCGCGCCCGCCGGCGCGCCGCCGGCGGCGAAATGCCGATCACGTCCTCGCTGATCGAAGGCTGCTTGAGGCCCATGTAGCGGACCGCCAGCGCCTGGGCGAGGAACGCCCGGCCGGGATGGTCGATCCCGATGAACGAGCCGTAGGCGACCATGTCGACCGCCTGCTCGCCGCGATAGTCCGGATGGCCCCGCCAGCCGACGTCCGAGAGCAGGCACGCCGCCTGTCTCAACCGCCGCTCCTCGGCGCCCTCCTCGTAGCCCAGGGCCGTCAGCAAAGCCCCGCAGAATTCGTCCAGATCGGCGGCATGCTCGGGTGAGCGCGAACGCTCGATGGAGAGCTCCCGACACGCTTCGATGAGCGGGTCGTGGCGCTTGTCGGCCGCCTCGAGCTGATCGAACAGATATCCCTCGCGAACCCCCAGGGCCGAGAACTGCACGATATCGAACTTCCCCACCGCCAAAAGCTCCGCCATGACCGCCGCCCCGTAGGGCAAAAGCTCGCGCCGGTTCGATGACAAAAGCGCGTAGCCGGGCACCGAGTCTGCGTCAATCTCGCCGGCCAGCACCTGTTCGCACAGGTCCCCGATGCCGTCCGCCTCGGCGCGGTAGTGCTGCACCAGATGCAGCGGATAGCGCGTTTGCATCTGATGGAGCTTGGCCAGCGCCCGCCACGTCCCTCCGATCGCCGAGAACACGCGATGCTCGGAGCCATCGAGGATCGCGCACGCCCGAAGGCGTTCCCGGGCGATCCGGCGTGCCTTCTTCGCCGACCCGCCGGATTCGTCCTGCAGGCGAATGGCGCCCAGCGGCAGCGTGTCGCCGGCGGCGTCGAACCCGTCCCGGATTTCCGCGAGTTCCAAACTGCCGCCGCCGAAGTCGCCCACCAGCCCGGCTTCTCCCGGCATTCCCGAGATCACCCCCAGGGCCGAGAAATGCGCTTCCTCACGGCCGCTGAGCACCCTGACAGGCGCCCCCATGATGGTCTCGACGCGGTCGACGAAATCGAACCCGTCGCGCATGTCGCGGACCGCCGAGGTCGCCAGGATATGCACCTTGTCGGTGCGGTTGAGCTCGGCGACCAGCGCAAAACGCCGGATCGCGGTCAGCGCCCGCTCGACACTTTCCGGGGCCAGCCGTCCGCTTTCGGCGACCCCGCGCCCCAGCGCGCAGGCCGCCTTTTCGTTGTAGAGCGGGGTCAGGGCGCGGCACAGGCGCTCATAGACGACCAGCCGCACCGAGTTCGAGCCGATATCGAGCACGCCGACCGGTCGGCTTGCGCCGTTTTGCGGTTTGGTCATGCCAGAGGATTTCGGCTCAAGCAGCCTGAGTGTCAATCGCCACCCTCATCGTCTTTCTGGTCGGCGCCCAAGGCACTGCCGCGACCCGAAAGCGAGGGGTTGGTCATGAAATACTCGTGGGCGTTGTACGGCGCCTCGCCCTGCTTCGGCTGGATTTTTCGCGACGTGCCGTCCGGCAGCACCTCCCAGCTTTGCTGGTTGTCCCTGAGGTTGGCTACCATGATTCGATCCAGAATCTGGCGATGAACCGTCTTGTTCAACATCGGAACCATGACCTCGACCCGCCCCTCCAGGTTGCGCGGCATCAGGTCGGCCGATGAAATGTAGACCGCCGCCCGGCGCGACGGCATCGAGCGCCCCTGCGCGAAGCAGAAGATGCGCGAATGCTCGAGGAACCGCCCGACGATCGATTTGACGCGGATATTGTCCGAGAACCCGGGGACTCCGGGCCTCAGACAACAAATGCCCCGCACCACGAGGTCGATCTGAACCCCGGCCTGCGAGGCCTCGTAGAGCTTGTCGATCATCTGCGGATCGACAAGCGCGTTCATCTTCATCCACACCTCGGCCGGCTCGCCCCGCCGGGCGGCGGTGATCTCGGCATCGATATGCGCGTTCAGCCGCTCACGCATGTTGAGCGGCGAGACCGCGATATGCTCGAGCTCGTTCGGCCGCGCATAGCCGGTGATGAAGTTGAACACCCGGGCCACGTCGCGCGTGATCGCCGGATTGGTCGTGAAATAGCTGAGATCCGTATAGGTCTTGGCGGTGATCGGGTGATAGTTGCCGGTGCCGATATGGCAGTACGAGACGAGCCTGCCCTTCTCCCGCCGCACCACCTGGGAGAGCTTGGCGTGGGTCTTCAAATCGATGAACCCGAACACCACCTGCACGCCGGCACGCTCGAGGTCGCGCGCCCAGCGGATGTTGGCCTCCTCGTCGAACCGCGCCTTGAGCTCGATGAGCGCGGTGACCGATTTGCCGGCGTCGGCCGCCTCGATCAGCGCCTTGACGATGGGTGAGTTCGCCGAGGTCCGGTAGAGCGTCTGCTTGATGGCCACGACCTCGGGGTCGCTGGCCGCCTGGCGGATGAACTGTGCCACCACGTCGAAGCTCTCATAGGGGTGGTGCACGACGATGTCCTTCTGCGCGATCGCCGCGAAGCAATCGCCGCCATGGTCGCGGATGCGCTCGGGGAAGCGCGCGTTGAAGGGCTCGAATTTGAGGTCCTTGCGGTCGAGATCGCAGATGGCGGATGCATCCGCGAGGGCCAGGAACCCCTCGACCTCGAAGGTCTCGTCGGCCGAGACGCCGAGCTCCTCGGCGATCAGTCGGCGCAGCCCCGCCGGCATGGATTTCTCGATCTCCAGCCGGATCGCCTGCCCGCGGCGGCGTTGCCTGAGCGCCGTCTCGTACTCGACCACCAGATCGGCGGCCTCGTCGTCGATCTCGATTTCCGAGTCCCGGATGAGCCGGAAGGCGCCCGAGCCGACGATGTCGTAGCCGGGGAACAGGCCGCGGAAGAACAGGTTGATGAGGGTCTCGACGCTCACCATCTCGATGCGGCCGCCGCTGGAGAGGCTTTCGGGCAGGATGATGAACCGGTCGAGATTGGCCGGCACCCTGACCAGCGCCGTCAGCCCGCTGCCGTCCTCGCCGCGCACCAGCTCGAAGGCGAGCGAGAAGCCGAGATTGGGAATGAACGGAAACGGGTGCGCCGGATCGACCGCCATCGGGGTCAGAACGGGCAGGACCTCGTTGGCGAACAGCTCGTCGAGATAGCGCTTCTGCTTGCCGCGCAGCGCGCTGCCGTCGTGCAGGACGATGCCGGCCGCTTCGAGCTCCCGGCGCAGCGTCTGCCAGTGGTCCTGCTGCTCGACATGCAGGTGCTGGGCGAGGGTGGCGATCTCCTCGAGTTGCTCGCCAGGGGACATCCCGTCGGCGCTCAGGACGTGGGCCCCGGCCCGAACCTGGCCCTTCAGCCCGGCGACCCGCACCATGAAGAATTCGTCAAGGTTGTTGGCGGAAATCGCCACGAACCGCAGCCGCTCGAGCAGCGGATGCTCGGTGTTGCCGGCTTCTTCGAGGACCCGCATGTTGAACTGCAGCCAGCTCACCTCGCGGTTGACGAAGCGCGAGGGGCTGGTTTTCAGGGCCTCGAGGTCGGTCGTGCCCTGCGGTTCCAGGGTCTGGGCTTCCACCATGAAGCAGTTCCGTTTGACGCCTGTGACGGCACTACGACAGCTTTGTGACCATCACGTTACACCATCTGCGCCCGTGTCCACCTCCCGGGCCGCCATTTCCGCCCTCATCGCCAGGGCCTCGGCGGCGATCGGCCGCGTGATCGGACGGCCTTTGGACAGCGCAATGCGGTCCATCAGCTCGACCAGCGCCACCACCTCCGCCGGCGAGCGCTCCATGCGGCGCGTCACGTAGCTCAACAGCTCCGGATCGACGCTGACCTGCCGGTCGGCGAACAGCTTGACGAATATCTGCGCCAACACCGTGTCCTCGAGCGGGGCAATCTCGAAGCTCGTGGCCAGCCGCAGCCGGGAATGCACGTCGGCGGTCTCGTACGGCCATTCGCCCGGGGACATCCGCGCCGTCATCAGGATCGCCCGCCGGCCGCGGGTCGCCTGATCGAGCAGCGTGAACAGCGCGCCCTCGGCAAGCGGGCTCCGGTCGACGTCCTCGGCGACCAGCGGCCCGGTGCCCGATGCCGCTTCGGCGGCGTTCTCGGGCCAGATGCGCGCCGCCCCGCTCAGCGCCGCCCAGATGTCGCTGAGATGCGTCTTGCCGGATTTCGGCGGCCCGTGGATCACCGTCAGCCCCAGCGGCCAGTCGGGCCACGCCCGAATGTGGGTGAAGGCGCGCGCATTGCCCGCACCGACGACGAAATCGGCTTCGGTCAGCGCCGGGATGTGCGGCAAGTCGAGGGCGAGCTGGCGGTCCTGCATGCGCCTCAGTCTAGGCGCTGGCGGACTATTTGTCCTCAACCGGCTTGGCCGCGGCGACCTCGGCCGCCGCCTCCCCCGCATAGAGCGGCGACGCCTTGTATTTGCGTATCGCGTAGCGCACCAACACCCCGGTGACCGCCGCCAACGGCACCGCCAGCAGGACGCCGATGAACCCGAACAGAAGCCCGAAGGCGAACAGCGCGAACATCAGCCACACCGCATGCACCCCGATCGAGGAGCCCACGAGCTTGGGATAAAGGATATTGCCCTCCAGGAACTGGCCCACCAGAAAGATGACCAGGACCACCCCCACCATCACCCAGTCCGGCCACCACTGCACGATCGCCACCCCGACCGAGAGCACGAACCCGATCAGAAACCCAACATAGGGGATGAAGCTGAACAGGCCCGCGGCGAGCCCGATGGCGAGCCCGAAATTCAGCCCCGCGAGGGTCAGCGCCGTGGCGTAGAAGGCCGCCAGGACCAACACCACGCCGGACTGGCCGCGGATGAAGCCCGACATGGCGGTGTCGATATCCGCGAAGACCCCCCGGACTTCGTCGCGGTAAGCGCGCGGCACCAGCCCGTCGGCGCGCGCGACGATATTGTCCCAATCCAGCAGGAGATAAAACGCCACCACCGGCGTGACGATCAGGAGCCCCAGCGCGTTGATGATCGTCAGCCCCGATTGCGCCACCCTGGTGGTGATGTTGCCGACGATACCGATCGAATTGGTGATCATTTGCGAGAAAGCGTTTTCGAGCTCTGCGACGCGCTCGGCGCCCAGCCGCTCGCGCCATTCCGGCGCGATGGTGTTGGCGTAGTCCTGCAGCAGATTGACGTAGTCCGGCAGCCGCCGCACCAGTCCCACGATCTGCTCGACGAACGGCGGCACCAGAAACAGGAACGCGGTCACGAACACCGCCACCGCCGACACGAGGATCAGGAGCGTCGCCAGCAGGCGCGACATGCCCCGGCGGCCCAGCCAGCCGACGACCGGATCGAGAAGGTAGGCGAGGAGCAACCCCACCACGAACGGCAGCAGGATCCCGCGAAAAACCCACAGGAACAGGATCAGCGTCGCCGCCAACACGAGCCAGATCGTCACCTGCGTCCGGAGGGTCATTTGAGGCCCCTTGCGCCCGTGGAGGCGAACCTATATCAGCGCTGATACCGTCAGAAGCGGCCATATTCAACCGCTCGACGGTCTTTCCGGGTGCGGGCGCCAGCCCGCCCGCCGCCGAGCGAAATGCTGCCGATGCTTCCTTCCGCCGGCCCGAGCGCCTTGTGACCGCCAAAAAGCGCACCGCGATTCTCATCTCCGGGCGCGGCTCCAACATGCGGGCGCTGATCGAGGCGGCCGGCGCCTCCGACTACCCGGCCGAAATCGTCGGCGTATTCTCCAGCCGCGCCGACGCCCCGGGCCTTCAGACCGCCGCCGAAGCCGGCCTGCCTGCCGAGACCCTGGCGCCGGCCGACTATCCCGACCGCCCCGCATACGATGCCGCGGTGCAGGAGATCCTCGAAGGCTGGCGCGCCGAACTGGTTTGCCTGGCCGGCTACATGCGGCTTTTGTCGGATCGGTTCGTGGTCGGCTGGCCGGGGCGGATTGTCAACGTCCACCCGTCGCTCCTGCCCGCCTTCAAGGGCCTCAACGTGCACCAAAGGGTCCTCGAGGCGTGCGTTCCGATCACCGGCGCCACGGTGCATTTCGTCACCCCCGAGCTGGACGCCGGCCCGCCGCTCATCCAGGCGGCGGTGCCGGTGCTGGCCGGCGATACGCCCGATACCCTCGCCGCCAGGGTGCTCGCAGCCGAACACCGCATTTATCCCAAGGCCCTCGAGTGGCTGGCGTCCGGAACCGTGCGGCTGGAGGGCGGTCGGGTCGTTCGGGACGGCGCCGCCGGCACGCCGCCCGCGCCGCTCTTCTGGCCGCCGCTCGAAGGCTGATCCCGGCCCCTCCCGCCGCCAAATGCCTTGTCATTTTCGGTTCGACACGCCGCCGCCCGACCATTAGCTTGCCCCGCTCTGCGAAAGGTGACGCCATGTCGTTGCGCGACTGGGCGTGGATCGTGCTTCTGGGCGCGATCTGGGGCGCCTCGTTTCTGTTCAACGAATACCTGATCCGCGAGCTCGGCCCGCTGTGGGTCTCGGCCGGTCGCGTCGGCATCGGGGCGGCCGGCTGCTGGGCGTTTCTGGCCGTGCTCAGGCGCCGGCGCCGATTGCCGACCTCGCCCGTCCTCTACCTGCACTTTTTCGTGCTCGGGACCGTCACCTATGCGGTCCCCTTCGCGCTCTTCCCGACCGGCCAAGCCTATCTGACCTCGGGCGTCACCGCGATCATCAACGCCATGACCCCGATCACCACCGTCATTGTCAGTCACTTCTGGCCCGGCGGCGAACGCGCCACGTGGCTGAAATCCCTCGGCGTGTTGGCCGGGCTCGCCGGGGTCGCGATCCTCGCCGCCCCGGAGATCGGCGGCGGCGGCATCACGCATCTGTGGGCCGTCGGGGCATGCCTGCTGGCCACCCTCGGCTACGCGATAGGGCTCAACTACACCCGCGTCTTCGCCAAGGTCGATCCTTCGGTCATCGCCGCCTGCGCGCTGAGCGGCGCGACCGTCTCCGCCGTCGCCGCCGCGCTCGCCTTCGAGGGCACGCCCACCGTCACCCGACCGGAGACCTTCGGCGCGCTGGCCGGAATCGGGCTGATCTCCACCGCTTTCGCCTTTCAGATCATGTATCGGCTGCTGCCGCGGGTGGGCGCCACCAATTTCACCACCGTCACCTTCATCGCCCCGCTGTCGGCGATCGCGCTCGGCGCCGTGATGCTGGGCGAGACGGTGCTGCCCGCGCACCTGATGGGCATGGCCGCGATCTTCGCCGGGCTCCTGCTGATCGACGGCAGGATCGTGACGCGCTGGCGCCGGGCGCGGACGTGAGCGAACCGTCCATGCCGATCCCGGAGATCGCCATCGCCGACACCCCGGTCGTCTCCCGCGAGCAGATGGTCGAAATCGACCGGGTGATGATCGAGGAGCTCGGCATCACCCTGATCCAGATGATGGAAAATGCCGGCCGCGCGCTGGCCGCGCTCGCCGAGCGCCTCGTTTCGGGCTATCCGGCGCGGGTCGCGATTGTCGCCGGCCGCGGCAACAATGGCGGCGGGGCGCTCACCGGCGGCCGGCGCCTGGCGGCACGGGGCCACGGCGTTTCGGTCTTCGCCACCGCGCCCCGCGAGCGATTCGAGGGCGTCCCGCGCCAGCAGCTCGACATCTGCGCCGCCCTGTCGGTGCCGATCGCCGATCGCCTGCCCGATGACCCCGACGCCTTCGACCTGATCCTCGACGGGGTGATCGGCTATTCGCTGACCGGCGCGCCAGGGGGCGCCGCCGCCGACGCCATCGACTGGATCAACGCGAGGCGGACCGCGACCTGCATCAGCCTCGACGTGCCGTCCGGGTTCGACGCGGCTGCCGGCAAACCGAGCGCACGCATGGTTCGCCCGGACGCGATCCTCACCCTGGCCGCCCTCAAGACGGGCCTTGCCGAAGCCGCCGCGGGCGCGCCCCTTTATCTCGCCGACATCTCCGTGCCGGCCAAGCTCATGACCTCGGTCGCCGGCAGGCCGGTGGCGTCCCGCGCCGACCTGGTCCGGCTGGTGTGACGCCCGCAGGACTGCATTTCTGACAATCGATCGGTTTGCGCCGAATGCAACCTGCCATTGACCTTTTGCGCCCAAACGCCCATATGGGGCGAAGTTCGAAATTTCGCCTGCCTTGCTGCATTGGCCACTCACGGCCCTTCCGAGACAACGCTGAATTCGAATGAGAACGCGCGCACGGTGCGCGCGGAAACGCTTCATGCGTTATCAAAGGAGGCCCAATTGGCCACAGGAACTGTCAAATTCTTCAATCACAACCGTGGTTTCGGTTTCATCGAACGCGAGGATGGCGGCGCTGACGTATTCGTGCACGCCACCGCAGTCGAAAAAGCCGGCCTGCCGCCCCTCAACGAGGGCCAGAAGGTGAGCTTCGAGGTCGAAGCCGACCCGCGCTCCGGCAAGTCCGCCGCGACCAACCTGCAAATAGCGGACTAGCTCCGTCAAACTACCCCGTCCCGGCGTCGCCAACGGCGCCGGGCACTTTGTTTGCCCCGCCGGCGTATCGTTCCGGCACCGCCCAGTGACCGAGATCAAGGAGAAGAGCCCTGCAAGTCATCGTCCGTGACAACAATGTCGACCAGGCCATCAAGGTCCTGAAGAAGAAGCTGCAGCGCGAAGGCCTCTTCCGCGAGATGAAGCGCCGCCGCGCCTATGAAAAACCCTCCGAAAAGCGCGCCCGCAAGGCCGGTGAGGCCGTCCGCAGGGCCCGCAAGCTGGCCCGCAAGCAGGCTCAGCGCGAGGGACTGCTCCCCAAACCCGCTCGCCGCACGTCCCGCTAGGACAGCACTGTCAGTGGCAACCGTCGACCGGCGGTGGCCGGCCGCCGATCTTGCACGCCCGGTTCAGGCCGGGACGCGATGCGTCGGGGCGCGGGCGATCATAAACCCGAACAGGCCCACCCCCAGCACCATACCGACGCCCGCCAGCAGCACCGGCTGGCCCGCCCAAAACCCAATCGAGAAGCCGCTGGCGCCGCAAATCACCGCCGCCACGCAGGCGCGCACCAGCGCCCGCCGCCAGGCCGGGTCCTCTTCCGGCCCGTCGGTCTGACGACCCTCGGCCCGCCTGAGCGCGACCAGCAGTCCAATCAACACCGCCGGTTTGACGAGGTTGGCGAACGCCGGCACCAGATTGCCCGGCGCCAGATTGCCGGCGCCGAAGATCTCCGCAAAATGCACGATCGAGGCGCCGACGCCGAAAACCGTTACCGCCGTGACCGCCGCCTCGCGGAACCCGTCCGAGCGTTCGGCGGCCACCGCGCCGAGAATGCCGAGCGCCAGATTGGCAAACGCCACCTCGAGCTGGAACGGGTTGCCCGCCGGCCAGCCGATGGCCCCGGCGACGTAGTCGGACAGGAACGTGTGGGCGAAGAAGGCCGAAAGCCCGCCGCCGGCCACCCCGACGATGAACATCGGCACCACAAAGGCCTCGAGCCGCCGCGCCGCGCCGAACGCGCTCCTGTCGAAGAGCACCACACCGGCCCCGAGCGCCAGCGGCAGCGCGGTGTAGAGCATCGTTCTGACAAGGAAGTCTTCCATGCGTCTCCCGCGCCGCTGGGGCGAAGGCGCGCACCCAATGCCATCAAGCAGGCACGGTCAAGCGCCAGGCTCCTCCCCGGGCACCCTGCCCAATTTCGGCAATCGCCAGCGGATCGCGACCAACCCAACCCCGACGACCGCCGCCAGCCCGGCGCCGACCAGGAACGGCGCCCCCGGGCCGGCCAGGTCCCACAGAAGCCCGGCCAGCAGGCTCGCCGCGAGCAGCACCAAGCCGGTGAGCATGTTGAACAGGCCGAAGGCCGTTCCCCGCAGCCCGGCCGGTGCGGTGTCGGCCACCAGGCTCGACAGCAGCCCCTGCGTGAAGCCCATGTGCAGCCCCCACAGCAGCACGCCCAGCCCCACCCCGACCAGATCGCTTGAAAGCCCCAGCGCCAGATCGCCGGCAATCAGCAGCGCCAGACCGATGCCGAGCACGCCCAGCCGGTTGACCCGGTCCGACAGCGCCCCGGCCGGGTAGGCCGCCAGCGCGTAGGCGAGGTTCATCACCACCAGCGCCAGCGGCACCAGCATCACCGCCAACCCGACCGATTGCGCCCTGAGCAGCAGGAACGCCTCCGAGAAGCGCGCCAGCGTGTAGACCCCCGCGACGGCGGTCACCAGCCAGAACGGCCAGCCGAACCGGCGCAGTTCGCCCAGGCCAAGCGGCGGCGTGGCCGCGCTCCGGCCGCCGGTGCGGCGCGGCTCCTTCACCGCCACGATCAGCACCCCCACCGAGATGATGGCCGGGATGACCGCGACCCAAAAAACGGCGCGGAAATTGTCGGCGGTCGCCCACATCAGGGCAATCGCCAGCGCCGGCCCCAGGAAGGCGCCGACCGTGTCGAGGGCCTGTCGGAGCCCAAAACTCGCGCCACGCGCCGCGGGCGGCGCCAGATCGGCGACCAGGGCGTCCCGCGGGGCGCCGCGAATTCCCTTGCCGACGCGGTCGATGAACCGCGCCGCCACCAGCCAGCCGACGCTGGTCGCCAGGGGAAAAATCGGTTTGGTCAGGGCCGCCAGCCCGTAGCCGGCGATCGCCAACAACTTGCGCCGCCCCAGCCAGTCGCTGAGCGCCCCCGAAAAGACCTTGGTGATCGCCGCCGTCGCCTCGGCGATCCCCTCGATCACCCCCACCGTCAGCGCCGAGGTCCCCAGGGCCGTGACCAGATAGACCGGCAGCAGGGAGTGGATCATCTCCGAGGAGACGTCCATGAACAGCGACACGAACCCCAGCGCCCAGATGCCGGAAGGAACCGCCCTCAGCCCGCTCGGCGCAACCCCCGGCCCCTGGCGCACCCGCTCAAACCCCCAGCTTGCCCTTCAGGATCTCGTTGACCGCCTGCGGGTTGGCCTTGCCCTGGGTCTCGCGCATCACCTGCCCGACGAACCAGCCGATGAGCGTCGGCTTGGCTTTGGCTTGCTCGACCTTGTCGGGGTTGGCGGCGATGATCTCGTCGACGATCGCCTCGATGGCGCCGGTGTCGGTGAGCTGCGTCATCGAACGCGCCTTGACGATCTGAGCCGGGTCGCCGCCCTCGTCCCAGACGATCTCGAAGAGCTCCTTGGCGATCTTGCCGGAAATCTCCCCGGACCCCATCAGGTCGAGGATCGTGCCGAGCTGGCCGGCCGTGATCGGGCTGTCGGAAATGTCGTGCTCCTCTTTGTTGAGGCGCCCGAACAACTCGTTGATCACCCAGTTGGCGGCCAGCTTGCCGTCGCGGCCCTCGGCCACCGCCTCGAAATAATCGGCCGATGCGCGATCCGCGACCAGCACGCCGGCGTCGTAGGGCGTCAGCGCGAAGTCGGCGACCAACCGCGCCTGCCGCTCATCGGGCAGCTCCGGCAGGGCGGCGCGGATCTCCTCGACGAAGGCCTCATCGAGGTCCAGCGGCAACAGGTCGGGGTCGGGGAAATAGCGGTAGTCGTGCGCCTCCTCCTTGGTCCGCATCGGGCGCGTGTGGCCGTGCTTGGGATCGAACAGCAGCGTCTCCTGCTCGACCGTGCCGCCGTCCTCGATCAGATCGACCTGCCGCCGCGCCTCGTACTCGATCGCCTGGCCGGCGAAGCGCACCGAATTGATGTTCTTGATCTCGCAGCGGGTATTGAACGCGCCGCCCGGACGGCGCACCGAGACGTTGATGTCGGCGCGCATGGAGCCCTCCTCCATGTTGCCGTCGCAGGTCCCAAGATACCTCAGGATCGTGCGGAGCTTGCTCAGATACGCTTTGGCCTCGTCGGCCGACCGCAAATCCGGCTTGCTCACGATCTCCATCAGCCCCACCCCGGCGCGGTTGAGATCGACGTAGGAGTTTTCCGGGTGCTGGTCGTGGATCGACTTGCCGGTGTCCTGCTCCAGATGCAGCCGTTCGATCCCGATTTCAATCTCGCCGTCCTCGCCCATGTCGACGATGACGGTGCCCTCCCCGACGATCGGCTCGAGATACTGCGAGATCTGATAGCCCTGCGGCAGGTCGGGATAGAAGTAGTTCTTGCGGTCGAACACCGAATGCAGGTTGATCTTGGCCTTCAGCCCCAGCCCGGTCCGGACCACCTGGCGCAGGCATTCCTCGTTGATGACTGGCAGCATCCCCGGCATCGCCGCGTCGACGAAGCTGACATTTTCGTTCGGCGGCTTGCCGAACGCGGTCGACGCCCCCGAGAACAGCTTGGCGGCGGAAATGACCTGGGCGTGCACCTCCATGCCGATGACGACTTCCCAGTCGCCGCTCGCGCCCTGGACGAAGGTCTTCGGATTGGGCGTTCGGGCATCGACGAGACTCATCGGTGGCCGGATCCCGAATACCGGCGAAAGGTCGCGAAAGATCGGCGCATTTCGCGCGACATTCGGCGAAGATTCCGTGGAGATTCCGCGGAGATTCGTGGATGTTTCGTGGCTATAGCCGGGCCTCCTTGGGCACCAGCGCCAGGGGTTTGACCATCCGGACCTTTTCGACGCTCATCTGCCCGGTGCGCGTAAAGGACTGGCCCCGTTGGGTGATTTCGTATCCGGCCCGTTCGTAGAAGCGGATCGCGTCGGCATGCGCGGCGATCGTGTCGAGAACGGCGCGCCGGTGCCCGGAGGCACACATGTCCGCCTCGAGCTGCCGCAGCAGGGTGGAGCCGATGCCCTCGCCCTGCGTCGACGGGGCCACCCAGATATACGGAACGTAGTTCGCCTCGCGCGCCGCCCAGCCGGCCAGGTCGCCGTCCTTTTCGGCGACGGTCAGCCGATCCAGGGCGCCGATGCAGTACAGCACCAGTTCGGCCTTCATCTTCTCGCGCCTCAGGCGCCCGTCCCGGAAGAAGTGCATGAGCGAGGCTTCCCAGGCGTCGAAAGCCAGCATGCCCAGCCGTGCGGTTTCTGCGATGTGAGCAGGTCTTAGTGTGAGCTGCGCAACCATTGTCCTTCAGCCCTCTGCATGTCGTGCGGCGATGATGCCCTTTTCGTAATTGACGTTCCAGTCGATCAGCGTACGCCAGACAAGTTCGGCCTGATCGGGATCGAGGCGGCCGGCGCGCGCGCGTTCGCGCACCCTGGCGATGATCCGCTCCACCCGTTCGGGGTCGTAGGCCTCGTCCTCCTGGTCCTTGAGATCGGCGATGCGGTGCACATAGGCATGGCGCTCGGCGAGCAGCGTAATGAGCGCCTGGTCGATGCGATCGATTTCCGCCCTGACCTCGGCCTTGGTCTGGCACTGGCCGGGCGGTTTGGCGCTGACGGTGGAGGGTTGTGGCCGGTTCATGGAAATCCAGATTAGGCCGGCCGATGGCCGCCGCCTAGCCCCCTATCGGCGTCCGCCGCCGGACTGTGGCGTTTGCGCACCGGGTGCGGCGATCAGTCGCCGCCGCCGGTCAGCTTCTCGGCGATGAACTGCCACTCCTCACCCACCGAGGCGGTCTGCCGCCGCTCCCCGCAGCGCCGGTACCAGTAGTCGGAATTGCCGAAGTCCGCCTCGATCCAGTGCGCGAGCGCGTGCACCCAGTCGAAGTCGTGCCTGCCCTCCTCGAGTTGGCACAACCGATGCGCCTCCTCCCATTCCGGCCCCATCTTCAGCCCCCCCTTTTTGAGCCACCACAGGGCTTGCAGCGGGGCGGCGAGCCCGTCCGGCGGGCGCGACTGGTCGAAGGCGTTCAAACGGTCGTCCATCGGTTCATATCCACCACTTTGTCGGCGCGAAGTCCATGCCGCGCGAGGTCTCGATCACCCGGGCGGCGGCGAACAGCGTCTCCTCGTCCCAGGGCCGGCCGATCACCTGCAGCCCCAGCGGCAGCCCCTCGGCGCTCCGCCCCGCCGGCACCGATATTCCCGGCAGCCCCGCCATGTTGACGGTCACCGTGAAGATGTCGTTGAGGTACATCTTGACCGGGTCGGCATGCATGTCCTGCTCGGCGATCCCGAACGCCGCCGACGGCGTCGCGGGGGTGACGATGGCGTCGACGCCGTCCGCGAACGCTTCCTCGAAGTCCCGCTTGATCAGGGTCCTGACACGCTGCGCCCGCTTGTAGTAGGCGTCGTAGTAGCCGGCGCTGAGCACATACGTCCCGATCATCACCCGCCGCTTGACCTCGCGGCCGAACCCTTCGGCCCGGGTCAGCTCGTACATGTCGAGAAGATCCTCGCCGGTGACCCTGAGCCCGTATTTGACCCCGTCGTAGCGGGCCAGGTTCGACGACGCCTCCGCGGGCGCCACGATGTAGTAGGCGGGCAGCGCGTATTTGGTGTGCGGCAGCGAGATGTCCCTGATGGTGGCGCCCGCCGCCTCGAGCCATTTCAGCCCCTCGGCCCACAGCGCCTCGATCTCCGCCGGCATCCCGTCCATGCGGTATTCGGCCGGCACCCCGATGGTCAGCCCCCTGACGCCCCGTTCGACGGCGGCGGCGAAATCCGGCACCTCAAGATCGGCGCTCGTCGAATCCATCGGGTCGAACCCCGCCATCGAGGTCAGCAGGATCGCCGCGTCCTCGACCGAGCGGGCGATCGGCCCGGCCTGGTCGAGCGAGGAGGCGAAGGCGACGATCCCCCAGCGCGAGCAGCGCCCGTAGGTCGGCTTGATCCCCACCGTCCCGGTGAAGGCCGCGGGCTGACGGATCGAGCCGCCCGTATCGGTCGCCGTCGCGCCGGCGCAAAGCCATGCCGCCACGGCCGCCGCCGAGCCGCCCGAGGAGCCGCCCGGCACCAGATCCTTGTTGGAACCCGCCGCCCGCCACGGGTTGACCGCCGGGCCGTAGTACGAGGTCTCGTTGGACGAGCCCATGGCGAACTCGTCCATATTGAGTTTGCCGAGCATCACCGCCCCGTCCGCCCACAGACGGGCGGTGACGAAGGACTCGTACTCGGGCTTGAAGCCGTCGAGGATGTGGCTGCCGGCCTGGGTGTGCACGCCCTGGGTCGCGAAGAGGTCCTTGACCCCGATCGGCACCCCCTCGAGCGCCCCGCCTTCGCCCTTGGCGAGCTTTTCGTCGCTCGCCTTCGCCATTTCGCGTGCCTGCTCCTGGGTCACCGCCACATAGGCGTTGAGCGCCGGCGCCTGCTCGATGGCATCGAGATAGGCGTCGGCCACTTCGCGGGCCGAGAACGACTTCGCCCGCAACCCGTCGCGGGTCGCCGCCAGGCTCAGTTGCGTTAGATCGTTCATTGCCTTGCTCCGCCCGCGCGCTTCACAGCGTTCGCTCGTAGAAGATCGAGCTTGCGTCTTCGGGATAGTCCAGCACCGGCCCGCAGCGCTGAAACCCGCCGCGTTCGAACAGGCGCCAGGCCTCCGGATGGTGGCGGCCCGTCTTGAGCACGATGCGAGAGAGCCCCTCGGCCCGGGCCTGATGCACGATGGCGTCGAGGATCGCCCGTCCGGCGCCCTGCCCCCGCACATGCGGCCGCGCATAGACCGCCTTGATTTCGCCGACCGGCCCGTGCCGCTTCATCGCGCCCAGCCCCACCGGGGCCCCCTCGGCGTCGCGGGCGACGAACACCGTGCTCGTGATGTCGGCAAGCTCCTCGGGCGTGAGGCCGGCGATCGCCTCGCCCGGCGCGTGCTCAGCGAGATAGGTCTCGAATTCGTCAAGCATCTCGCGCACCTGCCCGCCCCGCGCCGACTCCTGAGCCACCGTGAGGTCCATCGACGCCTATTCCACAACCTTCGGCACCACGAAGAAATTGTCTTCGCTCTGCGGGGCGTTGGCGACGATCTTGTCGGCGTGGCCGCCGGCGGTGACCTTGTCGGCACGCCGGCGCAGCTTCATCGGCGTGACCGAATTCATCGGCTCGACACCCTCGATATCGACCTCGTTGAGCTGCTCGACGAAGCCCAGGATGCCGTTGAGCTCGTCGGCCAGCCCCTCGATGTCGTTGGTGTCGATGCGGATGCGGGCCAGCCGCCCGATGCGGCGCACGGTGTCGGCGTCAACCGCCATTCATCGCTCCCAAGGCCTCATGGAAATGCCGGAGCGCTTGTACCAGCGGCCCCCCGCTTCCACAACCGCGCCGGCCCCGATCAGGCTTCGAGCGCCAGCCCGGCTTCGAGCACCTGCACCGGGCTCGCCCCGGCGGCGCTGGCGGTGGTCGCAAACTGATCGTCGGTGAGGCCCTCGGCGGCGAGCGCGATCAGCTTGGGCCGCGCCACCATGGCCAGCGCGTTGACGCCCCTGGCCACCATTTCCGGCGCCCCGTAGACGACCACAACCGCGTCGTCGGCGAACCGGCCCCACCCCTTGAGCCCCGCCGGTGCAATGATGACCGGGCCTTCCTCCGCCTCGTCGACGATGAGCCCCTCATCGCCGACCGCGAGCAGTTCGACGATCGTCTCCCCGCTCTGGTCGACCAGCCGCTCGGGCATCCGGGATTGCCAGCTTTGAGGATCGATGACCGGATACTCCGAAATCCCGTCCTCGAGATCGACCAGGTGGTCGGCGGCGGCGACGAGCTCGGCATGGTCGACGCCGGCCGGCGCCCGGTCCGGGCTGGTCACGATGATCCGCCCGCCGAGATAAAGCCGGAAGGTCGAGCCGCCGAACCAGGTCAGCCGCATCGTTCCTGTCCGCCCGCGATTGCCTCGCCTGCCGCTTTCGTCCTATGCGATGCCACCGCCCGCTCCGCTCACCTCATTTTCCGTGCACGATAGTCCCAGATGGCCCAACCACCAAAGCCCAATCCCGCCCCGAACGTGACCGACAAGCTGCCGGCGGTGGGTCGGGTGATGGGGCTGGACCTGGGGACCCGCACCATCGGCGTCGCCCTCTCCGACACCCGCCAGACGACCGCCACGCCGCTGGAGACGATTGCGCGCACCAAATTCACCGCCGACGCGGCGCGCCTGCTCGACCTCGCCGCCGCTCACGAAGTCGCCGGGTTCGTCCTCGGCCTGCCGCTCAACATGGACGGCTCCGAAGGCCCGCGCGCCCAGTCGGTTCGCGCCTTCGCCCGCAACCTCGCGCAACGCTCGGAACTGCCGATCGCCTTCTGGGACGAGCGGCTTTCCACCCAGGCGGTCACGCGCACGCTTCTGGAAGCCGATCTCAGCCGCGCCCGCCGCGCCGCGCTCGTCGACAAGCTGGCCGCCGCCTACATCCTGCAGGGTGCGCTCGACCATCGCGCGCAGGCCCGGGCCAAAGGAAACGCCGAGGGACAGGCCAAGCGAAATCAGGGCCCGTCTTCACGCTGATCGAGCTTTTTTCTTGAGCCGCCCGGTCGGTTGGGCTACATCGCGCCCGATCCGCCTCGGAACGAGGTTCATGGCAGCCCGCAAGCCGCGCACCCGCACTTCCGCCGCCTCGGGCGCTTCGGCGCCGGCCCCGCCGCCTTTCAATCACCGGCATCTTCTGGGAATCGGCCAGCTCGACCGCGCCGAAATCACCGGCCTGCTCGACCGTGCCGAGGCGATGGTCGAGGTCTCCCGACGGCCCAACAAGCACCTCGAACGCCACGCCGGGCGGACCCAGATCAACCTCTTCTTCGAAGCCTCGACGCGCACCCAGGCGAGTTTCGAGATCGCCGGCAAGCGGCTGGGATGCGACGTGGTCAACATGGCCGTGCGCACCTCCTCGATGAACAAGGGCGAGACCCTGATCGACACCGTGGCGACGCTGAACGCGATGCAGCCGGACGTCATCGTGGTGCGCCACTCGGCGGCCGGGGCGGTCGAGCTGTTGTCGCAGAAGGTCGGCTGTTCGGTGGTCAACGGCGGCGACGGGGCGCACGAGCATCCCACCCAGGCGCTGCTGGATGCGCTGACCATTCGCCGCCACAAGGGGCGCCTGGACGGGCTCACCGTCGCCATTTGCGGCGATATCGCCAATTCCCGCGTCGCCCGTTCGAACCTCCTGCTGCTGGGCGCCATGCAGGCGCGGACCCGGGTCGTCGCCCCGGCGACGCTCCTGCCCCGCGGCATCGAGACGTTGGCCGGCGAGGTTTTCACCGACATGGCGGCGGGGCTCGCCGGCGCCGACGTGGTGATGATGCTGCGCCTTCAGTCCGAGCGGGCGACCGGCAAGCTCGTTCCCTCGGTTCGCGAGTACTATCGCTTCTACGGGCTCGACGAGGAGAAACTGGCGGCCGCCAAACCGGACGCGATCGTGATGCATCCGGCGCCCATGAACCGCGGCGTGGAAATCGACCCGATGGTCGCCGACGGACCGCGCTCGGTGATCGAGGAGCAGGTGGAGATGGGAGTGGCGGTCAGGATGGCGGTGCTGGACGCGCTTCTGACCCGGCGGGAAGAACATGGATAGCCCGCGCGTCATCGAGAACGCCCGTCTCATCGACCCGGCCAGCGGCCGCGACGAGCCCGGCGCGGTGCTCATCGAGAACAAGCGCATCGCCGAAATCGCCACCGGCGCAGCCCCGGGCGTTCCCGAAGGCGCCGAACGGATCGACGCCGGCGGACTTGTCCTGGCCCCCGGTCTCGTCGATCTGAGGGTGTTCACCGGCGAGCCGGGACACGAATACCGCGAAACCCTGGCCTCGGCGGCCGATGCCGCCGCCGCCGGCGGAGTCACGACGTTCCTCTTGATGCCCGACACCGACCCGGTGATCGACGAGACGGCGCTTGTCGACTACGTCATCCGCCGGGCCCGCGGCATCTCGAAGATCCGCATCTATCCCGCCGCCGCCCTGACCAAGGGTCTCAGGGGCGAGGAAATCACCGAATTCGGGCTCCTCAAGGAAGCCGGCGCCCGGGCGCTGACCGAAGGCCGCACCAGCCTCGCCGATGCGGGGCTTCTCCGCGCCGCCCTCACCTACGCGAAAAACTTCGAGATGCCGGTGATCCACCATGTCGCCGATGCATCGCTGACCGGCGACGGGGTGATGAACGCCGGCGCCTTCGCCACCGCGCTCGGGCTCAAGGGCATTCCGATCGAGGCCGAAACGGTGCCGCTCGACCGCGACCTGCAACTGGCTCTGGCCTCCGGCGCCCGCTACCACACCGCCCAGATTTCCTGCGCCGCGTCCGCCGACATCGTCCGGCGGGCCCTCAAGCGGTCGGACCGGGTTTCCTGCGGGGTGTCGATCAACTCCCTGGCGCTCAACGAGAACGACATCGGCTCCTACCGCACCTTCTTCAAGCTCTCCCCGCCTCTGCGCGCCGAAGAGGACCGGCAGGCGATGGTCGCGGCGCTCGCCGACGGCACGATTTCGACAATCCATTCCGCCCACGATCCCCAGGACGTCGAGACCAAGCGCCGCCCCTTCGCCGAGGCCGCCGACGGCGCCGTCGGGCTGGAAACCCTGCTGGCGGTGGCGCTCAGGCTGTACCATGCCGGCGACGTCGACCTGATGACGCTCCTGAAAGCCCTCACCTCGAGCCCCGCCGACCTGCTCGGGCTCGAAACGGGCCGGCTGCGCATCGGCGACAAGGCCGACCTCATCCTCATCGACCTCGACCGGCCCTGGGTGGTCTCCGATGCGGCGCTCAGCTCGCGCTCGCGCAACACCTGCTTCCAGGGGGCCCGGATGACCGGCCGCGTGGTGCGCACTTTCGTCTCCGGGCGCACCGTCTATGATGAGGCCGACTGAGGGACCCTGACGTGCCCGAACTTCTCGCCGCCATCGCCGGATACCTGCTCGGCTCGATCCCCTTCGGGCTGCTGATCACCCGCGCCGCCGGCCTCGGCGACGTCCGTGCCATCGGCTCGCATAGTATCGGCGCCACCAACGTGCTCAGGACGGGCCGTCGGGAGCTGGCGGCGCTGACGCTGCTGCTCGACGCCGGCAAGGGCGCTGCGGCGGTTTGGCTGGCGACCCGCTTTGGAGGTGAGTTCGCCGCCATGGCCGCCGGTGCCGGCGCCTTCGTCGGCCACGCCTGGCCGGTGTGGCTGAGGTTCCGCGGCGGCAAGAGCGTCGCCACCTATATCGGCGTGATGCTGACGCTGAACTGGATCGTCGGCGTGCTGTTCTGCATCGTCTGGCTGATCGTCGCGGCCGCCCGGCGCTATTCGTCCCTGGCGGCGCTGATCGCCGCCGCATCCACGCCGGTGTTCGCCTGGATCTGGTCCGGCCCCGCCCTCGCCGCGTTCACGGCCGCGCTCGGCCTGCTGCTCTACTCCCGGCACTGGGCGAACATCCAGCGCCTCGTCGCCGGCACCGAGACCCGGATCGGGGAGCGTGGCGACGCGGGGGGCCACGAACCCGCCGATCCGTCGTGAGCCCGCTGCCGGACGGCGAATTCACCGCCGCCGAGCTCGGCTCCGCCCAGCGCCGCGACTGGCTGCGCCTGATCCGCACCGACAGCGTCGGCCCGGCGACCTTCCGGCGCCTGATCAACCGCTTCGGCTCGGCCGCCGCCGCCATCGACGCGTTGCCCCGGATCGCCCGTCAGGGCGGGGCCGCCGCCGCGCCGGACATTCCCGAGCTGGAGGACGCCGAACGCGAGATCGATGCCCTCGACGAGCTCGGCGGCCGGTTCGTGGCCGTCGGCGAGCCCGACTACCCCCCGATGCTGCGCCACATCCACGGTCCCCCGCCGCTGCTGGCGATCCTGGGCGCCGGCGACATCCTCCGCCGCGATGCGGTGGCGATCGTCGGGGCCCGCAACGCCTCGGCGCCGGGGCGCACGCTCACCGGCAAGCTCGCCGGTGAATTGGGCCGCGCCGGCTATGTCGTCGTCTCGGGCCTGGCCCGCGGCATCGACGCCGCCGCCCACGCCGCCGCCCTCGAAACCGGCACGATCGCGGTGCTGGCCGGCGGCCTCGACCGCATCTACCCGGACCAAAACCTCCCCCTCGCCGAGGACATCCTCGCCAACGCCGGCGCGCTGGTCTCGGAGATGCCGCTCGGCCATATCCCGCGCGCCCGCGACTTCCCGCGCCGCAATCGCCTGATCTCCGGGATCGCCCGCGGGGTGGTGATCATCGAAGCCGCCAAACGCTCCGGCTCGCTCATCACCGCCCGCTTCGCGCTCGAACAGAACCGGGAGGTCTTCGCGGTCCCCGGCTCGCCTCTCGATCCGAGGGCCGAGGGGGTCAATTCGCTCATCCGCGAAGGCGCCACCCTGACCCGCGAAGCCGCCGACGTCATCGAACAGCTTTCGAGCGCCCGCCCCCAAAGCCTCTTCGAGGAGCCCGAGG
The DNA here is from genome assembly GCA_964574935.1 of uncultured Devosiaceae bacterium. Lineage (GTDB taxonomy): Bacteria > Pseudomonadota > Alphaproteobacteria > Rhizobiales > Devosiaceae > JBBECE01. The sequence goes on along the minus strand of CAZNOZ010000006.1, from coordinate 55,347 downwards.
CCGACGCGCCTGCCTTCGCCGATTTTGCCGACGATACCGAGGCCACCCAGGACGATCGGGCCCGCCTCGCGAACCTGCTTTCGGTCACCCCGGTCGCGGTCGACGAGCTCATCGCGCAGTCGGGGTTGGGGCCCGCTCAGGTCCAGACAATCCTCCTGGAGCTCGAAATCGCCGGCCGCATCGAGCGCTCGGCGGGGCAACTGGTGGCGCTCAGGGGCTGATCCGGCCTTGCCCGCGCCGGCCCGCACAGCGATACTGGCGGCGGCCGCGCGACTGGCGAGAAGTGGAGCACCACGAGGGAGCGCGGACCGACGGCAGCCGCTCGCCTGGGCACCCCCGACCTCCGAGGAAATGCCCCATGAATGTCGTCATGCTCGCCTATCCCCAAATGACCCAGCTCGACCTGACCGGGCCGTTCGAGGTCTTCGCGCGCTGTCCGGAGCTGGCCATCGACCTGGTTTGGAAAGGCCTCGATCCGGTTCGCGATGCCAGCGGGCTGCGCATCCTGCCGACCCGGACCCTCGCCGAGTGTCCGCAGGCCGACATCTTGTTCGTGCCCGGCGGCCCCGGCCAGCTCGCCCTGATGGACGACGCGGAGGTGTTGGCCTTCCTCGCCCGCCAGGCCGACGGCGCGCGCTACGTGACGTCGGTTTGCACCGGCTCCCTCGTCCTCGCCGCCGCCGGCCTGCTGACCGGCTATCGCGCCACCTGCCATTGGGCCTCGATCGAGCAGTTGGCGCTGTTCGGGGCGATCCCGACGCCCGAGCGGGTCGTCATCGACCGCGACCGGATCACCGGCGCCGGGGTCACCGCCGGCATCGACTTCGCGCTGACCCTGGCCGACGCGCTGTTCGGGCGCCAACGCGCCGAGCTCGTGCAGCTGTCGATGGAATACGCGCCGCAGCCGCCGTTTTCGGCCGGCTCGCCCGCCACCGTCGATCCCGATCGTCTCGCTGAGACGCGCACCGCCATGGCCGCGCTGACCGAGGCGCGCACCGCCGCCGCGAAAAAAGCCGCAGCAAAGCTGCGCCGGGCCGAATGACGCGAAATCGCGCGCTTTGGGTTTGACAGCGCGGTATCGGTTCACCATGTTGCGCCGCGCTTCGGCCCGGCCCCGGAACCCGCGTCCATCATGAAAGTCGTCATCGTCGAAAGCCCCGCCAAGGCCAAGACAATCAATCGCTATCTCGGACCCGACTACGAGGTGTTCGCCTCCTTCGGGCACGTCCGCGACCTGCCGTCCAAGGACGGCTCGGTGAAGCCGGACGAGGATTTCGAGATGGTCTGGGAAGTCGATTCGGCGGCCAAGAAGCGGCTCGCCGAGATCGCCCGCGCCGTCAAGGACGCCGACGAGCTGATCCTCGCCACCGACCCGGACCGCGAGGGCGAAGCCATTTCCTGGCATGTGCTGAACGTTTTGAGGTCGAAAAAGGTCCTGAACGGCAAGCCGGTGCGCCGGGTGGTCTTCAACGCGGTGACCAAATCGGCGGTTCAGGAGGCGATGGCCCACCCGCGCGAGATCGACGAGCCGTTGGTCGACGCCTATCTGGCGCGCCGCGCGCTCGACTATCTTGTCGGCTTTTCCCTCTCCCCGATCCTTTGGCGCAAGCTGCCCGGCTCGCGTTCGGCCGGCCGCGTGCAGTCGGTGGCACTCAGGCTGGTGAGCGAACGCGAGGCGGACATCGAGCGCTTCAAGCCGACCGAATACTGGTCGGTCACCGCCTCCCTCGAACAGGCCGGCATGGGGTTCGAAGCGCGGGCGTTCGCCCTGGACGGCAAAAAGCTCGACCGGCTCGACATCGCCAACGAGGCCGACGCCACCGCCATCCGCGACGCGGTCAAGGCCGGCCGGCTGCAGGTGACCTCGGTCGAGAAGAAGCCGCAGAAGCGCAACCCCTACGCCCCTTTCACCACCTCCACCCTGCAGCAGGACGCCTCCAATCGCCTGGGCTTTTCGCCCTCGCGGACGATGCAGGTCGCGCAGCGCCTGTATGAGGGCGTGACGGTGGGCGGCGAAAGCGTCGGGCTGATCACCTACATGCGCACCGACGCGGTGCAGATGGCCCCCGAAGCGATCGATGCGGCGCGCCGCCAGATCGCCGGCCAGTTCGGCGATCACTACCTGCCCGACAAGCCGCGCCTCTATCAGACCAAGGCCAAGAACGCCCAGGAAGCGCACGAGGCGATCCGCCCCACCGACCTTTCCCGGCGCCCCGAGACGCTCCCGCAGCTCGAATCGGAACAGCTCAGGCTCTACGAGCTGATCTGGAAGCGCGCCCTGGCTTCCCAGATGCGCGCCGCCGAGATCGAGCGAACCACCGTCGATCTCGACGTCGCCGGCGCCGACCGTCCCATGACGCTCAGGGCCACCGGCTCGGTCACCACCTTCGAGGGGTTCCTCGCGCTCTACGCCGTGCCGACCTCTGACAAGGACGAGGAGAGCCGCGACCTGCCGGCCCTGGCCGAGGGCGACACCCCGGCGCTCGTCGATTGCGTCGCCGAGCAGCATTTCACGCAGCCGCCGCCGCGCTACACCGAGGCCAGCCTCATCCGGCGCATGGAGGAGCTGGGCATCGGCCGTCCCTCCACCTACGCCTCGACGCTGGCGGTCCTCAAAGACCGCGACTATGTGCGGCTCGAGAAGAAGGCGCTGGTGCCCGAGGACCGCGGGCGGCTGGTCACCGCCTTTTTGCAGAGCTTCTTCACCCGCTACGTCGAATACGATTTCACGGCCAATCTCGAGGCCGAGCTCGACGAGATTTCCGCCGGCAGGATCGAGTGGAAGGACGTGCTTCGGCGGTTCTGGACCGATTTCTCCGCCCACATCGCCGAAATCCAGGATCTGCGGGTCTCCGAGGTGCTGGACGCGCTCAACGAGCTGCTCGGCGATCACATTTTCCCGGCCCGCGAGGACGGCGCCGACCCGCGCACCTGTCCCAACTGCGGCGACGGAAGGCTGTCGCTCAAGGTCGGGCGCTACGGCGCCTTCATCGGCTGCTCGAACTACCCCGAATGCAACTACACAAGGCAGCTTGCCGACGCCGCCAAGGGCGAAGGCGAAGGCGGCGGCCCCAGGGTGCTCGGCGACGATCCGGAGACCTCCCTGCCGGTCACCCAGCGCACCGGCCGCTACGGGCCCTACGTGCAGCTCGGTGAGGGCAAGGAAGCCAGGCGCGCCGGCGTGCCGCGCGGCTGGGACGCCGAAACGATCGATCTCGAAGGCGCCCTGCGTCTGTTGTCCCTGCCGCGCCAGGTGGGCCTGCATCCCGAAACCGGCGAGCCGATCACCGCCGGCATCGGGCGCTACGGCCCCTTCGTCTCCCATCAGGGCAAATATGCAAACCTGCCCGAGGTCGACGAGGTCTTCAGCGTCGGGCTCAACCGCGCCGTCGATCTGCTCGCCCGCAAGGCGGCCGGCGGCGGCCGCGGAACGTCCAGCGTCGTCAAGAACCTCGGCCCGCATCCCGACGGCGGCGAGGTGACGGTCCGCGAGGGCCGCTACGGGCCCTACGTCAATCACGGCAAGATCAACGCGACCCTGCCCAAGGACACCGCGCCCGAAGACGTGACGATGGAGCAGGCGCTGGCGCTGATCGCCGCCAAGGCGGCCGGGGGCGGACGCAAGCGCGCCCGGGCCCGCAGCTGAGCACTCGGGACCGCGCCATGCGCAGCCGGAAATCCGGCGATCGAAAGCAACCCGGCGAACCCGGCAACGACGCGGCCAAAATCCCGAGCCGCGCCGAAGTGCTGAAGTTCCTCGCCGACAACCCCGACCTTTCCGCCAAGCGCGAGCTCATTCGGGCGTTCGGCATCAAGGGCGCCGCCCGGCGGCCGTTCAACGATCTGTTGCGCGAGATGCGCGACGAAGGGCTGATCGCCGGCGGCCGGCGGCGGGTGCGGCCGAGCGCCGGTCTGCCCTCGGTCGCGGTTTTGGAGATCCCGCCCGACGCCGATCCCGAGGCGATGCTCGCCTACCCGCTCAAATGGGACACTGAAGCCGGCCCGCGGCCGCCGGTGGAAATCGTCACCCCGCACCGCGCCCGCGTGGTGCCCGGCCCCGGCGACCGGGTGCTGGCCCGCATCGAGCGCCGGGACGGCGAGACGCCCGCCTACGGCGCCCGGGCGATGAAGATCCTCGACCGCCCGCGCCGCGCCATGATCGGCATCGTGCACCAGACAAAGGGCGGCGCACGGCTGGAGCCGGTCGAGCGCAAGGGGCGGGAGGCGACGATCCGCGCCGGCGATCTCGGCGACGCCAAGGACGGCGATCTCGTCGAAGTCGAACCCATCGGCGAGGGCCGCGCCGCCGCTGCCCGGGTCACCTCGGTCGTCGGCAACCCCTTGAGCGAGAAAGCGATTTCTCTGATCGCGCTGACCAATCTCGATATCCCCCACACCTTCTCCGGCGCCGCCCTGGCGGAGGCCGAAGCCGCCGAGCCCGCCGGCGCGAAGGATCGCGAAGACTGGCGTGATGTGCCCCTGGTCACCATCGACCCCGAAGACGCCAAGGACCACGACGACGCCGTCCACGCCGCGCCGGACCCCGATCCGGCCAATCCGGGCGGGTTTGTCATCACGGTCGCGATCGCCGACGTCGCCTTCTATGTGCTTCCCGGCACGGCGCTCGACCGCGAGGCCTATGAGCGCGGCAATTCGGTCTATTTCCCGGATCGCGTCGTGCCGATGCTGCCCGAGCGGCTGTCGACCGATCTCTGCTCGCTCAGGCCCGGCGAAAACCGGCCGGCCCTGGCGGTGCGGATGGTCGTCGGTCCCGACGGCGAGCGCCGGGGGCACAGCTTTCATCGCGTGCTGATGCGCTCGGCGGCGCGCCTGACCTACACCCAGGCCCAGGCGGCGATCGACGGCAATCCCGACGAGGTGACCGGGCCGCTGCTCGAAGCGGTGCTGAAGCCCCTCTGGGCCGCCCACGGCGCCCTCAGAACCGCCCGCGAGAAACGCCAGCCCCTCGACCTCGACCTGCCCGAGCGGCGCATCCGGCTCGACCGTTATGGCCTGGTTGCGGACGTCGTCGTCCCCGAGCGGCTGGCCGCCCACCGGCTGATCGAGGAGATGATGATCGCGGCCAACGTCTCGGCCGCCGAAACGCTGGAGGCCTATGACACGCCCCTGCTCTACCGGGTCCACGACGCCCCTTCGATGCAAAAGCTCGAGGATCTGCGCACGGCGCTCAAGACAATGCAGCTGTCGCTGGTCAAGGACCGGGCGCTCAGACCCCTGCATTTCAACCGCATCCTGGCCCGGGCCGGCGACCATCCGAGCCCCGAGCTCATCCACGAGCTGATCCTCAGGGCCCAGGCCCAGGCCGAATATGCCGACGACAACTACGGGCATTTCGGGCTCAATCTCAGGCGCTACGCGCATTTCACCTCGCCCATCCGCCGCTATGCCGATCTGGTGGTGCACCGCGCGCTGATAAGGGCCCTGGGGCTCGGCCCCGGCGGGCTCAGCGAGGCGACCGAGAATAAGCTCGCCGGCATCGGCCAGCACCTTTCGATGGCCGAACGAAGGGCGATGGCGGCCGAGCGCGAGACCGAGGACCGGCTGCTGGCGCTCTACCTCGCCGACAAGGTGGGCGAGCGCTTCACGGGGCGGATTTCCGGGGTCACAAGGGCCGGCCTGTTCGTCAGCCTGGACACCACCGGCGCCGACGGCTTCGTGCCGGCGGCCAGCCTCGGGCGCGACTGGTTCCGGCTGGTCGAGGCCGAGCTGGCGCTGGTCGGGGATGAGACCGGCGAGCGCTTCCGGGTCGGCGACAGGGTCGAGGTGCGGCTGATCGAGGCCGCCCCGATGGCCGGCGCGCTGCGCTTCGAGCTCCTCAGCGAGGGCGAGGTCACCGCCGCCGGGCGCCGGCGCAGTGCCCCCCGCCGCGGCGCCAGGCGGCAGCGGCGGGGCCGCAAGCGGTCCGCCTAGGGATCGCCCGACCGTCTTGACTTTCGCCGCCGGGCGCCTAGGTTGCGCGCGATTTTCCCGCCCGCGGGCCACCCGGCCCGCCGGCCGCCCCCCAGGAGCCGCCCATGGCCAAGGCCAACACCGTCAAGATCAAGCTGGTCTCGAGCGCCGACACCGGCTTCTTCTACGTTGCCAAGAAGAACGCGCGGACGATGACCGACAAGCTGAAGATGAAGAAATACGACCCGGTCGCCCGCAAGCACGTCGAGTTCACCGAAACCAAGATCAAGTAGCGGCCCCGCCCGCTTCCCGCGCTTTTTTGGGGCCTCGTCCGGACGGACGGGGCCTTTGGCTTTTTTGGGGCGCGGCCGGGTTTGCCTCGCTCAGGATAGCCGGGCAAAGCCCGACAATGAGGAGATGGGTGGCGCTTTCACCCGCCGCCTCCGGCCGCTGCCCCCTTATCCCGGCACCGTGCCCCGGATGGCGTTGGCACGGGCGCCGTAGGTGATGCGGCCGTCGGCGGCGGCCGGCAGACGCGCCTGCACCCGGCGTTTGAGGTCTTCGACGCTGCCGGCATCCATTTCGGCGACCAACCGGCCGATGGTCGAGCCCGTCATTGCCGACCACAAATCATCGAAATCGGCGAAGGTCCGTTTGACCGATACTTCCGTCGCTTCGACGCCTTCGAGGCCGGCGTCCGCCCAAAGCCCCGCCAAATCCTCCATGCGGCCCGCTTCGGCGCTTGGTGGCCGCGGTGTGGTGACGCCCAACTCCCGCAGCTCGGCGTGGAACGGACCCAGGGGCCAGTCGGCCTCGAAGACGTCCCACGCATAGGCGGCGACCGTGCCGCCGGGGCCGACGACCCGCGCCATTTCGGCGACGGCCCCGGCCGGATCGGGCACGAAGAAGATCACCAGCGCCATGGTGGCCATGTCGAACCGGTCGGCGTCGAAGGGCAGCGCCATGGCGTCGCCCTGCAGGAATTCCGGCACCCCCGCCGAGGGCCGCGCGCGGGCAAAGGCGAGCTGGCCCTCCGAGGGGTCGACGCCGACCACCTCGGCCGGCGCGCACCGCTCGACGATCAGTTCGCTGAAGACCCCATTGCCGCAGCCGATATCGGCCCATTTGAGGCCCGCGGTGGCCGCCAGCCAGTCGAGGAACCGGTGGCCCACCAGACGGCTCCAGGCGCCCATCGCGCGTTCGTAGCGAGCCCCGTCGTCGAAGCGGATTTGCATCTCGGCCATCGGCCCCTCCCGGCGCCCCCCACGGCAGCACGCCTGGAGTGTAGCGGCTGCACGGCCGGTTGCGAAGCGGACGGTCGTCACGAAAAAGGCCCCGCACGGCGGCGGGGCCCTTGGTGTCGAAAGTGGCTGGTCCGGCCCGGTAGTCGAAGAGGCCACTCTTTCCGGAGCCGAACCAGCCTCCCTACGGACCCAGGAGTTGCGGCGGACCTGAGGTTTACCGTAGGGGACTTGCCGCGTCGCAAAACGCGATCCCAAACTCGGCCCCGAGGATATTGATGCGAGAGGGTCACGCCAAACCCAAAATGCACGGGAAACGCGAAATTCCCGTGGTAACTAAAAGGCTTAACCCTAACCGGATCGGTTAAAATCGGCCCGTTTCGGGCCCTTTTCGCCGGGTGATGCCGGCGCCTTCAGGCGGCCTCATACACCACCCGGTTGCGCCCCTCGCGCTTCGCCCGGTAGAGCGAGCGGTCGGCGCGCTTGAGCAGGCTCGCGGGCGTTTCGGTCTCGCCTTCCTTCAGCGCCAGGCCGACGCTCACGGTGATCTCCAGGGGGCGATCGGCGCCCGCCTCGAACGGCTCGCTGGCGGTCGCGTGCCGCACCCGCTCGGCGACCGCGCTGGCGTTCTCGAGATCGGTGTCCGGCATCAGAACCACGAATTCCTCGCCGCCGTAGCGGCAGGCCAGATCGACGCCTCGGATCGAGCGCTGCAGGCGGCGGGCGAATTCCTTCAGCACCGTGTCGCCAGCGTCGTGGCCCCAGCTGTCGTTGACCTGCTTGAAATGGTCGATATCCATCATCAGGACGCTCAGGTCGCGCTCCTGTTCGCGCGAGCGCTCCAGCATCAGCGCCAGGTGACGGTCGAAATAGCGGCGGTTGTAGAGCCCCGTCAGTCCGTCGACGACGGCCATGGCGACGGTGTTGGAGAGGTTCTCGCGCAATTCCAGCGAGTAGCGGTAACGCTTGATCTGGGTGCGCACCCGCGCCGCCAGCTCGTTGCGCTCGACCGGCCGCTGGATGAAGTCGTTCACCCCCAGCTCCAGCCCGTGCACGACCTTCGGCTTGTCGTGCTCCTCGGCCAACAGGATGATCGGCATCAGCCGGGACTGTTCGAGGGTCCTCAGCTGCGAGCAGATGCGCAGCGGATCGTGGGCCTTCAGCGCCATCGAGACGATGCCCAGTTCATATTCGTCCTCGACGACCCTGAGAACCGCGTCCGCGGGGTCGGGCACCACCGTGACCTTGTGCGAGGGCTCGACGCTCTCGGAGATCCGCCTGGCGGAGCGCGGATCGTCGTCGACCAGCAGGATCTTGCCACCCTCGCCATTGATCGAGCCGGTCATGCCGACCGCGTCCTCGATGGCGATCGTCTTTCCGGTCACCGCCCGCGAGCGCAGCTCGTCGGTGAGCACCTTGAGGCGCACCAGGGATTTGACCCGCGCCAGCAGCGCCACGTCGTCGACCGGCTTGGTCAGGAAATCGTCGGCGCCGGCCTCCAGACCCTTGACCCGGTCCGAAGGCTGGTCGAGGGCGGTCACCATCACCACCGGAATGTCGCGGGTGAAGGGGTCGGCCTTGAGCCGCCGGCAGACCTCGAACCCGTCCATCTCGGGCATCATGACATCGAGCAGCACGATGTCGGCGTCCCCGGCGCGGCACACCTCGATCCCCTCAGCGCCGGAGTTGACGCCCACGACGTCGAAATACTCGGCCGTCAGGCGGGCTTCGAGCAGCTTGACGTTGGTGGGACTGTCGTCGACGACCAGCACACGGGCTGTCATGGGCGGCTCGTTCCTGCTCGCTGGCGCGGAGGCGTTCGCCCCGCTGCCGATCGGCCGCTCACTCGGCGGCGCCGATATAGCTGTGAATGGTTTCCAGGAAATGCGGCACCGAGATCGGCTTGGAGATATATCCCTCGCAACCGCCCTGCAGGATGCGCTCCTCGTCGCCTTTCATGGCGAAGGCGGTCACCGCGATCACGGGGATCGGGGCAAGTTCCTCGTCTTCCTTCAACCACTTGGTGACCACCAGCCCCGAGACCTCGGGGAGCTGGATGTCCATGAGAATGAGGTCCGGATGATGGGCGCGGGCGAGTTCCAGGGCCTCCATCCCGTTGCGCGTCTGAATGGTCTGATAGCCGCGCGATTCAAGCAGATCGTGGAAGAGCTTCATGTTGAGCTCGTTGTCCTCCACGATCAGAACGGTTTTCGGCATGTGCCCGACGACGATCCTTCTTGAGTCGAGGCTTCGAAAAACCCCGATTCTCGGCTAACATCAAAACCTTACAAAACACGTAATGACCAAGCAATGAACTCCTTTCAAACCCCTCGCGACGCGCTTTCCGCGTTCGCCGCGGCGTGCCTGGATTACCTCGCCAGCGACCCCGCCGAGCTCGCCGCCTTTCTCGCCGCCACCGGGCTCGACCCCGGGGGGCTGCGGGCCCAGCTCGGCACGCCGGCGTTGCGCCGGGGACTGCTCGACTATTTCGTGCATCACGAAGCGGCGCTCAGGGCCGCCTGCGCCAACGCCTCGCTCGACGCCGAGGCGGTGATGCGGGCCTGGTATCGCGCCAATCCGGACGGCTGACGGTGGCGGAGGTCCCGTATCTGTGCCGGGATTGCCTGACCGCGGGCGAAGCCGCCGGGCGGAGACGCAACCATGGGTAAAATCGACGACCGCCTGGCCGCGCTCGGCATCGCGCTCGACGCGCCGCCGGCGCCGGCGGCCAACTACGTGCCCCTCAGGCGCGCCGGCAACCTGCTGTTCGTTTCCGGACAGATTTCGGCGGACGCCGGCGGCGTCATCACCGGCAAACTGGGCGCCGACCTCGACGTCGAGGCGGGGCAGCGGGCGGCCCGGGCCGCCGCCGTCGCCATCCTGGCGCAGATCAAGGCCGGGGCCGGGGTTCAGCTTGAGCGGGTGGCGGGCGTCGTGCGGCTGATGGTGCTCGTCAACGCCACGCCGGACTTCGTCCAGCATCACCTGGTCGCCAACGGGGCCTCGGACCTCTTCGTCGAGATCTTCGGCGAGGCGGGCCGGCACGCCCGCGCCGCCTTCGGCGTCGCCTCGCTGCCCCTGGGGGCGGCGGTCGAAATCGAGGCGGTGGTGGAACTGGGCGCGTGAGCGAAACCGTAAGCGCCATCTTCGCGGTTCCCATCGCCCATCGCGGCCTGCATGACGGGGCGCGCGGGATCGTCGAGAACACCCGCTCGGCCTTCCGGGCCGCCATCGAGGCGGGGTTTGCCATCGAGTGCGACCTGCAGCTGACGCGCGACAAGGTCCCCATGGTCTTTCACGACGCCGATCTGGGCCGGCTGACCAAGCTGAGCGGACCGGTCGCGGGCATCGACGCCGAAACGCTGGAGACAACCCCGCTCAAGGGCACCGCCGAGACCCCGATGCGCTTTTCGGATCTGCTGGCGCTTGTCGACGCAAAGGTGCCGCTGATCGTCGAGCTCAAGCCGCAGGACCGCGGCATGCTGGCGCTGGCGAAGGCGGCGGTCAAAGCCGCCAGGGGCTACAAGGGCCCCCTCGCCTTCAAGTCCTTCGAGCCGCGGCTCGTCACCGGGGTCAAGAAGGCCGGGTTCGAGGGCCCCGTCGGCGTGATCGTCGATGCCGGCAACACCAGCGCGACCGCCGACGACACCCTCAGCCTGGCCCGCCGGATGGCGCTCAGGCAACTCGTGCACGCGCCGGGCAACCAGTTCGATTTCGTCTCCTGCGAGCGCCATGCACTGGAACTGCCCGCCATCGCGCTGCTCAGACGGGTGGGCAAGAAAGTGATGGCCTGGACCGTGCGCAGCCACGCCGACGCCGCAAAGGCGCTGGAAAATGCCGACCAGATTGTCTTCGAGGGCTACCTGCCGGAGACGGCCGGAGGCTGAATGGACGCCGAACGCCAGCTGATCGCCACCGTCTACCCGTCCGCGGCCGAGATCGACGCCGCCGACTGGAACCGGTGCGCGTCAGGAAGCGGCGCAGAACGTCCGGCCAACCCGTTCCTAGAACACGATTTTTTCGTGGCACTCGAGGCCTCCGGCAGCGCCACCGCGCGGACCGGCTGGGCGCCGCAGCATATCGTCCTCAGGGAAACCACCGGTCAGGTGGCGGGGCTGATGCCGGCCTATCTGAAATCGCATTCGCGGGGCGAATATGTCTTCGACTGGGGCTGGGCCGACGCCTTCGAGCGCGCCGGCGGCCGCTACTACCCCAAACTCCAGATCTCGGTGCCCTTCACCCCGGTGCCGGCGCCCAAGCTGTTGGCCCGCGACCACCGGGACGAGGCGGTGAAGCGGGCGCTGACGGAAGCCGCCGAACGCCTGGCGCTGGAGCGCGGCGCCTCCTCGGCCCACGCCACGTTTCTGCCCGAAGCCGAGCAGGCGATGATGGCCGAGGCCGGCTGGCTGCCGCGGCTCGACCGGCAATTCCACTGGGAAAACGCCGGCTATGCGAGCTTCGCGGACTTCCTGGGCTCGCTGACCGCGCGCAAGCGCAAGGCGATACGGCGCGAGCGGCGCGGCGCGGTGGCGGACGGGCTCGACATCGAGCAGGTCACCGGCGAGGCGATCACCGAGCGGCACTGGGACGCGATGTACGGGTTTTACATGGACACCGGCGCGCGCAAATGGGGCCGGCCGTATCTCAATCGGGAGTTCTTCTCGAGGCTCGGGGCGACGATGCCCGACCGGGTGCTGCTGGTGCTGGCGCGCCAGGACGACCGCTACGTGGCGGGAGCGCTCAACCTGATCGGCGACGACGCCCTCTACGGCCGTTACTGGGGCGCCAGCGGGCACTTTCCGTTCCTGCATTTCGAGCTGTGCTACTATCAGGCGATCGACTTCGCGATCGAACGCGGGCTGAGCCGCGTCGAGGCGGGGGCGCAGGGCGAACACAAGCTGGCGCGGGGATATCTGCCCTGCACCACCTATTCGGCGCACTGGATCGCCCATGAGGGCCTCAGAAGCGCCGTCGCCGAGCATCTCGACTTCGAGCGCGCCGAGGTGGACCGGGACCAGGCGATACTGGCGCGCTACGCGCCGTTCCGGGAGGTGGAGGAAGGCGACTAGGCCCCGCTTCGCCCCGATTGACAGCCCCGGGGCGCCGTGGCACCAGTCGACGGAGCTCAAGAGGCGCTGATGAGCATCTCGGAAATCGGCTGGCTGGCGGCGCAAGCGGCGGTCGTCTTCGCGGCTTCGACCTTCCTGTTCGACATCGTCCACTACTTGCTGCACCGCTGGCAGGACTCGCGGTTTGGCCTCCTGCGCACCTTCGCGCGCTGGCACGACGTCCATCACCGGTTCCTCGACCCCAACATGGACGTGCATCCCGAACTGGTGCGGGCCAATCTCTGGGCGCACCTGGTGCCCGAGTACCTGACCTCGATGGCCGGCACTCTGGTGTTCGGGATCGTCTTCAGCTGGGTAGCGGTGGCGATCGTGGCAGGGGCGCACACGGTGTTCTTCGTGGCGCGGATTTTCGAGGAGGGGCGCGACTACAACCACATGGCCATGGACAGGTTGAGCGGCACGCAAGGGTTCTGGCTCGTGACGCCCTCCTATCACGCCCTCCACCACGTCCATCCCAACCAGTTCTACGCCTCCTTCCTGTCAGCATTCGACCTCGTGATGGGCACCGCCTGCCAGATCGCCGGAAGGCGGTTTCTGGTGACCGGCGCCTCCGGCGCCTTCGGCTCGGCGCTGGTCGAGCGGCTCGAAAAATCCGGCGCCACCGTCGAGACCGCCAAGTTCGGCGTCGACTACGCCGCCGGCGACTACGAGCGGATGAAAGGCAAGCTGGCCCGGGCCGACGTGCTGGTGCTCGCCCACGGGCTGAAGACCGGCGACTGCTGGAACGCCAACTACGTCACTTTCTGCGATCTCATCGATCGGTTCACCGCGATGGGCCGCGAGCGGCTGGTGCCGCCGGAAGTCTGGGGGCTGGGCTCGGAAATCGAGCTGCACGGCGATTTCGGGATGCGGGGGCTGAAGGACTACGCGACCTCCAAGCGCGCATTCGCCGCCCGGGCGCTGGACTATTCCCGATCAAAGCAGCTGATCTACCGCCATATCGTGCCCTCGGCCTTCACCTCGCGCATGGGGCGGGGGCTGATTTCGGCGACGACCGCGGTCGCCGTGGCGCTGTTCTTCATCCGGCGCGGCTTCACCTATGTGCCGGTGACCTATACGGGCCTGGCGCTCCTGAACTATTTCCGGTTCCGCTTTCTGCAGCGCCCGGCCCGGCGGACGGCGGCGGCGGCACCGGCGGAGCTGGCGCGATGAAACCGTACAGCCCCGACAACATCTTCGCCAAGATCATCGCCGGCGAGATGCCCAGCCAGCGGGTCTACGAAGACGAGACCACCGTCGCCTTCATGGACGTGATGCCCAACGCGGTCGGGCACACGCTGGTGGTGCCGAAGACCGGCTCGCGCAATCTCCTGGACGCCGATCCGAAGGTGCTCGCCGACCTCATCGTCAAGGTCCAGACGGTCGCCAGGGCGGTGAACGCCGCCTTCCAGCCGGACGGGCTCAGAATCATCCAGTTCAACGAGGCGCCCGCCGGCCAGTCCGTCTTCCACCTGCACTTCCATATCATCCCCGTCTATGAGGGGGTGGCGATGGCCCCGCAGACCGGCGAGATGGCCGACCCGGACCAACTGGCCGCCCACGCCGAGGCGATCCGCAAGGCGCTGGCACAGGGCTAGGCGGGGCCGGAGGCAACATCCGTCGTCATTGCGAGGAGCGAAGCGACGAAGCAATCCAGAGCGGCAGCCTCTCAGCAAGCGGCTCCGGATTGCCGCGCCCGCTGACGCGGGCTCGCAATGACGGCGTGTAGGGTGGTGTGGCGCTGGAGCGCGCGGTCTATCGGCTGCGCCGTGTTAGCCGCTCTTTTGCGGGCTCTTGCGGGCCTTCTTGGAGGCCGACGGGACGCGGCCCGGCGAGCGCGGCGGTTTGCCGCCGCCCTCGCCGCCGTCGTCATCGATCTTGTCGGACTTGTCCGCCTTGCCGGCCCCTTTCGGGGCCCCGATCGCCTTCGGGCGCGCCGGCTGCGGGGGCAGGGTTTTCAAATGCAGGGATTGGCCGTCCTCCGCGACGTCAACCTGGACCAGCCCGCCGTCCTTGAGATTGCCGAACAGCACCTCGTCGGCCAGAGGCTTCTTGACGTATTCCTGGATCACCCGGCCCAGCGGCCTTGCGCCCATGCGCTCGTCGTAGCCGCGCGTGGCGATCCACTGGTTGGCCGCCTCGGTCAGCTCGATCGCCACCCCGCGCTCCTCGAGCTGCGCCTCGAGTTGCATGATGAATTTGTCGACCACCCGGGTGACCACCTCCGGGGGCAGCGAGGCGAATGAGATCACCGAATCGAGCCGGTTACGGAATTCCGGCGTGAACAGGCGCTTGAGCGCGTCCTCGTCCTCGCCCTCGCGCCGGGAGCGCCCGAAGCCCATCGGCTCGCGCGCCAGCTCCATGGCCCCGATATTGGAGGTCATGATCAGGATGACGTTGCGGAAATCGACCTGTTTGCCGTTGTGGTCGGTGAGCTTGCCGTGGTCCATGACCTGCAACAGGATGTTGAACAGGTCCGGATGCGCCTTCTCGATCTCGTCGAGCAGCATCACGCAATGCGGGTGTTGGTCGACGCCGTCGGTCATCAGCCCGCCCTGGTCGAATCCGACATAGCCCGGCGGCGCCCCGATCAGCCGCGAGACGGTGTGCCGCTCCATGTATTCGGACATGTCGAAGCGCAGCAGTTCCACCCCCAGCGTGTCCGCGAGCTGGCGGGCGACCTCGGTCTTGCCGACCCCGGTGGGGCCGGTGAACAGATACGAGCCAATCGGCTTCTCGGGCTCCCTGAGCCCGGCGCGGGCCAGCTTGATCGAGGCGGCCAGCGCCCCGATGGCGTCGTCCTGGCCGAAGACCACCGTCTTGAGGTTCTTTTCGAGCCCCGCCAGGAGCTCGGAATCCGACTTCGAGACGGTTTTCGGCGGAATCCGGGCCATGGTGGCCACCGTCGCCTCGACGTCTTCGATGTCGATGACCTTCTTGCGCTCCTCCTCCGGCAACAGCTTCAGCGAGGCGCCGGTCTCGTCCACCACGTCGATCGACTTGTCGGGCAGGCGCCGGTCATTGATGTAGCGCGCCGAGAGCTCCACCGCCGCCTTGACCGCCTCGTCGGTGTATTTGACCTTGTGGAAGTCCTCGAAATAGGGCTGCAGCCCCTTCATGATCTCGATCGCGTCGGGAACCGAGGGCTCGGCCACGTCGATCTTCTGGAATCGCCGAACGAGCGCCCGATCCTTCTCGAAGAACTGGCGGTATTCCTTGTAGGTAGTTGAGCCGATGCAGCGAATCGCCCCCGAGGCCAGCGCCGGCTTGAGCAGGTTGGAGGCGTCCAGCGCGCCGCCCGAGGTCGCCCCCGCCCCGATCACGGTATGGATCTCGTCGATGAACAGGATCGAATCCTCGAGCTTCTCGAGCTGTTTCATGACGGCCTTGAGCCGCTCCTCGAAGTCGCCGCGATAGCGGGTGCCCGCCAGCAGCGCGCCCATGTCGAGCGCGTAGATCACCGCGCCCTTGAGGACCTCCGGCACGTCGCCCTCGACGATGCGCCGCGCCAGACCCTCGGCGATCGCGGTCTTGCCCACGCCGGCGTCGCCGACATAGATCGGATTGTTCTTCAGCCGCCGGCAGAGCACCTGGATGGTGCGGTTGAGCTCGCGCTCGCGACCGATCAGCGGGTCGATCTTGCCCGCCTCGGCCTTTTCGTTGAGGTTGACGCAGAAATCCTCGAGCGGCGAGCCGGAGCCCGCGCGCTCACCCTCCTCGCCGAGACCGGCCGAGCCGCCCTCCTCCGCGCCACGCACCCGCCGCGTCTCGGAGTCCCCGGATTTGGTGATGCCGTGCGAGATGTAGTTGACCGCGTCGTACCGGGTCATGTCCTGCTGCTCGAGGAAATAGGCGGCGTGGGACTCCCGCTCGGCGAAGATCGCCACCAGCACGTTGGCGCCGGTGACCTCCTCGCGCCCGGAGGACTGCACATGGATGACGGCGCGCTGGATGACCCGCTGGAAGGCGGCGGTGGGCCGAGAATCCTCGTCGGCGTCGATCACAAGCCCCTCGAGATCCTCGTCGAGGAAGCTCTCCAGTTCGCGCCGCAGCGCCTCCAGGTCGACGCTGCACGCCCTCAGGACCGCGATCGCGTCGCGGTCGTCCATGAGCGCGAGCAGCAGATGTTCGAGGGTGGCGAACTCGTGGTTGCGCTCGCGCGCCAGGTTCATGGCCCGGTGCAACGCCTTTTCGAGACCGCGGGAAAATGACGGCATTGGAGGGGTCCTACTTCTTTTCCATCACGCACTGTAAGGGATGCTGGTTCTTGCGGGCCGCATCCATCACCCGCGTCACCTTCGACTCGGCGACCTCGTACGGGAACACCCCGCACTCGCCGACGCCCTGGGTATGCACATGCAGCATGATCCTGGTGGCGTCCTCTCGGGACTTGTGAAACACCTCCTGCAACACCATGACCACGAATTCCATCGGCGTATAGTCGTCGTTCAAAAGCAGCACCCGGTACATCGAGGGGCGCTTCGTCTTGACCCTGAGGCGGGTCGCAACCCCCGTGTCCTCGCCGCTTGCGCCACCTGCGCCGCCGTCGGCGCCATCGCCACCAGCCCCGAATTCATCGTCCTTGCCGGCCCGCGCCGGCAGGCCCGCCCGGCGACGGTCGGCGCGATCTGGGGAGGACTGAAGCGAGCGGATCATCTCAAGCGGCTGGCCGGATCAAACGAAGCACGAGCGCATTATGTAGGCAAAACCCGGGCGTTGTTAAGGCCCATCGTGGGGCGGGCGCATCAACTCTGGCGTGAGTTGCAGCGCTGCCATGGTGGCGGCGGCGGCCGGCGAACTGATTTCAACTTTACGCATTTGTAACGCGCCGGCGGCTAGGCTCGCTGCCTGGAGTGCGCGGCACTTCGCCCCGATGGCCACAGGTCCGGGAAGCGGCGTGTCGCATGAGTTGCGTACGGGACTTCGGCGGGTCCCGGAGTGAGTGGAGTAAAGGGTGGCAAGACCCTTGGCGTCAAAAGGCGCGGGCAAAGCGCTCGCGCAAATCCCGAAATATGTCGCGCTGGCCGCGTTCATGGCGGCGGCCTTGCTGGCCGGCCCGGTCCAGGCCGCCAATCTGCGCCACTACGCGGTCGTCGTCATGGACGCCAAGACCGGCCGCGTCATCCATTCGCGGGGCGCCGACGCGACGCGCTATCCGGCCTCGATCACCAAGGTGATGACGCTCTACATCCTCTTCCAGGAGCTGCAGGCCGGCCGGATGACGCTCGGCACGCGAATGTCGGTGTCGCGCCACGCGGCGGCCGCCCAGCCCACCAAGCTCAATGTCAGGGCCGGCTCGACGATCAAGGTCGAGGACGCGATCCTGGCCCTGGTGACGCTGTCGGCCAACGACGTGGCGCGGGTGATCGCCGAATCCATCGCCGGCTCGGAATCGGCGTTTGCCACCCGCATGACCGAGACCGCCCATGCCCTGGGAATGTCGCGCACCACCTACAAGAACGCCTCGGGGCTGCCCGACAGCGGGCAGACCACCACCGTGCGCGACCAGGCGCGGCTGGCCATGGCCATCTACCAGCACTTCCCGCAGTACTATCACTATTTCCAGACGCGCTCGTTCCGCTACGCCGGCCAGAGCTACGGCAACCACAACCGCCTGCTGGGCTACCACGGTGTCGACGGCCTCAAGACCGGCTACATCCGCGCCTCCGGGTTCAACCTGCTGACCGCCGCCCGCCAGGACGACAAGCACCTGGTGGTGGCGGCCTTCGGCTTCGATTCCGCCGCCGCCCGCGACGCCCGGGTGCGCGAGCTGGTCAGCAAATACCTGCCCGACGCCCATAGCGGCGCGACCTGGCAGCAGGCCCTCATTCCACGGCCCGATGGCGGCACCGGCCGCTATCCGAGCCCGATCCAGGTGGCGCTCAACGGCACGCCGCCGCCGCGCCCGGCGCATTTGCGGACGCCCGTGACAGCCGCCCCGATCGGCTTGCCGGAGCTCCCGGTCGGCTCGGATATCGTGCTGGCGTCGTTCGATCCCCAGGCCCCCGCCCCGCCCGACCGGCCCGCCGCCGGCGCTCCGGCGGCGCCGCTCGACGAGCCGCTGGCGCTGCTGCCGGTGGAACTGGGCACGCCCGAGAAAACCCAATTCACGCCCGCCAACGTGCTCGGCAACTTCATCGCCGAGGTGTTCGGCACCGGTCCCGCGACCCCCGCCGGTCCCGCGCTCGTCAGTCCCGCGCCCGCCAGTCCCGCGCCCCCGACGACCCTGGTGCCGCCGGCCGACGTCGGCGCGACGCTGACGACCGGCAGCGCCAGCCCGGCCCGGCCCCTGCCGTCTGGCGGCTGGACGGTGCAGGTGGGCGCCGCCCCAAGTGAGGCAGGCGCGCGCCTACTCTTGACACAAGCCGGCACCAATCTCGCCGGATTGTCCGACTACAGATCCCTGATCCAGCCCATCGAGCGGGATGGACAGGAACTCTACCGGGCGCGGTTTGTCGGTTTCGCGGACCGCTCGGAAGCCAGCGCCATGTGTGAGGCGCTGAAACGGAGAAGCGTCAATTGCCTCGCGATGCCGGGATAGGCGAAGCGGGGCCGGCTATCGAATGAGTATTGCGTATCGGAGTAGCCAAGATGAGTGACCTGAGAACGTTGCGCGAGTTGGCTGAACTCGCTGCCCAGACCGCCCCCGCGCGAGGCCCGCATGTGCCCGCCGCCGGGGTCGCCGACACCATCGCGACCGCCGCCGAAATGCGGCCCGCGCGCCCCCGGGTCGCTGAGCTGCTGGGCAAGGTGATGTCGCTGTCGGCGCGCAACCGCCGCTCCGACAGGGCCCCCGTCGAAATCGATCTCGACGTCTTCACCCCCGCCGGCGAGCGCGCGGTGCGGCTGTACATCTAGTCACCAAGGCCCGTCAGCTCCCGGGCGCCAGATGATCGAATCCCGGCTTCTGATTTGACGCCGCGGTCCATTCGGCGCGCGCCTGCTTACGCTTTTCGGCGCGTTCGCGGATCGGCAGATTGAGGGCCTCGACGAGCTGCGTGTATTCCTGTCTGGCGCTGGCATGGGAGACGCTGGCGACGCCGACCAGGTGATCGTCCTCCAGGGGATCGAAGACGGTCAGCCCGATGGGGAACAGGGACCGGAACACCACGCGCTCGGCGATCCCCTCGGCCACCCGGCAGCCCAGGCGGGCGGCGATCTGCTCGATTCCCGTCTGCACCGCCCGCATGTTGCGCGAGGACAGCATGGAGATGCGGTTGCGGATGATGATCCAGTCGATGCTGCGCCCGTCGATCGTCAGCCGCTCCTTGCGGGCCCGCTGCACGAGGCGGGCGTAGTGGCTCAGATCCCGCATCTCGAGGGTGACCGGGTCGATCCGCGCGAGAACGTCAAGATCGATCAGGCTGTCATTGATCGGAGTGAGGAGCGTGTCGGCCAGCGAGTGGCTGAGCCGGGTGAGGTTGGTGTCGAAGCCCGGCGTGTCGATGATCAGAAAATCGGCCTCCCGCTCGACCTCGGCGACCGCCTGCCGGAACAGCTCGAATTCCAGCCGTTCGTTCTCGCGGATTGAATCGCCGCGGGTGCGCGGCAGGTGATAGTGGGTCGAATGCGGGATATCGAGCTCGCGGTCGCGCGCCCAATTCCGCCGGTTGGTGACATAGCTGGTGAGCGTCTGCTGGCGGCTGTCGGCGTCGATTGTGGCGACGTTGAAGCCCTCGTACAGCAAGTACACCGCCAAGTGGAACGCGGTCGTCGACTTGCCCGAGCCACCCTTTTCGTTGCCGAGAACTATGACGTATGCACTGTCGCCCGCTGACATCGCTGCGCCCTCGCCGCAGCCCCCAGACGCCGAGCATGTCTTATTCGCGCATACGGAGCAACTCCCGCCGCGTTTTTCACACCGTTGGCGTTAATCCCCGCAGATCAGGGCAAGGAGCGCCGTCGGCGCCATCTGAGAGGCATGGCGGGGCCTACAGCAGCCCCAGCTCCGAGAGCACGGCCGCCATCCGCTCGGGCAGCTCGTCGCCGTCCGCGCCCGACGGCAGGTCGGGCGGGGCGTCCGCTGCTTCGAGATATCGCCAGCCCTGAAACGCCGCCCGGGGGCGCGGCACGGTGCGCACCAGGCGGGGCGCCATCAGGATGTCGCAGCATTTGCGCCCCTCTGCGTCGACCGCGCGCACCAGACGCACAATCGACTGCCGGCAGGCGATGCGCCCGGCGACGACCCAGTAGAGCGAGCCGGCGCCGTCGATCTCGGCGGCGCGGCGGGGCATCGTCCGGGTGCGGTGCACATGCACGTCCTCGCCATAGGTGTCCCGGCCGCGGGCCAGCCGCCGGTCGCCCAGGGCGGCGAGCGAGTCCACCGAGGAAATCCCCACGCACAGCTTGACCAGGTGAATCACGGCACCGCCCTGC
Organism: uncultured Devosiaceae bacterium; assembly: GCA_964574935.1. Taxonomy (GTDB): domain Bacteria; phylum Pseudomonadota; class Alphaproteobacteria; order Rhizobiales; family Devosiaceae; genus JBBECE01. Next base: position 34,712 of record CAZNOZ010000006.1, on the reverse strand, counting down.
CCGCACCGGCGTAGATTTCGTCCATCTCGACGATCCAGGGCTCCGCCAGCGCTGCGCTCTTCCACTCGATGAAGGCGGTGAGCGCGAAGATGGCGTCCATATACGCGCGGGCGGCGGGGCTCACGGCGATGGCGTAGGTCTCAAGGCGCGTCGCGACCGGCGCGTACATGGCGTCGGCGGCGCAAAAATCGCCGAACAGGAACGGGCCGCCGGATCGGGCCGGAAAGACGCTCCAGATGGTCTCGAGGCGCTCCAGATCCCCTTCGATGGCGTCGCGGTCGACCCGGCCGGGGAGCGCGGCCCTGAGATTCATCGGGGCGGCGGCGCGCAGGGCATCGAAGCCGGCATGCATCTCGGCGGCCAGCGCCCGGGCCTGCGCCCGCGCCGCCTGATCGTCCGGCCATACCGGCAGGTCGGGGAATTTGTCGGCCACATATTCGATGATCGCCAGGGAATCGGGGATCACCAGATCGCCATCGATCAGAACCGGCACCCGGCCGGTGGGCGAAATGGCGTTCAGATGCGCCTTCCAGCCCGCCCCGTCGAGCCGCGCCAGCTCCTCGTCGAAGCCAATGCCGAAGTGCCGCATCACCAGCCACGGGCGCATCGACCAACTCGAATAGTTCTTGTTGGCGACGACGAGCTTCATGCCCCCTTCCCGGTCCCCGGCGCGATCAGCCAAGGCCGAGCCAGGCCGCCGCAAGGCCCAGAAACGCGAAAAACCCGACAACGTCGGTCACGGTGGTGACGAAGGCGCTCGACGCCACCGCCGGGTCGATCCGCAGGCGCTCCAGGGCGATCGGGATCAATATGCCGGAAACGCCCGCCACCAGCATGTTCACCACCATGGCCACGGCGATGACGACGCCGAGCTGGGGATTGCGGAACCAGATCGTCGCCACCACGCCGATCAGCACCGCGAAGACGACCCCGTTGACCAGCCCCACCAGCGCCTCGCGGGTGACCAGCCGGCGGGTGTTGAAGGCGTCGATGTCGCGGGTGGCGAGCGCCCGGACGGTGACGGTGAGCGTCTGGGTGCCGGCGTTGCCGCCCATCGAGGCGACAATCGGCATCAGGACCGCCAGCGCCACCATCTGCTGGATGGTCGCGTCGAACAGGCCGATCACGAGCGAGGCCGCGATGGCGGTGACGAGATTGACCCCGAGCCAGGTGACCCGGCTGCGAACCGTCGTCCACACGGTGTCGGAGACCTCCTCGTCGCCGACGCCGGCGAGGCGGCGGATGTCCTCGGAGGCTTCCTCGTGGATGACGTCGACGATGTCGTCGACGGTGAGGACCCCCACCATGCGCCCGGAATCGTCGATGACCGCCACCTCGACCAGATCGTAGCGCTCGAAGACCCGGGCGGCCTCTTCCTGGTCCTCCTCGGCCGCCACCTCGATGACGTCCGTGTTCATCATCGATTCGACCGTCTCCGGGCGGTGGGTGCGCAGGATGCGGTCCAGCGCGATGGTGCCCAGCAGCTTGTAGCCGGGGTCGACGACGTAGATCTGGTAGAACTCGTCGGGCAGCCCGGTGTCCTCGCGCATGTAGTCGATGGTCTGTCCCACCGTCCAGTAGGGCGGGATGGCGATGAACCCGGTCTGCATCCGCCGGCCGGCGGAATCCTCGGGGAAATCGAGGCTGCGTCTGAGCGCCAGCCGGTCGAAGGCCGGCAGCCGACTGAGGATCTCCTCCTGGTCGGGCGCCCCGATATCCTCGAGGAGGTGGACGGCGTCGTCGCTGTCGAGTTCCTGGACCCCGCGCGCGATATGCGCATTGGGCAGCTGGTCCATCAGCTCCAGGCGCACCTTGTCGTCGACATGGGTGAGCGCCTCGAAGTCGAAGCGCTCGCCCAGCGCCTCGATCAGGGCGTGGCGCTGTTCGGCGTTCAGGGCATCCAGGACATCGCCGATTTCGGAGGCGTGCAGAGGCGCCGCCTCGTGCACGACCTCGTCGGCCTCGCCGGCCTCCAGATGCGCGACGAGCCGGTCGAGCCAGGCCCGGTTGAGCCTTCCCTCCTCGTCGCGGAAGGCGATGGCACCCTCGGCGTCGTTCCGCTCGCGGTCGGCAATGTCGAGATCGTCGCTCATCGCGTGCCCCGGCGATCGGCTCGGCATCGAGATCGGGGCCGGTGTAACGAATTCGCGCCGGGGACGCCAGCGGGTTGCGGGCCGATTTGGGGCGCCGCGGCCGCGGAAATCAGGCTTTCGGCGCCCGCCGGAGCAACAGCCGGAAGATCATCACTTGGGTGAGCAGCACCACGGGCACGTAGAGCGTCACGACGAACCAGCTGAATCCGAGCCCGAAGGCGTAGATTCTGGCGGCCAAGGCAGCCCCGAAGGCCGCCACGACGTCGATCGCGCCGACGATGGAGAACACCCACGCCAGGGCCAGCGCCGCCGGCCCGCGGTAGCGCAGCGCCACCGCCGCCGCGACGGCCAGCAACGCCGACACCAAATCGCCCAGTGCGATGGCGTTCACCGCATAAGCGGGGACGGCGGCGTCGATCTGGCCGGGCGCATACAGCGCCATCGGCACGAAGCGGAACGCGTTGACCGCCAGGAGCGGCAGCAGCGCGGCAGTCAGGTCGCGCGCCGCCAGCCGGGGCCACACCCACCAGGCCGCGATCAGCCCGAAGACCGCCAGCGCCAGTGAGAATTGCAGCAACAAAAGCCAAAGTGCCGGCATGCGGTGCCCCCGTGCGCCCGAGCGTCCCAGATGGGGGCCCGGCGCGCGCCGGCAAGGCGGCATCGGCAGGCGCGCAGGCCCAAGGGGGGCGGCATAGTAGAAATGGTGCGGTCGAGAAGACTCGAACTTCCACGGGTGTTACCCCACAGCGACCTCAACGCTGCGCGTCTACCAATTCCGCCACGACCGCACATGTGAACGCCCGCCCCCCGGAGGGCGCGAAGCGGGCTAGCATGTAACAAATCGCCTCCTGGGCCTCAAGAGCGCCCCGAGGCGGGTTTCAGGCGGTCCGCTCGACCCGCCCCGTGATCTCGACCATGACGCGGCCGTCGTCGATTCGGATGTCGCCATGGGCGACGAGCGTGCGGTTGGCGTAGATGCGCATCGCGTCGGCTTCGGTGGTATCGAGCTCGATCACCGCGCCGCGCCCCATTCTGAGCAACTGATGGATCGGCAGCGACGCCGCACCGAGCTCGACGGTGACGTCAACATCGATCGTCTCGACGTTTCTCATCGGGTTTTGCGTGGCCCCCTACCCGCCGCCGCGCTATGCTGGCGCCGATGGCCAGAGCATTGGGCCGTCATGGTTACGGATTGATTAAGATGCCGGCCGCCGACGCCGCTCTCCCCGACATATCCCGCCTCAAGGCGGGCGGGACCCGCCCCGTGGAATGGCGCATCAGCCCCGAACCGGTCGGCTATGACGAGGCGGTCGCCGCGATGCAGGCGCGCGTCGAGGCCATCGTGGCCGGCGAAGCGTCCGAGCTGGTGTGGCTCCTGGAGCACCCGGCGCTTTACACCGCCGGCACCTCCGCCGACCCGCGCGACCTCATCGACCCGGACCTGTTGCCGGTCCACCGCTCCGGCCGCGGCGGCCAGTTCACCTATCACGGCCCCGGCCAGCGGGTGATCTACACAATGCTCGACCTGAACCGGCGCAGCCGCGATGTCAGGGCCTTCGTAGCCGGCCTGGAGGAATGGATCATCGGCGCGCTCGGCATCCTCGGCATCGCCGCCCGGCGGCGGCCGGGCTGCATCGGGGTATGGGTGGAGCGTCCCGAGGCGGGCGCCGACCGGATGGACAAGATCGCCGCCATCGGCGTCAGATTGAGCCGCTGGGTCAGCTACCATGGGGTGTCGGTCAATCTCGACCCGGATTTGGACGACTATCGCGGCATCGTCCCTTGCGGGCTCGCCGACCAGGCGACCACCTCGATCGCCGAGCTCGGGCACGCCGTGTCGATGCCGGAGCTCGACCGGGCGCTTTTCGAGGCCTTCGAGCCGGTGTTCGGCGCTATTGCCGCACCGGAATATGCCTAAGACCTTGCAGTCGGCGCGCGAACGAATACCTTTGCCACAGAAAATGCGGCATCAACCCCCGGTGGTCCCATGACACCCGACGATTTGAGGAAGCTCTCGACCAGCCCGACCCTGTTCAATCTCGACCGACTGATTGCCCCGCGCATCATCAAGATGCTGTACCTGCTGGGCCTGGCGGCGATCGTGATGTGGGCGATCACGCACCTGTTCGCGACCTTTGCGGCCTCGTTCGGCGAAGGGCTGTGGGGGCTGCTGGAAATCGCGGTGTTCGGCCTGTTCGCCTTCGTCGTGCTCAGGATCGGCTGCGAAGCGCTGATCGTCTTTTTCCGGCAGAACCAGTCGACGGTGCAAAAGGCCGCCGCCGCACGCACCTCGGCGAACATCATCGACGACGTCCGCGATGCGCTCGAGGAGCTGGCCGAGGACGAAGAGGAGCCGACCACGGGCGCCAGGACCGGCTCGACCCGCGGCGGCGCGGCATCGGGCACCAAGTCTGCCGGCACGAAGTCTTCGGGCACCAAGTCTTCGGGCACCCGCAGCACCGCCTCGAAAACCGCCTCGTCACGCACCAGCCGCGGCTCTCGCTCGTCGTCTGGCGGCTCCAGGTCAGGCAGCTGAGCACGTCGCCGGGACCCGACCGGAACGACCTGGCAGGGTCCCGACCGCGATCCGGCCGGGCGCCGGCGGACACCACGCCCACGATCGGACTGGTCAGCCTCGGCTGCCCCAAGGCCCTGGTCGACTCCGAGCGCATTGTCGGCACCCTGCGGGCTGAGGGCTACCGGTTTTCCCGGGATTATGCCGGCGCCGATCTGGTGATCGTCAACACCTGCGGGTTTCTCGACAGCGCCCGGGCCGAATCCCTCGAAGCGATCGGCGAGGCGCTGAACGAAAACGGAAGGGTGATCGTCACCGGGTGCCTGGGGACCGAACGCCAGCTTGTCGAGGACGCCCACCCTGCCGTGCTCGCGATCACCGGGCCGCAGCAATACGAGGCGGTGGTCGGCGCGGTGCATCGGCATCTGCCGCCGGTCGCCAGGCCGTTCGAGGATCTGGTCCCCACCCCGACACGGCTGACGCCGCGCCACTATGCGTATCTGAAGATTTCGGAAGGCTGCTCAAACCGGTGCAGCTTCTGCATTATTCCGCACCTGCGCGGTGCGCTCACCTCCCGCCCGGCGGCCGGCGTCGTCGCCGAGGCCGAACGGCTGGTCGCCGACGGGGTCAAGGAGCTCCTGGTCATTTCCCAGGACACCTCGGCGTATGGGCGCGACATCAAATACGCCGCCTCTACCCTGAGGGGGCGGGAAATTCGCGCGCATTTCCAGGATCTTACGTCGGAACTGGCGAAGCTCGGCGTGTGGGTGCGCCTGCACTATGTCTACCCCTATCCGCATGTCGACCAGGTGATCGAACTGATGGCGGACGGCGGGATCCTGCCCTATCTCGACATTCCCTTTCAGCACGCCTCGCCGACGATCCTCAAGGCCATGCGGCGGCCGGACAACGAGGTCAAAACCCTCGACCGCATCCGGGCCTGGCGGCGTGCCTGCCCCGATCTCGCGATCCGTTCGAGCTTCATCGTCGGCTTTCCCGGCGAGACGGAGGGGGACTTCGAGATGCTGCTCGACTGGATCGAGGCGGCGGGGATCGACCGCGTGGGCTGCTTCAAGTACGAGCCGGTCGCGGGAGCGGCCTCGAACGCCCTGCCCGGACAGGTCCCCGAACCGCTCAAGCAGGAACGCCACGACCGCTTGATGGCGCACGCGCAGGCGCTGAGCGCGGAGCGGCTGGCGGCCAAGCGCGGACGGCAAATCGAGGTGCTGGTCGACCAGGTTGACGGGGACGGCACCGCCGTCGCCCGCAGCCAATGGGACGCCCCGGAGATCGACGGGCAGGTGTTCGTCCCCGGCGCCATCGGGGCGGCGCCCGGCGATCTGATGACGGTGACGGTCACCGGCTCGGACGACTACGACCTCATGGCCGTTCCCGGGGGCGCCGCGTGAGCCACCGGGAATTCGCCGTGCCGCTCGGCACCGGGTTTCTCAAGCTGGGGCCGACCCCACTCGTCATGGGCGTTCTCAACGTCACCCCCGACAGTTTTTCAGACGGCGGCGCCAATCTGGCGCCGGCGGCGGCCGCTCACTCCGCAAAGGCGATGGTCGAAGCCGGCGCCGCGATCGTCGACGTGGGCGGCGAGAGCACGCGACCGGGCGCCGATGAGGTCGGCGCGCAGGCCGAGCTCGACCGGGTGATGCCGGTTCTGGACGCGCTGGCGTCGGAAAAGCTCGGCGTGCCGGTCTCCATCGACACCTACAAGCCGGTGGTGGCCCACCAGGCGATCGAAGCCGGCGCCGAAATCGTCAACGATGTCTGGGGGTTGCAGAGAAACCCCGAAATCGCCGAGGTGGCCGCCGGCATGGGCGCCGCGGTCCTCGCCATGCACTGGGACCCCGAGCGCGACCGGACCAAGGACATCATCGGCGAGCTCAAGCGCTATTTCGAAAAGACGGTCTCCATTGCCGAGGCGGCGGGGCTCGGGCGCGACGCGCTGATCCTCGACCCCGGCTTCGGCTTCGCCAAGGATTTCGCCGAGAACTACGAACTGCTCTCGCGCCTCGACGAAATCGGCGCGTTGGGCTATCCCCTCGCGGTCGGCCTGTCGCGCAAGTCGATGCTCGGCAAACTGCTTGGCGTGCCCCCGAAAGAGCGGCTGGCGGGGACCGTTGCGACCTCGGTGATCGCGTATCTGAGGGGCGCCCACATCTTCCGCGTCCATGACGTGCGGGAAAATCTCGAGGCCCTCAAGGTCGCCCAGGCGACCGCCCATGGACCACCCGCCCCGCTGGAGAGCTGAATGGACAAGCCCAATCGCCGCACGCGCGACAGGATCATGCTCAGAGACCTCGCCTTCTTCGGCTATCACGGGGTGATGCCGGAGGAATCGAGCCTCGGGCAGCGCTTCCGGATCGATGTCGAGTGCGGGCTCGACCTCGCCGAGGCCGGGCGCAGCGACAACGTCGAAGCAACCGTGTCCTATGAACCCATGTTCGACGTCGTCAAGGCAGCCTTCGAGGAGCACAAATTCAAGCTCATCGAGGCGCTCGGCCAGCACATCGTCGACCGGCTGTTCGAGAATTTCGCCGCCATCGAGTGGATCCGCATAAGAGTGCGCAAGCCCGAGGCACCGGTCCCGGTGGTCGTCGGCGAATTCGCCATCGAGATCACCCGTCGCCGGCCGACCGCATGAGCCGCGCCCTGCTGGCCCTCGGCGCCAATATCGGCGAGCGCCGCGCCCAGCTCGATGAGGCGGTGCGGCGCCTCGACGAGCATCCCGACATCCACCTCATCCGCCGCTCGTCGGTCATCGAGACGGCGCCGGTGGGCAAGACGGACCAGCCGGATTTCCTCAACATGGTGATCGCGATCGACACCTCGCTGGCCCCCCTCGATCTGCTGCACACCTGCCTGCTGGTCGAACGCGCCATGGGCCGGGAGCGCGCCGAGCGCTGGGGACCGCGCAAGATTGACATCGACATCGTCGCCTACGGCCGCAAACGGATGGTGGCCGAAGGCCTGACGTTGCCGCATCCGCGCGCCCACGAGCGGGAATTCGTGATGGACCCGCTCCGCCAGATCGACCCGGAAACGGCGGACTGGGTGACGGAGGTGGCGAGGAAGGCGGCGCACGACTAGCCGTCGCGTCACATCCCGCGTCGTCACCCCGGCGAAAGCCGGGGTCCATTGGCTTGTCCCGGCGGCCTCGCACCGCCCTTGGATTCCAGCTTTCGCCGGAATGACGAGCCGAGGGGTGACGGCGAAGAGAAGGCGTCCGCGCCCTACCCGGCGATCCCCACCATCTCGATGAGGTCGATGGCGGCGTCGAATTCGGCGCGGCGGTAGGCGCGACGGGCGGCGGCTTCGGCGTCCTCGCCCCACTGGGCGATGTTGTGGTCTTCGTCGAGATGCGCCGCCGCCCAAGCCAAATTGCGATCGAAGAGACCGTGCGCGACCCCCAGCGTCAGGATCGCCGAGCCGGTCAGCCCGGTGGCCGAGACCAGCGCGCTCAGCGCAAAGGGGCCGAACGCGGCGGCGAGCGCGGCGACTTTCTCAAGGCTCTCCGGGGGCTGCTCCCGATGCACGACGCCGACCGTGGGGGCGAATTCGGCGCCGAACCGGTCGGTGAATGTCGCGAGCGCCGTGCCCCAGACTTCTTCCTGCCGGGCGGCCAGCTCGGCCGGCGCGTCGGCGCGGTAGAGCAGAAGATCCGAGCCGCCGAACTTGACGATTTCTTTTCTGAGCGCCGCCGCGGTCCCCTTGCCGCCCTCGAGGGCGGTCGTGACCAGGCGCGTCAACGGCATGGTGGCGGGGTCGATGCGCTCGCCCTGCGCCCGCCACTCCGCCGCCAGCTTGTCGGCCAGAGCCCGCGCCGGCACGTTGACGGAGGTCTTGCCGGGGGTGCGCAACGGGCGGCCGTCGAGCAGCACGGTGTGCCCCGCCGCCGCCGCCCCGACGGTGACCTCGGCGTAGAAGCGCTTGGGCAGTTCGCGACGCTGAAGCCGCCGGGCGCGCGCGAAACCGTCTTCGCGGTTCTCTTCCGCCTCGTCGAGGAGATCACGCATCGATCGCCACCAGATCGTCCACCGCCGGCACCAAATCGGCGAAGGTCTCGACGATGACATGGGCCCCCGCGGCGCGCAGATCGGCGACCGGGTGATAGCCCCAGCTCACTCCGATGGCCGTGACGCCGGCGGCGCGGGCCATCTCGATGTCGAATGTCGTGTCGCCCACCATCGCGGTGTGACCCGTCGAACACCCGGATTCGGCCATCGCCGACAGCACCATGCCGGGATGCGGCTTGGACGGGTTGGTGTCGGGGGTCTGCCGGGTCGCGAACATCGCGTTCATTCCGTGCAGGCCGAGCACCCGATCGACCCCGCGCAGGCCCTTGCCGGTGGCGATACCCAGCGCTGTGTGCGGCTGCGCATGCAACGCGTCCACCACGTCCCGGGCACCGGCATAGAGCGGTTCTTTCTCCGTCGTTGGCGGTGTCGCGTGAAACAGAGCGCGATAGCGCTCCGCCAGCGCCTCCAGCGCCTGCCCCTCCAGGCCACTGAGCGCTCGCAACCCCACGGACAGGCTCAGACCCACGACGCGCCGGCGGCTCGCTTCATCCGGCGCCGTCAGCCCCTCGGCCTCGAATGCCGCGCCAAGCACCTTGGACATGTATCTCAAGGAGTCGATCAGCGTGCCGTCGATGTCGAAAATGACGAGCCTCACGCGCTGCCGTTCCGATCATGGGCGATCGCCGCCCGGATCGCCGCATCGACCCCGGGGCGGTCGACGTCGGCAAGCGAATAGAACTTGATGTGGCGCATCGATTTGCCGGTTCCCTCGATCAGCCCGTCGGGGTTGGGCAGCGCCGCGCCCTTGAAGAGCTGCAGATGCACATGCGCGTTGGTCGCCTTGCCGGTGCCGGTGATGGTCGCGATGTCGGCGCTACCCACGAAGCCCGGATAGCCCCATCTGAGCTTCTGGACGAGATGCGGGCCCGCGGCGGCGAGTTTGGCGTGCAGGGCGTAGGCCACGGTCCGGCGCGGCTCCTCGAGGGTTTCGAAATACTCGATCCGGTTCATTCGAGACCGTCCTCCGGGTCGGCGTTCTGAACCTCGTAGCGCGCCGCGTCAAACCCGAGGGTCTCGAAGCTCTTTTCCATGTGCGGCGGCAGCGGCGCCGTCACGTCGAGCCGCCGGCCACCGCTGAGCGGCAGGGACAGGCGCCGGGCGTGCAGATGCAGCCCCTTGCCGAGCCCGGCGGGCAGGTGGAAGTCGGGGCGGTTGAAATAGCGCGGATCGCCGAGGATCGGGGTGCCCAGCCCGGCCATCTGGACCCGCAGCTGATGGGTGCGCCCGGTGACCGGCTTCAGCGTGACCCAGGCGAATTTGTCGCCCGCCCGGTCGATGACGGCATAGTGCGTGACCGCGTGCTGGGCGCCCTCGGTGCCGGACGGGACGACGCGCATCTGCTCGCCGTCGGCGGTCGCCTGGCGAACCAGATAGCCCGACAGGCGGCCCTGCGGCGGCTGCGGCACCCCGGCGGTCACCGCCCAGTAGATCTTGCGGGCCGACCGCGACCGGAAGACCTTGCCCAGATGCGACGCCGCCGCCCGCGAGCGGGCGACCAGAAGGCATCCGGAGGTGTCCCGGTCGAGCCGGTGCACGAGCCGCGGCGCTTCCCCGCGCTCGTCTGCGAGCGCCCCGAGCATGCCGTCGATATGCCGTGACGTGCCGGAGCCACCCTGCACGGCCAGCCCGGACGGCTTGTTGAAAACCATCACGTCGTCGGTTTCGTAGAGGAGGATCGAACGCAAAAACTCCGCGTCGCCGGCGTCGGGCTGGCGCGCCGGCGCGGCCCGCGCGGCGGCGATCGGCGGCACCCGGATGCGTTGGCCCGCGGCGAGGCGTGTCGAGGCCCGGGCCCGGCCGCCCTCGACGCGGACCTGGCCGGAGCGGATCAGCTTTTGCAGATGCGACCAGGGCAGGTCGGGGAAGTGGACGGAAAACCAGCGATCCAGGCGCATGCCGTCCTCCTCGCGAACGACTTGGCGCTGCGCGACCGAAGCCATCACAGTATCCAGCGGGTCAGCAGCAGCCCCGCCATCAGCGCCAGAACCGACGCCAGAACCGACACCGCCGCGTAGCCCAGGGCGTTCGCCACCTGCCCGCGTTCGACAAGCGTGACGACATCGAGCGAGAAGGCCGAGAAGGTGGTGAACCCGCCCAGCATCCCGACGGCCAGCAATAGCCGCGCTTCGGCCTGCCAGGCCGGCGTCGCGTGCGCCAGATAGCCGATCAGGATTCCCATCCCCAACGAACCGAAGATGTTGACGGCCATCGTCGCCCATGGGAATCCGACGATGCCGAGCCTCGTGAACATGACGGCCGCGCCGTAGCGTCCCATGGCGCCCAGCGCCCCCCCGACGCCCACCAGCAAAACCGCGTTCACGGGTAGCCCCCGCGCCGGCGGATGCCGGCCACCGTGAAAACGGCCAATATCATGCCGATGCTCGCGGTGATGAACAGGCCGCTGGAAAAGCCCGCGTCGAGCATCGGCGCCACGATGAGCGGCGCCATCAGCGAGCCGGCATCGAGCCCCGAATAGACCGAGCCGAAGGTCCGGCCGAGCGCCCCGCGCGGCGCGGCCGTGCGGATCAACAGATCGCGGGAGGGCAGCGTGATGCCGAGGCAGACGCCGGCGGCCGCCATCAGGGCGACGATCAGGGCGAGCGGCATGCCCGTCCAGGCGACCGGCAGCAGGCACATTGCCGTCGCCAGCGACCCGCAGGCGGCGATCAGCTGGTGCCGGCCGAAGCGATCGGCGAGAACCCCGCCGATCAGCGCCCCGCCGATCGAGCCGAACTGCACGCTGGCGGCGGCAACGGTCGCCGCGACCAGGGCCACGCCATAGCCCTGGGTGAGCGCGGAGACCGTGAAATTCATCAGGCCGGACAACGACATGGCCGAAAGGAAGAAGTAGCCGAACCCGAACAGGACAACCGGCATGGCGATGATCTGCAGGAATCCGGTCGCGGGCGCCGCCCGGGCGGACGGTTCGCCCTCGCCGGCGGCGTCTTCGCCGCTCACCTCGGTTGTGAACAGGCCGCGTCCACCGAACACCGAGACCGCCACCACAAGCCCGTAGAGGCCTGTCATCAGCAGCGCCGCGCGCCAGCCCCACCACGACGCCCACAATCCGACCACCACCGGCGACAGCGCAAAGCCGAGGGAGCCGGCCAGCGAATGGGTCGCGAATGCCCGGCCCCGCCAGGGCGGACTGATACGGTGGGAGAGGATGGAGAGATCGGCCGGGTGGTAGACCGAGTTGCCGATCCCCGCCGAAATCGCCAACGCGTAGAGCGCCCACACCCCCGGCGCGAACCCCATGGCGGCGACCGAGGCGGCCTGCACGGCGATGCCGGCGATCAAGAGCCGTTGCGGCCCGAACCGGTCGACCAGCGCTCCGGCGACGATTTGCCCGCTGCCGGAGACGGCGAAGAAGACGGTGAGCACCAGCCCGAGCTGGGTGAAGCTGACGGAGAATTCGGACCGGATCAGCGGCAGCAGCGGCGCCAGCGAGAGCAGCATGAAATGGCTGGTGAAATGCGCCAGCCCCACCAGCGAGGCGGTGCCGACGTCACCGGGCGCGGCGCGCTTGCGGCGTCGCGCGGCGTCCGCCGCGCCCACCTGCGATTGCTGTTCGGAAGCGGTCACTTCCTGCGCCTGCATTCGATCGGGTCCGTTCGCCTTGCGGTCTAGCTTTTGCCTTTGCGACGCTCGGAACGCAAGCGCGCAAAGTATTCCAGCCGTTTGGAAATCTCCCGCTCGAAGCCGCGTTCCACGGGCCGGTAGAAGTTCTGGCGGCCGAGCTTTTCGGGGAAATAGTCCTGGCCGGAAAACGCTTCCGGCGCGTCGTGGTCGTAGATGTAGCCTTCCGAGTAGCCTTCCTCCTTCATCAGCCGCGTCGGGGCGTTGAGGATGGCGTGCGGGGGCATCGGCGAGCCGGTTTCCCTGGCGAGCCGGGTGGCCGCCGACATCGCCGTGTAGACGGCGTTCGATTTCGGCGCGGTGGCCATGTAGACGGTCGCCTGCGCCAGCGCCAGTTCGCCTTCGGGCGAGCCCAGCATGTGATAGGCGTCGCGGGCCGCCATCGCCTGCACCAGCGCCGCCGGATCGGCGAGCCCGATATCCTCCACCGCCATGCGGATGAGGCGGCGGGCGATGAACATCGGGTCCTCCCCGGCCTCCAGCATGCGGGCGAGGTAGTACAGCGAGGCGTCCGGGTCCGAGCCGCGCACCGTCTTGTGCAGCGCCGAGATGAGATTGTAGTGGCCGTCCTGGGACTTGTCGTAGATCGGCGCCCGCCGCTGCACCAGTTTCGTCATCGCCCCGGTGTCGAGCACCTCGCTGCCGGCGCCGGCGTAGATTTCCTCGGCCAGGCCCAACACCGCCCGCCCGTCGCCGTCGGCCATGGCCTTGAGCGTCTCGCGCGCTTGCGGGTCGACGGGCAGCGGCGCCCCCATCTCCTGTTCGGCGCGGACGATGAGCGCTTCGAGTTCGGGAAAGCCGAGCCCGTCGAAGCGCATCACCTGGGCGCGCGAGAGCAGGGCCGAATTGAGCTCGAACGAGGGATTCTGCGTCGTCGCGCCCACCAGCACCACGGTGCCGTCCTCCATCACCGGCAGGAAGCTGTCCTGCTGGGCGCGGTTGAAATGGTGGATTTCGTCGACGAACAGCAGCGTTCGGCCGCCGGTTGCGCGGCGCTGGCGGGCGGTATCGAACACTTTCTTGAGTTCGCCAACGCCGGAAAAGACCGCCGAGACCTGCTCGAAGATGTAGTCGGCCGACTGCGCGAGCAGGCGCGCCACGGTGGTCTTGCCGGACCCCGGCGGCCCCCAGAAGATCATCGAACCGAGCCGCCCCGAGGCGATCATGCGCCGCAGCGAGCCGTCCGCGCCCAGCAGATGCGGCTGGCCGACCACCTCGTCGAGGCGCATCGGCCGCACCCGGTCGGCGAGCGGCCGGTCACCCGGCGGCGGGGGCGGCGGCCGATCGCCTTCCCCGAACAGGTCACTCATCCCCGAAACGACGAAGAGAGGATGGAGTTGCCGCGCCTGAGGACCATGGACCACCGTCCGGCGCCCGCGGACGCGACCTCCTCGAATCGCGTGGCCTCGTTCAGCTCGACACCGTTCAGGGCAACCATCACATCGCCGGGCCTCAACCCCAGACGCGCCGCCGGCGAGTTGCCGGCCACCTCGACGATGACCACCCCGGCCTCCACCTTGAGATCGAACTCGTCCACCAGGGACGGCGACACGGTCGCGGCGGTGGCGCCGGCGAACGGGGTGTCGCCGGAGATGGTGACGAGCGCGCCCGGCGCCGGGGCCGGCTGCGCCTCCATCGGCACGACGATGTCGAGCCTCTCGCTCATGCGCAGCACCTCCAGATGCGCCTCCTCGCCCACCGACTTGGTCGAGAGCCGATAGCCGAATTCCCCCTCGGATTCGATCGGATGGCCGTCGAAACCGACGATGACGTCGCCATCGGCGAGCCCGGCCCGGTCGGCGGGGCTGTCCGGCACGATCTGGGACACCATCGCCCCCTTCGGTTCGGCCATCGACAGGCTGTCGGCGATGTCCGAGGTCACCCCCTGCAAGGTCACCCCGACCCACGGCCGGACGATTTCGCCCTGGGTCTCGGCGGCGTGGGCGACGAACCGGACCATATTGGCGGGAATGGCGAAGCCGATGCCCATCGAGCCGCCGGAGCGGGTGTAGATGGCGGTGTTGATGCCGACCAGGCGGCCGTCCATGTCGACCAGCGCACCACCGGAATTGCCGGGATTGATGGCCGCATCGGTCTGGATGAAGAACTGAAAGTCGGAGACCCCCACCCCGGCGCGGGCCAGGCCCGAGACGATCCCGGAGGTCACGGTCTGCCCGACCCCAAACGGATTGCCGATCGCCAGCACCAGATCGCCGACCTGCAAGGTGTCGGAATCCCCGAATTCGAGCGAAGGAAACCGGCGCCCGGCGGCATTGGCGATCCTGAGGACCGCCAGATCGGTGTCCGGGTCGTCGAGAATCACTTCGATCGCGTATTCGCGCCCGTCATTGGTGGAGACGCGGATGTCGGAGGCGTCCTGGATCAGATGGTGGTTGGTCACGATGATGCCAGCGGGATCGACGATCACCCCCGAGCCCAACGCCCCACGGGTGCGCGGTTCGCGGCGGGAGAAGGGGCTTCCCTCGCCAAAGAACCGCTGGAACAGCGGATCGGAGAACAACAGCTGCCGCTGTTGCTCGACCCGGGTGGCGTACACATTGACGACCGCCCCGGCGGTGCGTTCGACCACCGGCGCGAAGGAGAGGCGAAACTGGGCATCCGATTGCGGCACCTGGCGCGCCTCCTGCCCGGCGGCGGCCGTGACCGCGGCGGCGGCGACAAGGAGGGCGGCGGCTGCAGTCAAGCGAAGGCGGGGCATGGGCGGGACCTTTCGGCGATCTCAAACCATGGTGGCGGCCGGCCCGGGCAGAATCAAGGCCGCAGGGACCGGGGTGCGACAAGACGTGCCGGCTCCGGCGCGGCTCTCAAGGCCGGCGCATCGCCCCGTGCTCGAACAACCCCTCGGCGGTCGCGGAAAGCGCCTCGCGGGCGCCGATGAAGTCATGGCCCAAGAGCGCCCGGCCGGCGCTGGCGTCGATCTGACGCCTGATGCCCAGTTCGCCGACGATCTGCGCCACCGAGCCGTCGAACCGCGCCGCCAGCCGGACCAGGAAATCCGGCGCCCTGAGCGTCGAGACCCGCGCCCGCGGATAGGCCTTGGCCAGATGCATGGCGACCTCCTGCAGCATCAGGAACTCGGAGCTGGCGAAATGCCGCTTGCCGACGCTCGCCGGATTGGCGAGCGCGTTGACATGCATCTCGGCGACGTCGCGGATGTCGACGATGCCGATGCCGGTGTTGGGAACCGCCGGGACGCGGCCCGACAGCATCCGCCAGATCAATTGCGTGGACGTCGCCAGCTGGCGGTCGAGCAGCGGCCCCATCACCATGGTGGGGTTGATGACGGCCAGCGCCAGCCCGGTCTCCTCCGCGAGCTCCCAGGCGGCCCGTTCCGCCATTGTCTTGGACCGGTTGTACGGGGTCAGCGCCGGATCATCGAGATTGGACCAGTGCGACTCGTCATAATGCTCGACACCCGAGGCCGCGTCGTGCCCGTACATGATCGCGACCCCCGAGGAGGTCAGCACCGCTTTGCCGACCCCGGCGACATAGGCGGCCCTGAGCACCCGCCTGGTGCCCTCGACCGCCGGCGCGATCACCTCGTTGGGGTCGGATGGGGTGTGGAAGGGAAACGGCGAGGCGGTGTGGATGACCGATGAGACCCCCTCCATGGCCTCGCCCCAACCCATGTCCTGCAACAGGTCGCAGGCCACGAAGCTCAGATCGTCGCCGAGGCTGACCCCGGCGCCCTTCAGATGCGGCCGTACCGCCTCGGTCACCTGGTCGGCGCGTTTGAGATTGCGCATGGTGCCGCGCACCGCGTAGCCTCGGGTGAGCAGCTCCAAGACGATGCGCTTGCCCACAAAACTGGCCGCGCCGGTCACCAAAACGATCGGCTTGGCGGACATCAGAACTCCTTCCGGGGTCGCGCCGGAGCCCTGAAATAGGGCGCGCGGGCGAATTTCGCAACGATTATCGGCGCTTGAGGACCCCTGCCTCGATCAGGCTTTCGGCTGCGCTGAGCACCGCCTCCTGAGCCGAGCGGTAGGGCCGGCCGAGGATTTGGCGCCCGGAAGTGCCGTCGAACCGCCGGGTGACCCCGATGTCGGCGCGGATCATCCTGACCTCGGGCATGAAGCGTGCGAGCGGCCGCAGCGCCCAGGCCGGGATGGTCCGGCGCGGCACCGGATAGTCCGGATAGGCGGCGGCGAGGAGTTTGGCGAGGCGCGCGAAGGGCAGGTATTCGGCGGCCGCGATGATCCGACGGCCCGGCGCCGCCCCCTCGACGGCCCGCACATGCACATCGGCCAGATCGCGCACGTCCACGACATTGTAGCCCATGTCGGGCAGCGCCGGCGTCGAGCCGTCCATGAGCCCCCACACGGCCCTGAGCGACACCGATGTGTCCGCATCGGTGACCGGGCCAAGCACCATGCCGGCGAGGATCGTGGTCAGCGCCATGGAATGCGCGTCGGCGATCTCCCAGGCGGCGCGCTCGCCGCGGGTCTTGGCCTCGGCGTAGGCCCACAGGTCCGGGCCCGTCAGGTCGGTCCAGTCCTCGGGGCCGTGGCGAACCTCGGGGCCCGTGCGCCGGTGTCCGTAGCCGACCGCGGCGACCGAACCGGTCATCACCGCCCGGCGCACCCCGGCCCGCGCCGCCGCTTCGAACACCCGGCTTGTGCCCTCGACCCCGGGCAGGACCACCGTCTCGCGCCGCGCTGGCTCGGCGTCGAGGACGACCATCGCGGTGTGCACCAGGGTGGTCACGCCCGCCATCGCCGCGTCCCAGCCGGCGTCGACGAGCAGATCGGTGGTGGCGAATGAGAGGCGGTCGCCGGGATCGTCGCCGGAAAGCCGCGCCACGGCGGCCCGCACCGCGTCGGCCTTGGCCGGATCGCGCAGGGTGCCGCGGACATCGAACCCGGCGCCGATCAGCGCCGCGATGACATGCTTGGCGATGAACCCGCTGGCCCCGGTGACCAGCACAAGCTGGGACGGCACGGATCAGCTCCGGCAATGAAAAAGGCGGCCGCCGTGGCAGCCGCCCGAACGGGAGCGGGGATGGGAGATTTGGCTCAGGCCGCGCCGGCTCAAGCGGCGCCTGCCGTGGCCTCCTCGGTCTCCTCGCGCGCCTCGCGCTCGGCCCTGGCGTCGGCGGTGGGACCGGAATCGGTGCCCCGGGCCGCCGGGTCGCGGTCGACGAACTCGATGACCGCCACCGGCGCGTTGTCGCCATACCGGTAGCCGGCCTTGACGATCCTGAGATAGCCACCGGGCCGGTCCTTGTAGCGCGGCCCGATCACCTCGAAGAGCTTTTTGACCTGCGCCTCGTCGCCGATGCGGGCGGCGGCCAGGCGGCGCCCATGCAGGGTGCCGCCGCGGGCCAGGGTCACCAGCTTCTCGACCACGGGCCGAAGCGCCTTGGCCTTGGGCAGGGTGGTGACGATCTGCTCGTGCTTGATGAGCGCCGCCGACATGTTGGCGAACATCGCCTTGCGATGGCTGGGTGTGCGATTGAGCTTTCGGCCTGCCTTGCGGTGACGCATGTTACTCCCCGTGCCCTGACCCCCAGGATCAGTAGTGGTCCTCGTAGCGCTTGGCCAGATCCTCGATGTTTTCCGGCGGCCAGTTGGCCACATCCATACCCAGATGCAGGCCCATCTGCGCCAGCACTTCCTTGATTTCGTTGAGCGACTTGCGCCCGAAATTCGGGGTGCGGAGCATTTCGGCCTCCGACTTCTGGATCAGATCGCCGATGTAGACGATGTTGTCGTTCTTCAGGCAGTTCGCGGAGCGCACCGAAAGCTCCAGCTCGTCGACCTTCTTGAGGAGCGCCGGATTGAAGGCGAGCTCGGGAGCCACCTCCTCCATGGTCTCCTTTTCGGGCTCCTCGAAATTGACGAACACGTTGAGCTGGTCCTGCACGATGCGGGCCGCGTACGCCACCGAGTCCTCGGGCGACACCGAGCCGTCCGTCTCGACCGTCAGCGTGAGCTTGTCGTAATCGAGCACCTGGCCCTCGCGGGTGTTCTCGACCTTGTAGGAGACCCTTTTGAGCGGCGAGAACAGCGCGTAGATCGGGAGATGGCCGATGGGAGCGTCCTCGGGCCGGTTGCGATCGGCCGGCACGTAGCCTTTGCCGCCCTCGACGGTGAATTCGATGTTGAGCTCGGCGCCTTCGTCGAGATGGCAGATCACCAGGTCCGGGTTGAGGATTTCGATATCGCCGGTCAGCTCGATGTCGCCGGCGGTGATCGCGACCGGCCCCTTTTTCGCAAGGGTCAGCCGCTTCGGTCCCTCCTCGCCCATCTTGATGGCGATTTCCTTGATGTTCAGGACCATGTCGGTGACGTCTTCGCGCACACCGGGGATCGACGAGAACTCGTGCAACACCCCGTCGATCTGAATGGCGGTGACGGCCGCGCCCTGCAGTGAGGAGAGCAACACGCGCCTGAGCGCGTTGCCCAGGGTGAGCCCGAAGCCGCGCTCGAGCGGTTCGGCGACCACCGAGGCCACCCGCACCGGGTCGCCGCCCGGCACGATTTCAAGTCGATTGGGCTTGATGAGTTCCTGCCAGTTTCTCTGGATCATTCCCTGTTGCCTTTTCATCGTCTCGGCCCTCGTCTCGCCGCGGGCCGGTGCCGCCGCCGGAGGCGCCGGAGAACTCACAGTTCGTCGCTACACCCGACGCCGCTTGCGCGGCCGGCAGCCATTGTGCGGAATGGACGTCACGTCACGGATGGAAGTGACGGTGAACCCAGCCGCCTGCAACGCCCTGAGCGCCGATTCGCGGCCCGATCCGGGGCCACGCACCTCCACCTCCAGCGTGCTCATGCCGTGCTCCTGGGCCTTGCGCGCGCAATCCTCCGCCGCCACCTGGGCGGCGTAGGGTGTCGATTTGCGCGACCCCTTGAACCCCATGGTGCCCGCCGACGACCAGGCGATCGCGTTGCCCTGCACGTCGGTGATGGTGATCATGGTGTTGTTGAACGAGGCGTTCACATGCGCGACGCCGGACGTGATGTTCTTGCGTTCCTTGCGCCGGACGCGGGTGGTATCTCTTGCCATTCGGTCCTCTTATCGATCTCGACACCGCCGCGACCGGGCGGCTCCACCGATGCTGCGGCCCCGAAGGGCCGAACGTCTCGCTATTTCTTTCGGCCGGCGATCGGACGCGCCGGGCCCTTGCGGGTGCGGGCGTTCGTGTGGGTACGCTGACCCCTGACCGGCAATCCGCGGCGATGCCGGATGCCGCGATAGTTGCCCAGATCCATCAGGCGCTTGATGTTCATGGCCACCTGACGCCGCAGATCGCCCTCGACCAGATACTCGCGGTCAATGGTTTCGCGGATTTGCATGACTTCGGCGTCGGACAGTTCATTGACCCGGCGCTCACGCGGAATCGCCACCTTCTGGCAAATCTCCGTCGCCTTGGTCGCGCCGATGCCGTGGATGTATTGCAACGCGATTTCAACGCGTTTGTTGGTCGGAATATTGACGCCAGCGATCCGTGCCACGCCGTGACGCTCCCGTTTTTCGATCGGGCCTAACGCCCGAATTGACGCACCCGAAACCGACCGGTTACCGCTCCCCGCGCCGGGGTCGGGTCCAGTCGTTCGCGCTGCGTGTGACTGGCCGGGTTGGTAGCCGACGCCGGCCCCCAAGTCAACACGCCGCTGCGGGCCCAAACCACTTCCGCTCAGCCCTCCAACGCCGCCGCGATCGCCGCCGCGACGGTGTCGATATCCGCCATCCCGTCGATGCTCTTCACAAGCCCCGCGCGCTGGTAGTAGTCGATCAGGGGCGCGGTCTGGTCGAGATAGACCTGCAGCCGGTTGCGCAGCACCTCTTCGTTGTCGTCGGCGCGCGCGCCGCCGGTCTCCCGCGCCCGATTGACGATCCGGGCGACCAGTTCCTCGGCGTCGACCCGGATCTCGACCACCGCGTCGAGACCCATCCCCTTTTGCGCCAGCATCTCGCCGAGGGCCTCGGCCTGCGCGATCGTGCGCGGATATCCGTCGAGAATGAATCCGTTGACGCAGTCGGCGTCATCCAGCCGCTCGGCGACGATGCCGTTGACGATCTCGTCGGAGACCAAATCGCCGCGATCCATGATTTCCTTGGCGGCCAGTCCCATCGGCGTGCCCGCCTCGATCGCGGCGCGCAGCATGTCCCCGGTCGAAAGCTGCGGGATGGCGTATTTGTCCATCAGGATCGCCGCCTGCGTCCCCTTGCCCGCCCCCGGCGGGCCCAGCAGTATCAACCTCACCGCTTCCGCCCCCCGAGCCGCGAACGCTTGACCAGGCCTTCATATTGCTGGGCGATCAGATGCGATTGCACGCGGGAGATGGTGTCGAGGGTGACCGTCACCATGATCAGCATCGAGGTGCCGCCCAGAAGCGCCGACACGCCGAGCTGGCTCGCCACGATTTCGGGGATCAGCGCCACCATCGCCAGATACAGCGCCCCGACCGCGGTCACCCGGGTCAGCACGTAATCGATGTGCGCCGCGGTGCGTTCGCCGGGCCGGATACCGGGAATGAACCCGCCGGAGCGCTTCAGATTGTCGGCGGTCTCCGTGGGGTTGAAGACGATCGAGGTGTAGAAGAAGGAGAAGAAGATGATCAGGGCCGCATAGGTGCCCAGATACACCGGCTGCCCGCGCCCCAGGATCGCGGCGGTCGTCGTCAGCCACCCGGTCGGATCCGCCTGCCCCGCGAACGAGGCGAAGGTCGCCGGCAGCAGCAGCAGCGAGGAGGCGAAGATCACCGGGATGACGCCGGAGGTGTTGAGCTTGAGCGGCAGGTGCGAGGTATCGCCCTGGAACATGCGGTTGCCGACCTGGCGCTTGGGATACTGGATCAGCAATCGGCGCTGCGCCCGTTCGAAGAAGACGATTATGCCGATCACCACGATCGCCAGGACCAGCAGCCCCACCCCCGCGACCGTCGGCAGGGCGCCCGTGCGGCTGAGCTCGAGCACCTGCCCGATGGTCGTCGGCAGGCCCGCCACGATACCCGCGAAGATGATCAGCGAAATGCCGTTGCCGACCCCGCGCGACGTGATCTGTTCGCCCAGCCACATCAGGAACATGGTGCCGCCGACAAGCGTGACCACCGTCGACAGGCGGAAGAACCAGCCCGGCTCGGTCACCACGCCCTGGCTCGCCTCGAGGCCGATGGCGATCCCGTAGGCCTGCACCGAGCAGAACGCAACGGCCAGGTAGCGCGTGTACTGATTGATCTTGCGCCGACCCTGTTCGCCCTCCTTCTTGAGCTGCTCGAGGGTTGGAATCGACGCCGCCAACACCTGCACCACGATCGAGGCGGTGATGTAGGGGATCAGGTTCAGCGCGAAGATCGCCATGCGCTGCACGGCGCCGCCGGCGAACATGTTGAACATGCCCAGAATGCCATGCTGGGCCTGCTCGAAGGTCTGCGCGAAGGCATCCGGATCGATGCCCGGTATGGGGATGAAGGTTCCGAGCCGATAGACCAGCAAAGCGCCGAGCGTGAACACAATGCGCTGCTGAAGATCCTTGGCCTTCGAAAAGGTCGAGAAGGAAAGGTTGCGCGCCAGTTGTTCGGCTGCCGAGACCATGGGGCGTGTCCGTGCTTTATCAGGCCGGCGCGGCGTCGGTTTGGGGCGCGCTCTTGCCGACTATATCGAGCTTGCCCTCCGCCGCTTCAATAGCGGCCGCCGCGCCCTTGCTGGCATGGGCGACCCTGAAGGTGAGTTTCTTGGCGCTCAGATCGCCGCCGGCCACCAGCCGCACGCCGTCCCGCACCCGCCGGATGACGCCGGCCTTGACCAGCGCCTCGGCGTCGATGAACCCCCTGGGGTCGAGCTTGCCGGCGTCGATCGCGGTCTGGATGCGGCCGATGCGCACGGCGTTGAATTTCTTGGGACGCGGCACGTTGAAGCCGCGTTTGGGCAGCCGCATATGCAGCGGCATCTGCCCGCCCTCGAAGGCGCCCAGCGCCACCCCGGAGCGCGATTTCTGGCCCTTCTGGCCGCGTCCGGAGCGGCCGCCCTTGCCCGAGCCGATACCCCGTCCCACGCGGGTTCGCGATTGCGCCGCGCCGGCCAGATCGGAGAGTTCATTCAGCCGCATGGCTCACGTCCCTTGTTCAGTCGTCCGCAACGATGCGGACCAGATGCGGGATCTTCTCGATCATCCCGCGCACCGCCGGCGTGTCCTCGAGGGTCGAGCGCCGGCGCATTCGGTTCAGCCCCAGCCCGATCAGCGTCGCGCGCTGGTCCCTGGGGCGCCGGATCGGGCTGCCGATCTGTTCGACGGTGATTTTCTTGTCCGCCATTGCGCGCTACTCCGATGCCGCCTCTGCGCCTTCGGGGGCCGGCTCCCCGGCCGGCGTGCCGGGGCGCTCTTCGGCGTCGCCCTCGCGGCGGCGGGACTGGATGTCGGAGACCTTGAGCCCCCGCCGGGCCGCCACCGAACGTGGGCTGTCGACGGCCCTGAGGGCCTCGAAGGTGGCCCGCACCATGTTGTAGGGATTGGCCGAGCCCTGCGATTTGGCGACGATGTCGTTGACCCCCAGGGTCTCGAACACCGCCCGCATCGGACCGCCCGCGATGATGCCGGTGCCCGCCGGGGCGGCCCTCAGGATCACCTTGCCGGCGCCGTGACGCCCCGCCACGTCGTGATGCAAAGTGCGCCCTTCCCTGAGCGGCACCCGTATCATCTGCCGCTTGGCCTGCTCGGTGGCCTTGCGGATCGCCTCGGGAACCTCGCGCGCCTTGCCGTGTCCGTATCCCACGCGCCCCTTCTGGTCGCCCACCACCACCAGGGCGGCGAAACCGAACCGGCGGCCGCCCTTGACCACCTTGGCCACCCGGTTGATGTGCACCAGCCGGTCGACGAACTCGCCGTCGCGATCGCGTTCCCTCGTATCTCTCATCGCTTCAACCGATCCATTGGTTTGTTGCCCGCGCTCAGAAGCTCAGCCCGCCTTCGCGCGCCGCGTCGGCCAGCGCCTTGACGCGGCCGTGAAACAGATACGGGCCGCGATCGAAAACGACTTCTTTGACGCCCGCCTTGGTCGCCCGCGCCGCAACCAGCTTGCCCACCTCGGCGGCCGCCTCGGTATTGGCCGAGCCCTTGAGCTTGCCCTTCAGGTCGGCGTCCAGGGTCGAGGCGGCGGCCAGCGTGCGCCCGGACCCGTCGTCGATAACCTGCGCATACATGTGCCGGTCCGAGCGGAACACGCTCAGCCGCGGACGGCCGGCCGCGCGCATCTTGACGATGCGGCGTACCCGCCCGGTGCGGCGTTGTCGGCGTTTGTCGATTGTCGCCATCGGCTCTCTACTTCTTCTTGCCTTCCTTGCGGTGCACATACTCGTCGACAAAGCGCACACCCTTGCCCTTGTAAGGCTCCGGCGGGCGGAACTCGCGGATGTTCGCCGCCACCTGGCCGACCTGTTGCTTGTCGGCGCCCCTGACGATGATTTCGGTGGCCGCCGGTGTCTCGATCTCCACTCCTTCGGGGGGCTTGAAGAAGATGTCGTGGGAATAGCCGAGCGCCAGCTTGAGTTCGTTGCCCTCCATGAGCGCCCGATAGCCGACCCCGGTGATCGCCAACCGCCTCTCGAAGCCGGCACTGACCCCGGCAACGACGTTGTATACGAGCGTCCGCGACATGCCCCAAGCGGACCGCGCCTGCCTGGAATCGTCGACCGGCTTGATCGCGAGCCCCTCATCCGTCTGGGCCACGGTGACCGCGTCGACCAGAGCGACGCTGAGCTCGCCCTTCGGCCCCTTCGCGGTCACGGTCTGGCCGTCAACCGTCACGGTGACCCCGTCCGGTATCGCAACCGCCAGTTTTCCCAAACGCGACATGGCCTTCGCCTTCCCGTTTTCCTACCCGCCGGCCCCTAGAAGACCCGGCACAACACTTCCCCGCCGACATTCTCGGCCCGGGCGCGATGGTCGGCCATCACCCCCTTCGGGGTCGACAGGATCGACACGCCCAGCCCGTTGGAGATCTGCGGGATGTTTCTCACCGACGCATAAACGCGCCGGCCGGGTCTCGAGACCCGCTGAATTTCGCGGATGACCGGCCGGTTGTCGGAGTATTTTAGCTCGATCTGGAACTCGGCGGTGCCGTTGTCGAAATCGCTGCGCGAATAGCCGCGGATAAAGCCTTCCGACTGCAGGACTTCGAGCACATTGCCGCGCAGCCGCGAGGCCGGCGTCGCCACGACGTCCTTGTGCCGCATCTGCGCGTTGCGGATGCGGGTGAGCATATCGCCAAGCGGATCAGTCAGACCCATAGCCTCGTTCTCCTCACCAGCTCGATTTGACCATGCCCGGGATGCGGCCCGCGCCACCGAGCTGCCTGAGCGCCACCCGGCTCATCCTGAGCTTGCGGTAGTAGCCGCGCGGCCGGCCCGACACCTCGCAGCGGTTGCGCACCCTGACCGAGGAGGAATTGCGCGGCAGCGCCGCCAGCTTCAACTGCGCGGCGAAACGGTCCTCCATCGAGAGACTCTCGTCGCGCGCCTGGGCCTTCAGCGCCGCCCGCTTTTCGGCGTACAGCCGCACCAGCCGACGGCGGCGCTTGTCTTTTTCGATGGCGCTTTTCTTTGCCATGCTCGCTTCCTTGTCAGCCGCCGGCTACTGCCGGAACGGGAAATTGAAGGCGCTCAGAAGCGCCAAGGCCTCTGCATCGGTGGGCGCGGTGGTGCAGATGACCACGTCCAGCCCCCACACTTCCTCGATCTTGTCGTAGTCGACCTCGGGGAACACGATGTGCTCCCGGATGCCGAGCGAGAAATTGCCGCGCCCGTCGAAACTCGCCGGATTGAGACCGCGAAAGTCCCGAACCCGGGGCAAGGCGACGTTCACCAGCCGGTCGACAAAGTCGTACATCCGGGCCCTTCTCAGGGTCACCTTGACCCCGATCGGCATCCCCTCGCGCAGCTTGAACGTGGCGATCGAGCGCCGCGCGTGGGTGATCACGGGCTTCTGACCGGCAATCACCGCCAGATCATCGGCCGCCGCCTGCACCTTTTTGGCGTCGGCGACGCCTTCCCCGACGCCCATGTTGAGCACCACTTTTTCGAGCCGCGGCACCTGCATGACGTTGGCATAGCCGAACTGCTCGGTGAGACCGGCCCGGACGACATCCGTGTAGTGGGTCCGCAGGCGCGGTACGTATGCGTCAGCCATCGAGCACGTCTCCGGACCGTTTTGAGACCCGGACCTTCTTGCCGTCGCGGATTTCGAACCCGACGCGCGTGGGCTTGTTCGAACCCGGATCGATCAGCGCCAGATTGGACAGATGGATCGGCGCGGCGTGGGTGAAGATGCCGGCATCGTTCTGCGCGGTCTGCTTCATGTGCCGGCGCACCATGTTGACGCCCTGCACGACCGCACGGTTCTGCTGCGGCATCACGCTGGCGACCTCGCCGGTCTTCCCCTTGTCGCGGCCCGCCAGGACCATGACGCGATCGCCCTTTCTGATTTTGGCCGCCATCGCTACAGCACCTCCGGGGCCAACGAGATGATCTTCATGTGGCTCTTGGCCCTGAGTTCGCGCGGCACCGGGCCGAAGATGCGGGTGCCAACGGGCTCCATGGTGGTCGTGATCAGCACCGCCGCGTTGCGGTCGAAGCGGATGACGGTGCCGTCCTTGCGGCGGATGTCCTTGGCGGTCCTGACCACGACGGCGCGCATGATGTCGCCCTTCTTGACGCGGCCGCGCGGGATCGCCTCCTTAACCGTGACGACGATGATGTCGCCGATCGAGGCGTATTTGCGCTTCGAACCCCCCAGCACCTTGATGCACTGCACGCGCCGGGCGCCGGAATTGTCCGCCACATCGAGGTTTGTCTGCATCTGGATCATGACCGCCGGTCCCGTCCTGTCCTACGATGCGCCTTCAGCCGCGGGCACCACGGCCCACGTCTTGGTCTTCGAGATCGGCGCGCATTCCTCGATGGTCACCAGATCGCCGACCTTGAATTGGTTGTCGGGATCGTGGGCGTGGTACCTTTTGGTCCGGCGCACCGTCTTTTTCAGCAGCGGGTGCGTGAACCGCCGCTCGACGCGCACCACCACGCTCTTGTCGCCGTGATCGGAAACCACCGTTCCGTGCAAAACCCGTTTCGGCATCGTGCTTGGTCCTAACTCGCTTCCGCGGCCTGCTTTTCGCGCAGGATCGTTTTGATCCGGGCGATGTCGCGGCGCACCTGACCGAACCGCGCGGCGTTCTCCAGCTGCTGCGTGGCGCGTTGGAAGCGCAGGTTGAACTGCTCCTTCTTCAGCGCCGCGAGCTGGTCGCCAAGCTCGTCCACCGTTTTCACCCGCAGGTCCTCGCCCTTCATCGCCCCGCCCCTATTTCTCGATCCGGGCCACGACCCGGGTCCTGACCGGCAGTTTCATGGCCGCCAGCCGCAAGGCCTCGTGGGCGACGTCTTCGGCCACCCCGTCGATCTCGATCATGATGCGCCCCGGCTTGACCCGCGCGCACCAGAATTCCGGCGCGCCCTTGCCCTTGCCCATGCGCACCTCGGTGGGCTTCTGGGTCACCGGCACATCGGGAAATATGCGGATCCACACCCGGCCGGCGCGCTTCATGTGCCGCGTCAGCGCCCGCCGCGCCGCCTCGATCTGGCGCGCGGTTATGCGCTCCGGCTCCAGGGCCTTCAGCCCGTGAGAGCCGAAATTGAGCTGCGTGCCACCCTTGGCGGCGCCGTGGATGCGGCCCTTATGCAGCTTGCGGAACTTTGTGCGTTGCGGTTGCAGCATGGTTGGTTACTTCGCGCCGCCCGGTTGCGAGGAATGCCGGGTGCTTGTCTCGACGCCCTCCGTGGCCCGCCGTTCGTGGGCCGTGGGATCGTGTTCCATGATCTCGCCCTTGAAGATCCAGCATTTGACGCCGATGACGCCATAGGTGGTCGCCGCCACCGCGAAGCCGTAGTCGATGTCGGCCCTCAACGTGTGCAGCGGCACCCGCCCCTCGCGGTACCATTCGGTGCGCGCGATCTCGGTGCCCCCGAGCCGCCCGGCGACATTGACCCGGATACCCTGCGCGCCCATCCGCATCGCGGTCTGCACGGCGCGCTTCATGGCCCGCCGGAACCCGACCCGGCGCTCGAGCTGCTGGGCAATGCCCTGCGCGACCAGCGTCGCGTCGATTTCGGGCTTGCGCACCTCGACGATGTTCACATGCACGTCGGAATCGGTGAATTTGCGCACCTTCTGGCGCAGACGCTCGATGTCGGCGCCCTTCTTGCCGATGACGATCCCCGGCCGGGCGGTATGGATCGAGACCCGGCATTTGCGGTGCGGGCGCTCGATGACGATCTTGGAGACCGCCGCTTGCTTGAGCTCGCCCTCGAGCATCTGGCGGATCGCGATGTCTTCCTGCAGCAGCCGCCCGTATTCGCCCTTGGAGGCATACCAGCGTGAATCCCAGGTCCGGTTGATGCCGAGCCTGAGCCCGATCGGATTGACTTTCTGACCCATCTCAGGCGGTCTCCTCGACTTCCCTGACCACGATTGTCAGGGACGAAAACGGTTTCACGATTCGGCCGACCCGACCCCGGGCGCGGGCGCGAAACCGCTTCATCACCAACGACTTGCCGACGAACGCTTCGGACACGACCAAAGCGTCGGTATCGAGGCCGTGGTTGTTCTCGGCATTGGCGACGGCGCTCTCGAGCGTCTTCTTGACTTCGCGCGCGATGCGCTTGGGCGAAAAGCTGAGGTCAGCCAGCGCCCGTTCGACCTTCTGGCCGCGAATCTGCGACGCCAAGAGGTTGAGCTTCTGCGGACTGGTGCGCAGCTGCCGTTTGACGGCCCGGGCCTCGTTGTCCTTCAGCGTACGTTCGCGCGGCGGCTTGCCCATCAGGTCCTCCGCGCCTTGCGGTCGGCGGCATGCCCGTAGAAGGTCCGGGTCGGGGCGAATTCGCCGAACTTGTGCCCGATCATGTCCTCGGAGACGGAAACCGGGATGTGCTTGATGCCGTTGTGCACGCCGAAGGTCAGCCCCACGAACTGCGGCAGAATGGTCGAACGGCGGCTCCAGGTGCGGATGACGTCGTTGCGGCCCGAGGCGCGTGCGGCATCGGCCTTCTTCATAAGGTATCCGTCGACAAACGGGCCTTTCCATACCGAGCGTGCCATCGCTACCTGCCCTTTTTCTGGTGCCGCGAACGGATGATGTATTTGTCCGTCGACTTGTTGGAGCGGGTCTTCTTGCCCTTGGTCGGCACCCCCCAGGGGGTCACCGGATGCCGCCCGCCCGAGGTCCGCCCCTCGCCACCGCCATGCGGGTGGTCGATGGGGTTTTTCGCAACGCCTCTGACCACCGGCCGCCGGCCCAGCCAGCGCGTGCGGCCCGCCTTGCCGAGATTGATGTTGCCATGGTCCGAATTGGAGACCGCCCCCACCGTCGCCATGCAGGAGCCGTGCACCAGGCGCTGCTCGCCGGAATTGAGCCTGAGGATCGCCATGCCCTGGTCGCGGCCGACAAACTGCACGTAGGCACCCGCCGCGCGCGCGATCTGACCGCCCTTGAGCGGCTTCAGCTCGACATTGTGCACGATCGTGCCGACCGGCATGCGTTCGAGCGGCATCGCATTGCCGGGCTTGACGTCGACGGCGTTGCGCGAGGCGATGATCTTGTCCCCCGGCGCCAGCCGCTGCGGCGCCAGAATGTAGGACTGCTCGCCGTCCGCATACGTCACCAGGGCGATGAAGGCGGTGCGGTTGGGATCGTATTCGAGCCGCTCGACGGTCGCCTCGACATCGTGTTTGGCGCGCTTGAAATCGATCTTGCGGTAGGCGCGCTTGGCCCCGCCACCGCGATGGAACAGCGTGGTGCGGCCGGCATTGTTGCGGCCACCCTTGCCGGTGAGCCCCTCGGTGAGCTTCTTGACCGGTTCGCCGCGCCACAACCCCCTGCGGTCGACGCTGATGAGGGCCCGCCGGCCGGGGGAAGTCGGATTGTGCTGCTTGAGCGCCATCTACCTCGCCTCGCCCCTCAAAGTCCCGTGCCGACGTCGATCGAATGGCCCTCTTCAAGGGTCACGATCGCTTTCTTGACGTCCCGGCGACGCCCCGGCACGCGCCGGAACAGCTTCGTCTTGCCTTTGCGGTTGATGGTGTTGACCGCCTTCACCTTGACCGAGAACAGCTGCTCGATCGCCGCCTTGATCTGGGGCTTGCTGGCATCCGTGGCGACCTCGAAGACGACCTGGTTGTTCTCGGAGGCGTAGGTCGACTTTTCGGTCACGATGGGGTGCCGGATGATGTCGTAGGCGCTCAGGTCGCTCATTGGAACCGCGCCTCCAGCGCCGTGAGCGCATCCTTGGTCAGGACCAGCTTGTCGCGCCTCAGGATGTCGTAGACGTTGATCCCCTGTGCCGGCAGCACGTCGATATTCGGGATGTTGCGCGCCGCCAGCGAGAAATTCGCGTCCAGCGCCGCCCCCCCGACAATCAGCGCGTTGCCCAGCCCGAGTTTGCCGAGCCGCGCGCGCAGCCCCGAGGTCTTGGCGTCCTTGGCCTCCGCGGTCTCGACAATGATCAGGTCGCCGGCTTTCGCCTTGGCGCTGAGCGCGTGCCTCAGCGCCAGCGCCCGCACCTTCTTCGGCAGCGAGATCGCATGCGAGCGCGGGGTCGGCCCGAAGGCGCGCCCGCCGCCGCGGAACAGGTTCGACTTGCGCGAGCCGTGGCGCGCCCCCCCGCTGCCCTTCTGCCGGATGGACTTGGCGGTGGTGCCCCTGATCTCGGAGCGGTTCTTGACGTCGTGGGTGCCGGCCATCCGCCCGAGCAGCTGATAGCGCACCATGCGCTGCAGCAGATCGGCGCGCGGCTCGAGCCCGAAAATCTCCTCGGCGAGCGAAACCTTGCCCGCCGCCTTGCCGTCGATCGTGGTCACCTGGAGGTCCATCAGCGGTCCTCCTTGTCGGTCGCACCGTCCGCTTCGCCGGCCGGTGCCTCGTCAGCGGCGGCCTCGGGCTCGGCAGGCGCCTCTTCGGACACTACCGGTGCGGTCTCGGCGACGTCGGTTTCGGTTTCGGCAGCCTCGGCCGCTTCGGCGACTTCGGCGGATTGTTCCTCGGCAGGCGCGACCATTCCCTCCGGCGCCTCGAAGGCACCGGGCAGCGGTGCGTCGGCGGGCGCCGCCTTCTTGACCGCGTCGCGGACCAGGATCCAGCCGCCCTCGGCGCCCGGCACCGCCCCTTCCACCATGATCAGCCCGCGCTCCGGATCGGTGTCGACGATCCTCAGATTGAGGGTCGTCACCCGTGCCGCGCCCATATGCCCGGCCATCTTCTTGCCTTTGAAGACCTTGCCGGGATCCTGGCATTGGCCGGTCGAGCCGTGCGAGCGGTGCGAGACCGAAACCCCGTGCGTGGCCCTGAGCCCCTTGAAATTGTGGCGCTTCATGGCGCCCGCGAAGCCCTTGCCGACGGAGGTGCCGGTTACGTCCACGAATTGCCCGGTGGCAAAATGGTCGGCGCGCAACCGGGCCCCGATATCGATCAGATTGTCCTCGGAGACCCGGAACTCGGCGAGCCGGCGCTTCGGCTCGACCCGGGCCTTCGCGAAGTGGCCCCTGAGCGCCCGGGTGACGTTCTTGACCTTGGCCGCGCCCGCGCCGAGCTGCAGGGCGGTGTAGCCGTCGGTCTCGGGCCGCCGCTGCGCGACCACCTGGCAACCTTCCAGACTCAGGACGGTGACGGGCACGTGCATGCCGTCCGGATCGAACATCCGGGTCATCCCGAGCTTCTGTGTAATCACGCCGGTGCGCATTTGGGTCTCGCCGGTCTCCCTAGAGTTTGATCTCGACGTCGACCCCGGCGGCGAGGTCGAGCTTCATCAGTGCGTCGACCGTCTGCGGGGTCGGGTCGACGATGTCCAGGAGCCGCTTGTGGGTTCGAATCTCGAACTGTTCGCGGCTCTTCTTGTCGATGTGCGGCGAGCGGTTGACGGTGTACTTCTCGATCCGCGTCGGCAGCGGGATCGGCCCGCGAACCTGCGCGCCGGTGCGCTTGGCCGTATTGACGATCTCGTGCGTCGACACATCGAGCACGCGATGGTCGAACGCCTTGAGCCGTATGCGGATGTTCTGGCCGTTCATCGCTGCATCCCATCAAAACCGAGCGGCGCGTCCCTGTCAGACGCGCCGCGGTGGCAATTCAGTCCTATTCGACGATCTTGGTGACCACCCCGGAACCCACGGTGCGGCCGCCCTCCCGAATGGCGAAGCGGAGCGTTTCGTCCATCGCGATCGGCACGATGAGCTCGACATTCATGTTCACGGTGTCGCCCGGCATCACCATCTCCGTGCCCTCCGGCAGCGTCACCACGCCGGTGACGTCGGTGGTCCGGAAATAGAACTGCGGGCGGTAGTTGGCGAAGAACGGCGTGTGGCGGCCACCCTCTTCCTTGGTCAGGATATAGGCCTCGGCCACGAACTTGGTGTGCGGGGTCACCGAGCCGGGCTTGCACAACACCTGCCCGCGCTCCACCCCTTCGCGCTCGATGCCGCGGATGAGGGCCCCGATATTGTCCCCCGCCTCGCCCTGATCGAGCAGCTTCTTGAACATTTCCACACCGGTGACGGTGGTCTTCACGGTGTCGCGGATACCGACGATCTCGACCTCGTCGCCGACCTTGACGATGCCCCGCTCGACGCGGCCGGTGACCACGGTGCCGCGCCCCGAGATCGAGAACACGTCCTCGATCGGCAGCAGGAACGGCTGGTCCTTGGGACGCGCCGGGGTCGGAATGTAGTCGTCCACGGCCTTCATCAGTTCGAGAACGGAGTTCTTGCCGATCTCGTCGTCACGCCCTTCGAGGGCCGCCAGGGCGGACCCGCGAACGACCGGAATGTCGTCGCCGGGGAACTCGTAGGAGGTCAGAAGCTCGCGCACTTCCAATTCGACGAGCTCGAGGAGCTCCTCGTCGTCGACCTGGTCGACCTTGTTCAGATACACCACCCGCGCCGGCACGCCGACCTGGCGGGCAAGCAGGATATGCTCGCGGGTTTGCGGCATCGGGCCGTCGGCCGCCGACACCACCAGGATCGCGCCGTCCATCTGGGCGGCGCCGGTGATCATGTTCTTCACATAGTCGGCGTGGCCCGGACAGTCGACATGGGCGTAGTGGCGGTTTTCGGTCGAATACTCGACATGGGCGGTCGAGATGGTGATCCCGCGCGCCTTTTCCTCCGGCGCCTTGTCGATCTGATCGAACGACGTTGCGGTGGCCCCGCCCGTTTCGGACAGCACTTTGGTGATGGCCGCCGTCAGCGTCGTCTTGCCGTGATCGACATGACCGATGGTGCCGATGTTCACATGCGGCTTCGAGCGGTCGAATTTTTCCTTCGCCATCGCTATCTCTCCGTTTGCGTTTCAGCGTTGCCGCTGGCGTTGAAGCTGTTGTCCCTGGGGCACCGCTAGCCGTACTTCGCCTGGATTTCCTGGGCGACTTGCTGCGGTACCTGGTCGTAGTGATCGAATTCCATCGTGAACTGCGCGCGCCCCTGGCTCATCGAGCGCAGCGTGCTGACATAGCCGAACATGTTCATCAGCGGCACGAAGGCGTTGATGACATTGGCATTTCCACGCATCAGCTGGCCCTGCACATGGCCGCGCCGCGACGTCAGATCGCCGATGATGTTACCCGTATATTCCTCCGGCGAGACGATCTCGACCTTCATGATCGGCTCGAGAAGGACCGGACCGGCCTTGCCAAGGGCTTCCCGGAAAGCGGCACGGCCGGCGATCTCGAACGCCATTACCGAGGAGTCCACCTCGTGATAGTCGCCATCGGTGAGCGTCACCCTGACGTCGAGCACCGGGAACCCGATGAGCACGCCGGATGTCATGACCGACTTGATGCCCTTCTCGACGCCGGGGATGTATTCCTTCGGCACCGAGCCGCCGACCACCGAGGAAACGAACTCGAAGCCCGAGCCCTTCTCGCCCGGCTCCACCGTCATTTTGACCCGCGCGAACTGACCGGCGCCGCCGGTCTGCTTGCGGTGCGTGTAGTCGACGTTGGCGGTGCGGGTGATGGTTTCGCGGAACGCCACCTGCGGCTCGCCGATATTCGCCTCGACGCGGAATTCGCGCCGCATCCGGTCGACCAGGATGTCCAGATGCAATTCGCCCATCCCGGCGATGATGGTGGCACCGCTCTCCTCGTCGGTTTTGACGCGGAAGCTCGGATCCTCGGCCGCCAGGCGACTGAGCGCCATCGACATTTTTTCCTGGTCGGCCTTCGATTTCGGCTCGACGCGAATTTCGATGACCGGCTCGGGGAACTCCATGCGCTCCAGAATCACCGGCTTGACGGGCTCGCACAGCGTGTCGCCGGTCGACGTGTCCTTGAGCCCGACGATGGCGACGATGTCGCCCGCGTAGGCCTCCTCGATCTGCTCGCGGCGATTGGAGTGCATCAGGAACATGCGCCCGATGCGCTCCTTCCTGTCCTTGGTGGAGTTTTGCAGCCCCATGCCCGTCGCCACCACGCCCGAATAGACGCGGCAGAAGGTCAGGGTGCCCATATGCGGGTCGTTGGCGACCTTGAAGGCGAGCATCGACAGCGGTTCGTCGTCGCCGGCGTGGCGGTGCGTCTCGTCGCCGGTGGCGACCTCGATCGCCCGGATCGGCGGGATGTCCAGCGGCGAAGGCAGATAGTCCACCACCGCGTCAAGCAGCGGCTGCACGCCCTTGTTCTTGAACGCCGATCCGCACAGGACCGGGAAGATCTCGACCGCACAGGTGCCCTTGCGCACGAGCGCGCGGAGGGTATCGTTGTCGGGCATCTCGCCTTCGAGATAGGCCTCGGTCGCCGCCTCGTCGAGCTCCACTGCCGCCTCGACGAGCTTTTCGCGCCAGGATTCGGCTTCGGCGCGCATCTCGGCGGGGATGTCGGTCACATCCCATTCGGCGCCCAGCGTCTCCTCGCGCCACACGATCGACTTCATCTCGATCAGATCGATAACGCCTGTGAAGTTGTTCTCGACCCCGATGGGCAGCTGCATGACGATCGGGGTGGCGCCAAGGCGCTTCTTGACCATCTCCACGGAGGCGTAGAAATCCGCCCCGACCTTGTCCATCTTGTTCACGAAGATCATGCGCGGCACGTGGTACTTGTCGGCTTGGCGCCAGACGGTCTCGGTCTGCGGTTCGACGCCGGCGTTGGCGTCCAGAAGCGCGATGGCGCCGTCCAGAACCCTCAGCGAGCGCTCCACTTCAATGGTGAAGTCGACATGGCCCGGCGTGTCGATGATGTTGAAGCGGCGCTTCTTGCCGTCGCGGTCGGCCCAGAAGGTGGTGGTCGCGGCCGAGGTGATGGTGATGCCGCGCTCCTGCTCCTGTTCCATCCAGTCCATGGTGGCGGCGCCCTCATGGACCTCGCCCATCTTGTGAG
>CAZNOZ010000005.1:8780-88103 GCA_964574935.1 uncultured Devosiaceae bacterium | reverse complement strand
CTCTCTCTCCGCCACCTTCTTGCCCGGTCATTTTTGATCGGCGGAGCAATCACTTCGCGCGTGGTGACGACCCAAACCGCATTCCCGACTTGAGTTGAACGGTCGCGCTGCAGCGCGCGTGGATGACCCAAGCCAAAGAGGCCGCTTTCGCCTTGAAGTCCGGCGGGTGCTGCTCGCGCTTCGACGCCTGAGATCTGCTTGCCGCTGATTACCCGCAAGTTGCCAATCGCAGCTGGCGTCGGTGTCCGGTCGGCCGGGCGGCGCCCCGTGTCACTTGAGTTCGTCAAGCTGGCGACGCAATCGGGCAATCTGCTTTTCGATGTCTGCGATCTTCCCGGCATTGGAATCGGCGCTCGCCGCCGAATCGGACTTGTCCTGCCCATCCGCTGGCGTTGCGGTTTCCGCCGGCGTCTCCCATGCGCGCATCATGGATTTGAATATTTCCTGCTGCTTGGCCTGCCAGTCGTCGATCATCGCCAGGATCGGTTCTCCAAGGGTGTTCGATCCGACCACCTGGCGCCCGAGATTCTCCAGATCCTCGACCACCTTTTCCTGCTGGGCGTTGAACGCCGCGACAAGGTCCGAAAGGAAAGTCGGGGTCAACGCGCTTGCCTGCTGCTGGTACATGCGCACCAAGTCGGTGAGCACGCTGACCGACAATGCAGGCTCGCCCTGGGTGTGCTGCTCGGCGATGATCTGAAGCAGATACTGGCTTGTGAGATCCTCGCCGGTCTTCTGATCGATAACCCGGACGTTGCGCCCCTGCTTGATGTGCTTGGCGATATCTTCCAGCGTCACGTAAGCCTTGGCGCCCGCATCATAAAGCCGGCGGCTGGCATAGCGCTTGAGCGTGACGGTGTCGCTGCCAGTGTCGCTGTCAGTGTCCATCGGGACAATCCTCCGGTTCCCGGGATCGTCCACACACTCGCCGCCGCCTGTCAACGGGTCCGGAACGGCGCCGATCCCCGGCGCAAACCGAACCAGCCAATACGCAGAAGGGATGGGACAGGTCCCACCCCTTCCGACATTATCTGGTCAGCGGACCCGGCAACCTGAAGCGGCTCTAGGTCGCCTTGGCGCCCGCGGCGGTCGCCTTTTTCGCAGCGGCCGCGACTTCGCCCTGTGCCTGCTTGCCGGCAGTCATCAGCAACTCGATCGTTGCCATCTGCGCGGATTTCGCCACTTCGGCGAACTTGGCCAGGTGCTCAGGCGCTTCCTGGGCCTGCTCGGCGGCGATCTCGGACGAGATCTTCGCGATTTGCGTGGGCTCCGAGAGCGGCTCTCCGAAAGCTTCGAGCTTCTTCAGCGACTCCTTGGTCCACACGCTGCTCAACTCGGCGGACTTTTCAGCCGCCTCCAGAGCAATCCTGTTCAACTTGGCGGCGTACTCGCTCGCGCTTGTGAACACGGCGCTGGCCGATTTCACGTCCATCACATCACCGTTCATGATGGCCTTGAAATACTCCATTGGGTCGGGTGTCTTGGACATCATATGTTCCTTTCGAAATCTGGGGGAGGCTTTGCCTCCGCGATCGTCAACATATATGCTGCGCCGCAGCATTGCAAGCCTTTTTTCTGCGCTGCAGCATTATTTTTTCGGGCGTTGCAGGACGTAGGTTCCCGGGGCCGGAGCAAGCCCGGGAAAGTCCGGGTGACCGCCCGCCGGCGCCGGCACGCGCTTGCCGGATTTCTGGCGCAGCCACTGCGCCCATGTTGGCCACCAGGAGCCCCTGTGATGGGTCGCCCCCTCCTGCCAGTGCGCGGGGGAATCGAATTCGGAGCTGTTGGTCCAGTACCCGTACTTTTTGGCTGCGGGGGGATTGACGATGCCGGCGATGTGCCCGCTCTCGGACAGGATCAGGGTCTTTGAACCGGACAAAGTGGCCAGTCCGCGAAACGAGGCCTTCCAGGGCGCGATATGATCCGAGAGCGTGGCGACCGCGAATGTCGGGTTTTCGATGTCGGTCAGATGCGGGGTCGCGCCGTCAATCTCGATCGTGTTTTTCGTCAGGCCGTTATTAAGGCACACGTCGCGCAGATATTCGCGTGCCATGCGCCCCGGCAGGTTCGTCGAATCGCTGTTCCAGAAAAGCAGGTCAAATGCCGCAGGCGCCTCGCCCAGCAGATAGGATTTCACCGCCGGCGAATAGACCAGGTCCTTGGCTCTGAGATAGCTGAACGTGCGCGCCATGAGATCCGCGCTCAGGAAGCCGAGTTCCTCGGTTTCGGCCTCGATCACCTTCAGATAGCTCTCGTCGACAAAAACCCCCAGATCGCCGATATCCTCGAAGTCCAGTAGCGTTGCAAGAAAGGTGGCGGCCTTGATGCTCTTGTCGCCCTTCGCCGCGAGCGCCGCCATGGCGATCGCCAACAGCGTTCCACCGATACAGTATCCGATGGTGTTGACGCGGCGGACGCCCGCATACGCCTTGACGACCTCGATGGCCGCCAGAGCACCCTCTTCGAGATAGGTGTCCAACCCCACATCGGCATAGGTCTCGTCCGGGTTCACCCACGAGACCACAAACACGACGAAGCCCCGAGATACGGCGTAGCGGACAAAACTGTTTTCGGGCTTGAGGTCCAGGACATAGTATTTGTTGATCCAGGGCGGCAGGATCAGCAACGGAGTCGTGTAAACCTCGTCCGTTGTCGGAGTATACCTGATGAGTTCAAACAGCCGGTTGCGGAATACCACCTCACCCGGTGTTGAGACGATATTCTCCCCGACTTGAAAGGCCGACGGATCTGTCAGCGTGACGGCGAAATTGCCGCCGCTGGCCTCCACGTCCCGAACGAAGTTCTCCAGTCCGTCGACAAGCGACTGGCCGTTGGTCTCGATCGCTTTTTCGATCGCATCGGGATTTGTGCCGAGAAAGTTCGAAGGGGCGAGCATGTCGGCGATCTGCCGAGAGATGAATTCGAGCCGTTTCCGGTCGCGTTGCCCCAGTTCATCCACCCCGGCCATGCTGTCCGCGAGCATCTTGGCGGACAGCTCGTACTGGCTTTTTATGAAGTTGAAATACGGATGGGTGTCCCAAAGCGGGTTCTTGAATCGCGAATCCTGGCTCTTATCTAAAGGGTTGTTATGTAAGGGCTCCCCGCCGGCGTTGTCGGAATCGGCCTGCCCCACCGATTTGGAAATCGCCTTCGAGTAGTTGAGCAGGGTGCCCCGCCACAAATGCACCTGCTGTTCGATCATCTTCTCCGGATGGGCGAGCAGGTCGGCGAGATAGGTGGCGGCCAGGCGGCCGTAGAAATCGGGGCCGGGGCCCGCCTGATCGGTGTCGCTTTGACGCCGCCTGGCCACGGCCTCGGTCAGGCGGACGATCAGCGCTTCGAGCTTGTCGAGGTTGGCCGCGAGCAGGTCCGGATCGTGGCGCGGTTGGGTCATGGTGATTGACAAGCTTCTCTATTCGTTACCAAATCGAGGCCACAGTGCACGCTGCGCAACCAACAAGATGGAACAAACCGCGATGAATTTGAATGGATATTTCAGCTACGACGCCATCGAATCATCCCGCCTGGCCGGAAAGTGGTTTGGCGCGACCGTGCGCACCTTCTGGGGCAACCCGGTTTTTGGCATGAGCGTGAATCCTCTCCCCGCGGTTCTGGCCGCCTGGGGCGAGATCAGCGAGCGCTCGTTTGACCGAATTGACGTCAGGCCCGACTGGGGCATCGATTCCACGGTTCGGGATGGACGGGACTACCTGGTCAATGTGGAGACGGTGACCGAGCTGCCATTCGGGCGCCTTCTGCAGTTCAAGGTGAGCGAGGACAAAAAGTCCAAGCGCACCAAAATCCTGCTCATCGCACCCATGTCGGGCCATTACGCCACCTTGTTGCGCGGCACCGTGACCAGTCTCCTGCCCGATGCGGACGTCTATGTCGCGGAATGGCGCAATGCGCGCAACGTGCCGGTATCGGCCGGCAAGTTCGATATCGAGGATTTCACCAAGTACCTGATCACTTATTTCCGTGAACTCGGACCCGACACGCACGTGGTGGCGGTGTGCCAGCCGGTGCCGCTGACAATGGCGGCAACCGCGTGGCTGTCCGAACACGAGCCCAAGTCGCTGCCCGCATCGCTGACGTTGCTGGGGGGGCCGGTCGATCCCTTGGAGAACCCCACCAGCGCAAGCCACATGTCCAAGCGGTTTTCGATGGCCGAGCTTGAGAGAATGGTGATCATGTCGGTGGGGGGCAACCATGTCGGCGTCGGGCGCAAGGTCTACCCCGGCAGCCTTCAGCTCGCCTCGTTC
Source organism: uncultured Devosiaceae bacterium (assembly GCA_964574935.1). Taxonomy (GTDB): domain Bacteria; phylum Pseudomonadota; class Alphaproteobacteria; order Rhizobiales; family Devosiaceae; genus JBBECE01. Next base: position 83,841 of record CAZNOZ010000005.1, on the reverse strand, counting down.
ATGATGATGAACCCCGAACGGCACGCAAGCTCGTTTGCCAACCAGGTTCTGCGGGTCGCCAGCAACCAGGCGAGCGACTTTGATCGCCACAACGTGTTCTACGACGAGTATTTGGCCGTAATGGACATCACCGCCGAATTCTATCTTTCGACCGTCCACCGGGTGTTTCAGAAGCGCGAAATCGCCCGGAACAAATTCACCCTGGATGGCGCCCTGGTGGATATCGGCAAAATCAAGACCGTGCCCGTCAAGATCGTCGAAGGCGGTCAGGACGATATCTCCGCACCGGGTCAGTGCGCCGCCGCGTTGCAGCTGCTCACCGGCCTGCCTGAGCGCATGAAAGCCCATCACATCGAGGCCGAAGCCGGCCACTACGGTCTGTTCAACGGGCGTGCATGGCACCAGAACATTCGCCCGCTCGTCCTCGATTTCATGCGGAAACACTCCAACCAGGCGTGAGATCCAGAGCTAGAGACGCTCAGGCGTTGGCGGCACGTTCGAGAAAGGGCAGGGACAACAAGAAGAATAGGGGGGAGTCGTGCCCAGACAAAGAGCGATTGTAACGGGAGGCACACGCGGTATCGGTCGTGGCGTGTGCGAATTGTTCAAGGATCGCGGTTACTACGTCATCGCCGGATATGGGGGAAACGACGAGGCGGCGGCCGCGTTCCGGGACGAAACGGAAATACCGACCTACAAGTGGGATGTCGCTGACTTCTCTGCCTGCCAGGAGGCGGTGAAACGCATCGTGGAGGAGCACGGTCCGGTCGCGATCCTGGTCAACAATGCCGGCATCACCCGCGACGCCACGATCAAGAACATGACCTACGAAGACTGGATGGCGGTGATCCAGACCAACCTGACATCTGTCTTCAACATGACCAAGGCGGTGTGGCCCTTCATGATGGCCGAGCACTTTGGCCGCATCGTCAACATCTCCTCGGTAAACGGCCAGGCCGGCCAATACGGGCAGGTCAACTATTGCGCCGCCAAGGCGGGCGTTGCCGGCATGACCAAGGCCCTGGCGCTGGAAGGGGCGCGGTACAACATCACCGCCAACACGGTCGCCCCCGGATATGTCGAGACGGACATGGTCGCGGCGGTCCCCACAAACGTGCTGGAAAAGATCATCGCCACGGTGCCGATCGGGCGACTTGGCGATCCACTGGAAATCGCCCGCGCCGTTTGGTTTCTGTGCCGCAACGACTCCAACTTCATCACCGGCTCGACCATTTCCATCAATGGCGGCCAGCACATGTATTGAGCGGCGCAATCCGGGCGCAATCCGGGCGCGCCGATCCACGCCGCCGCGTCTTTTCCGGCGCCCCGTGAAATGAGCGCCCGGTTGCTTCTGCGTCAGTCGCGTTCGACGCAAACGGCAATACCCATGCCGCCGCCGATGCAAAGGGCCGCCACGCCCTTTTTGGCGTCTCGCCGTGCCATCTCATAGATGAGAGTCACCAGCACGCGGGCGCCCGATGCGCCGATGGGGTGACCCAGTGCGATCGCCCCGCCATTGACGTTGACACGCTCGGGATCGACGCCCAGTTCCCTGACGACGGCAATGCTCTGGGCCGCGAACGCCTCATTGATCTCCCACAGATCGACATCCTCCAGCCGCCAGGCGGCGTCCTCGAGGGCCTTGCGGCTCGCCGGAACCGGCCCCATGCCCATGATGGCCGGATCGAGACCGGCATGGGCCCAGCCGGAAATGCGCACCAGAGGCGTCGCTCCGCGCTTCTCGGCCTCATCCGCGGCGACCAGGACGAGCGCCGCGGCGCCGTCATTGATGCCTGAGGAATTGGCGGCGGTAACGGTGCCGTCGGCGACAAACGCCGGCTTCAGCTTGGCCATGCTCTCGGCATCGGCATCGTGACGGATGTATTCGTCTTCGGCGACGAGGGTCTCGCCCTTGCGGCCGGCGATGCGCACCGCGACGATTTCATCGTCGAAGCGCCCGGCTTTCTGGGCGGCCGATGCCTTCTGCTGCGAGGCGAGCGCGAAGGCGTCCTGATCCTCGCGGCTGATCTTGTGTTGATTGGCGACATTTTCGGCAGTGACGCCCATCGGATAGCCAAAAAACGCATCCGACAATCCGTCGAGCATTGCGGTATCGACAAAATCCATATCGCCGAGCTTTTTGCCACGCCGCAGCACCGCGGCATGCGGCGCGTTGCTCATTGATTCCTGACCACCCGCGACAACCACTGCCGGGCTGCCGGTCGTGATCTGCTGCACCGCCAACGCCACGGCGCGCAGGCCCGAGCCGCAGACCTGATTGACCGTCATCGCCGGCGCCGCATCCACGATCCCGGCCTTCCGCGACGCCTGCCGGGCCGGGTTCATTCCCACCGCCGCGGTGAGCACCTGACCGAGAATGACCTCGTCGACCTCTTCGCCGCCGATGCCCGCCTGTTCCAGGGCGCCCTGGATGGCACCCGCGCCCAGTTCGTGCGCCGCCACGGGCGAAAGCGCTCCATTGAGCACACCGATCGGCGTGCGCTTGGCTCCCACGACAACAATGTCCGTCACTGGTTTCCTCCCGGTTCGTGCGTTTCCCCTGGCATGAAAGCACCCGCGACGGAAACAAGCCAGTCAAACACCGCACGGCCGGCCCGGCGCAGGCGCATTGCAATTGGACCAGCGCCCTGGCATCCACTAACAATCGGAGTGGACCACACAACACGGCCAGCCAGAATTGCCGAACGATCCCAAAGTTGCCCTGATCACCGGTTCGACCTCGGGAATTGGTCTGGCCATCGCCAGGCGTTTTGCCCGCGAGGGTCGAGCCGTGGTGCTCAATAGCTTCGAGCCCGACGAGCACGGGCAGACGCTTTGCGCGGAAATGGAATCGGAATTCGGCACCCGTCCGGCGTATGTGCGCGCCGATCTCAGCGTGCCGGGGGCCGGCAGTGAGCTGGTCGAGAAGACCGCCGCCACCGTCGGCACCATCGACATCCTGGTCAACAATGCCGGCGTGCAGAAAGTTTCGCCGATCGAGGAATTCCCGCTCGAGGATTGGCGCCGGATTCTCGCCATCGCCCTCGATAGCGCCTTCGAGACAATCCGCGCGGCGTTGCCCGGCATGTACGCGAACGGATGGGGGCGCGTTGTCAATATCGCATCGGCCCACGGGCTGCGCGCTTCTCCCTATAAGTCCGCCTATGTGGCGAGCAAGCATGGCGTCGTCGGCCTGACAAAGACCGTCGCCCTGGAAGCGGCGGAAAAGGGCGTCACCGTCAACGCTATTTGCCCGGGCTACACGTGGACGCCGCTGGTCGCCGCCCAACTCGACGACCAGATCAAGGTGCACGGCATCAGCCGCGATGAGGTCATCCGCGACATCATGCTGGCACCGCAGCCCACCAAGCGGTTCGTCGAGACCGAAGAAATCGCCGAGTTGGCCAACTACCTTTGCGGAGACCTGGCTCGTTCGATCACCGGCACCGCGATTGCCATCGACGGCGGCTGGACCGCGAAGTAGCTCCACACCCTGGCCGCCAATCCACCCGCCGGGCCGCGGCCCACGGGGTCGGGGCTGCTCGTGGCGACCGGCCAGGCCCTTCAGGTCGCGCGTCCGTTGGCATGCCCCAGAACCGGCCGGCAGCCGTCGGCGGGCAAATGAATCTGATCGAGCGACCGGGCGCGTTGGCAATCCCGAACCGCTGGAGTGCGGCGGGGTTGGCAGGCGGCCGGGGGAGGCTTCGCCGGCCGGCCGTTCGCGAGCTCACCCGCCGCCGGTTCGTGTGTCCTGCTCGAGCAGCGCGCGCGCGTTTTGTTTCAGGATCAGCGGTCGCACCTCGGGTTTGATCTCGAGCCTCTCGAAGTCGGCGAGCCAGCGGTCCGGTGTGATCGCCGGCCAGTCCGAGCCGAACAGCATTTTGTCCTTGAGCACCGAGTTGGCGTAGCGCACCAGAATCGGCGGGAAGTATTTCGGCGACCAGCCGCTGAGATCGATATGGACGTTGGGCTTGTGGGTCGCGACGGCCAGGGCTTCCTCCTGCCAGGGGAAGGACGGGTGAGCGAGAATGATGGGCATGTCCGGGAAGTCCGCCGCCACGTCGTCGATCAGCATCGGATTAGAGTATTTGAGCTTCAGCCCCATGCCGCCGGGCATGCCGGCGCCGACCCCGGTCTGCCCGGTATGGAACAGCACCGGCCTGCCCGTCTCCGCGATCGCCTCGTAGAGGGGGTACGCATCGCGGTCGTTCGGAAAGAACCCCTGCAGGGTGGGGTGGAACTTGAAACCCCTGACGCCGTGATTTGCCACAAGGTCTCGGGCCTCCCGGGCGCCCGTCTTGCCCTTGGCGGGATCGATCGAGGCGAAAGGGATGAGGATGTCTGCGTTGCGCGCCGCCTGGTCCGCCACCTGGTAATTGTCGAAGCGCCTGAATCCCGTCTCGCGTTCGCTGTCCACCGCGAATATGCAGGCGGCGATGTTGCGCTCGCGGTAGTACTGGGCGGTCTGATCGATTGTCGGTTGCGGCGAATGGTCCATTTTGAAGTAGGATTTCATCCACTGCTGCATCTCATCATAGCCGTCGTCGGCATGGGTCCCGCACGGCTCTTCGGCATGAGTGTGCACGTCAATGGCTTTCACCGCGTCGAAATCAACCATGCGCCGGTTCCCGTTCCCTGCTCGCCGTTGGCTGCCGCTGCCGGCGCCCGTGGTTGAGCGTTCTCAGCAACTTCAGAAGCTGAGCCTGCTCCGCCTCGGTGAGCGCCGCCGCGCTGCGCGCATCGGTGGCGTGGATGCGAACGCTCAGCTCGGTTGCCATCGATCGACCCCGCTCGGTGGGGCGTACCTCGAACGCGCGGCCGTCGTTTTTCGGCGCGGCGCGCCACACCAGTCCCCGTTCTTCCAGCCCGCGCATCACCTTGGTCATGTTCGACCGCTTGATGCGCAGCGCCTCGCCGAGCGCCCCCTGCCGGACGCCGGGATTCTCCGACAGCAGCGCCAGCACCGCATGTTCGGCCGGCGACAGGCCCACGTCACCGAGCTGCCGGTAGTAGTCGTCGAAGAACCGAAGCTGTGCCAGCCTGAGCTGCAGGCCGATAAGGTCGTCGAGGGTTCCGAGGCCGGGAGTCTGGGCCATGCTCACACGCCGTCGTTCCCGTCCGGCTTCAACGGTTCGGCGCGACCCTCCAGAAAGTCCCTGAGCCGGTCGCGGGCGTCCTCGCTCGCCGAAGTGATCGCCGCCATCAGCGATTCGACGAACAATCCGTCCTCGTGGCTCATGTCCTGAATGCGGGGCAGGGCGTTGATGATCGCGAAGTTGGTCAGCGATGAGTTAGTGGCCGCGCGAGCGGCAAGCGACTTCGCCTTGTCGAGCGATTCGCCGGCCGGGGTCCGGTATTGGACGATCCCCCACAGCTCGGCGACGGCGGTCCCGAGAACCCGGCCGGTCAGCATCATGTCGGTCATCCGCGCCGCCCCCGTCAGCCGCGCCACCCGCACCGATCCCCCGCCGCCCACGAAAATCCCGCGCTGGCCTTCGGGCAGGGCAAAAAAGGCGCCTTCGTCGGCGATCCGCACATGCGTCGCCGCCGCGAGCTCCAGCCCGCCGCCCGCCACCGCGCCATGCAGTGCGCAGAAATACGGAATGGAGCCGCGCTGGATGCGGTCGAAAACCGCGTGCCAGCGGCGGGAATTGTGCATCCCATCGTGCAGCGAGCGTTCCGCATGCTCGGCCAGATCGAGCCCGGCACAGAAGTGCTTTCCATGCCCGAAGATCACCGCCGCCCGGCACCCGGCGGCGGCGCGGGCCACCGCCGCCTCCAGCTCGTCTACTGTCGCCTCGGACAAGGCATTGCGTTTTTCCGGGCGGTTCAGGCCAATCACAGCCACATCCCCATCCGTATCAAAAGTGATCAAATCGGTCATGTCAGCGCCTTGCCGGTCCGGGATATTTTGTTTACTAGTGGACAATATTGCCACTGACTGTCAAGCACCGGGGACCGCTTGGACAAGAAACCTCGCCGCGACCCGGCAGGACGGCAGGGCGTGGGCAAGACGATGACGGTTCACCCTTCACGAAACGCGGACATTGGCGCCGCACCTTTGCGCCAGGCGCGCTACTGGCATCCGGATCTTGAGATCCGGCGCACCGAGGACGGCACTTTGTACGTCCGCCAGCTCGGCGAATTGCCGGAGCCGCCAAGATGCATCGCCGATCGCCTGAGATACTGGGCCAGACGGACCCCGGATGCGATGTTCATCGCCGACAGGGGATCGGACGGGCGCTGGCGCAGGCTGACCTACGCGCAAATGCTCGAACGGGCCGAGCGGCTCGGGCAGTTTCTCGCCGAGCGCGACCTGTCGCCCGGCCACCCGGTGGTGATCGTGTCGGGCAACGACATCGAACACGCCCAGCTGGCGCTGGCCTGCATCTTGGTCGGGGTGCCCCATGCCTCGTTGTCGGAGGCCTATTCGCTGATCTCCACCGACTACTCCAAGCTCAGGGACATCGTAGCGACGCTCGAGCCCGGATTGGTCTTCGCCGCCGATGGAGAGCGATTCGCCAAAGCCATCGCGGCGGCCGTTCCCGCCACCACACCGCTTTTGGTCGTGCGCAATCCGGCCCGGTCCGGCACCGTCTTGTTCGAGGAGGCTGTCAAGACCGAACCGGGCGAGGCGGGGCGCCAGGCCGCGGAACGGGTGGCGCCCGACACGATCGCGAAGTTCCTGTTCACTTCCGGCTCGACCGGTTCGCCCAAGGCCGTAATCAACACCAACCGCATGATTTGCGCCAACCAGATGATGGTCCGCGACTGCTACGCCTTCATGCAGGACGAGCCGCCGATCGTGCTCGACTGGGCGCCGTGGAGCCACACGGCGGGCGGCAACAAGGTCTTCTTCATGGTCCTGTTCAACGGCGGCGCTCTGTATATCGACGACGGCCGCCCGACCCCCGACGGCATACGCCGAACCGTCCGCAACCTCTCCGAGGTCGCCCCGACCTGGTACTTCAACGTGCCCAAGGGCTACGAGGAGCTGGTGCGCCAATTCGATGCCGATCCGGCGTTGCGCGACCGCTTCTTTTCCCGCGTCAAGATGCTGATGTATGCCGGCGCCGCCCTGGCCCAGCACACCTGGGAGGAGCTGCAACGCCTCTCTGTCGAAGCGACCGGCGAGCGGGTGCTGATCGCGGCCGGACTGGGCGCCACCGAAACTTCTCCGTTTGCGCTTATGTGCACCTTCGAGGCCGAACGGGCGGGCAATGTCGGCGTTCCATCCAGGGGGCTCGAACTCAAGCTCGTGCCGGTCGGCGACAAGCTCGAGGCGCGCCTGAAAGGCCCCAGCATCACCCCGGGCTTCTGGAAGGACCCGGAGCTGACCCGGCGCAGCTTCGACGAGGAGGGGTTTTACAATCTCGGCGATGCGTTGCGCTTCGCCGACCCGGACGATGTCACCAAGGGGTTCTATTTCGACGGACGCACGGCCGAGAATTTCAAGCTCTCCAGCGCCACCTGGGTCAATGTCGGGCGGCTGCGCGCCCAATTCGTCGACCACTTCGGTCCGATGGTGCGCGACCTGGCGATAACCGGCGCCGACCGCCCCTATCTGGGGGCGTTGGTGTTCCCCGACATCCGCGAGTGCCGGCATTTGGCCGGCGACGAAGCGCTTTCAGGCGAGACATTGCTGCAAAACCCGCGTGTTCGCGCCGCCTTCCTTAAGAAGCTCAAGTCACTCGCCGCACAAAGCACCGGAACCTCGACCTGCATCCGCCGCATCATCCTGGTGGCTCAGCCTGCCGACATCGACAAGGGCGAGGCGACCGACAAGGGTTCGATCAATCAGCGGGCCGTGCTTTCCAACCGCCAGCACGAGGTCGAGGCACTTTACGCCGGCGACCCGCGCGCCATTGACATCGGGGACGACGACTGATGCGCACCGATGACGCGGTCGCGGTCGTCACCGGCGGGGCCTCGGGCCTCGGGGCGGCGGTTGTCGCCGATCTGTCGATGCGTGGCGCCAAGGTCGCGGTGCTCGATCTCCATCCGGGATCCGGCGGAGCGATCAATCTGGAGTGTGACGTGGCCTCCGGCGAAGCCGTGGCGGATGCCCTCAATTTGGTTGTCCACGAGCTGGGTACGCCGCGCATCCTCGTCAACTGTGCGGGAATCGGCGGCGCGATGCGGGTCGTCGGCCGCGAGGGGCCGATGGCGCTGGAGGCGTTCGAGAAGGTGGTCCGGGTCAATCTGATCGGCACCTTCAACACGATCCGCCTTGCCGCCGCGTTGATGTCGGACGCCGAGCCCGACGAAGCCGGCGAGCGCGGCGTCATCGTCTCGACGGCGTCGGTTGCCGCGTTCGACGGGCAGATCGGGCAGGCGGCCTATTCGGCCTCCAAAGGCGGGATTGCCGCGATGACGCTGCCGATCGCGCGCGAATTCTCCCGCTTCGGCATTCGCGTTCTGGCCATCGCGCCGGGTATCTTCGACACGCCCCTGCTGGGCACCTTGTCGGAGGACGCCCAGCACTCGATCGAGGCGTCCATTCCCTTTCCCGCCCGCCTCGGACGGCCGGAGGAATTCGCCGAACTGGTCGCCGCCTGCATTTCCAATGGCTACCTCAACGGCGAGGTGATCCGCCTTGACGGCGGCGTGCGGCTGGCGCCGACATAGGCCCGGTCCGCGACCCGAACGCTCCGGCTTCCGCCGCCGACCTGTCGCGCCTGGTCCGATGGCCGCGCTTGAGCCGCAGGCGTTGCTTGCCGCGCCCGAGGCGGATGCCCTGAGAGCATGCGATCGGTGGACCGGGCACGGGCGGTCCGCTAGTTTCCGCGGGGGGCTCTGCGGGCGGTCCTGTGTCCCCCGAGGGGGAGGAAAAATGTCTGACGAGCCGCTTGCGGCCAATTTGTTCATCGACGGTGAGGCCTGTGACGCCTCGGACGGCGCGAGCTATCCGATCCGCAATCCGGCGCGCCCGACCGAGCTGGTGGGCACCGCGGCCGAGGCGACGCGCGCGGACGTCGACCGCGCCGTTGAGACGGCGCACCGCGCCTTTCGCGCCTGGTCGGAGCTGACCGTGGGCGAACGCGCCGACTACCTCTTGAAGATCGCGGACATGCTGTTTGCCGACGAGGCCGACAACGAAGCCCGTTCGCGCCTGTTCACGCGTGAAAACGGCAAGATCCTGGCCGAGAGCCGGCTCGAAGTGGGGCGCATCGGCCGGCGTTTTCAGCAGGTGGCGAGCTACGCGCCACGCCTGCTTGACGAGGAACTGATCGCGGGCCCGCCCTTCGACACCCTCGTCACCCGCCAGGCCCGCGGCGTTGCTCTGCTGATCGTGCCGTGGAACTGGCCGCTGTCCATCATCGCCTCGAAAATGCCGCAGGCCCTGCTCGCCGGCAACACGGTGGTCGTCAAGCCCTCAGAGAATTCCACGCTGATGCCGACGATCACCCTGCACAAGATCGCCAGGCTCCTGCCACCCGGCGTTCTCAATGTCATCACCGGCGATGCGACGCGGTTCGGCGACGACCTCGTCGGCCATCCCAAGGTGCGCATGGTCAACTTCACGGGCTCCGTACCCGTCGGCCGTCACGTGATGCAGACCGCGGCGCGCAACGTCACCCCGGTCACCCTCGAACTCGGCGGCAACGACGCTGGGCTGATCCTCAGCGACGCCGAGCTGGACGCCGATGCCTTCGGGCGGCTGTGGCAGGCGTCGTTCACGACCTCGGGTCAGGTCTGCATGGCGCTCAAGCGCCTCTATGTCCACCGATCGCGCTTTGACGAGGTGGTCGACGGGCTGCGCACGGTTCTGGATGCCGCCGTCATCGGCGACGGGTTGCTCGACGAGACGACAATGGGCCCGCTGAACAACAAGAAGCAGTTGGACATCGTCACGTCCATGATCGAGCAGGCCCGCCAGGCCGGCACCGAAGTCGAGGAACATGGCCAGGTGCCCGACCCGGACCTTTTCAACGGTGGGGGATATTTCCTCAAACCCATGCTCGTCATCGATCCCGATCCCTCGCTCAGGGTCGTCACCGAGGAGCAGTTCGGCCCGGCGCTGCCGGTGGTGCCGTTCGACGACGAGGAAGCGGCGGTCGCGCTCGCCAACGATACGCCTTACGGGTTGTGTTCGTCCGTGTGGACGCCCGATATCGAACGCGCCACGGCGCTGTCTCGCCGCCTCGAAGCCGGCTTCACGTTTCTGAACGCCCACGGGCCGATGGTCATGGACGGCAAGGCCCCGTATGGCGGCTTCAAGCAGTCGGGGATCGGCCGCAACTACGGCTTCGAGGGCGTCGTTCAGTTTCAGGAATACCACTCGATACTGGGCCAGGCCGGCACCTTCAGCTAAGTGCGCGGCGCCGAATTCGACCGATCCTGATCCCGGGCACGCGAAAAAAGGGGGCGCCGAAGCGCCCCCCCAAATTTCGGTATCGGGCGCAAGCGTCGCGTCACATGCTGCCTTCGGGGATGTCCAGGCCGATTTCCTGGTAGTAGCGCAGGGCGCCCGGGTGCAGCCTCATGCCGCCGGCGTGCACCGCGCCTTCGAGCGTGATGCCCCGCATCCAGGGCGTGCTGTCCTTCTCCGTGTCGAGGGCTTCCCAGTAGGCCTTGGTGATCCGGTAGACCAGATCCTCGTCGAGATCGGCCCGGGCCGCGACGCCGACATTGGCGGCGAGGGTGTAGACATCCTCGGTGTTGACCACGTTGTCGCCATAGACCCCCGCGGGGATGATCCCGATTTCCTCGCCCTCGGTATTGGTGATGAAGTCAACGAACGCCTGGTTGGCTTCGAACTCATCCTTGGTCAGGCCGATGATCCGCAGTTTGGACGTCAGCGCGAGCTGTTCGACAAGCGGGAAGGGCGGGATACCCGTGGCGGTCCAGACATCGAATTGGCGGTCCTGGAATCCCTGCGTCGCCGACGACCAGGAGGCGTTCACATCGTCAAAATCCGTGCCCACCTCGAGGCCGCCCATGAGGTTCATGGTACGGGCCGCAGCCGCGTAGGCGCCGCCGCCCGGCGGGCCGAGGAACACGCGCTTGCCGGCGATGTCCGCGACGGATTCGATGCCGCTGTCGGCGTAGACGATGAAGTGATAGGCCCCGAGCGGGAACCAGAAGACCAGGCGCAGATTGTCGGCCAGCTCCGCAGCGTTGTCGAGCTGGCTGTACATCACGGTCCCGTTCTTCATGAAATTGTAGACCGTGGGCGAGGTCATACACAGGTCGATATTGCCATTGGCAAGCTCGACCATGTGCTGGGTCGCGGCGCCGGTCGCGTCGACCTGAATATTCACGTCATCGAGCGCCTGGTTCACCATTGTCGCCATGGTGGTCATCGTCAGGTACGCGGACGTGCCCGGCGCGATGGTCGACATTTTCAGGTTTGTCTGCGCTGCAACCGGCCCGGCGAGGCCCAGGGCCATCGCTCCGGCCAGTAGTGCAATAGAAACCGGTTTCATTTGAGCTTTCCTCCCTTGCAAGTGTTTTGTTTGTCACTCCGGGGCAACAGGTCGGGACTGTAACCGTGACCGCACGGTCAATGCCACCACAATTGCCCCGGCAACCAGCGCCACCCGCCAGTCGCTGGCCAGACAGGCGACACCGGCGGCGACACGGACAAACCGCTGCCAAATCGGCAGGTTGCGTCCCTGCCAGCCGATGATTCCCGTCGCCAGTCCCCAGGTCGTGAAGGCGAAGGCCGCCACGGCCCAGGCCGCCCCCTGCAGGCTCGCGCCTTCCACGATCAAGAGGATGTCGGTGTGAAAGACGAATACGAACGGGATGATGAAACCCGCCGCCGCCAGGCGCACGGCGGCCCAACCGGTTTCCATGGGTCCGGCCCCGGCGATGGGCGCGGCGGCAAAGGCCGAAAGCGCCACCGGCGGGGTCACGGAGCTCATCACGCCGAAATAGAGCACAAACAGATGCGCCGCCACGATCGGCACGCCGAGCTTGGCGATGGCGGGGCCGAGCACGATCGCGATGATCAGATAGGCGGCGCCCGTCGGCACTCCCATGCCCAGCACCAGGCTGGCGCACATCACCATGACCAGAGACAGGCCGAGCGAGTTGCCCGAGAACACCAGAACCTGTTCGGCGAACCACAGGCCCACCCCGGTCATGTTGACGACGCCGATGACGAAACCGATGGCCGCCACCACCACCATCAGCGTGGCGGAGGCCCGCCCCGCGTCGATAAGCGCCTCCAGCCATTTTTTGGGGTGGCGGAATTCGGGAAACAGAACCAGCGACGTGACGAAGGCCGCTCCGGCGGCGAAAACGCCGGCATTTTGCGCTGTCCGCCCGGTAAGAAGCACGCCGACGATCACCGTCAGCGGCGCGAAGAACGTGATTGACCGGATGACGTCGGAACGCGTCAGCCTCACGCGCTCGGCGGCGGGTATGGCCTTGATCCCTTTGCGCTTGGCCTCGAGCGACACGATGACGAACAGCGAGGCGTAGTACATGATCGCCGGGATCGTCGCCGCGACGATGATCATCAGGTAGGATATTCCGGTCAGATCCGCCATCAGGAACGCGACGGCGCCCATGACCGGCGGCATGATCTGGCCGCCTGTCGATGCCGCGGCCTCGATACCGCCGGCAAAGCGCGGACTGAAACCCACCCGCTTGATGACCGGGATCGTGAAAACGCCGGTGGAGACGACGTTGGCCACCGAGGCGCCGGAGAGCGTCCCGAACATCGCCGAGCCGACGATCGCGGCGTGCGCCGGGCCGCCGGCGAGCCGTCCGGTGGCGGCGAACGCGAAGCGGAGCAATACGCCCCCGGCGCCGGCAGTCTGCAGGATCGCGCCGAGGATGACGAAAATCAGGACCGTCCGGCCCACGACCTCGACCGGCCGTCCGAACACCCCGTCGGTCGTGTACCAGAGGTTTCTCGCCACCCGCGCCCAGTTTTCTCCCGCCCCGCCCAGCTCGTGAGGCAGCAACACGAACGCCGCCGCCACGAGCACCACGCCCACCATCGGGATGCCGAAATAACGCCAGGTGACGTAAGTGATCACCACCACGGCGATCCAGCCCTGCAGGTTCTGGAAATCGTTGATCGAGATGATCAGTTGTTGCTGGCGGAACATGATGCCCGACCACATCCAGACCAGGGCCGTGAAGGCGACCAGCACCACCACATGCGCGATCAGAACCGGGCTGCTTGCGTGCTTGCCGCGCCAGGCCGCCAGGCAGTAGGTGACGGCCAGCAGCACGGTGAGACCGGACACCACGACGTTGTCGAAAACGCCGATGGCGGCCACGTAGATCGCGAACGCCGACAAGACGGCGGCCAGTACCTTCGCCGCCACGTCGAGCCCGCGTGTCAGGGGCGTTGGCGGCCCTGAATCCGTCAGAACTTCTGCGTCGGCCACGAATCCCCCCTGCGCGAGGCGGTCCGATTGCCGCATCGCCGCCTGACTGCATACAGCCCAAGGGCCCTCGACCCCAGACCGAAACGGTGCGCCAACGGCGGCCCGCCCGCCCTGCCGTGCCAACCTATCAGCGCACGAACAGGCCATGAAGGGGAGAGCCGAACGCCAAAATGTCGGCGGGCGCATTGGAAATGGCCGCGGGCGCCGCGCGGGGGCCCGGCGAATGCGCGCGTGAAGCGCGGCAAAGCGACTGCCTGCCGGATTGCTTTCCGATCGGTTAACCGGGTTGGCCTCGGACGACGCACCCTGACGGCCGGTCAAACCTCGACAAGCCCGGTATCCGGGCATGCGAGGGTCCGGCGGTGCGTCTGGCGGCGGGCCGCGCGCCACGCTGCTCGCAGCCCCCGTAAACCGAATCTTGAGGCCGCGTCCCGATGGTGGGGCGTCGGATTCAATCGAATGCGGGCGAAATGGGCTGGCGCTGGTCGAGTGTGACCATGATCTTGTTGGTTGTCGCGTCGGTCGGCGTTTTCGCCGGCGGCGGGCACCTCACCGCGATCTCGCTGATCGAGGATCAGCGAACGCGGCAGCTCGACGATCTCGTGCATCTGGCACTGCGCCGGTCCGAAGCCACCGTCGACTACGCGGCGGCGACCCTGCAGGATGTCGGGCGACAGGGGCCGATGGACTGCACCGCGGCCACCTTGCAGCAGCTTCGCCTCAGCGTTTATCAACGCGGTCCGGTCAAGGACATCCGGGCCGCCGACCACAGCGGAGCGGTTCGCTGTTCGGCCTATTCCGAGACCCTCGAATTCGACCGACGCTGGCCGCTGAGGCAGGACATGCTGCCGGCCAGCGATGGCGCAGTGCGGCTGTTCAGGGTCGAACAGTTCTTCGGAACCGCCCTGGGAGTTCTCGAGGACGTCGATCCCTCCAATTCCCTGATCGCCATACTGGCGGTCAACACCTCGCTGCTCGATGTCATGCCGGCTCAGCTGCGCGGTCACAGCTCGGTCTCGATCGAACTGGCCGACGGCAGCTCGATCGCCCAACTGCTGGCCTCCGAAAACTCCATCGCGCTGCCGTCCACCGTGGATGCCACGTCCAACTCGGACCGCTATCCCTTGCGGAGCGTCGTCCGCGTCGAGACGGCCGCCTACCGTGCTTGGAACCGCGAGGCGTATGTGCCGATCATGGTTCTGACGTCGGCGCTCGGTCTGGTTTTCGGCGTGCTGCTCGCCCGCACCGTCAGACGCCCGGACGATCCGGTTGCGTCCCTCGACCGCGCCATCGAAGGGCAGCAGTTCCGGCCCTTCCTGCAACCGCTGTTCGAGCTCGGCTCGGGCGCCATCAACGGATGCGAGATGCTCGCCCGCTGGGTGCAACCGGATGGAACCGTCGTCGCCCCCGCGCGCTTCATCAAGCTCGCCGAGGACACGGGGCGCATCCAGCAGATGACCTGGCAGATGCTGACCTCGGCGCTTGAGGAACTGCGGCCACAGCTCAGCCGCGACAAGTTCTTCCGGTTCTCGCTGAATATTTCGCCGCGCCACTTCCTCTCCGACGGCTTCGTCGACGAGTTGCGGGAGGTGGTCACCGGAGCCAGGGTCTCGTATCGGCAGATCGTGGTCGAGCTGACCGAGCGCGAAGGCATCGAGGATTTCGACAAGGCCGCCTCGGTTGTCGCCGAATTGCAGGGCTACGGGTTCCGGGTTGCGATCGACGACGTCGGGATCGGCAACAGCGGGCTGTCGCAGCTGCAGCGGCTGGGCGCCGATATCCTGAAGATCGACAAGTTCTTCGTCGACACCATCAACCGCGATGCCACCGCCAAATCGATAGTCGAGATGCTGGTGCGGCTGGCCAGCCGACTGAAGATGAGCATCGTCGCCGAGGGCATCGAGGACCGGGAGCAGCTGGAGACCCTGCGCAAGTGCGGGGTCTCGGTCGGCCAGGGGTACCTGTTTTCCCCACCCGTGCCGGTGAACGTGTTTTTGGAGCTGCTCGAACGCGCCCCGGGCATTGCCAAGCGCAGCGCCAACGGACGCGCCAGCGCCGCCTGACGATCCGACCCTTGGTTAAGGTGTCAGCTGGGCGCGCAGTTCGCCGCCCGGATGCAGCTCGGTGTGCAGGTTGACGTAGTAGAGCCCTGCCAGCAGATTTGCACTCTGCGCCTCGGTCAGCGTCGCCGAGCCGACAATCGGACTGAGCGAGATCGGGTCGAGTCCGATGACGATCCCGGCGTTGGCGCCCGCCTTGGCCGGTCCGTGAATATGCGCGGCGATCAGGGCCCCGGACAGCCCTTGATAGGACACCGTCCAGCTCAGGATCCGCGTTTCGGTGTCGTAGCTCGCCTCGACGAGCCCGCTGCCGTTGACATCGTTCGGGGGCACCGAGTTGGCGCCGCTCAGCTCGGCGGTGATGGGAATGGATTCGGCTTGTGCGGTCGTCACGATCGCCAGCGCCATGGCGAGGGCGCCCACAAAAGCAAGCGACAGGTTTGTGTGCAGCATTGCAGCCTCCAAACGTTGCGCGGATGGACCTCATCCACCCGATCAAGACCAAACGCCGTCAGCCGCCCCTTCAGTGACGCATGATCCTATACCGGCTGCGGGCGGTTGGGATCAATTCGTCGTGAATCCGCCTGGCCGTCTCGGGCGCCCGGTCGCCCGGGGCAAGTTCGTCTGTCGGTGCCGCTGCCCTCTGGAAACGAACCCAAGATGCGTGCTTAGCTGCACCGGCGGAGCATCCGGCGCTGCCGCGAGCAGGACCGCGGCCGGACATCGAATAAATCGACAGGAGGCAGGACGATGGGCGAAAACGGCGAAAGACTGTCGGGCCCCCGGTGCGTGGCGCTGGTCGGGCCGTTCGCCGGCGGCAAGACAACGCTGCTCGAGGCGCTTATGGCGCGCGCCGGGGCGCTCACTCGCCAGGGGCGCGTAGGCGAAGGCAACACTCTGGGCGATTCTTCACCGGAAGCCCGGGCTCACGGTATGAGCGTGGAGACCAACGTCGCCGACCTCGAGTTCATGGGCGATCGCTACACCCTCATCGACTGCCCCGGCTCGGTGGAGTTCCAGTTCGAGGCCCAGCCCGTCCTCGCCGGTGTCGATGTCGCGATCGTGGTCGCCGAACCCGACCCCAAGAAGGTGGCGGCATTGCAGGTCATCCTGCGCCAACTCGAGGCCCGCAAAGTCCCGCACATGCTGTTCCTCAACAAGATGGACAAGATCGAGGGCTCTGTCCGGGACGCGCTCCAGAATTTGCAGCAGGCGTCTTCCCTGCCGCTCGTGCTCCGGCAGATCCCCATTCGCGAGGGTGGCGAGATCAAAGGCTACATCGATCTGGCGCTCGAGCGCGCGCACATCTACCGCGACGGCTCTGACAGCGAAGTCGTCGCGATACCAGACGGCGAACAGTCCCGCGAAGGCGAGGCCCGGTTCGCTATGCTCGAACAACTTGCGGATTTCGATGACGAGCTGCTCGAGGAGCTGCTGGAAGAAAAATCACCCGAGACCGACCGGGTGCTGGCCGACCTCACCCGGGACTTCCGTGAAGGGCTGATCTGCCCCACCTTTATCGGCGCCGCCGAACTCGGCAACGGCATTCTCCGCCTGCTCAAGGCGCTGCGCCACGAGGCTCCAACCATCGCCGAGACCCGCACGCGCTTCGGCCTGGAGGATACGTCCACACCGTGCTTCCAGGTCATGAAGACCTTTCACACCGCCCACGGGGGCAAGCTCACCGTCGGTCGGGTGTTGGCGGGCGAGATCGCCGACGGCGCCGAATTGGCCGCCCCCGGCGGAGAAAGCGGGCGTATCTCTGGGCTGTTCCGTCTTCAGGGAACCGAGACCTCCAAGCTCGATGCCGCGGGCGCGGGAGACACGGTGGCGCTGGGCAAGATGGAGGCAGCCAGGACCGGCGATACCCTGTATCCGGCCGCCGCCTCGGCGGGGGCGAGCCAGCTCGTGCCCCTCGCCGAAATGCAGGCGGTGATGGCCCTTGCGGTGGCGCCGATGGAACGCAAGGACGAGGTGAGGATGTCGGCGGCGCTGGCCAAGCTCGTCGAAGAGGATCCTTCGCTCATCGTCCGCCATGTTCCCGAGACCGGCGAGACGCTGCTCGAGGGTCAGGGCGAGATGCATTTGCGGGTGTCGCTGGAAAAGCTCACCGGCAAGTACGGGATTTCCGCCTCGACCTCGCCGCCGCAGGTGCCCTATCGCGAAACCATCCGCAAATCGGTCACCCAGCGCGGCCGCCACAAGAAGCAGACCGGCGGCCACGGCCAGTTCGGCGACGTGGTGCTCGAGATCAAGCCGCTCGAGCGGGGCGCCGGAATCGAATTCAACGAAACGATCACCGGCGGCGCGGTGCCCAAGCAGTATTTTTCCTCCGTCGAGCACGGCATCCACGAATATCTGACGGAAGCCGGACCGCTCGGCTTTCCCGTCGTCGACGTGTCGATAACCCTTGTCGACGGCTCCTATCACTCCGTCGATTCCTCCGACCAGGCCTTCAAGGCGGCCGCTCACGTCGGGATGCGCGAGGGCATGCCGGAATGCTCGCCGGTGCTGCTCGAGCCGATCATGGAGGTCACGGTCTTCTGTCCGACCGACGCCACCGCCAAGATCAACGGCATCCTGTCGAGCCGACGCGGCCAGATTCTGGGCACCGATCCCCGCCAGGGCTGGGACGGATGGGACCAGGTTCGCGCCATGATCCCGCAGGCCGAGATTCAGGACCTGATCATCGAGTTGCGCTCCGCGACCGCCGGCGTTGGCAGTTTCGTGCAGCATTTCGACCATCTCGCCGAGCTCACCGGGCGGCTCGCCGAGCCGGTCCTGAGCAAGGTCGGCAAAAACGCCGCCTGAGCGCCGGGCCGATCACTGCGCTCGCCGCCGGGTGACCGATTTGCTGGATCCCGGCGTCGGCCGGTGCTTTTCGCCTGATCGCCGGGTCTGTCCGGCACTTGACTTGGCCGGCGCGACCTCCTGTGCTGGCGGCGGCCAAGGACGATGCGCAGCGGCCGGGAGGTGCGAATGAACGTCGGTTTCATAGGACTTGGCATCATGGGTCGGCCGATGGCCGGCCACCTGGTCGCCGCCCGTGAGAAGGTGTTTCTGAATACCCGACGGCAGGTGCCCGACGAGTTGCTCGCCGCGGGCGGGATCGCTTGCGATTCTCCGCGCGAGGTGGCCGAAGGCGCCGATGCGGTGATCCTGATGGTCCCCGATACGCCGGACGTGAACAAGGTCCTGTTCGGCGCCCACGGGGTGGCCGAGGGGCTCTCGGAAGGCAAGCTGGTGATCGATATGAGCTCGATCTCCCCGACGGCGACAATCGACTTCGCGCGCCGCATCAACGAAAGGGGCTGCGATTATCTCGATGCGCCGGTCTCCGGGGGCGAGGCCGGGGCCAGGAACGCAACCCTTTCGATCATGGTCGGCGGACCGGCCGCGGCGCTCGAGCGGGTGCGTGATCTCTTCGAGATCATGGGCAAGACAATCGTGCATGTCGGGCCCAACAACGGCGACGGGCAGGTGGCCAAATGCGCCAACCAGATCGTTGTCGCCCTGACCATCCAGGCGGTTGCCGAGGGCCTCCTTTTCGCCTCGCGCGCCGGCGCCGACGTCGTCAAAATCCGCGAGGCGCTCATGGGCGGCATCGCCGCCTCGCGCATCCTCGAAATTCACGGCGAGCGGATGATCAAGCGTGACCTCGAGCCGGGCTTCCGCATTCGGCTGCACCAGAAGGACCTCAACAACGCGCTTGCGAGCGCGCAAGACATGGCGCTGGCGCTGCCGGCGACGGCGCTGGCCCAGGAAATGTTCACGGCCGCCGTCGCGCACGGGGCGGGCGATCTCGATCATGCGGCGTTCGTGCGCGGCCTCGAAGAGCTGTCCGATCACGAGATTTCGGGCCGTGACGACTAGAGCGCGACAGCGGAACCGCAGATGACCGAAGCCAGAAACTTTATAGGCGGCGAATGGGTCGAGCCGGCGGGCGGCGAGACCTTGCCGATGATCGCGCCTTCCGACGGCCAGCGGTTCGCCGAAATCGCCCGTGGCACCGCCGCCGACATCGACGCCGCCGTGGGCGCGGCCCGCGCCGCCTTCGAGGGCAGGTGGGGCGCCACCCCGGCCTTCGAACGCGGCCGCCTGCTGGCGGCGATGAGCCGTCGCATTCTCCAGCATGGCGACGAGCTCGCCGAGCTCGAGGCCAAAGACACCGGCAAGCCGATGAAGCAGGCCCGCAACGATATCGAAGTCGCGTCCCGCTATTTCGAATTCTATGCCGGTGCCGCCGACAAGATCCACGGCGAGACCGTTCCGTTCCTGACCGGGTTTCAGGTGATGATCCTGCGCGAGCCCCGCGGGGTGACCGGGCACATCATCCCCTGGAACTACCCTGCCCAGATGTTCGCCCGCACCGTCGCCTCGACGCTGGCCGCCGGCAACGCCGCGGTCATCAAACCGGCCGAGGAGGCCTGCATGAGTTGCCTGCGGATGACCGAGTATCTGGCCGAACTCGGATTGCCTTCCGGCGTACTCAACCTCGTCACCGGGCTGGGCGAAGAGGCGGGAGCGGCGCTTTCGGGGCATCCCGGCATCGATCTGATCGCCTTCACCGGCTCGCCGGCGGTCGGCACCCTTGTCCAGACCGCCGCGGCGCAGAACCATCTGCCCTGCATTCTCGAGCTGGGCGGCAAGTCGCCGCAGGTCATCTTCGAGGACGCCGATCTCGACCGCGCGGCCGACGTCACGATCGCCGCCATTGTCCAGAATGCCGGCCAGACCTGCTCCGCCGGCAGCCGGGCGCTGGTGCAGGAGACGATCTACGAGACGTTCACCGAAACTCTCGCGGCGCGCTTTGCGGCGCTCGATACCGGCCCCCACGACCTCGACCTCGACTGCGGGCCGCTCATCTCCGCGGCCCAGAAGCAACGGGTCGAGACCTATCTCGCCAGGGCCGCGGCCGACAATATCGAGACGCTCGCCACCGGCCGCCTCGACGAGCGGGCGCCCCGGACCGGATACTACGTGCCGCCGACGCTGCTCGACCGGGTGCCGCCAACCCACGCCCTGGCCCGCGAGGAGATCTTCGGTCCGGTTCTCGCGGCCATTTCGTTCACCGACGAGGACGACGCCATCCGCATCGCCAACGCCACCGACTTCGGCCTCGTCGCCGGCGTCTGGACCGAAAATGGCGGCCGCCAGATGCGGGTCGCCAAGGCGATCCGGGCCGGCCAGGTCTTCGTCAACGGCTACGGGGCCGGCGGCGGTGTCGAATTGCCTTTCGGCGGGTTCAGGCACTCCGGTTACGGTCGGGAGAAGGGACTGGAATCGCTGCGCGAATACACCGTCGCCAAGACCGTCATCTTCAACCACCTCAAGCCGGCCGGGTGATCCGGACGATGCACGAGGCCGAACCCGAAAGACTTGTCGTCGGCAACGAGCCGAACATGGCGATTGTGCTCGCCCACGGCCGCGGCGGCTCGCCCGCCGACATGCGGGCGCTCGCCGCAGCGCTGGTGCTCGATTCTGTGATCTTCGTGCTGCTGAAGGCCGACGGCGGGGTCTGGTACCCGAACTATTTCATGGCGCCGACCGCCGACAACGAGCCGCACCTGACCGCCGCTCTCGCGCACTACGAGCGCGCGGTGACGGCCCTGATGGACGAAGGGATCAGCGAGTCGCGGATCGTGGTCGGCGGATTTTCCCAGGGCGCCTGCCTGACATGCGAATACCTGACCCGGTATCCGCGCCACTATGCGGCGGCGGTCATATGGACCGGTGGTCTGCTCGGTCCCGAGGGTTCGCGCTGGCGGCCCCGGCCCGAACTGGCCGGCATGCCGGCCTACTACGCCTCCTCGCAGATAGACGAGTGGGTGCCGCCGTCGCGGGCCCGCGAAACCGTCGACTGGCTGAACGCCTCCGGCGCCGCGGTGACCTCGGTGATGTTCGAGGATCGCCCGCACCGGGTCAGCGACGCCGAGATCGCCGGCGCCCGCCAGCTCATCGAGCGGGCCCGCCTCTAGGGCTCGCCGCACAAGGGGATCCCGACGTGAGCGTATGCATCCTGGGCTCGATCAATATGGACGTCGTGCTCGCAGTGCTCCATCTCCCGCGTCCGGGGGAGACCGTCTCCGGCGCGACCCGTCACACTCATCCCGGCGGCAAGGGTGCCAACCAGGCCATTGCCGCGGCTCGGCTCGGTGCACGCACCGAATTGCTGGGCGCGGTCGGCGCCGACCAGTTCGGCGACACGCTCCTCGACTATCTTGGGCAATCCGGCGTCGGGATTGCCGGCATCCGGCGGATCGAGGCCACCGATACCGGCCAGGCATACATCTGCGTGGCGCCGGACGGCGAGAACCTGATTGTCACGGTCCCCGGCGCCAACCACGCCGTCACGCCCGAGCCCGCCGATCTTGAATTGCTGACTGGCCACGCGGTCTATCTCAGCCAGCTCGAAGTACCGCCGGCGGCCGTCGAGGCATTTTTCGGGAGCCCCCCGGCGCAGTCGGGCCGGCGCCTTCTCAACGCCGCCCCCGCCCGCGCCGATGCCGGCCCGATCCTGGCCTTGGCGGATATCGTCATCGTCAACGAGACGGAACTCGCAACCTATTGCAGCCTCGCCGAGGCTCCAGCTTCGATGCCGGCAATCGAGTCGGCGGCCCGCACCCTGATCGCCGGTCCCGCCCAGACGATCGTGGTGACGTTGGGCGCCGAAGGCGCTCTCGCGGTCTCCACCGATAACACCAGAACGGTCCCGGGCCGCCGGGTTGAGGCGATCGATACCACCGGGGCAGGGGATTGCTTCTGCGGCGCCATGGCCGCGGCACTCGATTCCGGCGCTCCGCTCGCCGATGCCCTCGAATTCGCCACCGCCGCCGCCGCCATCGCGGTCACCCGCTCCGGCGCCGGCCCCTCGATGCCGACCGCCGCCGACCTCGAAGCGTTTCGCGCCGCGGGCGGAAGCTGAGCTGGCGCCGGCCGCCGCCATGCACGTCATTTGTCCGACGGGACGCGCGATTTGCGCGGCATGGGGCTTGGCGAGCGGCCATGCGGCGCTAGACTGGCCGTGCGGCCCGGGCTTTGCGGCCCCGACCCGACCCGCGTCAGCCAAGAGGAAATCATGCGCACCGTCACCATCGGCCATTCGGATCTGAAAGTATGCAACATGCCGCTCGGGGCCATGTATCTGGGCACCCGGCAGACCCGCGAAGAGTCCTTTGCGCTTCTGGACTACTACCGCGACCGCGGTGGCGATTTCATCGACACCGCCAACATCTACGCGCACTGGACCGGCTCGCAGTGGCGCGGCGGCGAAAGCGAGACCGTGCTCGGGGAATGGCTGGCCGCCCGGGGCAATCGCGACGAGGTGGTGATCGCCTCAAAGGTGGGGTTTGGCTATTCGGATGTTCCCACCGGTCTGACGCGGCAATTGATCGCCGATGAGTGCGACAAGTCCCTCAAACGCCTGGGGATCGACACCATCGATCTCTACTTTGCCCATGTCGACGATCGCGACACGCCCCTGGAGGAAACCATGGGCGCCTTCGCCGACCTGGTCGCCGCCGGCAAGGTCCGGGCGATCGGAGCGAGCAACTACGGTTCCTTTCGGCTCGCCAAAGCCAATCAGGTCGCGCGCGACAACGGCTTTCCCCAGTTCCAGGCGCTGCAGCAGCGGCACACCTATCTGCGGCCCAAATACAACGCCGACTTCGGCGGGCAGGTGGTGCTGAGCGCCGAGATGGTCGACCATTGCCAGTCCGAGGGCCTCGCGATCATCGCCTACTCGGTGGGGCTGGCCGGGGTCTACACCGGCCGCGAAGACCGTCCCGTCCCCGAGCAATACGACACGGAAGACGGCCGCCGTCGTCTGCACTCGCTCCACGAAGTGGCGGAGCAAACCGGCGCCCAGCCCTTTCAGGTGGTGCTGGCGTGGGTGATGCAGACGCCGAACGCCATGCCTTTGGTGGCCGGCAGCACGATCGAGCAGCTTTCGGAAAATCTCGACGCCGCCGATCTCACCCTGACCGACGAACAGATGCGCCAGCTCGACGAAGCGGGCGACTAGCCGGCCATCGCCCGCTCCACCATCGGCCAGACCTGGGTGCTGCCGGCGTAGATCATCTCCAGCGCCACGTAGAGAACGACGGCCAGGCCCAGATAGGCGATCCAGCGGTAGCGCTCCAGGAAACGGGAGATGAGCACCGCCGCAAATCCCATCAGCGCCACCGACAGAAACAGCCCGAACACCAGCACCGCGGGGTGTTCGCGGGCCGCCCCGGCGACTGCCAGCACGTTGTCCAGCGACATCGAGACATCGGCGAGAATGATCTGCAAGGCGGCCTGCCCGAAGGTCTTGGTGGGCGGCGCCGCCGCCGCCGGCACCGTCTGCCTTGTGCCGTCCTGGGAGTACGCCCGTGCCGGATGCAGCTCGCGCCACATCTTCCAGCACACCCAAAGCAGCAGGAGCCCGCCCGCCAGCAACAGCCCGACCACGTTGAGCAACTGCACCGTCACCAGTGCGAACCCGATTCTGAGCACCGTCGCCGCCGCAATGCCGACGAAAATCGCCTTGCCCCTCTGGGCTTGCGGCAGCCCGCGCGCGGCCAACGCGATCACGATGGCGTTGTCGCCGGCAAGCGCCACGTCGATCAGCACCACCTGCACGAACGCCGTCACTACTTCGACTGAAATCAACTCGGGCAGGGCGAAGCTCCCTTGCGGCGGCTTGCGTCGGGGCACGTACGGGCCGATCTCGCGGTGCGCGAGTGCGATCGCGCCCCTGGCGCACGGCACGGCTTAGATAGTCACGACGGCGGGTTTTTTCTACCGTGAGGAAGGCGCCTATCCCCGTCCATTTGCGGTTGGTCAGGCAATCTGGTGACAAACGCCGCGATCCGTCCGCCAGCCTTGACAGAGCGTCGCGCGGCAAACCAGTATCGCCGCGGAGCCTGCGGGAGAGACCGGCCAGCCTTGCCGGCGCCGAAGGAGCAACCGCCCCGGAAACTCTCAGGCAAAAGGACCGCGGCACCGCCAACCAACGTCTGGAAAGAGGCGCACCCGCGCCCGCCGAAGGGGTAATTCTCTCAGGCAAGAATACAGACGGGGCGATCAGCCAGGAAACCGGTGCCGCCGGAGCCAGGCCGGAAAGATCGCCGATGGCCGAAACCGATACAGCCCAGCCCAGCACCGCCTCCAACCGCACGCCGCTCTATGACGCGCACGTCGCCGCCGGCGCGCGCATGGTCGAGTTCGCCGGCTACCACATGCCGCTGCACTACGCGCCGGGGGTTCTCAAGGAGCATTTGCATTGCCGCCAGGCGGCCGCGCTGTTCGACGTCTCTCACATGGGGCAGGCCGAACTCGCCGGCCCCGACTTCGAGACCGTGGCCGTGGCCCTGGAGACGCTGGTGCCCGCCGATATCGTGGGGCTGCCGCCCGGCCGCCAGCGCTACACCCAACTGACGACCGACGACGGCGGCATCATCGACGACTTGATGGTGTCGCGCCCGCCGATCGAGGAGGGAGGAGACTGGCGCCTGCACCTGGTCGTCAACGCCGCCCGAAAGCACTTCGACTTCACCCGCATTGCCACCAAGGTTCCCGACGAAGTCGCTGTCAAACCGCTTGACGACATGGCCATGATCGCCCTTCAGGGCCCCGCCGCCGAGTTGGTGCTGAGCGATCTCGCCCCGGCGGTCAGCGCGATGTCGTTCCTGGACGTGGCCATGGTGGAGATCGACGCGGTGCCGACGATGGTTTCGCGATCGGGCTATACCGGCGAGGATGGCTTCGAGATATCGGTGCTCGCCAGCCGGTCCGCCCACATCTGGCGCCGCCTCACCGCCGATCATCGGGTCATGCCGGCCGGGCTGGGCGCCCGCGACTCACTGCGGCTGGAAGCCGGCCTGTGTCTGTACGGCGCCGACATTTCCACCACCACGACCCCCGTCGAAGCGTCTCTCGGCTGGTCGATCGACGGCCGCCGCCGTGACGAGGGCGGTTTTCCCGGCGCCGCGGTCATTCGCCGCGAACTCGCCCACGGACCGCTGCGCAAGCGCGTGGGTCTGTATCCCGAGGGGGCGGCACCGATCCGCCCGGGGACCCCGCTTTTCGAGGACCGTACTTCTGAGCGCGCGGTTGGCTACGTTACCTCCGGCACCCTCAGCCCGTCGCTCAACGTGCCGGTGGCGATGGGCTATGTCACGGCGCCCCTGAGCGCCAACGGCACGGCGCTGGTCGCGGAAGTCAGGGGCACACGGCGACCGCTCTCGGTGGCGCCGATGCCTTTCGTGCCCACGCACTACAAACGCAACACGTCCGAATAGGACCCGCTGTCGATGCACACCAAATACACCACGGACCATGAGTGGATCACCCTCGCCGACGGGATCGCCACCGTCGGGATCACGTCGTACGCGCAGGACCAGCTCGGCGATGTGGTGTTCGTCGAGCTCCCCGAGGTCGGCCGGCAGGTCAGCAAGGGCGAGGCGGTTGGCGTCGTCGAGAGCGTCAAGGTCGCCTCGGACGTCTATGCACCGGTCGGCGGTGAAGTGACCGAAACCAACGCCGCCATCGTCAAGGATCCCTCACTGGTCAACGCCGACCCCGAATCCGGCGCCTGGTTCCTCAGGCTCCGGCTCTCCGACACCGCCGATATGGACGGCCTGCTCGACGCCGAGTCCTATCGAAAGCTCACAGCGTAGTTGTCGGAGGCCCTGCCGTGAAATCCACCGACCGCGCCGCGAATTTCGCCGATCGCCATATCGGGCCCGATGCCGGTGACATCGCGG
This sequence comes from uncultured Devosiaceae bacterium, assembly GCA_964574935.1. Classification (GTDB taxonomy): domain Bacteria; phylum Pseudomonadota; class Alphaproteobacteria; order Rhizobiales; family Devosiaceae; genus JBBECE01. The sequence continues at coordinate 57,681 of CAZNOZ010000005.1, read as the reverse complement.
ACATGCTCGCCGCCATCGGCTGTCCAAGCATCGACGCGCTGGTCGACGAAGCGCTGCCTGCCTCCATTCGCCTGTCGGCGCCGTTGGCCCTCGCGCCAGCCAGCAGCGAGGCCGAGGCATTGTCCGCCCTGCGCGAATTGGAGCAGGCCAATCAGGTCTACACCTCGCTCATCGGGCAAGGCTATCACGGGACCGTTCTGCCCGCGGTCATCGAACGCAACATCCTCGAGAACCCGGCCTGGTACACCGCCTACACCCCCTACCAGCCCGAAATCAGCCAGGGACGGCTGGAAGCGCTGGTCAATTTCCAGACCGCGATGGCCGATCTCGCCGGGCTTGATCTCGCCAATGCGTCCCTGCTCGACGAAGCGACCGCCGCCGCCGAGGCCATGGCGATGGCCCGGCGCGCGACAAGGGTCGCTTCCACGACCTTTTTCGCCGATGCTCACTGCCATCCACAGACCCTTGCGGTGCTGCGGACCCGCGCCGAGCCGATGGGCTGGACGATCGTCACCGGCGATCCGCAGTCCGACCTCGATCCCAGCGCCGTGTTCGGAGCCCTGTTGCAGTATCCCGACACCACCGGACGCATTCGCGACCTGGGACCGATCCTGGCCGCGCTCGCCGCCGCCGGAGCTGTCGGTTGCGTGGCCGCCGATCCGCTGGCGCTGGCGCTTCTCGCCCCGCCGGGAGAACTGGGGGCCGACATTGTCCTGGGCTCCTCACAGCGTCTCGGGGTGCCGATGGGATTCGGCGGCCCGCACGCCGCCTACATTGCGTGCCGCGAAAGGCTCGTGCGGGCGCTCCCCGGCCGGCTGGTGGGCGTCAGCGTCGATGCGCGCGGGCGGACCGCCTACCGGCTGGCGCTGCAAACCCGTGAGCAGCATATCCGTCGCGACAAGGCGACCTCGAACATCTGCACTGCCCAGGTGCTTCCGGCGGTGATCGCCTCGATGTACGCGGTCTATCACGGCGCCGAGGGGCTGCGCGCCATGGCCTCCCAAATCCATCGGCGGACCGCGGCGCTCGCCGCCGGCCTGCGTCAGATCGGGGTGCCGCCGGTCAATGCGAGCTTCTTCGACACCCTGACAGTGGACGCCGGCGATGGCGCCAGGCAAATCCTCGCCCGGGCCCGGGCCGCCGGGATCAACCTGAGGGATTTCGGTGACGGCCGGATCGGCGTCGCCCTCGACGAGACCTCAACCGACGCCACCGTCGAGACCCTCTGGCGGGCCTTCGGCGGCAATCTGGACTACGCCGCCGTCGAACCGGACGCGCCGGAAGGTCTGCCAACAAACCTCGCGCGGCGCTCGGAGTTCATGACCCACCCGGTCTTCAACCGCCATCGCTCGGAAACCGAGCTGATGCGCTACATGCGCAGGCTCGCCGACCGGGACCTGGGGCTCGACCGGACGATGATCCCGCTCGGCTCGTGCACCATGAAGCTCAACGCCGCCGCCGCGATGCTGCCGGTTTCCTGGCGCGGCTTTGCCGAATTGCACCCGTTTGCCCCCGCCGACCAGGCGAAGGGCTACGCAAGGCTCATCGACGGGCTCGAAAAGATGCTGTGCGAGATCACCGGCTTCGAGGCGGTATCCTTGCAGCCGAATTCAGGCGCCCAGGGCGAGTTCGCGGGCCTGATGGCCATCCGCCGGTATCATGCCAGCCGCAATCAGGCGCGCCGCGATCTGTGTCTGATTCCCGCCTCCGCCCACGGCACCAACCCGGCTTCCGCCCATATGGCGGGGCTCGAGGTGAAAGTCGTCGCCACCGACGCCGGCGGCAACATCGACATCGCCGATCTCGAAGCGAAGGCCGCGGCCAACGCGGACCGCCTGGCCGCGATCATGGTGACCTACCCTTCCACCCACGGTGTCTTCGAGGAAGACATCCGCCGCGTGTGCGACATCGTCCATGCCAACGGTGGCCAGGTCTATCTCGACGGGGCCAACCTCAACGCCCAGGTGGGGCTCGCCCGGCCCGGCGACTACGGCGCCGACGTCTCCCATCTCAATCTGCACAAAACGTTCGCCATTCCCCATGGCGGTGGCGGACCCGGCGTCGGCCCGATCGGCGTCAAGTCGCATCTGGCCCCGTTCCTGCCGACGGATCCGAGAACCGGCGAGGCAGGGGCTGTGGCCGCCGCACCGTTCGGATCGGCGGGCGTTTTGCCGATTTCCTACGCTTACATCCTGATGATGGGCGCCCAGGGACTCAAGCGCGCCAGCCAGATCGCGCTGTTGAGCGCCAATTACCTCGCCGGCCGGCTCGAAGAGCATTTTCCGGTGCTCTATCGCAACCGCCGGGGCCGGGTGGCCCATGAGTGCATCATCGATCCACGCCCCCTGAAAGAAACCACCGGCGTCACCGTCGATGACATCGCCAAGCGGCTGATCGACTTTGGCTTTCACGCCCCCACAATGAGCTTTCCGGTGCCCGGCACGCTGATGATCGAGCCGACCGAATCCGAACCCAGGCGCGAACTCGACCGGTTCGTTGCCGCCATGGTGGCGATCCGCGCCGAGATTGCCGAGATCGAATCCGGCGCGGTCGAGGTCGAACGAAGCGTCCTGCGCGGCGCCCCCCACACCCTTGCCGATCTCACCGCGCCGGACTGGGATCGCCCCTACACCCGTGCCGACGCCATCGCGACCGAGCCCTCCGATGCGGACAAGTATCTGCCGCCCGTCAACCGGGTCGACAACGCCTATGGTGACCGCAACCTGGTGTGCACCTGCCCGCCGCTCGAGCCCTTCAGGGAAGCAGCCGAGTGAGCGCAGCCGATCCACCTGCCGACCCCCGCCGCAATCCCATCGCTTTCCTGCGCGCGCTCTACGACACAGCCGTCGATCGCGCCCGGCCGGCCAGCGTGATCGACCGCTTCCTGCCCGATCCGCCCGCGGGTCGGACCATCGTTGTGGGGGCGGGCAAGTCCGCGGCGGCGATGGCCGCGGCGCTCGAGGAGCGTTGGGCCGGTCCCCTGGAGGGGGTGGTGGTCACCCGCTACGGCCATGCGGTGCCCACCTCGTCGATCAAGGTTCTTGAGGCCGCCCATCCGGTCCCCGACGAAAAGGGGCTTGCGGCGGCCGGGCAGATTCTGCGGGCCGTCGGCGCGGCGGGACCCGACGATCTGGTGATCGTGTTGTTGTCCGGGGGAGGCTCGGCGCTCATGTCGGCGCCGCTTGAGGGGCTGCCGTTTGCCACCAAGCAGGTGATCACCAGGGCGCTTGTGCGTTCGGGCGCCTCGATTTCCGAGATCAACTGCGTGCGCAAGCACCTGTCCGCGGTCAAGGGCGGGCGCCTGCTGATGGCGGCGGCGCCGGCGAAGGTCGTGACCCTGGCGATCTCGGACGTCGTCGGCGACGACCCGGCGACCATCGCCTCCGGCCCGACGGTTCCGGACCTGACGACCCAGGCCGAAGCCCGTCACGTCCTCGAGAAATACGCGATCAACGCGCCTGCCGCCGTCCGCCGCATCCTGAACGACCCGGCTTTCGAGAGCCCCAAGCCCGCCGACTGCGCGGATCTGGCCGCCGAGTACCGGCTGATCGCGTCCCCGGCGGCCTCGCTTGCCGCGGCCGCCGAAGCCGCTCGCGCTGCCGGCGCGCAGGTGATCGAGCTCGGCGACGGTATCGAGGGCGATGCCGCCGGCTACGGCACGGGTCTCGCGGCACGCGTCGATGAGCTTGCCGTCAACGCGCACGCCCAGCCGGTGCTCCTGCTTTCCGGTGGCGAGCTGACCGTGACGGTGAACAACCCCGCCGGCAGGGGCGGACCGAGCGCCGAATGCGCGTTGGCGTTCCTGATCGCGACCGCCGGCCGGGAGGGCGTTTTCGGCCTCTTCGCCGATACCGACGGCATCGACGGGACCGAAGACAATGCCGGCGCCATCGTCACGCCGGCGCTGTTTGCGAGTGCCGCCGAGGAAGGGGTCGACCCGGCGGCCCTGCTCCGCCAGAATCTCAGCTACGACTTCTTCGATGCCGTTGGCGGGCTGATGGTGACCGGGCCCACCCACACCAACGTCAACGACTTCCGGGCGGTGCTGCTGCTTTGAGGCCGCGCGCGCCCGCACGATTGACTGAAAGCCGTCGATAGCGGCAAAAATCGCCCGCGCACCGCATCGGAGAGCCGAGATGCCCACCGGCGAGAACATCCTCAAGCAATCCGGCAAGCCCCTCTTCTTCAAGCTCGGCAATCCCGACCGGGTCGGGCTGGCGCCGCCGGAGATCCGGCTCGGCGAGTGCATTCGGCTCGCCGCCCGCGATCTCAGCGGCATGCAGAAAGAGGCCCTTGTCGTCTCCGCGCGTACCGGCGCCGCCTGGCGCCTGGCGTCCGACGAGGGCGCCTATCTCGACGGCCATGACGAGGGCCCGTGCCCGCTTTCCTTCGTCTCCTCGGGCATGGTCTCGGCCATCATGAACGAGCTGCTGGCGCTCGCCGCCGAGCGCTCCATCGACATCGGCAAGGTTCGGCTCATCCAGGACAACTACTACACCATGCGCGGCTCGGCCTCTCAGGGCACCATGACCGGCGGGGCCCGCGACATCGAACTCGAGGCCCAGATCGACGCCGATGCCAACGCCGATACCTTGCGGGCCCTGGTCGCCGACGCCGTGGTCGCATCCCCCCTTGGCGGCTTGACGCGCCAGTACAAACACTCGGTCTTCACGCTTTCGCACAATGGCGTCGAGATCGAGACCGGGCGAGCCCTGCCGCTCGGCGCGCCGGCCTTGCCGGACCCGGCGGGCAGTTTCGATTTGGTCGGAATCGGACAGGGAGACTGGGCGCCCGTCATCACCCGCATGGGCCGCATGACCCCGAAGAACGAGGAAACCCGAACCTTTGCCGGCGGCTCGCTCACCGATCGTCAGGATCGGCTATTGCATTTGCGGGTGTTCTGCACCCTGCGTCCCGACGGGATGAAGGAAATCATCCAGCACATGTACAACCCCCATGGTTCGGTCTTCCGGTTCCTGTCGGAAGAAGGGCCGGAAAATGGCGGCAAGGGCAGGGCGCCCGACGCGCTGAGCCTTGTCGCGGCCGGCATCGGCTTTTGCTTCATGACCCAGCTCGGGCGCTACGCCCGCATCGTGCACAAGCAGGTCAAGGACTACCGGATCGTCCAGGACGCCCATTTCACCCTGGGCGGCGCCAGCGGCGGGACGGGGCGGCCCGGTGACGCCGATCCGATCGAAACCCATCTGTATCTGGTCAGTGCCGAAGACGACGATTTCGCCCGCATGTCCCTCGATATGTCCGAGCAGACCTGCTTCCTGCACGCCCTGTGCAAGGCGGCGCTGAAGACGCGGATTCGGATCGCCGGATTCGACACCGAGCTGGCCGCCTGAACGGCCCGTCCTATCGAAAGTTCAACGGGACTGGCCGCGCGCCGAGGCGCGCGGCCCGTAGCTCTTTGTAGGCGCGGTCCTAAGCGGCCGCCACTTCCATCGGCTCGCCGCCGCCGGCCTCGACGAAGGTGCGGGTCAACCCGCCCAGCCCGAGCACCAGAACGGCCAGCCACACAAGCCAGTTCAGGAACGGCACGAAGGAAAGCACCCACACGATCACCAGACCGATGAACAGGCCCACCAACTGAACCATGATCGGGGCTGCCTGCATTTTGAAGGCCGCCAGAATCCGCCCGCCGAGCACATACGCACCCGTCACCTGCGCCACGATCCAGGCAAGCACGAACACGATGATCTCGACTGGAATCAGGGGGATTCCGATCAGGGTCATACCGAGCACCGGGATGGCGCCAAACAGCACCGACAGCGACAACAGCCCCACCCACAGCGTGTACCAGGGCTTCGCCACCGACCGCTGATAGAGGCTCATGCTGCGCTTCGGGAAGATCGCGAAGATGATCAGCCCGATTACCAGCAGCACCACGTTCCAGATGATGGCCGGCACGATCAGCATCCACGGCGACATGGTCTGCACGGTCTCAAGCGCCACCTGCGCCGGACCGGTGACCCGCTGGGCATACTCCAGCCGCTCGAAGCTCACCCGATCGGCGCTGGCCACCGTGGCCGGCACGTCGATCTCGTTCGGCGCCCGGATCGTCACCTTGCCGTTGACCTTGGCGCCGCCGGCGAAGGTGAGCGTCTCGCCAGTGAACTGCAGGTCGCCGGAAATCGACGAGGTAACCGTGGCGACCTGCGCCGCGATCAGCACCGAACCGGCGACCGGCGCGTTGAGCGTCACCGTCTGGCCGGCCAGCCGCGCATTGCCGCTGACGCGCCCGCCCGAGGCGACGGTGATGGTGTTGCCGGCGGCCGTCAGATCGTCTCCGACCGGCGCCGAAATCGTCACGCCGAAACCGGCCCCGTAAACGTCACCGGCAACCGCCGCGTCGACAGAGACGTTGAATCCGGCCAGATGTGCATCGCCGCTCACCGGCGACGACACGCCGACGTTGAACCCGGCCGCGAACGCGTCGTTTTCGGCGGGTTTTGTGATTTCGGCATTTTGTCCGCCGGCATATTCGTCGCCGCCGAAACTGAAGAACTCGGTATCCGGTGCCTGCGCCGCCGCCGCCGTGCCGAACGACACGACCAGCAGGGCCGCAACAAATCTCTTCATCTTCCCACTCCTTCGGGTTGGATGTGCGTGAATTCAATCCGACTGCGCGACGGCGCGTGTTGATCGGTGTCAAATGCGCCGGGCAATCCGCCGCGACCCGCTTTCGGCCTCGGTACTCCTCAACCGCCCGATTGCGGCGGGTGCGCCCTGTGGTAGCGTTGGTATCGCTCCCTGCGTGTCGGTCCGTGGCGCCAACCTAATGCACCTCACCGCGAAGCGATATTCCATTTTGCTGCTGGTTGTCGCCGAAGCGGCCGGCATGAGCCTGTGGTTCATGACCGCCGCCGTGCTGCCCGAGATGACCCGCGAAGCGTCGCTGGACCTTGCCCGCCAGGCGTTGCTGTCCTCGAGCGTTCAGGCCGGCTTCGTCGTCGGGGCGATCGCGATCGCGCTCACCGGGCTCGCCGATCGTCTCGATCCCAGGCGCCTGTTCGCCGCCTGCGCGCTGGCCGCCGCCGCCGCCAACGGCCTGCTGCTGGTACTGCCGGTCGGGGGCGAGCTGGCGGTCGCGATGCGGTTTCTCACCGGCGCCTTGCTCGCCGGCGTCTATCCGGTGGGCATGAAGATCGCCGTCGGCTGGGGCGTTTCCGACCGGGGGTTGTTGGTCGGCACGCTCGTCGGCGCGCTGACCTTCGGCAAGTCGATGCCGTATCTGGTTGCGTATTTCGGTGCCGGCGATTGGCGTCTGCCGATCGCCGCCGTATCGCTGCTTGCCGGCCTCGGCGGACTGCTGGTCCTTCGTGTCGCGCTGGGGCCCGAACACGCGGTCAGCCCGTCTTTCCGCATCGGTGCCATCCGCCTGGCCTGGACCGACCGGCGCATCCGCCGCGCCTATCTGGGCTATTTCGGTCACATGTGGGAACTCTACGCGGTCTGGGCCTGGATGGGAGCGGCCGCTGCCGCGTCCTATGCCGCCAGCCTCTCCGCCCACGATGCCGAGGCGCTCGGCAAGCTCACGGCCTTCCTCGGCATTGCCCTGGGCGCGCCGCTGTGCATCGCGGCCGGGCTGTGGGCCGACCGCATCGGCAAGTCCGAGGTGGCGATGATGGCCCTCGCCGCCAGCGGCCTGACGGCGGTGCTTGCGGCCTTGAGCTTCGGGGGGCCGGTCTGGCTCACATTTGCCGTCATGCTCGTCTGGGGCATGACGGTCGTGCCCGATTCCGCCCAGTTCTCCGCCCTGGTCGCGGATTTCGCGCCGCCCGAACTGGCCGGATCGTTGCTGACCCTGCAAACGGCCCTGGGTTTCGCCCTCACCATCGCGACGGTGCAGTTCGTGCCGCTGATCGTCGCCGCGTTCGGCTGGCCGGTTCTGCTGGCGGCCCTGGCCCTCGGTCCCGTGGCCGGTATCGTTGCGATGGTCCCGCTCAGGCGTGCCAAGGCGCCCGCGCCGGCTCGTTGAACGCCGTCAGTCGACGAACAGAGCCGGTTGCTCAGCCGCGATTTTCGGCAGCGAGGTCAACACCTCGGACAGGTGCCGACGCATCGCCTGCTCGGCGGCATCCGCATCGCGGTTCGCGATCGCCTGGGCAATTCGGCGATGCTGTTCAACCAGCGTGCTGAGCGGCGTTGCGTGGGGCAAGCTCAGGAATCGCACCCGGTCGAACTGCACCTTGAGATCCTCCGTGATCCTCCAGGCGTGCTCGCAATCGGCGGCCTCGGCGATGGTGCGATGAAACCGCTCGTCCAACTGGTGGAAACCGGCCAGGTCGCCGGCCGTAGCGCTCTCGACCTGCAACTCGATGAGCCCGCCCAGCTCGGCGAGTGTTTCGTCGGGCGCGTCGCGGGCGGCCTTTCGGACCACCGCCACCTCGATCGCTTCGCGGATGAAGCGGGCGTTTTCGACCTCCCGCCGCGAGATAAGCCGCACGAATGTGCCGCGCTTGGGCCGAATTTCGATCAGCCCCACCTCGGCCAGCTTGATGAAGGCCTCGCGAACCGGTTGCCGCGAAATCCCCAGTTCCCGGGCCACCTCGGCCTCGGAAATCGAATCGCCCGGCCTGAGCCGCAATTCGACGATCGCACGCTTCAGCGCCTCGAACGCCCTGCCGGCGATGGAAGGGGCGGCGCCCTCGTTGCTGCGCAGCACAACGCGGTCGGAACCGCCCAGAAAGCCGACTTTCTCGTCCAAGGTGACATGCTCCAATGCTTCAAAGGAAGGCGAAAAGCCGTCCGCTCATTCGCCCGGCATCGAGATCAAGCAGGATCCGACAATACGCCCTCGAATGAAGACCACGCAAATAAATGGCCCGGCAAATGTGTTGCATCAAGCACAAGCGTGCGCCGTTCGTGCGAGTCCCACTTGCTCTTGCGGCCGCGCTGTAGTCTTTCCCCGACGAGTCTCGTTTCTGCCGCGTGTGGCTGTCGGCCAGCCCGGCCGGAACGACCCGGACCGAGCACGGAGCGCAAATCGTGAAGCAGACCTGGCGATGGTTCGGCCCCCACGACGTCGCGACGATTGCCGACATCCGCCAGGCCGGTGCCAGCGGTATCGTCTCCGCCTTGCACCACATCCCCACCGGCGAAGTGTGGCCCGCGGTCGAGATCGAAGAGCGAAACCGATACATCGGGACAATGCCCGACGGGTCCCGTTCCCGCCTCGACTGGACGGTGGTCGAGTCCCTGCCGGTGTCCGAGGACATCAAGCAGAAAACCGGCGCCTTTGCATCGCACTGCGCCGCCTATCGCCAGTCCCTGGAGAACCTCGCCGCCGTTGGCGTCGACACCGTGTGCTACAATTTCATGCCGGTCCTGGACTGGACCCGCACCCAACTCACCTGGCGGCTGCCGAACGGCGGCACCGCCATGCGGTTCGACCTCGTCGATTTCGCGGTCTTCGACATCCATCTGTTGGCGCGCCCGGGCGCTTCGGACGATTTCCCCGAGGAGGTGTCTGCCGCCGCCGCCGAGCGCCATTCGTCGATGGACGACGCGGCCAAGGTTGCCCTGATGGGCAACGTCGTTGCGGGGCTGCCCGGGGCCAACGAACATCTGACGATCGAAGAGGTCAGGACCCTGCTGGCCGCCTATGACGGGATCGATGCGGACGGCCTTCGCGCGAATTTCGCCGATTTTCTCAACGAGGTGTTGCCGACCGCCGAACGGCTCGGCATCAGGCTGTGCTGCCATCCCGACGATCCGCCGTTCCCCCTCATCGGGCTGCCGCGCGTGGTCAGCACCGAAGACGATCTCGCCCTTCTGCTCGCGGCCGCCGACAGCATGCATTCGGGGATCACGTTCTGCACCGGTTCGCTTGCCGCCCGTCCCGACAATGACATTGTCGCCATGGCCCGCAGGTTTGCACCGAGGATCCATTTCGTTCATCTGCGAAACATCACCCGGGACACCGACAGCGTGCCCTGTTCGTTTTTCGAGGACCAGCATCTGGAGGGCGCCGTCGACATGGTGGCGGTCATCGAGGTCCTGCTTGAAGAGGAGCGCCGCCGCCGCGCCGAGGGACGCCTCGACAGCGAACTGCCGATGCGCCCCGACCACGGCCAGAACATCGTCGACGACCTCGATCGCGACTCCCCGCCGGGCTACCCGATCGTCGGTCGGCTCAAGGGCCTCGCCGAGTTGCGCGGCGTCATTCGGGCGCTCGAGGCGCGCGCTTCCGACGCCCCGGATCGCCGCTAGGCCCGGAAATCGGTGGGCTTTTCCAGCGCGTAGATTGCCTCGCTGACTTCATCGAGGCGCTTCGAGATCGCCGCCTGTGCGTCGTAGAGCCCGCGATTGTAGAAGAAATTGCCCAACTCGCCGGCCATGAAATCGAGCATGGTCTGAGCCGCCACCAGCCCGATATCCTGGTCGAATTCCTCGCTCACATAGGTCTGAATCCGCGCCAGCAGGGCCTGCTTCTCCTCGCGCGTGAACTTGATTTCGGCCATGCCCCGTCTCCTTGCCACCGGCGGTTGCCCCGCCAGCCTAGGCAGCCCGCGCGGCGCCGTGCAAGCCGGTGACCCCGTTTGACGCCGGGTGCGCGGCGTGCCAACAATCGCCCCGTGGTTCCCGGCGCCCGATGCGGCAACGGGATGAAAAGGGAACACGGTGCGGCGTACCCATCAGGGACCAAATCCGTGGCTGCCCCCGCAACTGTGAGCGGCGAGCTTTCCGTCAGATCCACTGGCCTTCGGGCCGGGAAGGGACGGCTGAAGCGGCGACCCGCGAGCCAGGAGACCTGCCACAGCCGCCGGGCCGCCACCTTGGTCGGCCCGAACTGATGCGCGTGCACACGGAGGGTGGTCGCACATGTCTGTTCACTCCCGAACTCTGTCCTCACTTTCGATTTCCGAACGGCTTTGGGCCGGCGCCTTGGCCTTCCTGCTCGGCATGACGCTTCTGTGGGGCGTTGGCCTGGCCAGCGACAGGGCGCTGCACAACGGCGCCCACGACACCAGGCACTCGGTCGGCTTTCCCTGCCACTGAGCCGTCGGAGGCGCCACGGATGTTCGCGCGAATCCTCTTCGCGGCCGTTGTTGCGGGTCTGGCGGCCGGCCTGGTCATGACCGCCATCCAGCAATGGCGCGTCGTTCCCCTGATAGTCGCGGCCGAGCTCTACGAGGGCGACGCGCATGCGCATGATCCGGCGGCCGCCGCGCCACCGGAGGCCTGGACGCCCGCCAATGGGATGGAGCGCACCGCCTATACGGTTCTCGCCAACTTATTGGCTTCGGTCGGCTTCGCCCTCGTCCTCGCCGCCGTCTCGGTGCTCGCCGATATCGCGATCACGCCGGCCAACGGCCTCCTGTGGGGACTGGGCGGCTTCATCGCCGTCCAGCTGGCGCCAGCCGTCGGTCTGCCCCCGGAATTGCCCGGCATGCTAACCGCCGATCTCGGCGCCCGGCAGCTGTGGTGGGTCGGCACCGTCGCGGCGACCGGCGCCGGGCTTGTCGTTCTCGCCAAATGGCGGCATCCGGTTGCTCTTGGCCTCGCCGCTGCCCTGATCGCGGGCCCGCATCTTGTCGGGGCGCCCGCAGCGCCGCACGGTCAGAGCGATGTGCCCGCGGAACTGGCCTCCGCCTATGCCGCCAATGCCCTGGGTGCAACGGCGGCCCTCTGGCTCGTGCTCGGCCCGGTGCTGGGGGTGTTGCTCGAACGCTTCCGACAGCGCGAGGCGGCGTGATGCAGGCGAAGATCCCGGCCACCATCATCACCGGCTTCCTGGGCGCCGGCAAGACGACGTTGATCTCCCATCTTCTCGGTCACGCCGCGGGCCGCCGGATCGCCCTGGTCATCAACGAATTTGGCGATATCGGGGTCGACGCCGATCTCATCCGCGGCTGCGGCGTCGCCGGCTGCGCGGAGGCCGATATAACCGAACTCGCCAACGGCTGCATCTGCTGCACCGTCGCCGAGGATTTCATCCCCGCAATGCAGCTGATCCTGTCGCGCACGCCGCGCCCCGATCACATCGTCATCGAGACTTCGGGCCTGGCGTTGCCGCAGCCATTGGTGCGTGCCTTCAACTGGCCCGAGATCGCCGCCGAGCTCACCGTCGACGGGGTCGTCACGGTGGTCGACGCGGCGGCGCTGGCGGCGGGCCGGTTCGCCACCGACGAGGCCGCCGTCGAAGCCAGCCGCCGGGCCGATCCGATGCTCGACCACGAAACTCCTCTTGGCGAGCTCTTCGCCGATCAGCTCATCGCCGCCGACATGATCGTGTTCGCCAAGACCGACCTCGTCGGCGCGGCCCGGCTCGCCGAAATCGAATCCGGGATCGCGCGCCGCAAGCGGGCCGGCGTGGCCACCCTTCACGCCCGGCACGGCGCCGTCGATCCGGCGGCGCTGCTCGGCCTCGGCTTCGGCTCGGAAGCTGATCTCGGCGCCCGCCCGTCCCGGCACGAGGCCGATCACGGCGGCGCGGGCCACGAGCACGACGATTTCGACACCATCGCCCTGCATCTGCCGCCCAGCCGCGACAAATCCACCCTGATCGAGACAATCGAAAATGCCGTCGCCCGGCACGATATATTGCGCCTGAAGGGGTTCGCGGCCCTCGAGGATTCGCCGGCGCGCCTCGCCGTGCAGGCCGTCGGCCCGCGCATCGAGACCTGGTTCGAGCGCCCCTGGCGCGACAATGAAGACCGCCGGACCGCCCTGGTGGTGATCGGCGAGTCGCCGCTCGATCGCGACGGCATTGCCACCGCGTTCGCCGCGCCGGCATCGTGATGCAACTTCTCGCGGCCCAGGCCGGCCAGATTCAGCAGGAAGGAGAAGCGCCGCGCATGGCCCCGAAAAGTGGGGACTGGTTTTCGGACAAGGCCATGCGCAGAAAACAGATCGCCGGGGCGAGGCTCTGATGCATTTGCTCGCGGCCCAGGCCGGCCAGATTCAGCAGGAAGGAGAAGCGATCGATCTGGGCCAAAGCCCTGGCGACATCGCCATTCTCACCGCCGCCGACAGCGAGCTGGCGCTCATCGCCGGCGCCGTCGACCGCACTGGCGCCACCGACGTCCGCCTCGCCTCGACCCTGCGGCTCGCCCACAACCTTTCCGTCGACACCTGGATCGACAAGACCGCGCGCCAGGCGCGGCTCGTCGTCGTTCGGTTGCTCGGCGGCCGCGCCTACTGGCCCTATGGCGTCGATGAGCTTTGCGCGCTCGCCGCCAATGGCGGGCCCGAACTCGCCCTTTTGCCGGGCGACGCCACCCCCGATCCGGACCTCCTGGCGCGCTCGACGGTCACCGATGACGAGTGGCGCCACCTGCATGCCCGCTTCACCGCCGGCGGGCCGGAGAATGCCGACGCGATCCTCGCCGCCTGCCGCGCCATCGTGGCCGGCGAACCGCCACCCGAGGCCAAACCGCGTCCGTTCCCGCGCTTCGGCTACTGGTGGCCGGGGGAGGGCATTATCGAGGCGGAGGCGCTCGAAGACCTCCTTTGTGGCGTCGGCACGACCACCCCCACCCGGCGCGTTGCGCCGACCTCCCCCATCGAGGGGGAGATGGAGCCTGCCCATGCCGTCACCTCCCCCCTTGTGGGGGAGGATGGAAGGGGGGGCGGCCACCACGAAGAAAATGGCGGTAGGCCCTTCGTCCCCATTCTCTTCTACCGCGCTGCGCTCGAGGGCGCCGGCACCGCCACGCTCAAAGCCCTCGTCAAAGCGCTCGGCGAAGCCGGTCTCGCCGCCGTCCCGCTCCTGGTCTCGACACTCAAGGAAGCGGCCTGCGTGCGGTTTGTCCGCGCCGCCTTCTCGCGCTTCGAGCCGGGCGTGATCCTCAATCTGACCGGTTTCGCCCTCGGCCTCGACGGCCTCGAAAAAAGGCTCAACCCCTTCGCCGAGACCGACGCGCCGGTCATCCAGCTCGTCCAGTCCGGCCGCCCGGCCGAGCTCTGGCATTCCGACAAGCAGGGCCTGGCGCCCAAAGACCTCGCCATGCAGGTGGTGTTGCCCGAGCTCGACGGCCGTATCGGCGCTCTCATCGTCGGCCACAAGGCGTCCGCCGTCTGGCACGCGGCAACCGAATGTCCGCTGACCGCCTACGCGCCGGACGCCGACGGCATCGCGGCGTCGGTCGAGCTCGCCGGCAACTGGGTGCGACTACGGCGCGCCTCGCCAGGCGAGCGGCGTGTTGCCATCGTGCTCGCCAATTATCCTGTGCGCGACGGCCGCCTCGCCAACGGTGTCGGCTATGACGCGCCGCGATCGACAGTCGAGATTCTCAACCTCATGGCCGGCGCCGGCTATCGCCTCGACGCGATCCCGAAAGACGGCAACGCCCTCATTGAAAGCCTCCAGGCCGGCCCCACCAATGCCCATCCCGAGCGCGGGAAGGGGGAGGTGCTGGCGTTCGAGCGCTACCAGGCGCTGTTCGAGACCCTCGCCGAACCGCTGCGCACCGCCGTCACCGAGCGCTGGGGCGCCCCCGAAACCGACCCCTTCGCCCGCGCCGACGGTTTTCACCTGCCGCTCGTCCGCTTCGGCAATCTGGTGGTGATGATCCAGCCGGCCCGCGGCTACGATCTCGACCCGGAGGCCGCCTACCACGACCCGGATCTCGTCCCGCCCCACGGCTACCTCGCGGCGTATTTGTGGCTCCGCCTTGGGTTCGACGCGCACGCGGTCATCCACAACGGCAAGCACGGCAATCTCGAATGGCTGCCCGGCCGCGCCAACGCCCTCGGGCCGGATGACTGGCCGATGGCGCTCTGGGGGCGCCTGCCGCACCTGTATCCCTTCATCGTCAACGATCCAGGCGAGGGCACCCAGGCCAAGCGCCGCACCGGCGCCGTCATCATCGACCACCTGATCCCGCCGCTGACCCGCGCCGAGACCTACGGGCCGCTGAAGGACCTCGAGGCCCTGTGCGACGAGTATTTCGCCGCCTCCGGCATGGACCGGCGACGGCTCAGGGACCTGCGCCGGCGCATCTTCGCGCTCTCGAGCGACACCGGGCTCGACAAGGACGCCGGGATCGCCGACGACGGCGACGAAGCGCTCGGCCGGCTCGACACCTATCTCTGCGAGCTCAAGGAGGCCCAGATTCGCTCCGGTCTGCACGTCTTCGGCCGCTCGCCCTCCGGCGACGCCGAAACCGATCTTTTGGTCGCCCTGGTGCGCGTGCCGCGCGGCGAGGCGCCCGAAGAAGCCTCGATGATCCGGGCCCTTGCCGACGATCTGGCGCTCGGTTTCGACCCGTTGACCGCCGATCTGGGGCGCCGTTGGGCCGGGCCCCGGCCGCCAGAGTTGGCGGATGTCACCTCGGCGCCCTGGCGCAGCGCCGGCGACACCGTCGAGCGGCTCGAGGCCCTGGCTGCCCACATGGTTTCGGGCCGTCGCGCCCCCGAGCCTGTATGGTCGGCGACCGGCGCCGTCCTCGCCCATCTCGAAACCGTCATCCGCCCGGCGCTCGCCGCCTGTGGACCTGGGGAGCGCAAGAACCTGTTCAGAGCGCTGGATGGCGCCTTCGTCGAGCCCGGCCCCGCCGGCGCGCCCTCCCGCGGACGCCTCGACGTCCTCCCGACCGGCCGCAACTTCTATTCCCTCGACAATCGCGCCGTGCCCACCCCGACCGCCTGGGAACTTGGACAGCGCTCCGCCGAAAGCCTCCTGAGGCGGCATTTCCAGGAGACCGGCACAAATCTCGGCGCCGCCGCGCTGTCGGTTTGGGCCACCGCCAACATGCGCACCGGCGGCGACGACATCGCCCAGGCGCTGGCGCTGATCGGCGCCAGACCGGTCTGGGACCCCGGCTCGCTGAGGGTCTCGGGCTACCAGATCGTCCCGCTTGCGAAGCTCGGCCGCCCCCGCGTCGACGTGACCTTGCGCATCTCAGGGCTCTTCCGGGATGCCTTCCCGGCCCAGATCGAACTGTTTGACCGCGCCGTCCGCGCCATCGGGGCGTTGGACGAGCCCGAGGACCAGAACCCGATCGCTGCCCGCATGCGCACCGACGCGCTCGTCCTGATGGCAAAGGGCACGAGCGAGCAGGAGGCCGCGGCGCAGGCCGGATACCGGATATTCGGGTCCAAGCCGGGTGCCTATGGCGCCGGCCTGCAGGCGCTGATGGACGCAGGCACCTGGCGCGAGACCGGTGATCTGGCGCGCGCTTTCCTCAACTGGGGCCAATATGCCTACGGGGCAAAGGCGGCCGGCACACCGGCGCGGGCCCGCTTCGCCGCCCGGCTCGGCGCCATCGAAGCGGTCCTGCACAACCAGGACAACCGCGAACACGACCTGCTCGATTCCGACGACTACTACCAGTTCGAGGGCGGCCTGGCCGCCACTGCGCAAGCCCTCACCGGCGAGCGGCCCGCCATCTATCACTCCGACCACTCACGGCCCGAGCGCCCGGTCACCCGCACGCTGGAAGAGGAGATCGGCCGTGTGGTCAGGTCCCGCGTCGTCAATCCGAAGTGGATTGCGGGGCTCAAGGCCCACGGCTACAAGGGCGCCTTTGAGATCATCGCCACCGTCGACTACATGTTCGCCTTTGCCGCCACCACCGGCGCCGTCAGGACCCACCATTTCGATCTCGCCTTCGAGGCCTTCGTGCTCGACGATGTCACGCGCGCCTTCATCGCGGACAACAACCCGGCGGGTTTCGAAGAACTCCTGGGGAAATTCCGCGAGGCCGCCGAGCGCGGCTTCTGGACCCCGAGGTCCAATTCGGCGCATGCTTGGATGCAACATGAGGCGGCCGAATGAACAACACGGTGGTGTGCCTGATCGGGCACTACGGGGTTGGCAAACTGACCGTGGCTCGCGAAGTCTGCGCTCGGACGAACGCTCGTTTGTTCGACAACCACTTGGTCAACAACGTGATTTTTTCTCTGATCGACGCTGATGGAACCTCACAGTTGCCGCGGCAGGTGTGGGATCTGGTCTGGGAAATCAGGGAGCAGGCCTACCGCGCCATTGAAACGATCGCGCCGCCCGAATTCAGCTATGTTTTGACCGCCGCCGTCATTGACTCGCCGCGCGATCGTCAGGTGTTCGAGCGTATCGAGACGATGGTTCGGCACCGCGCTGCGGCATTTGTGCCGGTCGTCTTAACCTGCTCGGATGCGGCCTTTGCCGAGCGGGTGCCCACCGCCGAACGGGCGGCCCGGCTCAAACACATCGATGTATCGACCGCCGCCGAATTCCGACGCCATCAGTCCCTGTTGCCCGTCGATCATCCCAACGCCCTGCATCTCGACACCACGGCGATGACACCGCAGGAATCAGCCGCGGCCATCATCGCGCACGCGGAACCTCGCCCATGACCAAGATCACCGACACCATGACCGAGGCCGAGCTCGACGCCCGCCATGCCGACAAGATGCGCAAGAAGAAGGCGGCGCGCGACAAGATCCTCGCCACCAAGACCGTCGAGAAGGGCCTGGTCATCGTCCACACCGGCAAGGGCAAGGGCAAGTCCACCGCCGCCTTCGGCATGGTCTTCCGGGCGCTCGGAAACGGCATGAAGGTCGGCGTCGTGCAGTTCGTCAAGGGCAAGTGGCTCACCGGCGAACGCAAGGCGCTCGAGGCGTTCGGCGACAAGGTCACCCTGGCCACGATGGGGGAGGGGTTCACCTGGGAGACCCAGGACCGCCAGCGCGATATCGCCGCCGCCCGCGCCGCCTGGGAGGCCGCCAGGGCGATGATCGGCGACGACGTCCACGATCTGGTCGTCTGCGACGAGCTCAACATCGTATTGCGCTACGGCTACCTGCCCGTCGCCGAGGTGATCGATGCCCTCCGACACAAGCCGGCGATGAAGCACGTCGTCATCACCGGCCGCAACGCCAGCGACGAACTGATCGAGTTCGCCGATCTGGTCACCGACATGACGATGGTCAAGCACCCCTTCCGCGCCGGGGTGAAGGCCCAGCTTGGCATTGAGTTCTGAACCCATGCGCATTCTCACCGATGAAGACCTTGCCGACCCGCCCATTGCGCTGATGCGCCAGGCGGTTGCGGACTACATCGTCGCCGATGCCAGGGGCAAGGCGACGTCTCCGCCACGCCATGTGGTGGATTTCGGCGAGGGTGAACTGATTTTCACCATCGGTGGCGCCGGCGATCTCGCCGGTTTCCGCGTCTACCAGACCTTCGCCAAGCCGGGAAATCCCGCCGATACGCAACTTGTCGCCGCCTGGGGGCGCGAATCCGCGGAGCTGGTCGCGCTTGTCGTCGGCAACCGTCTGGGGGCGTTGCGGACCGGCTGCATCGGTGGCGTTGCCGTCGACACAATGGCCTCCCGCAACGCGAAGAGCCTGGCCATCGTCGGGGTCGGCCGCCAGGCCGAGGCACAGCTCATCGGCATCGCTGACACCAGGCAATTCGAGGCGGTCCGCATCTGGGGCCGGCGGCCGCAGGCGGCCCAGGACCTCGCCTCACGCGTGCAGCGCCACTATCAGGCCCCCATCGTCGTTGCCGACAGCGCCGAGCAGGCGGTGCGCGACGCCGACGTGGTCGTGCTGGCGACGAGCGCCGCCGTCCCGGTCGTCGATCCCGACTGGATTGCGCCCGCCGCCCACGTCACCACCCTCGGCCCGAAGTCGAAAGCCGCCCACGAACTGCCGCCGGCGCTTGCCGATCGCGTCGCGACGATTGCCACCGACAGCCCGCAACAGATCGCCGAACTCGGGTCCGATCACATTCTGGCGGACACTGAGGCGGGCCGGCGCGTCCAGCATCTGGGCGATTTGATCGGCGCCTTCGATCCTGACCGCGACCGTGGCCTGACGCTGTTTCTCTCGATTGGGCTCGCCGGCACCGAAGTGGCCGCGCTGTCGGCGGTCGCGGAGCACCTGGAATGAGCAACACCGAAGCCGCTTCCTCCGATCTCAACCCGCTGGTTGCCTTTGCATTCGACGGCAAGGGCGGGGTCAGCGAAGTCGATCCCGCCGGGGTCCTGTCCGGATCGGTTGTCCCGCCCGAGGGCGGCTTCGTCTGGCTTCACCTGCAGCGGGGGGCGGCATTGGCCGATGAGTGGTTCGCCGATGGCGACCTCGACGAATTTGTGGTCAGCGCCCTGACCGCCGACGAAACCCGGCCTCGCTGCACCGTCCATGGCGACGGCGCCCTGGTCAATCTGCGCGGGGTCAACCTCAATCCCGGCGCCGAGCCCGACGACATGATCTCGGTGCGGCTCTGGGTCGAGCAAGATCGCGTCGTCGGCGTCTGGGTCCGGGCTCTCAATGCCATCTCCGATCTCATCGAGGCGCTCAGGCGCGGCTACGCACCCGTCAGCCCCGGCGATTTCGTCGCCAAGCTCGCGGTGCGCCTGGCCGATCGCGCCGAGCCAGTCACCGCCGAACTCAACGAGCGCGTCGACGATCTCGAGGAGACCATGCTCGCCGGTGACGTCCCGCCCCTTCGCTCGGAACTGGGCGACATCCGCCAGACCGCGATCGGGCTGAGGCGTTTCATCTTCCCGCAGCGCGACGCATTGACCACCATGCAGATCGAGGAACTGCCCTGGCTCACCGGCACCGACCGCAGCCGCCTGCGCGAGGCCGCCGACCGTGTCACGCGGCTTGCCGAGGAACTCGATTCGATCCGCGACCGCGCCGAGGTCATTCACGACCAGATCATGGACCAGCGCGCCGAGCTGATGGAGCGGCGGATGCTGCTGCTCTCCGTGGTTGCCGCCGTGTTTCTGCCGCTGAGCCTGATCGCCGGGCTGCTCGGCATGAATGTCGCCGGCATTCCCGGCGCCGACCAGCCGTCCGCCTTCATCGTCATCTGCTTGCTGCTGGTGGTGCTGGTGATCGTCCAGTTGGCGCTGTTCCGATGGTGGAAGCTGATCTAGACCCGTGCCGAAGCGTGTCTACATCGCCTTGTTTCGCGGCCTGAATGTCGGCGGCAGCCACAAGTCGCCGATGGCCGATCTTCGGGCCATGCTGGAGGCGCTCGGGTTCGCCTCGGTTCTCACCTACATCCAGAGCGGCAATGCCGTGTTCGAGGCCGCCGAAACCGACGCGGACGCCATCGCCGCCCGAATCGAGACCGGGTTCGAACCGCGCTTCGGATTTCGTTCGGACGTCGTCGTGCGGACCCTGCCCGAATGGCGGGCGGCGATCGCGGCCTGCCCGTTTCCGGACCGCACAGATCAGCCGAAGTCCGTGCATGTCGGGTTTTGCCGAGCCGCCCCGGCGTCCGAACGCCTGGACGCGCTCGCCGAAATTTCCTCCGGCCGGGACGCCTTCGCCGTCGTCGGGCGCGAGATCTATCTGCACACCCCCGACGGGCTGGCGCGCTCGAAGCTGGGCAACGCGATCGTGGCCCGCAATTTTGGCACGCCGGTCACCCTGCGCAACTGGCGTACGGTCCTGAAGCTGCAGGAACTGGCGCAGCGCTGACGCGCCGGGCCGCCCCCTCCCGAAACCCGTTGCGCGGCGCCCGCCAGCCTCGATTGACCACCCGGGCGGGTACGCCTACAACGGCCCGGCAGCGTTCCGTTCGAGGAACTGAAAGCGATTTCGGTGCGGTCGACCCAATCAGGGGACCAACCCCGGAGCTGCCGGAAAGTCCCGATGCGGCGCCTGCCTCTTTCGATGCCACAAGAGGTGGACCCATGCCGATCTCCCGCCTGCCCCGTTCGACGCCCGGACCGGCCGATGGCTGAGCCAGCCGAACTGCCAGCCGACGTCGGCGTCATGGTTTGCGGCCATGGCAGCCGCAACCGGTTCGCGGTCGAAGAGTTCGCCCGGTTTGCCGAACGGGTCGCCGAACGGTTCCCCGCCAACCCGGTCGAGCATGGCTATCTCGAATTCGCCAACCCGGTCCTCCACGCCGGCCTCGACCGCCTCCGCGGCCGCGGCGCGCGCCGCATCTTCGCGGTGCCGGCGATGCTTTTCGCCGCCGGCCATGCCAAGAACGACATTCCCTCGGTTCTCAACACCTACGCCGCCCTCCACGACATAGAGATCACCTACGGACGGGAGCTGGGGATCGATCCGAAGATGACCCGCGCCGCCGGCGACCGCATCTCCGAAGCCATCGCGTCGGCGTCGGTCGACCGTCCGCCGGCGGAGACGCTCCTCCTGGTCGTCGGCCGCGGCGCCTCCGACCCCGACGCCAATTCCAACGTCGCCAAGCTCATGCGCCTGGTTTGGGAGGGGATGGGCTTTGGCTGGGGCGAGGTCGCCTATTCCGGCGTCACCTTTCCCCTCGTCGCACCGGCGCTCGACCGGGCGGCAAGGCTCGGCTTCAAGCGGATCATCGTCTTCCCCTACTTCCTGTTCACCGGCGTCCTGGTCAAGCGCATCTACGCCGCCGCCGACGATGCCGCCGCCCGCCACCCGGCGATCGAGATCGTCAAGGCCGGCTATCTCAACGACCATCCGCTGGTCGTCGATTCGGTGATCGAGCGCATCGGCGAGATCATGACCGGCGACAACCGGATGAACTGCGCGCTGTGCAAGTACCGCGAGCAGGTGCTCGGCTTCGAGGACGAGCTCGGCCAGCCCCAACACTCCCATCACCACCATGTCGAAGGCGTCGGCGGCGGCCTCGAGAACTGCCCCTGCGGCGGTGATTGCGACGGCTCCTGCCGCGACCCGGAGTTCTGCCGCGCCCATGGACTGCCGCTTCCGCAGGCCGCCGACGGGGCTGCCCACGACCATCACCATCCCTATCCCCACGCGGACCACCCGCTGGGCCCCAAGTCGATGCGCGGGTGAGGGAGATGGACTACCTCCGCGAGCCAGAAGCCATCACCCGTCAGAGCTTCGCCCTGATCGAGGCCGAAGCGGACCTCTCCGCTTTCGCCGCCGACGAGCGCGCGCTGGTGGTCCGGCTCATCCACGCTTGCGGCATGCCCGACATCGCCGCCGATCTCGTGGTGTCGCGAGGGGCGGTCGCGGTGGGACGCGCCGCGCTGGCCGCGGGTGCGGCGCTCATCACCGACGTCGAGATGGTCCGGCACGGGATCATCGCCGGCGCCCTGCCTGCGTCCAACGAGGTGCTGTGCGCCATCGCCCAGCCGGCGGCCGCTTCGCTCGCCCGGGAGCGCGGCACGACCCGTGCCGCCGCCGCCGTCGAAACCCTCAAGGACCGCATCGGTGGCGCCGTTCTGGCCATCGGCACCGCCCCCACCGCGCTTTTCCGGCTTCTCGAGGGGCTCGACGAGGGCTGGCCGCGTCCCGCCCTGATCCTCGGCTTTCCGGTCGGGTTCGTCGGTGCCGCCGAGGCCAAGGCGGCCCTCGCCGAAGACCCTCGAGGCGTGCCCTTCATCACCCTGCCGGGTCGCCGCGGCGGCGCCGCCCTCGCCGCCGCCGCCGTCAACGCGCTGGCGGCGACCGACGCACCATGAACGCCCCCTGGCTGCACGTGATCGGCATTTCCGGGGCCGGCGTCGACGACCTGCCGGCGGCGTCTCGGGCGCTTGTCGACGCCGCCGGCGAAGTCATCGGCCCGGCGCGTGCGGTGGCGTTTTTGGCGGCGGCCGGTCGCCGGGCCACCGAGTGGCGTGCGCCCTTCGACGCGATGGTTGAGCAGGTCCTTTCCCGGCGCGGCACCCCGACGGTGATCCTGGCGACCGGGGATCCCTCCTGGTTCGGGATCGGGGCGAGCCTCGGCGCCCATCTCGGGCCGGACGAATTCGAGATCCTGCCCGCCCCGTCCGCCTTTTCGCTTGCCGCCGCCCGCCTCAACTGGCCGCTGCAGGATGTCGCGTGCCTCTCGGCCCATGGTCGCCCGGTATCGGCGCTCGTCCCGCATGTCCAGCCCGGCGCCCGGATCCTCGCTTTGACCGAGGGCATCTCCACCGTCGAAACCGTGGCGACGCTTTTGACCGAGCGTGGCTACGGCGCCTCCCGAATGGTGGTGCTCAATGAGATGGGCGCGCCCGCCGAATCCCGGAGCGCCTTCACTGCCGCCGAATTCACGGGCGAGGGGATCGCCGAGTTCAACACCCTCGCCATCGAGTGCCGGGCCGAACCCGCCACACCGCTCCACCCCGCCATCCCCGGCCTGCCCGACGACGCCTTCGCCCATGACGGGCAGCTCACCAAGCGCGAGGTGCGCGCCACCACCCTGGCGCGCCTGGCGCCCGCCCCCGGCGCGGTTCTGTGGGACGTCGGCGCCGGCTGCGGCTCGATTTCCATCGAGTGGATGCGCGCCGCCCACGCTGCCCGCGCCGTCGCCATCGAGCGCGATGCGGCCCGCCGCCGGCTGATCGCCGAAAACGCCGAGCGCCTCGGCACCCCGGCGCTCATCGTCAGCGATCGGCCCGCCCCCGAAGGCTTCGCCGACTACCAGCGCCCCGACGCGCTGTTTCTGGGCGCCGGCGTCGGCAACGAAGCGTTGTTCGACGCCTGTTGGCGGGCTCTCGGCCCCGGCGGCCGCTTCGTCGCCAATGTGGTGACCCTGGCCGGCGAAAACGCGCTCTTCGGCAGGCAGCGCGCCCATGGCGGCGAGCTCGTGCGCATTCGTGTCGAGCGCCTGGCGACAGTCGGTAGCCAGCCCGCCTTCCGGCCCGCAATGACCGTGACCCAGTGGGCGGCCACCAAGGGCGGGCAAGGGTGACCGGCCGGCTCGACCTCGTGGGTGTCGGGCCGGGCGACCCGGAACTCCTCACCCTCAAGGCGGTGCGGCGCATCGTCGATGCCGATCTCGTCGCCTATCCGCGCACCGAGAGCGGCGCGGCACTGGCCTTCGAGATCGCCCGGTCGCATATCGCCGATCCCGCCCGCGCCGTGCCGCTCGACATTCCGATGCGTGCCGAGCGCGCGGCGCTGGCGACGGCCTATGACGTCATCGCCGATACCCTGACCGCCCACGTCGAGGCCGGCCGAACCCTCGCCTATCTCTGCGAGGGCGATCCGATGGTCTACGGGTCCGCGGTTCATCTGCTCGACCGGCTCGCCGGTCGCCTGCCCATTGAGATCGTGCCGGGGGTCACCTCGCTGACCGCCGCCGCCGCCGCCGCTTCCCTTCCGCTCGGCACCGGCAACGACATCCTCAAGGTGCTGCCGGCCACCCTGCCCGATCCCGCGCTGCAAGCGGAACTGGCCGCCGGCGCCGCCGTGGTCATCAAGCCCGGGCGTCACACCGCGCGCCTCAAGGGCCTGCTCACCCGCACCGGGCGGGCGGACAGCGCGGTTGTCGTCGGCTACGCCAGCCATGAGGAGCAGTTCGTCGCCCCGCTCGGCGAAATCTCCGGCGACCTGCCCTATTTCTCGATCGTTCTGGTGCCCGGCGGCCCCGGGATCGAACAATGACGGAGACCCCGATCGTGGTGTGCTTCTCGGCCGCCGGCGACGCCGTGGCGGCGCGCGTCAGCGCGCATCTCGCGGCCGAATGCTGGGCCCATGAAAAAACCGCCACGACCGGCGCCGACCGCATCCGCCGCGTGCTCTCGGGAGCCTATCAGGGGGACCGTCCGGTCGTTGGCGTCTGCGCCGCCGGCATCCTCATCCGGCTCCTCAAGGACTGTATCGGCCGCAAGCAGGTCGAGCCGCCGGTGATCGCGGTCTCCGCCGACGGCGCCCATGTGGTCCCGCTGCTCGGCGGCCACCGCGGCGCCAACCCCCTGGCGCGCGAGTTGGCGGAATTCCTCGGCGGCACGGCGGCGATCACCACCGCCTCGGAATCGCGCCTCGGGATCGTCCTCGACGATCCTCCCCCGGGCTGGGTGCTTGCCCCCTCCCAGGACGTCAAGCCCTTCGTGGCGCGGCTGTTGGCCGGCGACAGGCTCCGTCTCGAAGGCCACGCCCCCTGGCTGAGCGAGTCCGGTCTGGCGGCCCCCGACGGCAGCGTACCGATAATCGTCTCCGAGCACCTGCCGAAAGACCCCGCCGCGCTGCACTACCACCCCAAGACACTCGCCGCCGGCGTCGGTTGCGAACGCGGCTGCGCCCCCGAGGAAGTCATCGCACTCGTCGAGCACACGTTGGCCGAAGCGCGTCTGGCACCTGCGAGCCTGGCGGCGATCGCGACCATCGAGCTCAAATCCGACGAGCCGGCGCTCATCGAGACCGCGGCCCATCTCGGCGTGCCCCTCAGGCTGTTCACCGCCGAGGAGCTCGGCGCCGAGCGCCACCGGCTCGCCAATCCTTCAGCGGCGGTCGAGGCGGAGATCGGCATCCCCGGCGTTGCCGAGGCGGGGGCGCTGAAGGCGGGCGAGCTGCTTGTCGAAAAGCGCAAATCGCGGCGCGCCACCTGCGCGGTGGGCCGGTCGGCCGAACCCATAGACGTCGCGAGCTTCGGTCGCCCGGTCGGCAGGCTCTTTGTCGTCGGATTGGGTCCAGGCGGCCCGGCGATGCGAACCCCGCAGGCAACCGAAGCCCTCGGGCAAGCCACCGACTGGGTCGGCTATTCCCGTTATCTCGATCTTGCCGCCGACGCCCGCGACAACCAACACATGCACGCCTTCCCGATCGGCGAGGAGCGCCAACGGGTGCGCAAGGCCCTCGATCTCGCCGACGCCGGCAAAAAAGTGGCGCTGGTGTCTTCGGGCGATCCCGGCATCTACGCCCTGGCGTCCCTGGTCTTCGAACAGATCGAGGCGTCCGGCGCCCGCACCGCGGTCACGGTCGTCCCCGGCGTGTCCGCCCTGCAGGCCGCGTCTGCCGGTGCCGGCGCCCTGATCGGGCACGATTTCTGCGCCATTTCGCTGTCCGACCTGCTCACCCCGCGCGAGACCATCGTGAAGCGCCTCGAAGCGGCCGCTTCCGGCGATTTCGTGACCGCCCTCTACAATCCCCGTTCTGAGCGCCGCACCGAACTGATCGCCGAAGCCAGGACGGTCTTCCTCCGTCACCGGCCGCCGGAAACCCCGGTCGTTGTCGCCGCCAACCTCGGGCGTGAGGGCGAATCGGTGCGCGTCGGCACCCTCGTCGAATTCGATCCGAAGAGCGTCGACATGAATGCGCTGGTGCTGATCGGGGCGACGCAATCGCGCCGCTTGACGCGCCCGAGCGGCGCCGTTCTCGCCTTCACCCCCCGCGGCTACACGCCTTCACCGGCGGGGGAGGATGCACCATGACGGTCTATTTCATCGGCGCCGGCCCCGGCGCCCCCGACCTCATCACCGTTCGCGGCCTCAGGCTCGTCGAACGCTGCGAAGTTTGCCTTTATGCCGGCTCGCTGGTGCCGGAGGCGGTCGTTGCCGCCGCCCCGGAGGGCGCGCGGGTGGTCGACACCGCCCCACTCACCCTCGAGGAAATCGTCGCCGAGATTATTGCCGCCCGCGACACCGGCCACGACGTCGCCCGGGTGCACTCCGGCGATCCGTCGATCTACGGCGCCATCGCCGAGCAGATCCGGCGCCTCGCCGAAATGTCGATCCCCTACGAGATCGTCCCCGGCGTGCCGTCCTTCGCGGCCGCCGCCGCCCGCCTGGGACGCGAGTTGACGCTGCCGGGTGTCGCCCAGACCGTGATCCTCACCCGCACCGGCGGCAAGGCCACGCCGATGCCCGAGACCGAGCGCCTGGAGCAACTGGGGGCGGCGCGCGCCACCCTCGCCATTCACCTTTCGATCCGCAATCTCGGCCAGGTCGAGCGGGCGTTGACGCCGCATTATGGCGCAGACTGCCCGGTGGTCATCGCCCATCGCGTCAGCTGGCCGGACGAGCAGATCATCGCGACGAGCCTCGCCGGCATGCGGGCCGCCGTCCGCGCCGCGAAAATCACCCGCACGGCGCTGGTCCTGGTCGGGCCGGTCCTCGGCGAGACGGCCTTCGGCGACAGCCGGCTCTACGACGCCGGCTTCGCGCACGTGCTCAGGCCTCAGAAGAAGAAAAAGCGCCGCCTGGGAGCGGGCAGTTGAGCGAGGATTGCCATCGCCGCCTCGACCGAATCGGCGCTGGGCGCCGCCGGCAGCTCCGGCCGGTCGATCATGATCACCTTGACCTTGAGGAAATCGGCCGCGTCGAGTTTGGCCGCTGTCTGCGCGCCGCCGGAGTTTTTGGTCACCAGATAGGTGATCCGGAAGCGCCGCATCAGCGCCAGTTCCTCCTGCTTCGAGAAAGGCGGGCGGGCGAGATTGAAGGTGAAGTTGTTCGGGAGCCCCACCTCCGGGGCCTCGATGGCGCGCAACACGAAGCGGCAATCGGCACGCCCGAGGAACGGCTCCAGCCGCTGCCGGCCGATGGTCAGCAGCACCGTCGCGCCGCCCGGCAACGCCGCCGCTGCCCCGCTTTCGTCGGTCACGTGCGCCCAGTTCGCTTTTTCCGGCTCCGGCCAGGGCGGGCGCTGCACGCGGAGCAGTGGGATGCCCGCCACATTGACGGCTTCCACCGCATGCGCGGAAATCTCCACGGCGAACGGGTGGGTGGCGTCGATCAGATACTCAACGCGTTTGTCACTCAGATATTTCGCCAGCCCCCCCGCGCCGCCGAAGCCGCCGACACGCAAGCGCCCCTTGGGCCGATGCGGTTTCCGGGTCCGTCCGGCGAGCGCCGTCGTCACGCCATGCCTCAGCGCCACCAGTCGGTCGGCCAAATCGACCGCTTCCGCTGTGCCGCCGAGAATGAGGATACGCATCGGGCTGGCTCAGGCTTCGGCTATCACGTGACCGGACCGGTCGATGATCAGGATGTGCACGGCGACAGGCGCGTCGGCGAGCACCTGTTGCGCTGTTCCACGCGCCGCCATCGCCACATGCGCCGCCAAGCCAAGCCCCGCCTTGCCGGCCAAGTCAAGCGCTTCGCCGGCGCTGGCCGCGTTCCGCACCTTGCCGGCGAGCGTCGGCTCGGCCCCCAGCGCCGCCGCCGCGTCGGCCAGCCAATCGAAATCGACCGCCCCACGCGCCGAATGCAGGTCGAGACGCCCCTGGGCGAGTTTGCTCACCTTGGCGAATCCCCCCGCGATGGTCACCTCGGCGACCGGCCGGCGCTTGAGATATTTCAGCATCCCGCCGACGAAATCGCCCATGTCGATGAAGGCCTCGATCGGCAGCTTCAGATGCGCCCGCGCCGCGCGCTCCGAGGTCCGGCCGGTCGAGCCCACCACGTGGCCCAGCCCCGTGGCCCGGGCGACGTCGATCCCCGACCGGATGGAGTGGATCCAGGCCGAGCAGGAATAGGGCACGACTACTCCCGTCGTGCCGAGGATCGAAAGTCCGCCGACAATCCCGAGCCGGCCGTTCCACGTCTTCTCGGCCAGCTTCGCACCGCCCGGCACCGAAATGGTCACCGCGATGTCGGCAGCCGCGCCGTGCCGCGCGCACACCTCTATCACCGCTTCCTCGATCATCTTCCGGGGCACCGGGTTGATCGCCGGCTCCCCCACGGCGACCGGCAGGCCGGGTTTGGTGACGGTGCCGACGCCCTCGCCGGCCGCCAGGCGAACGCCGCTTCCCGCCGGCCCCCGGCCGACCCGCGCCACGATCAGCGCCCCGTGCGTGACGTCCGGGTCGTCGCCGGCATCCTTGACGACCCCGGCCTCCGCGAAGCCCTCGCCGGTGGCCTGATGCGCCAGCGCGAAGCTCGGCGTCTGTCCGCCCGGCAGCGTGATCGTCACCGGATCGGCGAAGGCCGACCCGACAAGCGCTTCCATCGCCGCCTTGGCCGCCGCCGTGGCGCACGCCCCGGTCGTCCAGCCCCGGCGCAATGGCCTCTCCGGCCGCTCGATGGTGCCTTGCTTGTCCATGGCGCGGTTTTACACCCGGCGCGCGCCGTCGTCACAGGCGGCCGTCAATGACCACCGCCGGTGCCCGAGGTCTCATCGTCGCCGCGCCGCATTCGGGCGCCGGCAAGACCCTTGTCACCCTCGCCCTGGCGCGCGCCTTGTCGAAGGCGGGCACGGTGATCGCTCCCGCCAAGGCCGGCCCCGACTATATCGACCCGGCCTTTCTCACCGCCGCCGCCCGCAACGCCGCGGTCAACCTCGATCCCTGGGCCATGCGCCCGGCGAGGATCTGTGCGCTGGCGGAACGGTACGCAAGCGGCGCCGACATTTTCCTGGTCGAGGGCGTCATGGGCCTGTTCGACGGGGCGGCGTCGGGCGGTGGCTCGACCGCCGATCTCGCGCAAATCCTCGGATTGCCGGTGCTGCTGGTGATCGACTGCCGCCGCATGGGCCAGTCGGTCGCCGCCCTGGCGACCGGCTACGCCCGATTTCGCGACGACGTGACGGTCGCCGGCGTCGCGCTCAATCGGGTCGCCTCCGACCGCCACGAGGCGATGCTGCGCGATGCGCTGAGCGATACCGGTATCCCGTGCCTCGGCGCCATCCGCCACGCCGACACGCTCGCCATCCCCGACCGCCATCTTGGCCTCGTCCTGCCCGATGCCATCGGCCGGTTCGAGGCGTTCGTCGATGCGGCGGCCCAAACCATCGCGGAGAGCCTCGATGTCGACGCCATCAGGGGCCTGGCGGTCCCGCTCCCAGCATCGGAACCCGCCGCCGCGCTGCCCCCGCTCGGCCAGCGGATCGCGGTCGCCCGCGACCACGCGTTCTGCTTCACCTACGACCATTGGCTCGGCGACTGGGCGGCGGCCGGCGCGGCGTTCCGCTTTTTCTCGCCCCTCGCCGACGAGGCACCCGACCCCGCCGCCGACGCGGTCTTCCTGCCCGGCGGCTACCCGGAACTGCACGCCGAGACCCTTGCCGGCGCCACGAAATTCGCCGTCGGCCTCGCCGCCGCCCGCGACCGCGGCGCGCTCATCTACGGCGAGTGCGGCGGCTACATGGTGCTCGGACGCTCGCTCACCGTCGCCGACGGCACCACCCACGAAATGACCGGCCTGCTGCCGCTGCAAACCCGCATCGATGCCCCCCGCTGCACCCTCGGCTACCGCCACTTGACCCATGAAAGCCCGCTGCCCTGGCCGAAAAAGCTCACCGGCCACGAGTTCCACTACTCGGTGGAGGCGACCCAGGGCGGCACGCCGCTATTCGACGCGGCCGACGCAACCGGCCGTCAGCTCGCGCCCATGGGCATGGTCGAGGGCCGCGTCTGCGCCTCCTACGCTCACGTCATCGACATCGCCGTGCCATGACCGCCCGGACGCTCATGTTCATGGGTACCGGTTCCGACGTCGGCAAGTCGCTGATCGTCGCCGGCCTCTGCCGTGCCTTCGCCAATCGCGGTCTCGCCGTCGCGCCCTTCAAGCCGCAGAATATGTCCAACAACGCCGCAGTCACCGAAGACGGCGGCGAGATCGGCCGCGCCCAGGGGTTGCAGGCGCGGGCCGCGAAATTGCCGCCCACGACGGCCATGAACCCGGTGCTGCTCAAGCCGGAGGCCGAGTCCGGTGCCCAGATCGTCGTCCGCGGCCGGCGCCGGGGCACAGCCACGGCGCGCGAATATTTCGATCTCCGCCGACAGTTTCTGCCGGACGTCCTGGCGGCCTTCGGCGAGCTGGCCCAAAGCGCCGATCTCGTCCTCGTCGAGGGCGCCGGCAGCGCTTCCGAGGTCAATCTGAGGCCCCAGGACATCGCCAATTTCGGTTTTGCACGGGCCGTCGGCGCCCCCGTCATCGTCATCGGTGACATCCACCGCGGCGGCGTCATCGCGTCCCTTGTGGGCACCCTCGATGTCCTCGATCCCGGCGATGCCGCGCTCGTCGTCGCCACCCTGGTCAATCGGTTTCGCGGCGACCCGTCGCTGTTCGCCGAGGGGCGGCGCATCATCGAAGAGAAGACCGCGCGCCCCTGCTTCGGCCCGGTCCCCTGGTTCGATCTTGCCCGGCGCCTGCCGGCCGAGGATTCGCTGGCCCTGGACAAGGGGCAGGAGCGCCGGGAGGGCGGATTGCGCGTCGCCGTGCCGCGTCTCAACCGGATCGCGAATTTCGACGATCTCGACCCGCTCGCCCGCGAGCCGGGCGTCGCCCTCACCATCGTCGAGCCGGGTGCGCCCGTTCCCCGCGACACCGATCTGGTCATCCTGCCCGGCACCAAGTCCACCCGCGCCGACCTCGATTTCCTGCGCCGGCAGGGCTGGGACATCGATATCCGCGCCCATGTGCGCGCCGGCGGGCAGGTGCTCGGCATCTGCGGCGGCTTCCAGATGCTCGGCACCACCGTCGCCGATCCGCAAGGTCTCGAAGGTGCCCCCGGCGAGACCGCCGGGCTGGGCCTGCTGAAGCTCGTCACCACCCTCGATACCGAAAAGCGCCTCGACATGCCCGACGCCATCCACGTCGCAACCGGCGAGCCGCTCAGCGGCTACCGCATGCATCTGGGCGTCAGCGAAGGGCCGGCGCTCCGCCGTCCCTTTTCCCGCGTTGCCGGTGAGCCCGAAGGTGCGGTCTCCGAAAACGGCCGGGTCACGGGCACCTATTTGCACGGCCTGTTCGCCGCCGACGGCTTCCGCCGAGCCTTCCTCGCCGGGCTCGGGGCCGCGCCCGACCCCGCCCTCGACTTCGAGGCCGATATCGAGGCCACCCTGGATGCCCTGGCGGCGCATGTCGAAGCCCATCTCGACCTCGGCGCGCTTCTGGCGCTGGCCCGCCATCCCGAGTTGCCCGCGTGACCCTGGCGACCGCGCTGGCGGCCCTGCTGATCGAACGCACGTTCGGCTACCCGGCGGCGCTCGCCCGCACAATCCGCCACCCGGTGGTCTGGATGGGGACGCTGATCGATCGGCTCGATGCCCGCCTCAACGATCCGGCCCTTGCCGCGGCGACCCGACGCGGGCGGGGTATCCTCGCGCTCGCCGTCCTGCTCGCCGCCAGCCTCGTCCCCGCCGTCGCACTCGTTTTGCTTGTGCGGCCCTTGCCCTTCGGCTGGCTGCTCGAGGGCCTTCTGGCGGCGCCGTTCCTGGCCTCTTCGGAACTCGAACGCGCGGTTGCCGCCGTCGCCGCGGGTTTGCGCAGCTCCGTGGCCGCCGGCCGTGACGCTGTCTCGCGCATCGTCGGACGCGACCCAAATACTCTCGACACGTCCGCCGTCGCCCGCGCCGGCATCGAATCCCTGGCCGAGAACACCTCCGATGGGGTCATCGCGCCGCTGATCTATCTGCTGGTTTTCGGCCTGCCCGGCGTTGTTCTCTACAAGGCCGTCAACACCGCCGATTCGATGCTCGGCCACCGCGACGACCGCCACCGTGATTTCGGCTGGGCCAGCGCGCGCGTTGACGATATCGCCAATTTCATTCCCGCCCGGCTCACCGCCGCGCTCTGCGCCCTCGCCGCCTGGGCACTGCCGGGGGTCGACGGACCCGGCGCCTGGCGCGCCGCCCGGCGCGACGCGCCCGCCCACGTCTCGGTCAATGCCGGCTGGCCGGAGGCGGCGATGGCCGGCGCACTGGGTGTTTCACTGGGGGGCCCGCGCACCTACGCCGGGCGCCGCGTCGAGCTCAAGGAGATGGGCCGTGGCCGCCGCCGTCTCACCCCCGACGATATCGACCGGGCGCTCAGGCTCTACCGGGGCCAGGTGGTGACCGTCCTCGTGCTGCTGGTGCTGACGGCCTTTGTCGTCGTCCGGCCCTAGACCGGCAGTTCGCCCTTCAGCGGCATCGGCAGCCCGGCCACAATCAGCACCACCGCGCCGCACGAAGCCGCCAGCCGCTGATGCGCCCGTCCCGCCAGGTCCCGGAATGCCCGCCCCATCTCATGGGCGGGCACCACCCCCAGCCCGACCTCATTGCTCACGATAATCAAGCGGGGGCTCGAATGCCCCGCGAGCCATTCGCCGAGCGCCGCGATTTGCCCCTCCACGTCCTTGTCCGCCGCCATCAGGTTGGAAATCCACAAGCTGACGCAGTCCATGACCACCACGTCGTGGCCGTTTCCGATCGCCGCGAGCCGCTCGACCACCGCCAGCGGCTCCTCGTAGGTCGCAAACGCCCGGTTCCGGTCGCGCCGATGCCGCTCGATGCGCTCCCGCATCTCCTCGTCGCCCGCCTCGGCGGTCGCCAGATAGGCCGGCCGCGCGCCGGTTGCCGCCCGTTCCGCATAGGCGCTCTTGCCGGAGCGCGCTCCCCCCAGAACGAGCACATGCGGGTTCATGGGCACCATTTCGGATTTGCTGTCATCTGGGCGGTGCCGGTCCTGAAATCTCCGCTTGTCATGCCCGCTCGACGCGCGGTCGGCAAGCGCACGCAGATCGACGCCGGGTTGCGCCGGGGCGCATTGACCTGCCCCGCGATGGCGATATGGTCCGCCGCGACCGGGCCACCGGGATGATTGGTCGGGAGACGAGGGTGGACGACAAGCTCTATCTCGGTGTCGACGGGGGCGGCACGCGATGCCGCATGCGGCTTGCCGACGCCGGGCTCGAAACGCTCGCCGAGGCGGTCGTCGAACAAAAGTCCAACCTCCAGGTCGACGACGGCGAATCGGCCTACGCCGCCGTCACGGAGCTTACCCAAAAGGTTTTCGGCGAGGCGGGCCTCGAGCCGGGCGATGTCGGCCACACGTTCGCCTGCCTGGGGATGGCCGGCGGCAGGCTGGAATCGGCCCGCGCCGCCTTCGAGGCCCGCGATTTCCCGTTCGCCGCCGTCAAGGTCTTTGACGATATCGACATTGCCCGCGCCGGAGCTCTGGGCGGCGCCGACGGGGCGGCGCTCATCATCGGCACCGGTTCGGCCGGGCTGGGGATCATGGATGGCGAACGCCACCAGGTCGGCGGCTGGGGCTTTCACGTCGGCGACACGATGTCCGGGGCGATCTTCGGCCGCGAACTCGTGCGGCTGAGCCTGCTCGCCCATGAAGGTCTGCGCGCCGCCTCGCCGCTGACGGTCGCGGTTATGGAGCGGTTTTCCTCCGATCCGGACCAGGTGATGGCCTGGTCGTTCAACGCCCACGGACCCGACGAGCCGGCCCGGCCCGCCGACTATGGGGACCTGGTGCCCCTGTTCTTCGAGTATCTTGAAGCCTACGATCCGGTCGCCCTCGAGCTGCTCGAGTTTGAACTTGCCGCCATCGACCAGTATGTGGACTGGTTCAAGGCAAGGGGCGCCGAAACCATCGCCATCGTCGGCGGCTTCGGGCGCCGCCTGCTTCCCCGGCTGATCGAGCGCTACGGCCCGATCGTTGCCGCACCCAAGACCTCTCCGCTCGACGGGGCGCTCATTCTTGCCCGTCAGCTCTTCGCGGACAGCTAGGTCCGTGCCTGCAGGAGACGAACGAATTGTCCAGTGAGCCATCCAGCCGCATCATTCCGGTCCCGCCCTTCGACTACCTGGTCTTCGGCGCCACCGGCGATCTCACCCGGCGCAAGCTTATCCCGGCGCTCTACCACCGATTTCTCGATGGCCAGTTCGACGAACGCTCCCGGATCATCGGCATCTCGCGCACGCCCTGGGACGACGACAAGTTCCGGCAGGTGGCCCGCGAGGCGGTGGAAACCTCCGCCCAGGAAACCTACCGCGACGAGGCCGTCATCGAGCGCTTCCTGAGGTGCTTCTCCTACGTTCCCAACGACCCCAGGGACCGCGACCACTGGGCCGATCTGTCCGGCCATCTTCGCGAGGATGCCGACGTTGTCCGCGCCTTCTATCTCGCGGTGGCCCCGAGCGTCTTCGCACCGATCTGCACCTACCTCTCCGAAATGGGCTATGCCCGCCGCGATTCGCGTCTGGTCCTGGAAAAGCCGCTCGGACACGACCTCGCCTCCTCCCGCCAGATCAACGAGGCCGTCGGCAAGGTGTTCGCGGAAGATCAGGTCTACCGGATCGACCACTACCTCGGAAAGGAAACGGTGCAGAACCTCTTGACACTGCGCTTTGCCAACACCCTGTTCGAGCCGATCTGGAACTCGGCCCATATCGACCACATCCAGCTCACCGTCTCCGAGACCATCGGCACCGAAGGCCGCGCCTACTACGACCAGTCCGGCGCCCTGCGCGACATGGTGCAAAACCACCTGCTGCAGCTTCTGTGTCTGGTCGCCATGGAGCCGCCGCCCTCGGACGAGGCCAATGCCCTGCGCGACGAAAAGCGCAAGGTGCTCCGATCCCTCCGGCCGATCGTCGGCGAGGATGTCGCCCGCCTCACCGTGCGCGGCCAGTATACCGGCGTCACCTCCGACAACGCCCGCGTGCCCGGCTATCTCGAGGAGCTCGAATCAGGGGAGCCGTCGGAAACCGAGACCTTCGTCGCCGTTCGGGCCGAGATCGAGAACTGGCGCTGGAAAGGGGTGCCCTTCTATCTGCGCACCGGCAAGCGCCTGGCCAACAAGGTCTCGGAGATCGTCATCCAATTCCGCGCCATCCCGCATTCAATCTTCACCTATGCCGAAGGCAGTCCCCGGCCCAACCGGCTGGTGATCCGCCTGCAGCCCGACGAGGGGGTCAGGCTATTCCTGATGATCAAGGATCCCGGGCCCGGCGGCATGCGGCTGCGCCAGGTGCCGCTCAATCTGAGTTTCGCCGAGACCTTTTCCGCGCGCATGCCGGAAGCCTACGAACGGCTGCTCCTGGACGTCATCCGCGGCAACCAGACGCTGTTCATGCGCCGCGACGAGCTCGAATCCGCATGGGCCTGGATCGACCCGATCCGCAAGGCCTGGGACGAGTCCGACGAACCCCTGCCTGCCTACACGGTGGGGACTTGGGGCCCGACCGCCTCCGTCGCCCTGATCGAGCGCGATGGCCGCACCTGGCATGAGGCCAATGACGACGCCAAACCGCTCTGAATCGCCCGCCCGGCGCGACTTCGAGACTCCCGCGGCGCTCGCCGACGCGCTCGCCGCCGAGATCGCCCGCGCCCTTGCCGCCTCGATCGCCGGGCGCGGCGAGGCGAGCCTGCTGGTTTCCGGTGGCGCGACGCCGAAGCGTCTGTTCCACGAGCTTGCCGGCCGCCCCCTCAATTGGGCGGCGGTTCGCATCTCGCTGGTCGACGAGCGCTGGGTGGGCCCGGCCTCGGAGCGCTCGAACGCCCGCCTGATCACCGAAAACCTGCTGACCGGTCTTGCCAGGGCCGCGGAATTCGTGCCGCTCTTTACCGACGGCATCAGCGCCGCCGATGGCGTGAGCGCCGCCTCCGAACGGGTGGGGCGCCTGAGCCGTCCGTTCGACGCGGTGATCCTCGGGATGGGCAACGACGGACACACCGCCTCGTTCTTCCCGGGCGCCGACCGTCTCGACGCCGCCCTTGATCCCGCCAACACCAACCCGCTCATCGCCATCGAGGCCCCCGGCGCCGGCGAGCCTCGCGTCACCTTCACCTTGTCGTCGCTTCTCGACACCAACCTGCTGGCGCTGCACATCGAGGGCGCACAGAAGGCCGCCACCCTCCAGCGGGCGCTGGCGCCCGGGCCGGTGGCCGAAATGCCGGTGCGCGCCGTCTTGCGCCAGCCCACCACCCCCCTGACCGTCTATTGGTGCCCCTGACCGGGACACCGAACCGGAGAGAGAGACGAAATGGCCGTCAATCGGACGATTCAGCGCGTCACCGAGGCCATCGCCGAGCGCTCGGCGACGACCCGCACCGCCTATCTCGAGCGCATCGACCGCCAGCGCGAGTCGACGGTCCGGCGCGCCGCGCTGAGCTGCGGCAACCTCGCCCACGGCTTTGCTGCCTGTCCGGCCACCGACAAGGCGGCGCTCGCCGCTACCCGCACCCTCAATCTCGGCATCGTCACCGCCTACAACGACATGCTGTCGGCCCATCAGCCCTACGAGCGCTATCCCGAGCTCATTCGCCAGACCGCCCGCGAGCTCGGTGCCACCGCCCAGGTCGCCGCCGGCGTGCCGGCGATGTGCGACGGCATCACCCAGGGCCAGCCGGGCATGGACCTGTCGCTGTTTTCCCGCGATATCATCGCGATGTCGGCGGCGATCGGACTTTCCCACAACATGTTCGACGCCGCCGTGTATCTGGGCATTTGCGACAAGATCGTGCCGGGGCTTTTGATGGCGGCCCTCGCCTTCGGGCATCTGCCGGCGGTCTTCATCCCGGCCGGGCCGATGCCCTCGGGCCTGCCCAACGACGAGAAGGTCAAAACCCGCCAGCTCTTCGCCGAGGGCAAAATCGGCCGCCACGTGCTCCTGGAGGCGGAAGCCAAATCCTACCATGCACCGGGCACCTGCACCTTCTACGGCACCGCCAACACCAACCAGATGCTCATGGAAATCATGGGCCTGCAGCTGCCCGGCTCGAGTTTCGTGGCGCCCGGCACACCCCTGCGCGAGGCGCTCACCCGCGCCGCCGTCGAACGGGCGCTCGCCATCACTTCCCTGGGCGACGACTACACGCCCGTCGGCCGCCTTGTCGACGAGAGGGCGATCGTCAACGGCGTCGTCGGCCTCCTGGCGACCGGCGGCTCGACCAACCACACCCTGCATCTGGTCGCCATCGCCGCCGCCGCCGGATTGAAGCTCACCTGGGGGGATTTCGCCGAACTATCCGAAGCAGTGCCGCTCGTCGCCCGCATCTATCCCAACGGCCGCGCCGACGTGAACCACTTCCATGCCGCCGGCGGCGTGCCGTTCGTGGTCCGCGAGCTTGCCGTCGCCGGACTTCTGCACGCCGATGCCGGCTCCATTGCCGCCGGTGGCCTCGATGCCCACGCGTTCGAGCCACGCCTCGAAGATGGCGAACTCGCCTTCACGCCGGCGCCCGAGGAGTCCGGCGACCCCGACGTGCTCACCAAGCCTGTCCACGCCTTCGCCGGCAACGGCGGGCTGAAGGTGCTTGCCGGCAATCTCGGCACCGCCGTCATCAAGACTTCATCGGTCAAGGCCGAGCATCTCGTCATCGAGGCCCCGGCCCGCGTCTTCCGCTCGCAGTCCGAGCTCCAGGGCGCCTTCAAGACCGGCCGCTTGAACACCGACATGGTGGCTATCGTCCGCTTCGCCGGGCCGAAGGCGATCGGCATGCCGGAGCTGCACAAGCTCACC
Organism: uncultured Devosiaceae bacterium; assembly: GCA_964574935.1. Classification (GTDB taxonomy): domain Bacteria; phylum Pseudomonadota; class Alphaproteobacteria; order Rhizobiales; family Devosiaceae; genus JBBECE01. The sequence goes on along the minus strand of CAZNOZ010000005.1, from coordinate 19,928 downwards.
GCGCCGCTCGGTGTCCTCATCGACCGCGGCCTGAAGATCGCGCTGGTCACCGACGGGCGCATGTCCGGCGCCTCCGGCAAGGTCCCGGCGGCCATTCACCTGACGCCGGAGGCGGGCGAGGGCGGCCCGCTGGCCAGGGTTCGCGACGGCGATCTCATCCGCCTCGACGCCGTCGCCGGCACCCTCGACGTGCTGGTCGACGCGGCGGAGTTCGCCGCCCGGCCGCCCGCCCGCACGGATCTGGGTCCCGATCATGTCGATTTCGGCCGCGAGCTTTTCGCCCCGATGCGGGCGCTGGTCGGGCCTGCCGACGCCGGCGCCTCGATTTTCGGCTGAGCCTGCCGCCGCCCGAACCGCGCCGCCGAATCGGCTATGCTCGGGGCCTTGGCGGGTCGGGGGCCGCGCATGCGGAATTTCGCACCATTCACCGGGGCGTTGGCTTTTGCCGTGCTGGTCGCTTTGGATTTGAGTGCCTGCACCACCCTGACCGGGGGCGGCGCCCCGGCGCTCCGCAAGCTTGACTTTTTTGCCGACGATATCGCCGCGCTCGTGTTTGCCGTCGATGTGCCGGTGAGCTTGGTGCCGCTGGCCGAGGCCTCCGCCATCACCTTCGCTGCCGTCACCCCCGACGACGGCGAGCGGCGCATCGAGGCATCGCTGGTGCGCGCCGACGCCGATACCGTCGCCGGCCTGCTGCCCCCGCCCGGCCGCGAGCGCGCCTACTATCTCTTCGCGTTCCCGCCGGCCGCCCGCCAGGCGCTGCGCGAGGCCCAGCAATGGATGCGGGAGCTCGACCCCGGTTTCGATGCGGTCGGCGGCACGCTGACGGTCGGCGTTCGACCGGCTTTTTGCCGGGTCGGCGACAGCGATGCCGCGGCCAGCGAGGTCTCGGTCCTCATCGTCACCGCCGGCGCCGATCGCCTCGAGCCGCTTCTCGATCGCGTCCCGCTCGCCCAATTGCTCGAAGCAGGAGAGCTCGCGGATCTGCCGCGATGCTAGATTGCTCCGGGGAAGTCGGATCAAGGGTGGCGGCCAGCCGCTCAGAAGCCACCGCGGGTCTTGAATCCGCCATGCTTGCGCGTCCCCCGGCTGCCTCCGCGCGGCCGCGACAGGGCCGCCCCCATAACGGCGCCGGCCACCGCACCCCAGGGAAATCCGCTGACCGGCTTCGCCCGGTCCTTGGTGCGCCAGACGACGCCGCGGAACGGCTCCCGCGGCAATCCGACCCGGCCGCCGGCCCGCCGCGTTGATTGGTTCCAGCCCTGCGAAGCGCGCCACAGACCCCAATAGGTGGCCGCCGTGATCGCACCGCGCAGAAATTCCTCGAGCGTGTTGCCGGCCAGATCGTCCTTGTCGAAGGTCGACCGGGGATCGTCGAAACGCTGCTTCTTGAACTCCCACTCGATATCCTCGAGTTCGCGCCGTCGGGTGGCGAGCAATTTCAGGCGATCCCTGTCCTCGCGCACCTCGGTCTCGTCCTCGGCGATCTGCCGCCGGGTCTGCTCGATCTGGGCGACGATGGTGTCGTCGCGCCCGGTTTCGGTGGCCTGCGCCGCCGCCAGCAGCGCCCCGATCTCTTCGTGCGCCAGAGAGTCGGCCAGAATCTGCACCGCATCGCGGAAGGCCGGATCGCTGCCGTCGGCGAGCTGTCGCTGGTCGCGCGCCTGTTCGTCGCGCTCGTCTTCGGCCGCCACCATGTCGTCGTCGATGGCGTCGATCTTGGCTTGCGCGGCGGCGATCGCCTCGCGCGTCTTTTTCCCGCCCGCCTTGTCGATCGCCTCGATTTCGAGCTCCTCGAGCTTGTCGCTGGCCGCTTCGGCGCCCGCCTGGAGGCGCTCGGCGTGCTCGCGCAGGCGCATCGGAATCTCGTTGAGCATCGCGAAATTCGGGCGCGCGCGGTAGAAATCGACAATCCGCGCCACCCAGCCGTCGAGCGCCCGGATGAGGGTGTTGGCGCGGTACGCCTTGGTCCCGTAGCCGCGCTCCCACAGATACATGAACAACGGATCCGACCGGTAGGGCCGGCCCTTTTCCTCCCGGTCGGCCTCGGCCTGCTCGATCTTCTCCACCGCGCGTTTGGCGACTTCGAACAGCCGCTCGGCCTGCTGGCGCCGCTTGGCAAACGCCTCATCCGCCTCGAGCTCGGCCATCACGGATTTGGACAGCTCGGCGAGTTCGGCCTGAGCTTTGTCGAGGCTTTCGGTTTCGCTCTGGCGCAGGGCGCTGAGCTCGCCGAGTTCCGCATCGAGCTCCTTGAGGCGCTTCTGCGCCGCTCCCAGATCCGCATTGTGCTGCGCGATCATTTCGCGTGCGCGATCTTCCGCGCCACCCAGGCGCTTGGTCACCGCCTGGCGCTCGGCGCCGCTCAGCCGCTCCTCGGCCAGCGCGCGAAAATGCCCGGCCTCCGTTTCGCGCAGGCGCGCCGCCTTCTCCGAGGCCCGCGACAAGCGGTCGGCGATGTCCCGCTCCTCCTGGCGGACTTCGTCGAGCGCCTCGTGCAGTGCGCCCAGTGCCTGCGGTCCGGTCAGCATCGGCTCACCAGCGCGTAATGGCGCCGCCCAGGACGGGCACCACGTAGTCGACGTCGAGATAGCCGAACTGCTTCACCCCGACGATGTTCTGCTGGATAATTCCATCGTCCTGTTTGTCCCGTGCGATCGCCTCGTAAACGTTTTCGGGTACGCGAATCGCGAACATGCTGACATCCTCGACCTCACCGGACTCCTCGTTGAGGATCGGCAGCGTCAACACCTCGTTGTCCGGGGAAAGCGCCTCAACGACCAGATACCGGTTGGTCGCCTCCAGGATATCGTCGGGCGAGGTGGACACCCCGGTCCTCACGCCCGGACGGTTGACGATTGTCAGCCGGTACTCGAGCCGCAAAAGATCGCGCAGCGCGCTCAGGTCGTTGACCGCCGCCTCGGCCCGTTCCAACTCGCCGGCCGCCGCCGCCGATTTGCCCTGCGTCCGGATCTCCTCGGCCTGCCGGACCGCTTCCTGCACCTTTGTCTCGCGGTAGATGGTCGCATAAAGCGCATCCATCTGCGCCGGCAGTCCCTCGGACAAATGTTGCTCGAGCGCCGCCTGCTGCGAGGCGACAAAGGGCCGGTAAGCGAACTGATAGGCCGCCAGCACCAGCCCGATCGCGACCACGATGGCCACCAGCGTGGCTCCCCAGCGTCCGCGGCTCACATAAAGGCGCGCCAGCGCCGTCCGCAAACCGCGCCGCGGCGGCGTGTAGACGAACCGGCTTTCGGCCAGCGCGTCGACCCCTTCCTTGAGGATGTGATCGGGCACGTCGATGCCCTGGTCGGCGTAGATGTCGCGCAGCTTGCCGATCAGCGTCGCGGCGCGCTGGTCCTCTTTGAGTTCGCGCTCGACGAGATCCTGGCGGTGGCGCAGCGTGTCGACCACGTCCATCGCCAGCATGACGTCATCGAGGGGCAGCGTGCCCTGGGTGTCCTCGCTCATGACAGCCTATCCGGCCCGGAGGTTGGCGCCCGCATCTAGCCCTCGGCGCGCGCCTCCGTCAGAAGCACGTTGCCGTCGCTGGCGAGCTTCGCCAGGCGCCTCTTGCCTTCCTCGACCGCATCCCGGATTTCGGCCGAATTCTCGGTCGCCAGCTTGCGCATCTCGGCGATGATCTCCTGCGAATGCTCCTGGAAGTTGACCACGGAGTCGACCAGCTTGCGCACCGCATCGGCGCGAATGGTCGGGCCATAGCCGGCCTTCAGGGCCTCCTCATGCACCTTGTCGCCGATCTCGGCCAGCGTTTCGAGGCTCTTCGACATCCCTTCCTTCATGGCGTTCAGGGTTTCGGTCGATTCGTGCAGCCCGAACATGCCCGTGAACGAAGCCGAAAGCGCCGTCAGCACCGTCTCGTTGGTCGAAAAGAAGCTGATCGACTGCTGATAGACCCGTTCCTTGGCGTTCGTGGTCTGCGTCAGCCGCGCCATGATCACTTCCGAGGTGTTGTAGGAGACCGTCAGGTTGTCCGACAGGTCCTTGGCGATCTGGTAGCGGCGCTCCTCGTTCTGCATCTCGCGCATCCGCTCGTCCCGGGCCATCTCCAGCCGCGCCCGGTCGGCCGGGGTGCCGTCGGTGAACGATTCGAGGTCTCCGGACGCCGCCGCCAGCGCCTTGCGGCGCTCCTCGAGCTTCGCCTTGGCGGTCTCCAGCACCTCGAGCGCCATCACCTCAGACTGCTTCAGCGCCCCCCGGAAGTCGCGATAGGCCTCGAGAATCGTGGTCTCGCGGTCGATCTGGTCCTTGGTGTCCTTGGAGACGTCCAGATAGGTGTCGCGGATGGAGTTGAAGCGCGTCGCGATGTCGCCGCGCGAGATCTTCATCCAGATGTTCGAGGCGCGCTCCAGAAGGTCGATCTTGGAGTCGTCAAGCTGGTCCACCAGACCCTTGGCGTCGTCCCGGATGGAGTCGAACCCCTTCGTGATGTCCTCGTAGCGGTCGCCGATCCGCATCGAGGCGACCTGCTCGCGCACCACGTCGTTGAAGGTCGAAGCCTGGTTCAGCGTCCGCCCGATCAACACGATCCTGGTCTCGTCAAGGGCCGTGATCTCCTGCAGAAGGCCGGTGATCGGCTGCTCCTCGACAACCTCCGGCCACAGCCCGAGGTCCCGGATGGCGCTCATCGCCTTGTCCAGATATTGCAGTGGTTTGTCGATTGCCTGGTCCGCCATGACAGTCCTCCCGGCTTGTTGCTTCGATGATCCCCGCTTGGTCCGCCGCTGACAATTGAATGCGGACCGCCTACGGTCTATTTGCCAGATATTGGTGCCAAAAAGCCGCAGGTAAAGCCCCAGATGCCAATCTCCGGGCCCCACTAGTGCAGTTCGCCGGACGCTACGCGCTCACCGCCCCGCGCATGCGGGTCTGGGAGGCGCTCAACGACGTCGGCGTGCTCAAGTCCTGCATCCGGGGCTGCGAGCGCATCGAATGGACCTCCGATTCCGAGCTCGAGGTCGCCATGAAGGCGACAATCGGTCCCATGCAGCTCAAAATCGAGGGCACGCTTTGGCTCTCCGATATCATCGTGGCCGAGCGCTATACACTGTCCGGCAAGGGCCGTGCCGGCTGGATGGGTGGGGCGCGCGGCTCGGCGGATGTGAATCTCGCCGATCACCCCGACGGCACCGAGCTCGCATTCCTCGCCAAAGGGGAGGTCGATAGCGCCATTGCCCGGTTGGGCGCCACCGTGGTGGGGGGCGCCGCCCAGGGGGTCATCGACCGCTTCTTCGACCGATTCGCCGCCGCCATCGACGCCGGCTCCACCCCGCTCCGCCACGACGCGCCCGGCGGTGGCTAGGGGCGGGCAGGGCGCTTTCACGCGCCCTTGAGGCCGATTTGTGTTGACCGGGGGCGGCCAGCGGCTTTGCTGGGATGAAAGCCCCGGTGGAAAGGAGAACCTCATGCGCCGCGCCTTTGTCAGCCTGGCGATGCCGGTCACCCTGGCGATCCTGGTCGCCACGGCGCAGCCGACGCTCGCCGCCGAGCCCGACCCGGCCGACTGGAGCGCGATGCTCGACCAGGCGCGCGGCGAGCACGTTTTCTTCCACGCCTGGGGCGGCGCCCCGGCGATCAACGACTACATCGCCTGGGTCGGCGACGAAGTCGCCGCCCGTTACGGCATTACCCTCACCCATGTCCGGCTCTCCGATACCGCCGAAGCGGTCTCGCGCGTGGTCGCCGAAAAGGCCGCCGGGCGCACCGAAAACGGCTCGGTGGACCTCATTTGGGTCAACGGCGAGAATTTCGCCTCCCTCAAACGCCAGGGTCTGCTGATCGCCGACAACTGGGCCGACAGGCTCCCCAATCACGCGCTGGTCGACACCGAAGCCAATCCGGCGCTCAAGTTCGATTTCACCGTTCCCGTCGACGGCCAGGAGAGCCCCTGGGGGCTCGCCCAGCTGACCTTCTATGCCGACACCGCTCGCGTTCCCGAACTGCCGGCGACGCTCGAGGCGCTGGCCGAATTCGTCGCCGCCAATCCCGGCCGTTTCACCTACGCCGCCCCGCCCAACTTCATCGGCACCACCTTCCTCAAACAGGTGCTGTACGGGCTCATCGACGACCCCGAAATCCTCACCCGCAATGTCGCCGAGGCCGACTTCGACGCCGTCACCGCCCCCTTGTGGGCGTATCTGGAGCGGTTGCGCCCCGATCTGTGGCGATCGGGACGGGTCTACGCCACCGACACCACGCACCTGAAAACGCTGCTCGCCGACGCCGAGATCGACATCGCCATGACCTTCAACCCCGCCGAGGCGTCCTCTTCGATCCGCATGGCCGAGCTGCCGCCCACCGTTCGCTCCTTCGTTCTCGACTACGGATCTCTCGGCAACGCCCACTTCGTGACCATCCCCTTCAACGCCTCCGCCAGGGCCGCCGCCATGGTCGTCGCCGATTTCCTGCTGTCGCCCCTGGCCCAGGCCCGCAAGGCCGACGAAATGATCTGGGGCGACCCCACCGTGCTCGCCCTCGACCGGTTGACGCCCGCCGACCGGGCCCTGTTCGATACCCTCGAGCGCGGGCCGGCGACGCTGAGCACGGTGGAACTCGGCCCCACCCTGCGCGAGCCCGATCCGAGCTGGATCGAGCCCCTGGAGGCCGAATGGGCGCGCCGTTTCCTCGCCGGCACGAGCCCGTGACCGCGCGCCCCCTCCGGCCATAGCGGACCCGAGCGATGTTGCTGCGCCTCGTGCCCGTCGTCATCCTGACCATTCTGATCGGTCCGGTTCTCGCCGGTCTGGCGGGCATTGTCGCCCCGGCGCTGGGATACCTGCCGGTGCTCGGCGGAGAACAGGTGACCCTGCACTGGTTCGACCAGGCGGCGATGGCGCCCGGGTTCGCCCGCTCCGCCTGGATCAGCTACTGGACGGGGCTGGCGACCTCGGCGATTTCCCTGGTGCTGGTGGTGTTGTTTCTGGCCGGCTGGTGGGGCACGCGGTGGTTCGCCCGGCTTGCCTCGGCCACCGCGCCCCTGTTCGCGGTTCCCCACGCGGCCGTCGCCATCGGCCTGGCGTTTCTGATCGCGCCGTCGGGCTGGCTGGTGCGGCTGGTCTCGCCATGGGCCACCGGCTTCGCCCAGCCCCCGGACTGGCTGATCGTCAACGATCCGGCCGGGTTCGCTTTGCTCGCCGGCCTGGTGATCAAGGAGATCCCGTTCCTGTTGCTGATGACGCTCTCCGCGCTGCCCCAATCCGACGCCCCCCGGCGCATCCGGGCCGCGCGCTCGCTCGGCTACGGCCGGGTCTGGGGCTGGCTGAGCACCGTGTTTCCTTCCGTCTACGCCCAGATCAGGCTGCCCGTGTACGCCGTCGTCGCCTACGCCACCTCGGTCGTCGACGTCGCGATCATACTCGGGCCGACCGCCCCGCCGCCGCTGGCCGTACAGATCCTCAGATGGCAGTACGACCCTGACCTCACGCTCAGATTCACCGCCGCCGCCGGTGCCATGCTGCAATTGGCGGTCACCGGCGGTGCGCTTGTCACATGGTGGCTCGGCGAACGGGCGGTCGCCGCCCTCGGGCGTTCGATTCTCACCCGCGGCTGGCGCCTGCCGCGCGATCGCGCGCTGCGCCTCGCTTCCCTGGGCGGCATCGGCGCCTCGGCGCTGCTTGTGATCGGCGGCGTCGTCGTTTTGGCGCTGTGGTCGGTGGCCGGGCTCTGGCAGTTCCCCGACGCCTTGCCCGACATGCTCACGTTCAAGCACTGGATGCGCCACGCCGGGATGATCGGCCATCCGACCCTGACGGCGGTCCAGATCGGTTTGACGTCGGCCGCCATCGCCGTGTTGCTGGTGCTCGGCGCGGTCGAGAACGCCTATCGGCGCGGCATCACACCCACCCAGCGGGTGCTGGCGCTGTTGTATATTCCGCTGATCGTGCCCCAGATCTCGTTTTTGTTCGGTCTGATCCTGCTGGTATTGCGGGCCGGTATCGACGGCACCTTCTGGGCGGTGGTGGTGGCCCATCTGGTCTTCGTCATCCCCTATGTCTACCTGGCGCTCGCCGACCCCTATGCCGCTTTTGACGGCCGCTATCTTTCGGTCGCCCGGAGCCTTGGCAAGTCGCCCGCCCGGGCCTTTTTCACCATCCGTTTGCCGATGATGTTGCGGGCGATCCTGACCGCGTTTGCGTTCGGCTTCGCGATCTCGATCGCGCAATATCTGCCGACCCTGATGATCGGTGCCGGCCGGCTGCCGACCGTGACGACCGAGGCCGTGGCGCTCGCCGCCGGCGGCGACCGGCGGGTGCTCGGCGCCTTCGCGCTCATCCAGTCGGCCCTGCCCATCGTTGCCTTCGTGGCCGCGGCGTGGATTCCGGCGATTCTGTATCGCCGCCGCCGCGCGCTCAGGGGCGCGGGAGCCTGGACATGAAGCGGCACGCCATCGGCCTCGATCTCAACGATGTCGATATCCAGCTCGACGGTCGGCGCATCGTCGCCCTCAGCCACAAGATCGCCCCCGGTGAGGTGCTCACCGTCATGGGAGAGTCCGGGTCCGGCAAGACGACGCTCCTCAACTTCGTCGCCGGGTTTCTGCCCCCGGCCTTCGACGCCACCGGCCGCGTCGTCCTCGACGGCGTCGACGTCACCGCCATGCCCGCCGAGCGCCGGCAGGTCGGCATGCTGTTCCAGGATCCGCTCCTGTTCCCCCACATGTCGGTCGAGGGCAATCTGCTCTACGCGCTGCCCGCCGGCGGCAGCCGCGCAGAGCGCGGCACCCGGGTCAGCGGGTTCCTCGAAAGCTTCGGGATGGGAGAGCTGGGGCCGCGCGATCCCGCCACCCTTTCCGGCGGTCAGCAGGCCCGGGTCGCCTTGCTGCGGGTGCTCCTGGCCGAGCCCTGCGCGCTTTTGCTCGACGAGCCCTTCTCCAAGCTCGATGCCGACCGCCGCGATTCGGTGCGCAAGTTCGTCTTCGAGCTCGCCCGCGAGCGCCAACTGCCGGTGCTTCTGGTCACCCATGACCGTGCCGACGCCGCCGCTGCCGGCGGGCCGATGATCACGCTCTAGCGCCGCGGTTGTGCGGGCGCCGAATTCGCGGGGGCGGTATCGGGTAGATGTGGCGGCAGGGGCGCGACCCGGCGCCCCGGCGCTCGGATCACGAGGGCGAAGTCACATCGATGAAATCGGAGTGCCGCGGCAGGTAGAAGAACTCCTTGTACATATTGAAGGGGTCCTCGAAGAAGTAGCCCATCAGCGGCTGGTAGGAGTACTGCGCCTCGGCCACGATCACGTACCCGTCGCTGACCAGATCCGTCATCTCGGTGGGCAGGTCGTAGGTGGCGTCTTCGTCGTGCGGCGTCGCGCCGTTGTAGCCGAAGCTCCACGCCACCGAAGTGACGCCGTACTCGTCCACATGCACGCAGGTGATCGCCTGTTTCAGCGCGCCCGTGTCGTAGGGCCGCATGACGGCCTGGGCGGCGGCGAAATAGTCGTCGAGGGTGTCCTCGGGCAGCTCGTCCTCCACCCGCGCCACCAGATCGCCCAGCGCACCGGCCACAACCGACAGCTTGCGGTCCACCGAGACCGCCTGGCTCAGTTCCACCGAGCCCATGTACAAAACCAGCATGAACGGCAGGATGAGCGCGAACTCCACCGCCGCGATGGCGCGGTTGTTGCCCGAAAAGCCGCGGACGCGGGCGAGCACACGTTTGAGGGAATAGGGAAGGGGGGCCATCAGAAGGGCTCGTTCTTGAACACGCGAGAGGCGCCCAGCAGCCGGGTGCCGTCAGGCTGGTCGGCGAGGTCGAAGCCGAAGATGTTCAGAAGCGTCGGCCACTTGTAATAGACCTCGACGAAGATGATCGAGCTGGCGATACCGTCGTTGTAGTCCTCGATGATCGTCCAGTCGCCGTCCTCGTCCACCGGCGCCTCGTAGGTGACGTCGGCGAAGGTGTCGATCGTGTGGACCTTGATCTTCATCTGGTCGCAGTCGATGAGACCGAAGACGTGGTCGCACACCGCTGCCCTGAAGTCCGGCAGGGTGAATTCCGCGCTTTGGGCCTGGCCCGTGCGGATCAGGCGCGAGGCGTCATGCACCGCCGAGTCGAGTACCTGGGTGGCGAGAAACACCAGCGCCGTCTCCAGGGTCGCGCCGATGATGGCGAAGAACGGCACGGCCAGAACGCCGAACTCGATCATCGTCGCGCCGGACTCGTCGCGGGCGAGACGGTTGGCTTTTGAGCGCTTTGCACGGCGCCGGATGCGGGCCAGAACAGACATACTGAAGCACCGATTCCTTCGAATTCGCGGCCACACTAGCGCGCCAATGATTACCGCCGCCTTGCGCGATTGGGCGCAATTCGAGCGATGGCGGCATCGAAGTAAAAGGTTGGTTAAGGCCTAGTTGGCCGCGCCTTCCACCAGCGAGGAGGAGGAGATGGCGTTGGCGGTGTACCCGGTGTCGTCGCCGACCATGATAACCGGCTGGCACTCGGGTGCGCAGGCCATCGAGGTCCGCGACAGGCCCCAATAGACCGTTACCAGATCCGGCGAGCCCTTGGTCACCTCGACCACCAGGTCGACGATGGCGTTGCCGTCGGAGTCGATGGCGATGAGATTGGTGGTGCCGTAGCTCTTGCCGGTCAACACAAGGGTTGTCGGATCCTGGATGGTCACGTCGGCGACCCCGGGATTGCCGATGATCACCGTGCCGGCCGGCGTCGGCAGCTTGAGCACCCGCGCCATGTTCATGGTCACGGAGACGTCACCGGTTGGCTCGGCGGCCTGCGCCACGGGAGCCCCGAGGCCGATAATCAACGCCAGCACTGAAACACGAACGAGGCTCTTGGGCGACATGGCTGTTCTCGACGCTTTGGTTACTGAACACTGAACGCATGATCGCGCGGAATGGTGAACAAATGGCAAATAATCCAGCCCCGCCTCGTAAAACTGTCCCGCCGCCACCCCGCTCGCGGCCGCCAAGGCACGGTTGCCGGCGCTCGCACCGGCCGCCCGTTGGCCCTTGTACTGTTAATTTGCGCGCGCGCGCGAGGGCCGGCAGCGGGCCCCGGCTCCGACTTGCGGCGGTGATCGCTTGCAGCGGTGCTTGCTCTGCCGCCGCTCTCGGCGGGCGGGGCAACGCCGTCGCCATCGGTCACCGCGCCGCCGTCAGTCACCGCGCCGCCG
>CAZNOZ010000005.1:0-8680 GCA_964574935.1 uncultured Devosiaceae bacterium | reverse complement strand
GTCACCGCGCCGCCGTCAGTCACCGCGCCGCCGCTTCGGGGCGGCCCTCTCACCAATGCGGCCCCGTGCCGCCATCAGTCGCCGCCGCCATCGGTTCCCGCGCCGAGCCGTCCGCCGCTGCCCGTCATGCCGTCGCGTCATCGAGCACAGCTGCGCCACGGCGGCCCCGATTGATCTGATTTGAATGCAATTACACCGTGCCTGCTAAGCCGATCCGCCCCCAGGCGTCGCGGCGTCCGCAGGCAGCCCGGTCGGCGATTTGCGCCGTCGCGAGGCGACGTTCGGGCGCCCAGGCCCCGCCGCCCGGAGCGTCGATGGCGAATCTCTTCACGCGTCTCGCCGAGCCCGACAGGGTCTCGCCAACGCCCCCGACGGCGCGCCTCGGCCGGCCCCGTCTTGTCCCCGCTCAAGGGTCCCGCGCAGGGCCGCTCGCGAGCCCTCCCTCGGCCATGGTTACAACTAGACCGATTCCAATAACCATTTGATAGCCAAGAGTAATTCGGCTCACAAAGACGTGAATCTGCGCCTTCTGATTAACGCTATTTCAATACACGGGACTTAGCTTGCCGGTCATGTTCGATGCGTAACAAATCGAACGTGCTGTCAATTGACGACGTGGAGTAAGGAGCAAGCAAATGAACATTGTGACCCGTTTTGTCAAAGACGAGTCCGGTGCAACCGCGATCGAGTACGGGCTTATTGCGGCCCTGATCAGCGTTGGCATCATCGCTGCCGCGACGACCCTCGGCAACGGCCTGTCGAACCTGTTCAACGGTATCGGCGGCAAGATGGAAACCGCTGCGAACTCGATCTAACCGGGTTCAAGAAACGCTATCCATACGGGGAGGGAGGCCATCTGGCCTCCCTTTTCGTTTACGGCTTTGAAACGGTGCACGCCACAAGATCGATCCTCGAGCGTCCGCCGTCCGGCGGACAGATGAACCAGGCGCCGCCGACCGATGTCGATCGTCAATATCATCGTGGTGATGTTCTTTCCGGTGGCGATGGCCTTCGCCGCCTCCTCCGATCTGATCACCATGCGGATCTCCAATCGGCTGATCGTCTTGCTGCTGGCGATGTTCTGCCTGGCGGCTTTTCTGATGGAAATGCCGCTGAGGGAATTCGGCATTCACTTCGCCACCGCCTTCGCGGTGCTCGCGGTCGCCTTCATCCTGTTTGCATTCGGCTGGGTCGGCGGCGGCGACGCCAAGCTGGCGGCCGTCACGTCATTGTGGCTGGGTCTCGGTCACACCCTGCCGTTTCTGGTTTATGCCGCGCTGCTCGGCGGGGCGCTGACCCTGGGGATCCTGTTGCTGCGCCGGCTACCGCTCCCGCAGGCGCTGATCAAGGTCGGCTGGATCGACCGGCTGCACGACGCCAGGTCGGGCGTGCCCTATGGAATCGCCCTCGCCGCGGCAGCCATGATTGTCTACACCGACACCTCCATCTTCACCCATCTGGTCGTCTGAGCGGCTGCCCTCGCGGCGGTAACCGATCGTTTACGCTGCCGGCAAACGGACGGTTAACCAAGTTTTGACGCTTTGCCCGCAAGATGCAGCCCAACGAGTAATGCGCAATCCGAGCGCATGCGTTGCATACCGGGGTTAAGTCATGAGACCGGCGCGTATTTTGCTCCTCGTCATCGCCATCGTCGCAGGCGGGCTTGCGGCGTACTTCGCTACACGCGGCGAGCCGCCCGTCGAACAGACGGCGGTCGCCGAATCGCAGACCACCCAGGTTCTCGTCGCCTCCCGATCCGTCGGCATCGGCGAGCGCCTGACGCCAGGCCATGTGAGCTGGCAGGATTGGCCCATGTCCGCGGTGAGGCCTGAGTACCTCACCAAGGAGCGGCTGCCCGACGCACCCAGCCAGGTCGCCGGCGCCGTCGCCCGCTTCGAGATCTTCGTCGGAGAGCCGATCCGCCAGTCGAAGCTGGTCCGGTCCGATCAGGGATATCTGAGCGCTGTCATCACACCCGGCATGCGTGCCGTTTCCGTCGGCGTCAGCGCCGAATCCGGAGCCGGCGGCTTCATTGTCCCCAACGACCGCGTCGACGTGGTGCTCACCCGCCGCACCGCCGGGGTCGAGCTGTCCGAGACCATCCTCAACAATGTCAGGGTGCTGGCCATCGGCCATCGCCTCGGCGAGCTCGGCACGTCCGGGCAGGCCGAGGGTGACGAGCCCCAGGCCCAGACCTTCGACCGCGGCACCATCGCCACGCTCGAGCTGACCCCGGTTCAGACCGAGACGATTCTGAACTCCAACCAGTCGGGCGACCTGTCCCTGGTGTTGCGTTCGATCGTCGACTTCGCCTCGGAACCCTCCGGCGGCACCGGTCGCGGCTCGTCCTCGGTCAAGGTGATTCGGTTCGGCAAGGAAACGTCGGTCACCTCTTCCAGCCAGGAACTCGCCGACGAATCCGCGCCCGCCGACCAACCCGCCGCACCCGAGCCGGTCAGCTTCGAGACCAACACCTTCGACTCCACCGCGCCCGGCGCAGTCCTGCCCGGCGGCTCGGGCCCCACCGTGGCACCCGCGCCTGCCCCCACCCCTATCCCGACACTTGAGTGATTCGGGAGGAGACTGAGAAAATGACACGCATCGCTTTCATTCCTCTCGGAACGCGCGCCGGCGCGACCAGAGCCACCCTTCATCGGCTCATCGGCTGCGCCCTGGTGGCCACCGCGCTCGCCTTCGCCGGCGTCCAGGCGGCCGCTGCCGCCAGCGCCTCCCACGTGCGGGTGTCCGCCGCCGAAATCGGCCAGACCCAGTTTCTCGAAGTCGGTCTGAACAAGTCGGTGATCGTCGATCTTCCGGCCCATGCGCAGGAAGTCATCGTTTCGCAGCCGAATGTGGCCAGCGCCATCATGCGCACCCAGGACCGCGCGATATTGCAGGGCATGTCGATAGGGGAGACCAACATCTTCTTCCTCGACGCCAACGGCAACCGCATCGCGGTTCTCGAAGTCTCCGTCGTCCAGGACGCCGCGGGCCTGTCGGCCACCATCGAGCGGCTGGTGCCCGGTTCGAGCGTTCAGGTCGAGTCCTTCGGTCAGCGCCTGGTTCTGTCCGGGACCGCCAATTCCGGGGACGACGTCAACAAGGCCATCGCCATCGCCGAGCAATTCGCCGGCGGCGACGTGGTGTCCGTCATCAACGTGCTGGGCGCCCAGCAGGTCATGCTCAAGGTGACCGTTGCGGAAGTTCAGCGTGAAACCGTCAAGCAGCTCGGCATCGACCTGGACGCCTCCGTCAGTGCCGGCGGGCTGTCGACTTCGCTCATCAACTCGCCCGGCCTGGGCGGCGCCTCCGGGGTGGTTGCGACCAGCAACGGCAAGACCCTCAACATCGACGTCGGCGCGCTCTCGATCGAGGCGACCCTGAACGCGCTCGAGCGCCGTGGCGCCCTGCGGACCTTGGCCGAGCCGACCCTCACCGCGCTTTCCGGCGAGGAAGCCCATTTCCGCGCCGGCGGCGAGTTCCCGGTTCCGGTCGGCGTCGACAACAACCAGATCATCTTCGAGTTCAAGCCCTTCGGCATCGACCTGACTTTCACCCCGACGGTGCACTCGGACAATCTGATCTCGCTTATGGTCGACACCTCGGTCTCCGAGCCAACCACCGAAGGCGGCTTCTCGGCTGGCGGCGTGACAATTCCGGCCACCAAGGAGCGCAATGCCAGCACCTCCGTGCAGCTGCCCTCGGGCGGGACCCTGGCCATCGCCGGTCTGATTGAAGACAAGCTCCGGCAGCAGTTCAACCAGCTGCCCGGCATCGGCAGTGTGCCGATCCTCGGCGCCCTGTTCCGCAGCCGTGACTTCATCCACTCGCAGACCGAGTTGCTGATCTTGGTCACACCCTATCTGACCGAGCCCGGAGTGGCCGCCGACTACCAGCTGCCCACCGACGACATCGTGTTTGCCGGTGACGCCGAGGCGGTCTTCCTCGGCCATCTCGAGGCGCTCTATGGCGTCGGCGAGGGCGGCGGCAACTACAAGGGCAACGTCGGGTTCGTTCTCGACTAGGTGCGATCGCCAAGCGCGACGTTTGGAGAATTGATATGAGCGACAACGACCACGATACCGCACCGGCCGAAGCCGACGCCAGCGATCCCGCCCAGTCCGGAAGCGAGATGAGCTCGGGCGCCCGCCTGGTCCCGCGGATCACCATCCAGGCCTTCTGCCAGAACTCGCAGACGGCGCAGTTGATCGAGGCCTCCGCGCAGGACCGCAGGATGTCCAAGGTAGCGCTCACCACCCACAATGGTGGCATCGACGCCGCCGTGGAGACCTACCGGGAGAATCCCACGCCCAACCTCATCATCCTCGAGACCACACTGCCGCCCGCCGAGATACCGAAGGCGCTCGACAGGCTGGCCGAGGTGACCGACGCCAACACCAGGGTCGTCGTCATCGGCCATGTCAACGACGTGATGCTCTATCGCCGGCTGATCCGGTCCGGGGTCTCCGAGTACCTCGTGATGCCGACCAGCGTCGGGGCACTGGTGATGACCATCGCCGAGATGTTCGTCGCCGATGGCGCCACGCCGATCGGCCGCACTGTCGGCTTCATCGCCGCCAAGGGCGGCGCCGGCTCCTCGACAATTGCCCACAATGTCGCCTGGGCGCTCGCGCAGGCGGTCAAGCAGGACGCCTTGATCCTCGATCTCGATCTGGCGTTCGGTACCGCCGGGCTGAACTTCAACCAGGATCCGCCCAACGGCATCGCCGACGCCGTCTTCGCCCAGGAGAAGGTCGACGACGTCATGATCGACCGGCTGATGTCGAAGGCCGCCAACCACATCAATCTGCTCACGGCCCCGGCCAGCCTCGAGCGCACCTACGATTTCGAGGAGCGCGACTTCGAGCACATCATCGAGGTCTGCCAGCGCAATGTGCCGGCTGTGATCCTCGACATGCCCCACAATTGGAACCGCTGGATCCGCTACACGCTCTCCACTCTCGACGAGATCGTGATCGTCGCGGAGCCGGATCTGGCCAATCTCCGCAACGCCAAGAACCTGGTCGACACGATCAAGGCGATGCGCCCGACCGAGTCCGATCCGCTCCTGGTGGTCAACCGGGCCGGCATGGCCAAACGGCCGGAAATTTCGCCGCGGGAATTCGCGTCGTCCATCGACTGCCAGCTCATCGGCCAGTTGCCCTTCGATCCGGCGCTGTTCGGCACCGCCGCGAACAACGGGCAGATGGTGGCCGAGGTCTCCAAGAGCGCCAAGGCGAACGATACCTTCCGCGACATCGGCCTCAGGGTCGCGGGGCGTATCGACTCGCCCGCCGCCGGCGGCGGTGGCGCTGCACTGCCCAACTTCCTCAAGAAGCTCAAGCTGGCATAGCCGGCCCACAAGGCAATTGAACGCACAAGATGTTCGGCAAACGACAAATAGACGGCGACGGGGCAGGCGAGGGGCAAGACACCGCTCCGCCTGAGAAAAAGTCTGCAGCCGATCCGGCACCGGCCTCCAAGCCGGCGTCGGACAAGGCGGCCGAATCGGCCCCCGCTTCTCCCGCCGCTCCCAAGGCGCAGCCGGCGGCGGCGAGCTCGGGCCGCAAGTCCGAGGAAGTCGTCGACGTCTCGGGGCCGGAGCGCTCCCACGACGCCGAGTACTTCCAGACCAAGTCATCGATCTTCAACGCCCTGATCGACTCCATCGATCTGAGTCAGTTGGCGACGATGGATTCGGACACCGCGCGCGAGGAAATCCGCGACATCGTCGCCGAGATCATCTCGCTGAAGTCGATCGTGATGTCGATCTCCGAGCAGGAGGACCTGCTCGAGGATATCTGCAACGACGTGCTCGGCTACGGGCCGCTGGAGCCGCTCCTGGCCCGCGACGACATCGCCGACATCATGGTCAACGGCTCGCAGCGCTGCTACATCGAAGTCGGCGGCCGGGTGCGGCTTACCAACGTCCGCTTCCGCGACGACGCCCACCTGATGAATGTGTGCCAGCGCATCGTCTCCCAGGTCGGCCGTCGCGTCGATGAATCCTCTCCGATCTGCGACGCCCGCCTGCCCGACGGCTCGCGCGTCAACGTCATCGCGCCGCCGCTGTCGATCGACGGGCCCACGCTCACCATTCGTAAGTTCAAGAAGGACAAGCTGACCCTGGGCCAGCTCGTCAAGCTCGGCTCCATTTCGCCGGACGGCTCGCGGATTTTGCAGATCATCGGCCGGGTGCGCTGCAACGCCATCATCTCCGGCGGCACCGGCTCGGGCAAGACGACGCTTCTGAACTGCATAACCGGCTTCATCGAGCGCGACGAGCGGGTCATCACCTGCGAGGATTCCGCCGAGCTGCAACTGCAACAGCCGCACGTGGTGCGCCTGGAGACCCGGCCCCCCAACCTCGAGGGGGAAGGCGAGATCACCATGCGCGATCTGGTCAGGAACTGCCTGCGCATGCGCCCCGACCGGATCGTGGTCGGCGAGGTGCGCGGACCCGAAGCGTTCGACCTTCTGCAGGCCATGAACACGGGCCATGACGGATCCCTGGGCACCCTGCACGCCAACTCGCCGCGCGAGGCCCTTTCGCGACTTGAATCGATGATCACCATGGGCGGCTATTCGCTGCCCTCGCGCACCATCCGCGAAATGATCGTCTCCTCGATCGACCTGATCGTGCAGACCGCCCGCCTGCGCGACGGCTCGCGCCGCATCACCCACATCACCGAGGTGCTGGGTATGGAAGGCGAAGTCGTCGTCACCCAGGATGTGTTCGTCTACGACATCCTCGGCGAGGACGCGCACGGAAACCTGCAGGGCCGCCACCGCTCGACCGGCATCACCAAGCCTGCGTTCACCGAAAAGGCGCGCTACTTCAACGAAGAGGCCGCGCTGGTCGAGGCGCTGGAGGCCTCCAACGTCGAGCACTTGGAAGCAATAGCGTGACCGGGAGCGCGCCATGCCGACCTTCATTCTGATCATTCTCGGTGCCGTTTCGCTGGGTGCCCTGGCGATGGTGTTCATCCCGAGCTTCGCCGGCGGCCGCGCCGAAGCCCGCATCAAGGCACTCAAGCGCGGCGAACCGTCCCAGAACCGCCAGGTCGTCGCCGCTCAGCGCCAGCGCGACAGCCGCCGTCGCACGGTCCAGGAAGTTCTCACCGCCCAGCAGCAGGAACTGCTCAAACGCAAGAAGCGGCTCACCCTGCAGCACCGCATCTACATGGCCGGCATGAAGACAAGGCGCACTGCCTGGATCCGCAATTCGGTGATCCTGGGCGCCGCGATTCTGTTCGTCATGGTCGTTGTCGAAGTGCCGCTGCCGTTCGCGCTCAGTTTCGCGGCCGCCGGCGGCTATCTGGTTCCGCGCCTTTATCTGGCGCGCCGGATCAAGAAGTTCCAGGCCAACTTCCTGGACGAGTTTCCGACCGCCATCGAGACCATCGTCCGCGGCGTCAAGTCGGGCCTGCCGCTCAACGACTCGATCAAGGTCGTCGCCAAGGAAACCCGCGAGCCGGTGAAGAGCGAATTCGCCCGTGTCCTCGACCAGCAGTCGGTCGGCAAGCCGATGTACGAGGCCGTCGACATCCTCTACGAGCGCGTACCGCTGCCCGAGGTCAATTTCTTCGTCGTCGTCGTCAGTGTGCAGCAGCAGGCCGGCGGCAACCTCTCCGAGGCGCTCGGCAACCTCGCCCGCGTCCTGCGAAGCCGCAAGAAGATGGGCGGCAAGATCAAGGCCATGTCCTCAGAGGCCAAGGCGTCGGCGCTGATCATCGGATCGCTGCCCTTCGTCGTCGGCGGACTGGTCTCATTGACCTCGCCGTCCTATCTGGCACCGCTTTTTACCACCAACATCGGCTACTTCTGGCTCGGCATCGCGGCCATCCTGATTGCCGGCGGCGCCTTCGTCATGAACCGTATGGTCCAGTTCGACTTCTAAGAAAGCACCTCGCGCGCCCATGGATATCGTCAGGACATTCACCAATCCGGAGTTTCTGGTGGCGCTGCTGGCGGCGATCTCCGCCGGCGCCGCGGTCTTCACCTTCGGCTCCCAGTTCTTCGACCGCTCCGACATGCGGGTGCGGGTCCGCAAGCTGGCGCTCGAACGCGAGCGCATGCGGGCCCAGGAGGTTTCACGGCTGCGCGGCGACAAGCAGGAGCGCCAGATCCGCGCCAACGAACCGCGCGCCTTCATTCGCCAGTTCGTCGAACGGTTTTCGATCCGTCGCGCTTTCGACGACGGCACCGCGGCGGAAAAACTGGCCCAGGCCGGATACCGTGGTCAGGGCCATCTGACCACCTATCTGTTCTTTCGCACCGTCACCCCGCTGGGCACGCTGGTGATCAGCTTTGTGTATCTGAACTTCTTCGTCCTGCCGGACACGCCGCTGTATCTGAATGCGCTCTATGCCTTCGGCATCGGGCTGGCCGGCAACTACTTGCCGGCATTGCTGCTCAAGAACCGCATCATCAAACGGCAGATCTCGATCCGCCGCGCCTGGCCCGATTGCCTGGATCTTCTGCTCCTGTGCGTTGAATCCGGCATGTCGGTCGAGCACGCCTTCAAGCGCGTCGCCAAGGAAATTGGTCTGCAGAGCGCCGAGCTGGCCGAGGAGCTCACCCTGACGACCGCCGAGTTGTCCTTTCTCGAGGACCGCACCCGCGCCTTCGACAATCTCGGCCGCCGCACCGGGCTCGACATCGTCAAGACCGTCATGAC
>CAZNOZ010000004.1:0-89560 GCA_964574935.1 uncultured Devosiaceae bacterium | reverse complement strand
GGCTGGGGCGGGCCGAGCAAGCGGTGGAGCCGCCACCCGAGGTGCGCACCGTCGGGGCGCTTCTGGACTGGCTGGGCGAGACCGACGAGGCCGCGAAGCTGGCGCTTGCCGACCGCAAGGCGGTGCGCGCGGCGGTCGACGACGAGCTCGTCGATCACGATGCGTCCGTCGTCGGGGCGACGACGGTGGCGCTCTTCCCGCCGATGACCGGGGGCTGAGCGATGTTCGTGCGCCTGCAGTCCGAGCCATTCGATCCCGGCGCCGAAATCAACACGTTCCTTGCCGGCCGCGCCGACGCGGGCGCCCTGGTGAGTTTCACCGGCACCGTGCGCTCGACCCCCGACCGACCGG
This sequence comes from uncultured Devosiaceae bacterium, assembly GCA_964574935.1. GTDB lineage: Bacteria > Pseudomonadota > Alphaproteobacteria > Rhizobiales > Devosiaceae > JBBECE01. The sequence goes on along the minus strand of CAZNOZ010000004.1, from coordinate 89,209 downwards.
TCGAGACCCTGACCCTGGAGCACTATCCCGGTCTCGCCGAGCAGCGCATCGAAGCGATTGCCACCGAGACGATCGGCCGTTTCGACCTCGCCGATCTCGGGATCATCCATCGCTTCGGGTCGCTGACGCGCGGCGAGCCCATCGTGCTCGTCATGGCCCTGGCCGCCCATCGCCAGGCCGCCTTCGACGCGGCGGGCTTCGTGATGGATTTCCTGAAGACCGACGCGCCCTTCTGGAAGAAGGAGGCCGGGCCCGATGGCGAGCGATGGGTGGAGGCGCGCGCCGAGGACGACGCGGCGCGGCAACGCTGGAAACGGTAGGGCTGACTATTCGGCGGCCGCCTGCTTGGGCTGCACCTCGGCCGAATACGCCTCCATCAGCGACGTCGTCACCTCGCTGGGCGTGAACCGGTGTTCGTCGATCTCGGCGACCGGGGTCACTTCCACGGCGGTGCCGGTGACGAAGCATTCATCGAAGTCGGCCAATTCCTCGGGCATCATCGCCCGCTCGACGATCTTCAGGCCGCGCGCTTTGGCCAGACCGATCACTGTCTGCCGCGTGATCCCGTCCAGAAAGCAGTCCGGGGTCGGCGTGTGCAGTTCGCCGTCGCGATGGAAGAAGATGTTGGAGCCTGTCGATTCGGCGATTTGCCCGCGATAGTCGAGCATCAGCGCGTCGGTGTAGCCCCTGTCGGTCGCCGCGTGCTTGGAGAGCGTGCAGATCATGTAGAGCCCCGTCGCCTTGGCGGCGTAGGGCGACGTGTCGGGGGCCGGCCGCCGCCAGTCGGCGACCGTCAGCCGAATTCCCTTCAGACGCTCCTCAGGCTTGAAATAGCTCGGCCATTCCCAGGCGGCGATGGCGAAATGCACCGGGTTGCCGCGGGCATACAGCCCCAACTCGTGCGAGCCGCGCCATGCGATGGGCCGCATATAGGCGTCCGTGAGCTCGTTCTTCTTGAGCACCGCTTCACAGGCCGCGTCGATCTCGTCGGCCGAATAGGGAATCTTGAAGTCGAGGATCCTGGCCGAATTGAGCAGGCGGTCGGTGTGCTGGCGAAGTTTGAAAACCTGGCCACCGTAGGCTCGCTGGCCCTCGAACACGCCGGAGCCGTAGTGCAGCGCATGGGTGAGCAGATGGACTTTGGCTTCGCGCCACTCGACGAACTCGCCGTCGAACCAGATCCAGCCATCACGTTGATCGAGGGGAATGCCAGCCATTTCCTCCCTCCACTGGCAACCAAAACGCCGTTTACCAGCTCATCATGCGCGCCGGCGTGGCCCTTGGCAAATCCAAACACCTTTGGGATAAGACCCGGCACCCAGCGCCATTGACGGGACCATGGCAGTGTCCACTATTAATGTCAACAAGGCTGACTTAAATTTCGCCGGCGCCAAGGATGAAGAGTCTGGCACGGCGCCGATGCCCTATGAGCTGATGGGGCTTTTGTTCTTTGCCTACCGCGACTTCGTCAGGGATGCCGATGCGTTGCTCGAAACGCAGGGAATGGGCCGCGCGCATCATCGCGTGCTCTATTTCGTCAACCGGAAACCCGGCATGACGGTGGCCGAGCTTCTCGATATTCTGCGCATCACCAAGCAGTCGCTGGCCCGCGTACTGCGCCAGCTCGTCGACAGCGGCCATATCGAGCAGCATCCCGGCGAGACCGATCGCCGGCAGCGGCTTCTGTTTCCGACCCAGAAGGGGCGGGTGTTTTTCGAGACCCTCTCGCGCCTTCAGGCCAACCGCATCGAGGCGGCGCTGGCCACCATGCCGGAGGGCTCGCGCCGCACGATCAGCGAGTTCCTCGCCAACATGATCGAGCGCTCCGACCGACCGGTTCTGGAGGGGCTGGGCCTGACCCGGACCCTCAATTCATAGGAGCCTGCGTCCGTCCGGCACCCGCCACTCGGCCGCCGCCAGCACGATTTCGCCCGCCTCGTCCTCGAAACCGAGGGTCAGCACCTCCGAGCGGATGGGACCGATCTGCTTGGGCGGGAAGTTGACGACCGCCAGCACCTGCCGTCCGACGAGCACTTCCGGGGAATAGTGGGCGGTGATTTGCGCCGAGGATTTCTTGATCCCGATCTCGGCGCCGAAATCGATCCTGAGAATGTAGGCGGGCGTCCGCGCCTCGGGAAATTCGCTGGCATCCACGACGGTGCCGACGCGGATGTCGACCTTGAGAAAGTCCGCGTAGTCGATGGGCTCGCTCACCCGCCCAGCTCCTCGGACCGCTGGCGCGCCGCCGCGATCGCCCGGCGCATCAGCGGACCCAATCCATCGGGGGCCATCAGGATGTCCAGCGCCGCCGCCGTCGTACCGCCGCGCGAAGTGACATTTTCCCGCAGTTGCGCGGCCTCGGTATCGTCCGCCGCCATCAGCGCCGCCGCCCCGATCACGGTCTGGCGCGCCAGAACCATGGCCGTTGCTTCCTCGAGCCCCTCGGCGACGCCGGCCGCCGCCATCGCTTCGACGAGGTGGAACACGTAGGCCGGCCCGGAGCCGGAGACGGCGGTGACGATATCGAGGTCGGTTTCGGCGCCGACCCACACCGCCAGGCCGGCCGCCGCCAGGAGCGCCTCGGCGATCGCCCGGTCCGCCGTCGTCACCGACGCGGCGGCGAAGGCACCGGTGACGCCCTTGCCCACCTGCGCCGGGGTGTTGGGCATGGTGCGCACCACCCGCCCGGTGCCGAGCCGATCGGCGAGGGTTTCAACCCTCACCCCCGCCGCGATGCTGACAACCAGTGTCTCGGATCCGACCGCCCGCTTCGCCCCCGCCAGAACCGCGTCGATCACCTGCGGCTTGACCGCGATCACCAGCACCCGCGCCGCCGCCGGCGGCTCGGCGACAAGGGCGATGCCATGGGATGTTGCGAATGCCGCGAGTTCCGGAGCGGGCGCCGGTTCGACGAGCGTCAGGCCGTCCGCCGGCATACCGCCGGCGATCCACCCCCGGGCCAGGGCCGAACCCATCTTGCCGGCGCCGACCAGAACGAGGGGGACGGCGTCGGAAAGGCTCACGCTTCCCCGACCGTCTCGAACATCACATGCGCCAGCGAGTCCGCCGCGCTGCGCCCCGCCCAGACGGTGAACTGGAACGCCTGATAATACTGGTCGCAAGCCGCAACCGCCGAATTCATCAGGGACTCGCATTGCATCGGCGACACCTCGGCGCCGCCCGTGAGCATGTGCGAGTGACGGAACAGGACCATCGATTCCTTCGACCAGATGTCGAAATGCCCGATCCAGAGCTGCTCGTTGATCAGCATGATGAGCTGGCTGACTTCGGCGCGGCGTGCCTCGGGCACCTTGAGGTCGAAGGCACAGGCCAGGTGCAGGGCTTCAAGCCCTTCCATCCATGTGAAGGAGACATGGTAGTCATTCCAGTTCCCTTTCACCGAAATCGAGATCTCATCGGCATCCTGGCGATCGAAAGTCCAGTCGTTGATCGAGGCGATATGCTCGATGATGTCCACCGGATGCACGGTGCGGTCGAGTTCAAGTTCGAGAAGCGACATTTCGTGCCTCGCAAAGCTGGAGTTCAGGCGCACTCGACGCTCGCCCTCAAAGCCTGGCGGGCGACCGGGACGGTGCCGAGACGGGACCAATCCCACAAACGAATCTCGTCCGCACTCGAACCCTACACTGGGCGTGAATGCCTCACAGCCTGCCCAGGGCCGCGGCCGGAATTTCGCTGTGGATGATCTGCCCCGAGAAGTTAACGGAATGTTAACCGCCCCGTGACCGGGACGGATATCTGTGGACCTAGTGGAGCGAATTTGACATTTGAGTCCCGGTTGGGGCGAGGCTCGTGCTCAAATGTCAAAGTCAAAAGCTCCACTAGTTTCGTTCGATAACCAGCTAGTGGTCCTTATGATTCCGACATTTGCTGCGGCGCGAACTGCAAAGGACGGCAAATGTCGGAATCGGACCACTAGGCGCTCTTCTTCTTTGATTTGAGTGCTTTGACGTCCTTGCGGAGCTGGCCGATTTCCTCGGACTGGTTCTGCACCAGTTCCTTGAGAGCTTCGTAGTCGTCCCGCTTGACCAGATCGAGATCGGCGACGATCCGCTCCATTTGCGATTTCACCACCGTCTCGACTTCGCGCCTCACGCCGTCGGCAACCCCGGCGGCGTCATTCATGAGCTGCGCGATGTCGTCGAGTATCTTGCTGCTCCGGTCCATGGCGATCCCGTTCGTTCACCTACCCTCGATCACCTTCTACATAGGCACGCCGGCTCGCCTTGACCAGAGGCCGGCAGCCCGGCAATGTGCCGCCGATTTCCGCCAGTGAGCGCCCGCCTTGCCGTTTCCGGACATCGATCCCGTCGCCTTCACCATCGGCCCCTTGGCGATCCGCTGGTACGCGCTCGGCTATATCGTCGGCATTTCCCTCGCCTGGGCCTACGGCCGGTCGCTGCTGGCCACAAAGACCCTTTGGCCCGCCCAGGCGCCCCCGCTGACCGCTTCGCAGTGGCTCGACTTTCTGTTCTGGGGCGTGGTCGGGATCGTGGTCGGCGGGCGCCTTGGCTACGTGGTCTTCTACAATCTCCCCTACTACGCCGCCAATCCGGCCGAGATCTTCATGACCTGGCGCGGCGGCATGTCCTTCCATGGCGGACTGATCGGCGTGTGCCTGGTCATCTGGATATTCTGCCGCCTCAACCGGGCCCCGATCCTGTCCGCCCTCGACCTGCTCGGCGCCGTCGCCCCGCTGGGACTGATGTTCGGGCGCATCGCCAACTTCATCAACGGCGAGCTGTTCGGCCGGCCCACCGATCTGCCCTGGGGCGTCATCTTCCCGCTCGGCGGCCCGGAACCGCGCCATCCCAGTCAGCTCTACGAAGCGGCGCTCGAAGGGATCGTCCTGCTCCTGGCGTTGCGCGTGGCCACCCATATCGGCAAGACGCTGCGCCGGCCGGGCCTGACCGGCGGTCTCTTCGCGCTCGGCTATGCCGCGGCGCGCCTGGTGGTTGAAACGGTCCGCGAGCCGGACGCCCAAATCGGTTATCTCTTCGGCGGCTGGCTGACCCTGGGGATGGTCTACACCGTGCCGGTGGCGGCCGTCGGCGTCTGGCTGATCTGGCTTTCGCGTGCCGCAACGGCTCGCCATGAGTGACCCCGCCAACAGCCTCGGCGCCGTCATCGACGCCGAAATCCGCGCTTCCGGTCCGATGCCGGTGGCGACCTTCATGACGCTGTGCCTCGCCCACCCGACGCTGGGCTACTACCGCACCCGCGACCCGATCGGGGCTGAGGGCGATTTCATCACCGCCCCCGAGGTCTCCCAGATGTTCGGCGAGATGGTGGGTGCCTTCGTTGCCGGGTGCTGGCAGGCGCTCGACCGGCCTTCCGAGTTCGATCTCGTCGAGCTCGGGCCCGGCCGCGGCACATTGATGGCCGATCTGCTGCGGGCCGCCACCCTGGTCGAAGGCTTCCGCGAGGCCGTGCGGCCGGTGTTGGTGGAGACCAGCGAGCCCTTCCGGAAAGCGCAGGAAAAGCGGCTCAAACCGTTCGCGCCCCGCTGGCTTGATGCGGTGGACGGCCTCGAGCCCGAAGGTCCGCCGATCATCCTGATCGCCAACGAGTTCTTCGACGCCATGCCGATCCGCCAATACCAGAAATCCGGCGAGGCCTGGCACGAGCGGCTCATTGGGCTTGTCGAGGACGCCCGCGCCTGGGGGCTGTCGCCGCTCGCCGTGCCCCCCGACGCCATTCCCGATTCCGTCCGCCCGGCCGAAGAAGGCACGGTGTGGGAAACCTCGCCGGCGGCCGTCGAAATCATGAAGTCGCTGTCCGGCCGGATCTGCGACCGCACCGGGGTGGCGCTGGCCATCGACTACGGTTACGCCCGGACGCAACCGGGCGAGACGTTCCAGTCGGTCGGTCGACATAGCCATGCCGACCCGCTCGCCAGACCGGGCGAGACCGATCTCACCGCCCATGTCGATTTCGAGGCCCTGGCCGATGCTGCCCGTGGGGTCGGCGGCGTTCCCCACGCCCTGCTCACCCAGGCGCAGTTTCTCGCCGCCATCGGCATCGTGCCGCGCGCCAAGACCCTGGCCACCGCCAACCCGTCCATGGCCGACTCCATCACCGCCGATCTCAAGCGCCTGACCGGGCACGATGAGATGGGCTCGCTGTTCAAGGTCCTGTGCGTCTCCTCGCCGGGCCTGTCGATCTACCCCTTCCACCTTTGACCCCGCCCGCCGAGACCGCCGACTGCCTGAGCACCCTGGCGATTGTCCGCCATGGCTTCTTCGGCCGCCGGGGCGGGTTTTCCGAGAACGCCTTCGCCTCGCTCAACTGCTCGTCCGGCCAGGGCGACGACCCTGCCGCCGTTGACGCCAACCTCGAGGCGGTGCGTACGGCCCTGGGCGTCGAAGGTCTCGCCGTCAGCCGGCAGGTGCACGGCACCGATGTCGTCGAGGTGACCTCGCCCTACCCCTGGAACGCGCGCCCGGACGCGGACGCGATGGTGACCACGCGCCCCGGGATCGGTTTGGGCATTCTGACCGCCGACTGCGTTCCGGTGCTGCTCGCCGACCCTGAGGCCGCAATCGTTGCCGCCTTTCACGCCGGCTGGCGGGGCGCCCTGGACGGCATCGCCGGCGCCGCCGTCAGCGCGATGACAGACCGTGGCGCGAACCAGCATCGCATTCGCGCCGCCGTCGGCCCCGCCATTTCCGCCGCCAACTACGAGGTCGGCCCCGACTGGGCGGCGATGCTCCGCGCCCGCGACCCCGCCTTCGAGCGCTATCTGAGCACCCCTGACGGCGGCCGTGAGCATTTCGATCTGCCGCGCTTCGTGACCGACCGCCTGCGGGAGGAAGGCATCGACAATCCCGAACCGGTTGGCGGCTGCACGTATGCCGGGCCCGAGACCTACTTTTCGCACCGATACGCGGCGCGGCGGGGCGAGGCCACCGGCCGCCAGCTCGCCGTCATCGCCATCGTGCCCTGATCGCGAGATCGCCGGACGGCACCGCGGACCGCAGCCCCCGCGCCATCATCAGGTTGAACGGCGCCCGGCAACGGTTTATGGGAGGCCGATAGGGCGGTAAGTCGCCGGCAACGGGCGACAGCGAGTGCGGGGGCGTCGGCTCGAGTCATGAAACTGGTGACGGGCAATTCCAACCGCCCCCTGGCCGAGGCGGTCGCCAAGTACCTCAAGCTCCGGCTCGCCGACTGCGAGGTAAGGACGTTCTCGGACAACGAAGTCTTTGTCGAAATCCGCGAAAACGTGCGCGGCGAGGACGTTTTCGTGCTGCAGTCGACCTCGTACCCGGCCAACGACAATCTGATGGAGCTCCTGATCCTGCTCGACGCGCTGCGCCGCTCCTCGGCGCGCCGGGTCACCGCCGTCATCCCCTACTACGGCTACGCCCGCCAGGACCGGCGCTCATCGGGCCGCACTCCGATCTCGGCCAAGCTGGTGGCGAATCTGATCACCGAGGCCGGCGCCAACCGGGTGCTGACCCTCGATCTGCATGCGGGCCAGATTCAGGGCTTCTTCGACATCCCCACCGACAATCTGTTCGGCGCCCCCGTGATGGTTCGCGACATCCGGGAGAATTTCGATATCGACAGCCTCCTGATCGTCTCACCCGACGTCGGCGGCGTGGTTCGCGCCCGCAACATCGCCACCCGCCTCGACGTCCCGCTGGCCATCGTCGACAAGCGCCGTCCGCGCGCCGGCTTGGCGGAGGTGATGAACATCATCGGCGATATCTCCGGGCATTCCTGCGTCCTCATCGACGATATCGTCGATTCCGGCGGCACCCTCATCGGCGCCGCCGACGCGCTGCTCGATGCCGGCGCCAGGGACGTCTACGCCTATATCACCCACGGGGTGCTCTCCAACAACGCCGCCGAGCACGTCGGCGAGTCGAGGATAAAGCAACTGGTGATCACCGATTCGATCCCCGAGACCGAACTCGTCAGCAAGACCGGGAACATCCGGGTCCTGCCCATCGCCCCGCTCATCGGCGAGGCGATTTCGCGCACCGCCCACGAGCAGTCGGTCTCCTCGCTGTTCGACTGAGCGCGCCACGCGCCCCCTGCGTCCGCGCGCCTCTTGCCCCGCGCCAGGTGCCGGACTATACAGCGCCCCTTGAGCGCCGCCTGGCTTTGCCGGCGCGTAAATCGCGAGGCGCATTTTCGTCGCGCAATCGCCAACGGAGAGCCTGATGAGCGCTGAGCTGACGGCAACGGCACGAGAGCGGACCGGCAAGGGCGCCGCCCGCGCATTGCGCCGGCAGGGGCTGGTGCCCGGCATCGTGTATGGCGACGGCAAGCCTGGGATCCCGGTCGTGCTCAAATACAACGATGCCCACCGCCGCATCCATAGCGGCGGGTTTCTCAGTCACGTCATCACGCTGGAAGTCGACGGCGAACCGGTTCGGGTCATCCCGCGCGACTACCAGCTCGAACCGGTGCGCGACGTCCTGCTGCATGTCGATTTTCTGAGAGTTTCCAAGACCTCGCGGCTCACCATCGAAGTGCCGGTTGAATTCGTCAACGAAGCCGATTCCCCCGGCCTCAAGCGTGGCGGCGTGCTCAACATCGTCCGCCACACCATCGAGGTGACTGCCCTGGCCGAGCAAATCCCGGAGTCCTTCGCCTTCGATCTGGCCGGACTCGATATCGGCGATGCCGTGCACATCTCGACCATTGCCCTGCCGGAAGGCGTCCGCCTGACGATCGCCGACCGCGACTTCACCGTCGCCACCATCGCCGCCCCGTCGGTGCTGCTGGTCGAGGAGGAGGAAGAAGGCGCCGAAGAGGGCGAGGAAGGCGAGGAGCTCGAAGGCGAGGAGGGAGCCGAAGGCGAAGAAGGCGCCGAGGAGACCAAGCCGGATTCCGGGGAGGAAGACTAGCCCGGTGGCGCCCGCCGGAGAGCGCTGATGCATTTGATCGTGGGGCTGGGCAATCCTGGCCCCGAGCATCGCGGCCACCGGCACAATATCGGGTTCATGGCTGCCGACGCGATCGCCGAGCGCAATCGGTTCCCTGCCTTTCGCCGCAAATTCCAGGGCGAGTTCACCGACACGACAATCGGCGGCGAGCGGGTGCTCCTGCTCAAGCCGATGACCTTCATGAACCGCTCGGGAGACGCGGTGGCGGCGGCCATGCGCTTTTACAAGCTGGCACCCGCAGACGTCACCGTCATCTATGACGAGATCGACCTGGCGCCGGGCAAGGTCAAGGTGAAGACCGGCGGCGGCTCGGGTGGCCACAACGGGATTCGCTCGATCGACGCCCACATCGGCAACCGCTTTCGGCGGGTGCGCCTCGGAATCGGCCACCCCGGGCACAAGGACCTTGTCAACCGGCACGTCCTGGCCGATTTCGCGAAATCCGACCGCGACTGGGTCGAGCCGATCCTGGCGGCGGTCGCCGACAACGCGGTGCTCCTCGCCCGGGGTGACGAGCCCAACTTCATGAACAAGGTCGCCCTGGCGCTGCAGCAGGCGGAGGCCGGCCAGCCGGACGCGAAGGCCAGGCCCGCCCCGGACGCCCGTGACGCCCCGGTTGGGCCGCAGACCGCGGCCGGCGAGCCGCCGAAGTCCGGCCCCCTGGCAGAGATGCTCGGCCGCCTGTTCGGTTCGAAGGGATAGCGCCATGAACGCCTCTCTCCTCGCCGGCGCCACCCGCGACGACGCAGCCTGAGCCGGACGGTCGAATGGGCTTCAAATGTGGCATCGTCGGGCTGCCCAACGTTGGCAAATCGACCCTCTTCAACGCCCTCACGCAGACCGCCGCCGCCCAGGCGGCCAATTTCCCCTTCACCACCATCGAGCCGAATATCGGCGAGGTGGCGGTGCGCGACGAGCGGCTGGAGAAGATCGCCACCATCGCCGGCTCGGCGCGCATCACCCCGACCCGCCTCAGCTTCGTCGACATCGCCGGACTGGTCGCCGGCGCCTCTGCCGGTGAGGGGCTCGGCAACCAGTTCCTCGCCCAAATCCGCGAGGTCGATGCCATCGCCCATGTCCTCAGATGCTTTGAGGATCCCGACATCGCCCATGTCGCCGGCCGCATCGATCCGGTCGCCGACGCGGAGACCGTCGAAACAGAACTCATGCTCGCCGATCTCGAGAGCCTGGAACGCCGGGCGGAGGCGCTCAGGAAGCGCGCCGGCGGCGGCGACAAGCAGGCGCGGCAGAGATTGGCGCTGGTCGAGCGTGCGATCGCGGTTTTGAGCGAAGGCAGACCGGTTCGCGACATCGCGTCCGACGCCGCCGGGCGCGACGCCGTCGGGCAGCTGCAGCTTCTAACCGGCAAGCCGGTGCTCTACGTGTGCAATGTCGACGAGGCGTCGGCGGCCGCCGGCAACGCGGTGACCGAGCGCGTCAGGGCATACGCGGCCGCGCGCGGGGCCGGCACGGTGATCATTTCCGCCGCCATCGAGGCCGAGCTCAGCCAGCTCGACCCCGACGAACAGCGCGACTACCTCGCCTCAATGGGTCTTGAAGAGCCCGGACTGAACCGGCTGATCCGTGCCGGATACGAGCTGTTGGGGCTCATCACCTTCTTCACCGCCGGACCGAAGGAGGCCCGCGCCTGGACCGTGCCGGCCGGCGCTCAGGCGCCCCAGGCAGCCGGGGTCATCCACACGGACTTCGAAAAAGGCTTCATCCGGGCCCTGACCATTGGCTATGAAGACTATGTGGCGCTGGGCGGCGAAGCCGCGGCGAGAGATGCCGGCAAGGCACGCGACGAAGGCCGTGACTACGTTGTCAAGGACGGCGACGTGATTTTGTTCAAATTCAATGTGTGAACAATGCCCAATCCCGTCACCAAGGACCGCTGGCATTTCGAGGACCTGAAGGTCGGCCAGACCTTCACGCTGGGTCCGCAGCGGGTGACGGCCGACGAAATCAAGTCGTTCGCGGCCGAATTCGACCCGCTGCCGTTCCATCTCGACGAGGAAGTGGCGAAGGCCTCAATGCTGGGCGGGCTGGCCGCGAGCGGCTTTCATACCGCGGCGATGGCGCTTCGCATGCTGGTCGACTCGATGCTCTCCCACACCGCCGCCATGGGCGGACTGGGATTTGAGAAGCTGGCCTGGCGTCGCCCGCTGATGGCCGGCGACGAGCTGGGCGGCGGCGCCACGATCACCGGGCTGCGTCCCTCCGCCTCCGATCCGCATATGGGCCTGGTCACCATCCATCTCGAGATGCACAACCAGAGCGGCCAGGAGGTGATGGTGATGACGCTGACCAATATCGTCGAGATCCGCCACCCCCACCCCCTCGTGCTGGGAGCGGCCGGATGACCCGCTTCTGGGAGGATATCGAAACCGGCGTCGACTATCCCCTCGGCGAACACACCTTCGGCGAAGAGGAGATGGTCCGCTTCGCCAAGCGCTGGGATCCGCAGTATTTCCACACCGATCCGGAAGCGGCCCGGTCGAGCCATTTCGGAGGGCTGATCGCGTCGGGCTGGCACACCATCGTCGTCGGCCACCGCAAGCTGGTCGACGCCCTGCACTCCGAAGCCGAGCGCCTGAAGTCCCTCGGCGCCGAACCGGGCCTGTCAGGCCCCTCGCCGGGTATCAACTACGTGCATTTCGAGCAGCCGGTGCGACCTGGCGACACCCTGACCTACGCGATGGTCGTCACCCACAAGCGCCCGTCGCGGTCACTGCCGGGCTGGGGGATCCTGTTCAACCAGATCCAGGCCACCAACCAGCACGGCGCCAGGGTCTATCTCAGCGAAGTGGTCGGGTTCACCAAGATGCGCCACCCCACGATCGCAGCCCGTGTGAAACTCATCCTGGCCCGGCTGTCGGGTCGCGCCGGCCAGCCGCCCCGCCGCTAGCCCGCAACCGGCATGTAGACCTCGGTCACCAGGTCGGCCTCGGGGACCTCGCCGGGCGAGTTGAGGTAGACTTCGAACATCGGCCCGCCGGCCGCGAGCTCATGCGATTTCATGTGGGCCGACATCGCTTCGTAGGTCCCGCCGAGCCCGCCATAGGCACCCTTGTGAACGCCCTTGAGCGCGCGCTGCGCCGGCAGCGTCTTGAAGCCGATGCCGGCGGCGGCACCGGTTTTGGCGCTTTCGGATTCGGAGGTCGGAAAGGCTAGCTCGAACTCGGTCCCGGCGTCGCTATGGGCCGTCCACACGCAGATCGGCGGCCCCGCCACCTCGATTCCCGAGCTGCCGATGAAGGTGGCGAGCCTGTCGAATCCCTCGCCCATGGCAGCGGCAATGGCCTGCATGCCGGGCCCGGTCTTTCGGGTGAGATAGAACACCGGCCGCGCCGGCAATCCGACAATCTCGAATTCGCTCATCGCCGTCTCCCCGCTGAAGCCTCAATCGCCGGAGCGAGGCTGCCACAAGACCACCGCCCGTCCGTTCATTCGCCCCTCGAAATGCGCCGGGCCAAGCCCCCGCAGACGAAACATGACCGTTTCGCCATTGGCAGCCAACAGCAACAACTCGTCGCCGGCCAACGCGAACCGTGCCGCCATCGTCAGCCCCGGATGCCGGCAACCGACCGGCACGACCCGGTTGCCGCCCACGATCGTCGCGCTGAACTTCAAGGCGCAAGCGCATTCGGCGGAATTGTCGGTGACCAGCCAGCTCCCGTCGGGTGCCTCGGCCGCGGTCCCGGTCGATTGGGGCGGCGCCGGCGGGCCGTCGGCGAGCACGATCTGCCCCGGCGCGCACGCCCCGCCCGCGGTCTCGCCTTCCGCGGCAGCCGTCGGCAACCCCCCGGTGGTCAGCGAGTCAATCGCCGGCTCACCGGTACCGGTCAGCGTGCACCCGGCGACCAGCCAGGCCACCACAGCCGCCCCGACCGCCGCGTTTGCGCTAGTGCTGAACGTCGCGCCACAAACGGCGGTAGGAGAAATACATCAACCCCGCCAGCACGATAAGGAAGGTCAAAACCCTGAACCCGAGCTCCTTGCGGACCACCAGATGCGGCTCGGCCACCCACATCAGGAAGGCGGAGACGTCGGTTGCATACTGTCCGACGGTCTCGGGCACCACATCGCCCTCATAGTCGACCACCCCGTCGCTGAGCGGCGGCGGCATGTTGATCGCCTTGGAGGGGAAGAAGTCGTTGTAGTACTGGCCCGGGCGCAACTCGAAATCCGCCGGCGCCTGGTCATGATAGCCGGTCATCAGATTGTAGATGTAGTCGGGCCCGCCCTCCTGATAGGCGGTGAAGTAGTTGAACACCCACCACGGAAATTCGACGGGCACCGACCGCGCCTTGGCGATCACCGAGAAATCGGGCGGCACGACGCCGTTGTTGGCGGCCCTCGCGTCGGCCGAACTCGCCCAGGGACTGGGCCAGCGGTCGGCGGGAATGGCCGGCCGATCGCCGCCGATGGCGTCGGGATCATCAATCGTGAACGTCGCGGCCAGCGCCTTGACCTGATCCTCGGAGTATTCCGGCCCGTCGGGCTCGGCGAGATTGCGGAACGCCAGAAGGTCCGCCGAATGGCAGTTCGCGCACACCTGCCGGAACACCTGAAAGCCCCGCTGCAACTGGTTGCGGTCGTAGGTGCCGAAGATGCCGGCGAAGGTCCAGGACTGCTGATCGAACGCGGGCGTCTCTTGCTCCTGCGCCAGCGCCGCGCCGCCCGCCAGCAGCGCCCCGGCGATGGCGGGGACGAGGCGCGCGAAAATCGAGGGTGCCACCGCCATGCGTCAGGCTCCAGCGCCCGACGGCGCTTCGTCGCCGGCGGCGTCCAGAACGCTCTGGGAGATCGAGGCGGGCAGCTCGCGCGGGGTCTCGATGCGCCCCAACACCGGCAGCACAATCAGGAAGTAGATGAAATAGTAGGCCGTCGCTGCCTGCGCGATGGCGACGTAGATGCCCTCGGGTTTCTGCGCGCCCAGGTATCCCAGCCCCACGAACGCGATGACCAACAGCCAGAAGAACCACTTGAACATCGGCCGGAAGGTCCCCGATCTCACCGGCGAGCGATCGAGCCACGGCACGAAGAACAAGACGATGATCGAACCGAAGAAGGCGATCACCCCGCCCAGCTTGGAATTGATCAAGACGATGTCGGTGAACGGGATGGTGACGTTGAAATTGATCGCCCGGAGCATCGCGTAGAAGGGCAGGAAGTACCACTCCGGCACGATATGCTCCGGCGTCACCAGCGGATTGGCGGGAATGTAGTTGTCCGGATGGCCCAGTATGTCCGGGGCGAAGAAGGTGAACCAGGCGAACGGGATCAGGAACACGACGAAGGCGAAGGTGTCCTTGACCGTGTAGTAGGGGTGGAAGGGCACCGTGTCCTGCCCGGATTTGACCTCGACGCCGGTGGGATTGTTGTTGCCCGGCACGTGCAGCGCCCAGATGTGCAGGAGGACCACTGCCGCGATCATGAACGGCAACAGATAGTGCAGGGAATAGAAGCGGTTGAGCGCCGGGTTGCCGACGGCGAATCCGCCCCTGAGCCATTCCAGAATCGACTCGCCCACCAACGGGATGGCCTGGAAGATCTGGGTGATCACCGTCGCCGCCCAGAAGCTCATCTGACCCCAGGGCAACACGTACCCCAAAAACGCCGTCGCCATCATCAGCACGAAGATGATCACGCCGAGCAACCACAACACTTCCCGGGGCGCCTTGTAGGAGCCGTAGAAGAGCCCGCGGAAGATGTGGATGTAGACCGCCAGGAAGAACATCGAACTGCCGGTGGCGTGCGCGCCTTGCAGGATGCGGCCCCAATTGATGTCGCGGCGCAGCAGTTCCACCGACTCGAAGGCGAGGTCGGCGTTCGGCGTGTAGTGCATCGCCAGGATGATCCCGGTGACGATCTGGATGCCGAGGAACCCGGCCAGGATCGCCCCCATCGTCCACCAGTAGTTGAGGTTCTTCGGGGTCGGGTAGTCGATCAGCGTGTCGTAGGTGAACCGGATGATCGGCAGCCGGCTGTCGACCCACCGGGTGAAGGCGTTGGAAGGTGAATAGGTGCTCTTGGTCGCCATTGCCGTCCCCCTAGCCGATCTTGACCAGGGTATCGGACACGAACTCGTAGTCCGGCACCGCCAGATTCTCGGGCGCCGGCCCGAATCGAATGCGCCCGGAGGTGTCGTAGACCGAGCCGTGGCAAGGGCAGAACCAGCCGTCGTACTCGCCCTCATAACCGAGGGGAATGCAGCCCAGATGGGTGCACACGCCGACCAGGATCAGCCATTGCGCGTGGCCTTCCTTGACCCGCGCCTCGTCCGCCTGAGGGTCCTTGAGCTCGTCGAGCGGGGTTGCGCGCGCCGCGTCTATTTCCGCCGGCGTGCGATGGCGCACGAAGACCGGCAGGCCGCGCCAGCTCACGGTCACCTCGGCGCCTTCCTCGATCGGTGACAGATCGAGCTCGATCGAGGCCAGCGCTTTGACCGCCGCCGAGGGGTTCATCTGGTCGACCAGCGGCCATATGGCCGCCGCCACGCCGACGGCGCCAACGGCGCCCGTCGCAACGTAGAGAAAGTCCCGCCTTGTCGGCTCGGCTTCCGCTTTTGTGGTCAATTCCCCCGCCCCTGCGGTGCAATCGCTGCGGCCGCATATCCGGCGCCCGCGCCGGCCCTCAAACCGGGCAGTCTTTTTGCACCCTCATTTGCGGTTGTCCAGCCCGGCTGGTCGCGGCCCGGCACCCCTGCGACACTCTGCCCTGCCCGGCCGAAGGCACCCCGGGCGCCCGCCGTTTCGCGCCCGGCCCCGCCTCGCGGGAACGGTCGCCTTCAGGTGCCGGGCCATGCTAGACACCCGCGGTCCAACGACCTGTGGGCGCGCCGCACATGGCCCTTCCCGACGACATCGATGCCAACAAGCAGGCCGCCGCCGCCTGGTTCGTGCAACTGCGCGACCATCTGTGCGCCGCCCTGGAAACCCTCGAGGGGTCGCTGACCGGTCCGGGCAGCGATCGCCCCGCCGGCCGTTTCGAGCGCCGGCGCTGGTCGCGCGCCGATTCGACCGGCGCCGATGGCGGCGGTGGCGAGATGGCGACCATGTCCGGCCGCGTGTTCGAAAAGGCAGGCGTTCACGTCTCGACTGTCTATGGCGAGTTTTCCCCTGAATTCGCGGCCGAGATTCCCGGTACCGACGAATCCCGGTCGTTCTGGGCGAGCGGCGTGTCCCTGATCGTTCACCCTCACAATCCCCACGCCCCCACCGCCCACCTGAACACCAGGATGGTCTGCACCTCCCGCTGGTGGTTTGGCGGCGGCGGAGATCTCACCCCGATGCTCGACCGTCGCCGCACCCAGGAAGACGCCGACGCCAGGGATTTCCACGCCGCCATGCGGGCCGCGTGCGATGCCCATGCATCGGCCGACTACGAGCGCTACCGCACCTGGTGCGACGAGTATTTCTATCTCCACCACAGGGGCGAGCCGCGCGGCATCGGCGGCATCTTCTTCGACCGCCACAATTCCGGCGACTGGGGCGAGGATTTTGCGTTTACACGCGACGTCGGCAGGCGGTTCCTTGCCGTCTATCCCGAGCTGGTCCGGCGCAACTTTCTGACCCCGTGGACCCAGGCCGACCGAGACGAACAGCTGGTGCGGCGGGGACGCTACGCCGAATTCAACCTGCTCTACGATCGGGGCACGGCGTTCGGGCTGAAGACCGGCGGCAATGTCGAGGCGATCTTGTCATCGCTGCCGCCGCTGGCAAAATGGCCGTGAGGCGCGGCGGCGGAGTTCGCTCAACATTCGGGCGCGCACCGGTTACAGTGTTCATGGCGGGTGGAAGGCGAAGAGGAGTGTACCGATGAAGGAATATCACTGCGGAACGTTGGTCCCGGGTTGCCCCTGGCACACCCACCACGAAGAGGAGGCCGAGATCGTCCGCAGGGCGCTCGAGCACATGCGCGCCACCCATGGCGAGGACTCGGTCAATGATCAGACCGTGGGCAGGATCAAGGAGCGGATCACCGAGCAGACGGACTAGCCGGTCCGATCCGCGCCAGCAGCTCCTCGCGGCCGAGCGCGAAACCGCTTTCGATCCAGACCTCCTCGAGCTCCTCGAGGCGGTGACCGAGCTCGGGGCCTGGCGCGTAGCCGCGGGCCACGAGGTCCTTGCCGCGAATCGGGAATCTTGGGCGCCGGTAGGTCTCGGCTGCCGCAATCAGCCGGTCGAATTTACCTGCCTTGTCGGTCTCGCCCGCCGCCCGCGCCGCCGAAGCCGCCAGCCTCAACCGGTCAGCGATACCGCCGGCCTCGCCACGATAGAGCAGCTCGGCGAAGCGACCCTCGTCGGTCTCGGCGTCCGGCGTCTCGCTCGCCGCCCAGCGCGCGAGCCGCTCCCGCTCGGCGTTCGCGAGCCGCAACCGTTCGGCGACCGAGGCCACCCGCTCGGCCCGCGGCGGGATGATCGCCATCAGCCGCAACAGCGCGTCGGGAGCCCGGCCCTGAGCCTCGTCCGCCGCGATCAGGGGATGGACCGCATCGATCCCCCACTTCGCCGACTCCGGGAGCACCTCGGAAAGCACCGAAGCGGTGCGCATCCACAAAAGCGCTCGTGACGGGTCGTCGGCGCCCAGGAGCTTCTTGAGCTCGGCCCACACCCGTTCCGCGGACAGCCGCTTGAGCCCGTCCTTCAGCCGGGCGCAGGCCTTCAGACCTTCGGGGTCCGGCCGCCCGGAGCCGTAAACCGCGAAGAACCGGAAGAACCTGAGGATCCTCAGATAGTCTTCGGCGATCCGGTCGGCGGGCCGGCCGATAAAGCGGACCGTTCGGGCCGCGCAGTCGGCAACCCCTCCCAACGGGTCGAAGATCGTGCCGTCGGCGAAGGCGTAGATCGCGTTGATGGTGAAATCGCGCCGCGCCGCGTCTTCCGTCCAGTCGGTGCCGAAGCGCACCACAGCGTGCCTGCCGTCAGTCTCTATGTCGCTTCTCAGCGTCGTGACTTCGATCGGAATGCCCGAATGCACCAGCGTCACGGTGCCGAATTCGACTCCCGTGGGATGAGCGGCGATCCCCGCCGCTTCGGCGCGCGCCGTCACTTCCTCCGGCGGGAACTCGGTGGCCATGTCGATGTCCGGCGGTTCGATGCCCAGCAGCGTGTCGCGCACGATCCCGCCGACCGCCCGGGTCCGCCCGCCCTCGCCGTCGAGTGCCGCGAACACCGCCCGGGTAGCGGGGGCATCGAGCCACGTCGCACCAGCGACGGTCCGAACCTTACGCGGCGCCATTGCCGGCCTCCTCGCCGATGAGCGCGGTGTCGCGGAACAGGCGCGTCAGCCCCGCGGTGATCCCCCAGATGGTGTGGCCGCCATGGTCGATCCGCCAACTCGACCGTTTTGCGCCACCACGCACGAAACTCAGCCGGGTATAGTTTTTTTCGGGCAATAGGAAGGTAAGCGGCACTTCGAACACGCCTGTAACCTCGGCCGGGTTGGCGCGGAACGGCGCTGTCGGGTGCACCTCGGCGACGACAGGGGTGACCAGGTAGTTCGAGATCGTGAAGTAGTTCGGCAAAAACCCGATCACCCTTGCGTCGGAGGCCCTCAGCCCGACTTCCTCGCCAGCTTCGCGCATTGCGGCCCCGGCTGCATCTGCGTCCTCTTCGTCGATCTTGCCGCCTGGGAACGCGACCTGCCCCGAATGGACCTGGAGATCCGCGGACCGCTCCGTGTAGAGCACCCGAAAGCCCTCGGCCCGCTTGACGAGCGCCACCAGCACCGCCGCGGGCATCGTCGGCCGGTCGGCATTGAACAGCGGCTTGCCGTCGAACTCGCGGTGCCTCGATCGGCCCGCCGCCTCCGGGGCGGCGAGCAGTCGGGAGGCGATTCGGTCGATCAGATCCTCGGATAGCGTCATCGGGAGCGCCGCCCTCACCTCGCGCGGGCGCCGACCGGTCCCTCAAGACGCGCGACCAGCGCCGCATCGCAATGAACCAAAATCCGGGCCGGATCAACCGGACCGGGAAACGGGATCGCCCCGCTCACGCGCCGATATCCGAGCGGAGCGAAATACGGTTCGTCGCCCACCAGAAGCACGAAGCCGGCCGGGGATTTCTGCATCGCGGCCTCGGTCGCCTGCCGGGCCAGCCAACGCCCCGCCCCACGCCCGCGATACTCCGGTTCGGTCGCCAGCGGACCGAGCAGATAGCCGGGCTCGCCCCCCACCGCGATCGGCGTCATCCGCACCGAGGCAACGGGCTTGCCGTCGAACTCCGCGATCAGACACAGCGCCAGCTCCGGTTCGATTTGTTCGCGCACTCGAAACGCCGCCCGGGCCAAACGGCCGGGGCCGAAGCAGCGCACATGAAGCGCCTCGATCCAGTCGCCGTCGGCGGCCTGCTCCGGCCGCACGGTGAACGGGTGGTCAGGATGCTCGGCCGGAAGCTCCGGCGCGTCGGGTCTTTTGGAAGGCATGGGACGATGACCTGATGGGATGATGGGGCGGACAAAGAGCGCTATCGCCCTCGTCGCATACGGCCCCGTGCTCCGGTCATCGTGATTTCCCCGTGTGAAGGGCGCTCCCTTACCATTTCGCCGGCGCCGGCGTCGAGCCGAAAACGATCCGGCAGCCCGGGACCGCCAAGGATCGGACGTCGGGTTTGGCAGGTGGGATTTCGCACCTACATTGTGCCCGCATCAGCAAAGGCAGCGAACCAATGGGCAAGCTCGAAGCAGGGAAATGGTCGGCCGAGTGGTACGACACGAGCAGCACCGGGGGCCGCTTCAAGCGCCGTCCCACGCAGTTCCGCAACTGGATCACCGAAGACGGCGCGCCCGGTCCGTCCGGTGAGGGCGGCTTTCAGGCCGAGGCCGGGCGCTATCATCTTTATGTCGCCATGGCCTGCCCGTGGGCGCACCGCACGCTCGTCTTCCGCAAGCTCAAGGCGCTCGAGCCGTTGATTTCAGTGTCGATCGCCGACCCGAAAATGACCGACGAACACGGCTGGGCCTTCACCGGCGAGCGGGGGTCGACCGACGACCCGGTCAACCATGCCGACTACCTCAGAGACGTCTATGTGCTCGCCGCGCCGGACTATTCCGGCCGGGTGACGGTTCCGACCCTGTGGGACAAGCAGCGCCGCACAATCGTCTCCAACGAGAGTTCGGAGATCATCCGGATGTTCAATTCGGCGTTCGACGCTCTGACCGACAATCGCCTCGACTTCTATCCCGCGCCCCTTCGCCCCCGCATCGACGAAATCAACGCGCGCGTCTACTCGGGGATCAACAACGGCGTCTACAAGGCCGGCTTCGCCACCACCCAGGTGGCCTATGACGAGGCGGTGACGGTGCTGTTCGAAACCCTCGACTGGGTGGAGGGGTTGCTCGGCGAGAACCCCTATCTGACCGGCGACGCCATCACCGAGGCCGACTGGCGCCTGTTCACGACGCTCGTCAGGTTCGACGCGGTCTATGTCGGCCACTTCAAATGCAATCTGCGCCGGATCGCCGACTACCCGAACCTCTCGCGTCTCCTCAAAGACCTCTACCGCCAGCCCGGCATCGCCGAGACCGTCGACCTTGAGGCGACCAAGCTCCACTACTACTGGAGCCACAATTCGATCAATCCGCACCGGATCGTGCCGATCGGGCCCGAGCCGGAATTTCTCGAGCCCTGAGCGCTACCAGACCGCGCGCCGTGAGGCCCCGTCGAAGACTTCGTCGACGCGGCGTCGCGTGCCGTGCGTGGTCTCGTCTGGCAGAGCCCGGATGTCGAACCAGCCGACCGCTTCGATTTCGCGATTGGGCCGGAATTCGCGCACCCGCTCGAAGGAGCGGAAGACGTAGAGCGCCACGTGATCGCGCCGCGAAACATCGGCGTTGTGATAGAAGCCGAAGAGCTCGCCGTCGCCGGCGATCGCATAGCCCGTTTCCTCCTCGACCTCCCGGCGCACACCGTCCAGTGCGGTTTCCCCCGGCTCGATCGCGCCGCCGGGAAGCTGCCAGCCAGGCACATAGCCGTGCCGAATCAGGAGCACCTTGTCGCCGTCCACCAGCATCCCGCGCGTGCCCAGCGTCATCCGTCGCCAAAGGCCCGCCAGGAACAGGAACGCCGAGGTCCGGGCCTTCAGCCAGCCGCTCATCTGGGCCGGATCGGCACCCATCACCGCGCCCGCGCCGGGGGGCGGTCGAGCCAAAAAACGGTTCGGTTCGCCTCGGCGGCCATTTTGTCGCCGCAGCTTGCGGGCCATAAACGGGGGAGGTTCGGCCGGCCAGGGCGGATGAGTTGATCGAACTCGCGCACATTTCCGACGTCCATTTGGCGCCCCTGCCCCGGTTCTCGCCGCTGGCGCTTTTTTCCAAGCGCATCACCGGATACCTGCATTGGCGGCTCGCGCGCAAGGACGCCTTGCGGCGCGACACGGTGATCGAACTGGTCCGCCACATGCAGCGGGCCAACCCCGACCTGATCGCGGTCACCGGCGATCTCGTCAATCTCGGCCTTCCCGCCGAAATCGATCGCGCCGCCGGCTGGCTGGCCTCGCTCGGCCCCCCGGGGCGGGTTGCCGTGATCCCGGGCAACCACGACGCGTACGTGCCCGGGGCGCTTGATCGCTGCATCAAGGCCTGGGGCGACTACATGAAGGGTCAACGGCTGGGCGAAGCGCCCTTTCCCTTCGTTCGCCGCAAGCGGGAAGTCGCGCTCGTCGGCTGCTCCAGCGCCGTCTCCACCGCTCCGTTCATGGCCTTTGGCGTATTCGACGAGGGCCAGGGCTTCAGGCTCGAGCAGGCGTTGCGCAGGCTCGGCGAGGAAGGCGTCTTCCGGGTGGTGCTTATTCACCATCCGCCGCAGCCCGAGGAGGCATCGTTCCGCCTCGGGCTGAGGGGCGCCGAGCATTTCCGGTTGGCCATCGAGCGCGCCGGTGCCGAGCTCATCCTGCACGGGCATTGTCATGAATCCCGGGTCAGCGCCGTCAGCGGCCCGCACGGCGACGTCCCCGTCATCGGGGTCGCCGCCGCCGCCGCCGCCCCGGACAGTGGCCAGGCGCCCGGCCGCTACAACCTGTTCAGCATCGAGAAGCTGGCCAACGGCTATTCCTGCGTGATGCGCGAATACGGCTATCAGCGTATCGGCGAGGCGATCGTCGAGCGCCTGAAGATGCGTCTTTGGTGACTCCCCCGAACCCGAAAAAGCTGTGATAGACTGGGCTCATGCCCGCAACCGAGACCCTTTCCGACCATCAGCGATCGGTGCTCGCCGCGCTTGAGCGCGCCCGCGGGCCGAGGAGCGCCTATGCGCTGCTTGAGGCGGTCGCCGACAGCGGCATCCGGGCGCCGGTGCAGGTTTACCGGGCGCTCGACAAGCTGGTCGCGGCCGGGCTCGTGCACAAGGTCGAAAGCCTGAACGCCTTTGTCGCCTGCGCCGACCACGACGCGGGTCACTGGGCCGCCTTCACCATCTGCGAGCATTGCGGCGCCGTCGACGAGGTGCCGGTCAACGAGCCGGAACTGCTCGCCCGCAACCTCGATGTGGGCGACTTCGACGTGCGCTCGGCACAACTCGAATTGCACGGGGCCTGCCCCCGCTGCCGCGATTCGCGTTCCGGCCGCTAGCGGCCAACCCGGCGCACCGCCAGCGATATCGCGGCCACGCACGCAAAAACCGCGGCGCTCGCCATCACGATGGACGGCCCGGTTGGCGTGTCGAACCTCACGCTCAGCGCCAGTCCGGCGGCCACGGCCACGGCGCCGTAGCCCGCTGCCCCCGCCGCCATCGCTTCCGGGCTCCCGGCCGTCAGCCGCGCCGTCGACGCCGGGATGATCAGCATCGCGGTGATCAGCAGCACCCCGACGATCTTGATCGAAAGCGCGATCGTGCCCGCCAGGAGCAGCACGAAAGCGAGCCGCGCCCGACGGCCGGCGAGCCCCTCGGCCTCCGCCAACTCGGAGCTGACCGTATCGGCCAGCAAGGGCCGCCACACGAAGCCGAGAACCGCCCACACCACCGCCACCGCGCCGACAAGCACACCCAGATCGTCCGCCGTCAGCGCCAGGATGTCTCCGAACAAGAACCCCATCAGGTCGATCCTGAGATTGCCGACGAGCGCCACGATCACCAGGCCGGTTGCCAACGCCGCGTGCGAGAGAATGCCCAAAAGCGCGTCCGTGGGCAGCTGCACCCGCTCCCGGACCGCGTTCAACAACAGGGCCACGGCTGCGGCCACCGCGAAAATGCCGGCGAAGAAGTCGATCCGGAACCCGAGCGAGATCGTGACGCCCAACAGCGCCGAATGCGCCATCGTGTCCCCGAAATAGCTCATCCGCCGCCACACGACGAACGCCCCGAGGGGGCCCGCGACGAACGCCAGCAGCACCCCGCCCAGAAGCGCCCGCACCAGAAAATCCGACAGCAGCACGCTCATCCGTCCTCCTCGGTCTCCTCGTGGGCGTGATGATGCGCCAGATCGTGCTTGAAGACCGCCAGAACGGAGGCGGCGTCCGGCCCGAACAGGCGCCGGTATTCCGTGTCGGCCGCAACATGCTCGGGCGGCCCCGAGCAACACACATGGCCCTGGATGCAGAAAACCCTGTCGGTGCGCGCCATCACCATGTGCAGATCGTGACTGATCAGAAGCACCCCGCAGCCCAATCGGTCGACGGTTCGGTCGATGAGGTCGTACAGCGCCAGCTCGCCGGAAAAATCGACCCCCTGTACCGGCTCGTCGAGAACCAGCAGATCGGGGCGCCGCGCGATCCCGCGGGCCAGCATCACGCGCTGGAATTCGCCACCCGAAAGTGCATACAAGCGCGACGAGCGAAGATGTCCGGCGCCCGCGTCGTCAAGCGCGGCGCTCACATCGCCTTCGGCAACGCCGCCGGTCAGATGCATGAACCGCTCCACCGTTATCGGCAACGTCCAGTCGGCGAACATCTTCTGGGGCACGTAGGAGATCTTGGCCGACGCATCGCGGCTGACGTCTCCCTCGTCCGCCCGGAGGAGCCCCAGCAGCGCCGCCGCGATCGTCGACTTGCCGCCCCCGTTCGGGCCGATCATGGTGACCAACTCACCGCGCGCCACCGAGATGTCGACGCCCCTGACGACCCATCGGCCGCCGCGTTTGACCCCCAGATGCGTGGCTGCGATCAGCGGCGAGTGCTTGGCCGAATCCATCCTCGAGCCCCCTGCGATCACGCCGTCGCGATTGACCGGTCATGATTGTGTGGCACGTCGCGCCCCTGTTACAATATAACACCGCTGGAAGCCACCAGCGCAGCCCAAGAGTTCGATCATGCGCCGCTTCGTTCCCACGGCGATTCTCGTTTTCGGCCTGGTCACCCCGGCCGCGGCGGCGCCGAAGGTCGTCGCCACCCTCCTGCCCGTACATGGCATCGTCGCCGCCATCATGCAGGGCGTCGGCACGCCCGAGCTGCTCATCGACACACCGGTCTCCCCGCACGCCTACGCGCTCACCCCTTCGAAGCGGCGCCTGCTCGAGGATGCCGACCTTGTTTTCGGGATCGGCCCCACAATGGAAACCGGTATCTGGGACGCCGTCGAGGAAGTCGGCGGCGATCATGTCGCGCTGATGGACTTCGTCGATCTGTATCTGATCCTGGCCGCCGAGGAGACGACCCATGACGACGGGGGCCGCAGCCCCCACATCTGGCTCGACACCTCTCTCGTCGCCGACCTGGGCGAGTATGTCAGCCGCGTTCTGACCGATGCCGACCCGGAGAACGCCGCTGTCTATCTCGCCAATGCAAGCTCCTTCCGCGCCACGCTGGCGGAGGTCGACGCTTCGATCCAGGCTTCGCTTGCCGGCGATACGGAGGGAACGGCGGTCAGCTATCACGACGCCTTCGACTGGTTCGCGCGGCAGTGGGAAATTGACTACGACTACGTCGTTGTCGAACCGGATCTGACCCCGGGCGCCGGCCGGGTCGCCGAAATCCGGGAACAGGCCGCCGCCGGCGAAATCGCCTGCCTGATCACCGAGCCGCAATTCCGACCCGATCTCCTCGAGGCCCTGGCCGCCGACTACGACCTGCGGCTCGTCGAGATCGACCCTGTCGGCACCGCCATCGCGCCGGGCCCGCAATTCTATCCCGAGCTCATGCGGCGCGTGGGCGCGGCCTTCGCCGAATGCCTGGGCCAGTGAGCCGTCGCCGCGCCCCTCTTGCCGGCATCGGCGGTTTCAACTAGGGCTTGCGCCACCATGGCGAGCGCCCCAACCGACCCCGTGAGCGACGAGTCATTTGTCATCGAAGCGCCGCGGTTCGACCCCGCGGCCGCCGAGGCGCGGTTCGGCTACCGGCTGGGCGCGCTGCGATTTGTCGAGGAGCTGAAGTTCCCGGCGCTGCCCACCGCCGCGCCGACCGACCACCCCGCCTTTGCGCGCCTGTTGGCGCTCACCGCCGCGACTCTCGGGGTTTCCTACTTCAAGCTCAAGGCGCCGCTGTCCATCGACGCGTCGGCGCTGGGCTTCAGCGATGCCCAGCGCGATCTCATCCTCGACATCTATGAGAACGGTCTGGGTGAATTCTACGCCCGCAACGATCTGCACCGGTTCGGAAAGCTGCAGCTGGTCGCCGCCGCTTCCGACGGCACCGGCGCCCCGATCGCACTGACCGATCGCGCCCTCACTCTCGTCGGAGGCGGCAAGGATTCGCTGGTGACGATTTCGTTGCTCGAGGCGGCGGGTGCCGACTTCTCGCCCTTCGCCGTCAATCCCAAGGGTCCGATCTTCGAGTCCGTCACCCGCCTCAATCGCGTGCCCGTATTCGTGCGGCGCCTGATCGACCCGGAGGTGGTGCGCCTGTCGACCGAGCCCGGCTACTACAACGGACACGTGCCGGCCACCGCCATCAACTCCATGATCGCCGCGATGGCCGCGGTCCTTTTCGGCTACCGCCGCATCGTGCTGTCCAACGAGCGCTCGGCATCCGAAGGCAACCTCGAATTCGACGGCCGGCTGGTCAATCACCAGTATTCGAAGTCCTACCGCTTCGAAAAGCTCATGCGTGCCGTTCTTGCCGACGTCACCGGCGGCGCGCTCGACTATTTCTCGCTGCTCAGGCCCTATTCGGAAGCGCGGATCGGGGCCCTGTTCGCGCGGACCGCGCGCTTCGATGACGTCTTTTCGAGCTGCAACCGCAATTTCACCATCGAGCGCAACAAGGGGCCGCTATGGTGTGGCGAGTGCCCCAAGTGCCACTTCGTATTCCTCGTCCTGGCTCCCTGGATGGACAAGGACCGGCTCATCGCCATCTTCCGGCACAACCTGCTCGACCAGCCCGAAAACCTTGATTCGTATCGCCAGTTGACGGGCCTGGCGGGTCAGAAACCCTGGGAATGCGTCGGCGAGATCCTGGAGGCCGCCGCCAGTCTGTGGCGGCTGGTTCGGTCCGAGGAATGGGCCGGCGGCGCCGTCCCGCGCGCCCTCAAGTCCGAGCTCGAGTCATTCTACGGTGCCGACAAGCTGGACGCCGCCTGGGCTGCCTCGATGCGCGACGGGAACGATCATCTCATTCCTCGCGACCTGTTCGAGGCCGTGAACGCCCATGCGGCTTGAGGGTCCCGTCCTCCTCTATGGCGCCGGCCGGGAGGCGAAATCGACGCGGCGCTTTCTGGCCGAGGCCGCTCCCGCCACCACTGTGGAGGTCTGTGTCGACGAGGGACCCGCCGACATTCCCGACACCAATCGCGTCTCCGTCGACTCCCTGACGTCCGCCTTCCGCGACCGGCACTACACGCTTGTCGTCCGATCGTCCGGCGTATCGATCTACAAGCCGGAGATCGAAGCGGCCAAGGCCGCCGGCATTCCCGTCACGACCAACGTCAACCTGTGGGCCGAATACCGCCGCGCCGGGGCGATGGTGATCGCGATCACGGGGACCAAGGGCAAATCCACCACCGCCAGGCTGACCTTCGACATGCTGGTCGCCGCCGGCATCGATGCCGGGCTTGGCGGCAATATCGGGGTCCCGCCGCTGGACCTTGAACCCCACAAAACCGTGGTCCTTGAACTTTCCTCCTATCAGATCGCCGACCTCGATATGGCGCCCGATCTGGTCGGCATCACCAATCTGTATCCCGAACATGTCGACTGGCACCGCAAGATTCAGCGCTACTATGACGACAAGCTGCGCATTCTCACGCTCGGCGGCGATTTCCGCCTTGCCCTGGGCCCGCAGGCGGCCACCCACCCCGCTTTCACCTCTCGGGTTGCCAATCCCGTGCGCCTGCTGCCGGCGCTGCCGGCCGATTTCGACGACGAACTGATCGACGCCTTCCGCGCCTCCCACCTGCGTGGGGCGCACAATCTCGACAATGCCGTTCTCGCCGCCCGCCTGGCGCTCGCTGCGGGCGCCGGTGAGGACGCGATTGTCGGCGCCATTGCCGGGTTCACGCCCTTGCCGCATCGCCTCCATGAAGTCGAGGTCGGCGACAAGGTCGCCGTCGACGATTCGATCGCCACGACCCCGGAAGCCACCAAGGCAGCCATCGCCGCCTACCCTCTCGACCGGCTGGCATTGATCGCCGGCGGCTTCGACCGCGGACAGGACTACCGCAATCTCGCCCGCAGCCTCGACCGATCCAACGTCGTGCTTGTCGCCTGTCTGCCGGATACCGGTGCCCGGCTGGCCGCGGCCATCGCCGAACTCGACCTGCCGATCGACGTCGTCGAGGCCAACACGCTTGAGTACGCCATGCGCCAGCTCAAGGACCGAGCCGACCGCTTCGATGTCATCCTCCTGTCGCCCGGCGCGCCGTCCTTCGGCCAGTTCCGCGACTTCGAGGAACGCGGCGACAAGTTCCTCGAACTGGCCGAACGGTATTTCGGGCGCTAGCCGGCCGCTTCCTCGATTTCGATCAGCACGCCGTCGAACGCCTTCGGATCGACGAACACCACTGGCCGGCCGCGGGCGCCGATCGTCGGCTTGCCGTCGCCGAGGACTTGGCCGCCGGCCTGAATCAGGTTCGCGACCGCCGCCGCCAAGTCACTGACCTCAAAGCACAAATGATGGATGCCCCCGGTCGGATTGCGCGCCAGGAAGCCGGCGATCGGCGACGCCTCGCCGAGCGGCTGGATCAATTCGATCCGGGTACCCCCAAGCTGGACGAAGACTACGGTCACACCGTGCTCGGGCAGCGCCTTCGGCGCCGAGACCGTCGCGCCCAGCCCGTCGCGATATCTCGCCGCCGCCGCTTCGACGTCCGGCACCGCAAGGGCGATGTGCGCGAGAGCCCCGATCATCGGTTGACCCGCCTTCGCTCGACCGCGTCGAGCACCGATCCGGCCGCCGCAATCACATTGGAGCCTGGCCCGAAGATGTCGGCCACCCCCGCCGCGCGCAGCATCGCGTGGTCCCGCTGCGGGATCACCCCGCCGCAGAACACCGAAATCTCCGACCCCGCGTCCCTCAGTGCCGCCATCAGCTCGGGCACCAGCGTGACGTGCCCGGCCGCCAAGGTGGAAACCCCGATCGCCTCGACACCGGCCTCGGCCGCCCGCTCGGCCACTTCCGCCGGCGCCTCGAAAAGAGCCCCGACCACCACCTCGAAGCCGAGATCGGCGAACGCCGAGGCCACCACATGCGCGCCCCGGTCATGGCCGTCCTGCCCCATTTTGGCAATGTAGATCGAGGGCACCCGTCCGCGCTCCTTCGCGTGGGTCGCGACCCGGGCGCGAACCGCCTCGAATTCCGGATCGTCTGCATATTCGCTCGCGAAAACCCCCGAGACGAGCACCGGCTTCGCCTGGTAACGCCCGAAAACATCGGCCAGCGCGTCGGATATCTCGCCGACGCTCGCCCGCGCCTTTGCCGCCGGGATCGCCGCTTCGAGCAGGTTGGGGCCGTCACTCGCCGCCGCTTCCCTGAGCCCCGCGAGCGCGCTCGCGCAGGCGCCCGCGTCGCGCTTGTCGCGAACCGCCACCAGCCGGCTCGTCTGCGCTTCGCGCACCTGCGCGGTATCGATGGTGCGGAAGTCGAGCGGCGCCTCTTCCTCGAGCCGGAAGCGGTTGACGCCGACGATGACCGCCTCGCCCTTGTCGATCCTGGACTGGCGGACAGCGGCGGCGCGCTCGATTTCGCCCTTCGGCGTGCCCGCCTCGATCGCCTTGGTCATGCCGCCCGCATCCTCGATCGCCTCGATCAGCGCCCCCGCCTCGCGCGTCAGCGCCGCCGTCAGCGCCTCGACCAGATAAGAGCCCCCCAAGGGATCGACGAAATCGGCGATCCCGCTTTCGTGCTGCAGGATCAGTTGCGTGTTGCGGGCGATTCGCGCCGCGTTTGTCGAGGGCAGTGCGATCGCCTCGTCGAAGGAATTGGTATGCAGCGACTGGGTACCGCCCAGCACCGCCGCCAGCGCCTCATAGGCGGTGCGGGTGACGTTGTTGAGCGGATCGTGCTCGGTGAGCGATACCCCCGAGGTCTGGCAATGGGCCCTCAGCATCTTGGAGCGCGCGTTCCTGGCGCCCAGATCGGCCATGATGGACGCCCACATCACCCGCGCCGCGCGCAGCTTGGCCACCTCGACGAAGAAATCCATGCCGACCCCGAAGAAGAACGACAGGCGCGGCGCGAAATCGTCGATCGCCAGCCCCCGCCCCGTCGCCGCCCGCACATATTCGATGCCGTCGGCCAGCGTGTAGGCGAGCTCCTGGACCGAAGTCGCCCCGGCCTCGTGCATGTGGTAGCCGGAAACCGAAATCGAGTTGAACCGTGGCATTTGCCGCGCCGCGAAGGCGATGACGTCGCCGACGATCCGCATCGAGGGCGCTGGCGGATAAATGTAGGTATTGCGGACCATGAACTCCTTGAGGATGTCGTTCTGGATCGTCCCCGCGAGTCCGCCGCGCGCCACCCCGGCCTCTTCGGCGGCGACGATGAACATGGCCAGGATCGGGATCACCGCCCCGTTCATGGTCATCGAAACGCTCGTCTCGTCGAGCGGGATGCCGGCGAACAACGCCTTGATGTCCTCGACGGTATCGATCGCGACCCCCGCCTTGCCGACGTCGCCGGCGACCCGGGGGTGATCGCTGTCGTAGCCGCGATGGGTGGGCAGGTCGAAGGCCACCGATAGCCCCTTCTGCCCGGCCGCCAGCGCCTGACGGTAGAATTCGTTCGTTTCCGCCGCCGTCGAGAAGCCCGCATACTGCCGGATCGTCCACGGCCGGTTTGCATACATCGTCGCCCGGATGCCGCGCCGGAAAGGGGCCTCGCCGGGTATGGAGGTGGCCGCTTCCGCCGGCACATCCTCGGCAAAATGCACCGGGGAGAGCTTGAGGCCCCCGTGTTCCGCGACGAGTTCTTCGATCGGCCGGCCACCCAGCTCGGCTTCGGCGAGCTTCGCCCAGGCGGCATAGGTGGCGGGCTTGATCGAACTCATGCCTCTTCGAACTCCATGATCACCTCGTCGACCGCAAGGACCGCGCCGACTTCGACCACGAGTCGCTTGACGCGGGCCCGCCGCTCGGCCCTGAGCACGTTCTCCATCTTCATCGCTTCGACGATTGCCAGCGGCTGGCCGTATTCGACCAGCTCGCCCTCGCCGACCTCGATGTGCACCACCTGTCCGGGCATCGGACACAGAAGCAGCCGCGAGACGTCCGGGGTCGGCTTGGGCGGCATGAGCACCATGAGGTCCGCGACCTCGGGCCTGAGGACCCGCGCCA
Source organism: uncultured Devosiaceae bacterium (assembly GCA_964574935.1). GTDB lineage: Bacteria > Pseudomonadota > Alphaproteobacteria > Rhizobiales > Devosiaceae > JBBECE01. The sequence goes on along the minus strand of CAZNOZ010000004.1, from coordinate 58,647 downwards.
CAAGCTCCGTGCCGCGATAGCGCAAGCGAAAGCCGGCGGTCAGCCGGTCGATCCCGACGATCATCTCCGCGCCGCCGACCCAGACCCTTGCCAGTTTCTCGCCGGGGCCCCAGCCGGTCTCGATCTCGATCGTGGTCTCCTCGGGCTGTCTGAGCGCAAAGAAATCGCCCGCCGACTTGACGGTGAAATCGAAGCGCCGCTCGCCGATCACCACCGACTGCCGCACCTCGCCGGGCTCGCCCGCCGCCCCCCTGTCCCGGCTCTCGCGCTTGATCGCCGCGCAGCAGGCCAGCCCCGCCAGGCGCATCAGCCGCTCCTCGTCGGGCGCGACGCCCTCGAAGCCGCCGCCAAACGCCTCGCCCAGATAGCCGGTGTCCAGCTGCCCCTCGACGAACCGCGGTTGCTCCAGCACGGCGCTGAGCAGCGGGATATTGTGGGCAACGCCGTCGATCTCGAATTCATCGAGGGTCCTGCTCAGGGTCCCGATCGCCGCGCGTCGAGTGGGGCCCCAGACGACCACCTTGCCGATCATCGGATCGTAAAGGCGCGAAATCTCGCCACCCTCCTCGACCCCGGCGTCGATCCGCACGACCGCCAGTTCACTCGCCGCATCGCGGGGCGGCCGGAACCGGCGCAGCCGGCCGGTTGAAGGAAAGTCGTGCCGATAGGGGTCTTCGGCGTAAAGGCGCGCCTCCATCGCCACCCCCGAGAGCTTCACCTCGTCCTGTTTGAAGTCCAGCGCCTCGCCGGCCGCGATCCGCAGCATCCACTCGACGAGGTCGAGACCCGCGACCAGCTCGGTTACGGGATGCTCGACCTGCAGCCGCGTGTTCATCTCGAGGAAATGGAATTCGCCCTCCCCATCCACGATGAATTCGACCGTGCCGGCGCTGCGATAGCCCACCGCCCGCGCCAGCGCGATCGCCTTGGCGCCCATCTCGGCCCGCATCTGATCGTCGACCGCCGGCGAGGGCGCCTCTTCGATCACCTTCTGGTGGCGCCGCTGGATCGAGCATTCGCGCTCGCCCAGATGCACGATGGTGCCGAATTCGTCGGCCAGGATCTGGATTTCGATATGCCGGGGCCGTTCGATGTACTTTTCGAGGAACACCCGCTCGTCCCCGAAGCTGGCCCGCGCCTCCGAACGCGCCCGCTCCAGCCCTTCGCGGATTTCCGCGGCATTGGCGGCGACCCGCATGCCCTTGCCGCCGCCGCCGGCGGCCGCCTTGAGCATCACCGGATAGCCGAGCCTGCGGGCGATCGCCGAGGCCTGTTTCGGGTCGTCCAGCGGCTCCGGGTGCCCGTCGATGATCGGCACGCCGGCCTCTTCGGCGATCTTCTTGGCCGCGATCTTGTCGCCCATCGCCGCGATTGCGGACGCCGGCGGACCGATGAAGACGAGCCCCGCCGCCTCGCACGCTTCGGCGAACCCGGCATTTTCGGCCAAAAAGCCGTAGCCGGGATGGATCGCCTCGGCGCCCGACTTTCTGGCCGCCTCGATGATCTTGTCCCCGTTGAGGTAGCTTTCGGCTGCCGTCTTTCCGGCGATCGCAACCGCCTCGTCGGCCACCGCCACATGCAGCGCCTCCCGGTCGGCATCGGAGAAAACCGCCACGGTTTCGACGCCCATCGCCCGCGCCGTCCGCGCAATGCGGCAGGCGATTTCCCCACGATTGGCGATCAGGATTCGCGAGAACACGCTTGGCCTACCTCGCGGCCTTCGACGCCATCACCCGCCGAATGCCCCGGCAACGGCGACAATCAGCGCGTGCACGGCCATGTAGATCACCACCAGGGAGCCGACCGTATAGAAGATCGAGCGCACCTCGTGCGATTGCGCGGTGGCATAGGCCACCGAATGAAACGCCCGTGTGAGGACGAACCCGTACATCAGCACCTGCGCGAACAGCAGCGGCGGGTCCACCGCCACGAACAACAGCCCCGCCGCCCAAAAAGCCGGGATGTTTTCAAGATCGTTTCGATGCATGCGCCGCGACCGGTCGACATAGTCGTCGACATCCGTCTGCCCCGGGCGTGGATTGGGATTGTACAGCCCCGGTCGCGCATCCTCCGGGCTGGCGAACCCGGACCGAGCCTTCATCAGCCGATAGATGGTCATCCAGCCCTGTCCCATGACCTTGAGCACCATCAGCGACGCACACACGGCGTATGTCGCGAAAACCGGATTCTCCAGTGTAAGGGCTGTCATCGGCCGTCGCCCCTCATTCCCAGAACCTCACCATAGATCGCCGCCGTCTCCCCCTCGAAGCAGCAGAAGATCACCCTCTCAACGCTCTGATTGTCCGCCAGCCAGTCCGAAACCGCCTGAACCGCCACCTCGGCCGCCGCCCCGCGCGGATAGCCGAAGATGCCGGTCGAAATTGCCGGAAAGGCGATCGAAGTGCAGCCGATCTCCTCGGCCAGTTCCAGCGCGCGGTGATAGCAGGAGCTCAGAAGCGCCGCCTCGCCGGCCTCGCCCCCCCGCCACACCGGCCCGACCGCGTGAATGACGTATGTGGCCAGCAAATCGTAGCCGCCGGTCAGCTTGGCGTCGCCGGTCTCGCAGCCGCCCAGCCGCGCGCATTCCTCGGCCAGCCCGGGCCCCGCCGCCCGGTGGATCGCTCCGCACACGCCGCCGCCCGGCGCCAGCCGTGCGTTGGCAGCGTTCACGATTGCATCGACCTCGAGCGTCGTGATGTCGGCTTCGGCAACCTCAATGCGGGGGTCGGTCATATCGCCCCTGCTAGTCCTCGTCCTCGTCAGTCACCAGGTCGCGCAATTCCGTCAGCGGCATATCCTCGTACTTCCAATACAGAGGACCCTGTATTGCCGACCATTCGAATCCCTTTTCATGCGCGATGGTTAGCGCAGCGGCCGACAGGCTCTGCTCTTCTCCCCGGAACAGGACTTTCTTGTTCGTGGCCACCGTGCATGTGATCGCATCGTCGAACACAGATTGAAGTTCCGCTCCGATAGGAACGTTCGCTTGGTCAAAGGCGAAATTCGATCGCCGGCCGCGCGCTTTGTTCAGAGCCTCCTGGTCGCCAGCCTCTTGCACAACATCCTGCTTGGGCGTGACCTCCAGACCTTTGAGCATGCGGAGAACGGCGGCGGGCTTGTCGGGAGAGATGCGGAAGAACTCGCGTGACGGCCTGACGCGATGGTCGCCGAACGCCTCGTGCAGCGCATGCTCCCATCCGCGGGCGTCCTCGACCTGCACTGCGAGGAACGCTTCGAAAGGCAGCGGCACACCGGTGGAATCCAGCTGGCGCATCCGATCTTCGACCCCGGCTTCGGTGATGCCGATCTTCACCAGGCCCGGCATCGCCGCATTGGTCAGAATGTAGATGGTCGGCATTCTTTCCCCCTTACAGCGGGATGTTCCCGTGCTTTTTCGGCGGCAGCTCCTGGCGCTTTGATCTCAGCGTCTGAAATGCCCCGATCGCCCGGCGCCGGGTATCGCGGGGCAGAATCACGTCGTCGATGAAGCCGCGTTCGGCGGCAATGAAGGGATTGGCGAAACGCGCCTCGTACTCGTCTGTCCGCGCTGCGATCTTTTCCGGGTCATCGCGCTCGGAGCGATAGATGATTTCGACCGCGCCCTTTGCCCCCATCACCGCGATCTCGGCGGTCGGCCAGGCGTAGTTGACGTCGGCGCGGATGTGCTTGGACGCCATCACGTCATAGGCCCCGCCGTAGGCCTTGCGGGTGATCACCGTCACCTTTGGCACCGTCGCCTCGGCATAGGCGAAGAGCAGCTTCGCCCCGTGCTTGATGATGCCGCCATATTCCTGCGCCACCCCCGGCAGGAAGCCGGGCACGTCGACGAAGCTCAAGACGGGGATGTTGAATGCATCGCAAAAACGAATGAACCGCGCCGCCTTCTTCGAGGCGTTGATATCCAGGCACCCCGCGAGCACCAGCGGCTGGTTGGCGACCACCCCCACCGTCTCCCCGTTCAGCCGGATGAAGCCGATGATGATGTTGCGCGCGTGCGCCGACTGCAGGGCCAGAAATTCCCCCTCGTCCGCCACCTTTCGGACCACCTCGTGCATGTCGTAGGGCGTCGAGGTGTCCTGCGGAATGATGGTGTCGAGGCTCGGCTCCTCGCGGTCCGCCGAATCGTTGACCGCCGCCCGCGGCGCCCGTTCGCCGGCGTTGGCGGGCAGATAGTCGACGAGCCGCCGCACCTCCAGGAGCGTGTCGATATCGTTCTCGAACGCCGCGTCGGCGACCGAGGAGCGCGAGGTGTGGGTCGCCGCCCCGCCCAGCTCCTCTTGCGTGACCTCCTCGTTGGTCACCGCCCGCACCACGTCCGGGCCGGTCACGAACATGTAAGATGTGTCGCGGACCATGTAGATGAAGTCGGTGATCGCCGGCGAATAGACCGCCCCGCCGGCGCACGGACCCATGATGACCGAAATCTGCGGCACCGCCCCGGAGGCCATCACGTTGCGCATGAACACCTCCGCATAGCCGGCGAGCGAGGCGACCCCTTCCTGGATGCGGGCGCCGCCCGAATCGTTGATACCGACCACCGGCGCCCCGTTCTGCACCGCCAGCTCAAGGACCTTGCAGATCTTCTTGGCATGGGTCTCGCTGAGCGAACCGCCGAAGACCGTGAAGTCCTGGGAAAAGACATAGACCATCCGGCCGCCGATTCGGCCCCATCCGGTCACCACGCCGTCGCCGGGCACCACCTGCTCCGCCATCCCGAACTCGGTCGCCCGATGGGTGACGAACATGTCGTATTCCTCGAAGCTGCCCGGATCGAGCAGCACCTCCAGCCGCTCGCGGGCGGTCAGCTTGCCCTTCGAATGCTGGATGTCGATACGCCGTTGCCCGCCACCCAGCCGCGCCTGCTGCCGCTTGCGCTCGAGCTGGGCCAGAATGTCGTGCATGTCGGGCTCCCGGAGCAACGATTCGGCAAACACTACCCCGGTTTGACCGAGGGGGCGAGACAGAACGGTGCGAATATGTTACGAATAGCAATATTGCAATGTGCAAGTTTGTGGAGCTTGCGAATATGGCCCGTCGCAAGGTTTTCGCCGGCGCCCGCCTCAGGGCATTGCGCGAGGAGCACACGCTGACCCAGGCCGCGCTCGCCGCCCGGCTCGAGATCTCGCCCTCCTACGTCAATCAGATCGAGAACAACCAGCGCCCGCTCACCGCCGCGGTCATGGTCGCCTTGGCCGAGCGCTTTCGTCTCGATCTGAGCGAGCTGATGACCGACAGGTCCGACCGCCTGCTGGCCGATCTGCGCGAGGCGCTCGCCGATCCCGTCTTCGCCGGCGACGTCCCGGCACTTTCCGAGCTCAAATCCGTCACCGTCTCCGCTCCCGACACGGCGCACGCCCTGCTCAGGCTCCACGATTCCTGGCGCCAGCGCGTCGAGCGCCTGGCCTCGGTGGACGGCGCCATCGCTCAAGGGACCGCCCCTCCCGGCACCGCTTGGGAAGAGGCCCGCGCGTTTTTTCAGCGGGCCGGCAACTATTTCCACGCCCTCGACCACGCCGCCGAGGAACTGGCCGCCGAGATCGAACCCGGCACCGACGCCGGCCCCCGTCGGCGCCTCGACCGCCTCGTGCACTACTTCGAGCGCGCCCACGAACTCCGCATCCGGTTCGCCGCGCCCGAGCCCGTCAATGTCATCCGGCAGTTCGACCGCGCCGCCCGAACACTGCTTGTGAACGACCGCTTGCCGGCCGCGAGCCAGTTCTTCCAGATTGCCGCGCAATTGGCGTTGATGGAGCAGACGACACTGATCGGATCGATTCTCGAGGCGGCGGAACTGGCCACCGACGAAGCCCGCGGCCTTTGCCGCACCGGTCTCGCCAGCTATTTCGCCGGCGCCCTGCAAATGCCCTACGAACGCTTTCGCGCGCTCGCCGATGAGCTCAGGCACGATCTCGACGAGCTGGGCTACCGCTTCGGCGCTTCCCGGGAACAGGTGGCGCATCGCCTGTCGACCCTGCAACGGCCGGGCGCCAGCGGACTACCGTTCTTCTTTGCCCGGCTCGACCCGGCCGGCACGATCACCAAGTCCTACTCGGCAGCCCCGATACAATTCCCGCGTTTCGGGGGCACCTGCCCGCTTTGGGTCGTCCATGAGGCCTCTGCTGACCCGGGCCGCATCCGCGCCCAACGCGCCCGGACCCCCGACGGCCAATGCTACTTCGCGCTGGCCTGGTCCGCCGAAAAACCGCTGCCGCCCCACCGCACGCCGCCGCGCCGTTACGGATACCTGCTTGGCTGCGAGATCGAGCACGCCGGCCACCTGCTCTACAGTGACGATGTGGACATCGGCCCGGACGCGCCATTCGTGCCCGTCGGCATCTCCTGCCCGGTTTGCGAGCGACGCCAATGCGCTCATCGCTCGATGCCCCCGCTCGCCGCCGCCATTGAAATCGATCCCGACCGGCGCGAAATCGTCCCCTACCGGATCCGCTGAAGCGCTAGCGCTCCTGGTCCGAACGCCTGCGGCCTGCCTTCGTCGTGCGGTGTTCGACCAGCCGCAGCGCCCACAGAATCAGGACCGCCAGAATCGCCGACACCGCCGCCAGCACCAGATGTCCGGTGGCGCACGCAATTCCGATCGCCCCGGCCATCCACATCCCGGCGCCGGTAGTGAGCCCCCTGACGGCCCGGTTGCGCTGAATGATGGCACCGGCGCCCAGAAACGCCACGCCCGTCGTCACCGCCGCCACCACCCGGATCGGATCGACGACGCCGGTCGTGATCAGCCCGCGGAGGGAATACAGAATCTCGATCGCGATGATCGTGAACAGCGCCGCCGCCAGCGCCACCAGCATATGCGTGCGCAGCCCCGCGGCGCGCTCGCGCATTTCCCGTTCGAATCCGATCGCGCCGCCCAACACCGCCGCCGCGACAAGGCGCGCAATGATCACCTGCGTGGGCGCGGAAGCCTCACCGACGCTGACCTGAGCCAACCAGTCCATCTCAGCGGCTCCTCATCGCGCTGCCGCTATTTCATCTCTGAGAAGGGCACGCCGCCGCGTGCCTTGTTCTTCTTCTCCGATTCGACAATCTGCACGACGACTCGCTCAGCCGGCACCCCGACATTGGAAACCACCGCGTCGGTAATGTCCTTCATGAGCGCCCGCTTCACCTCGTCGCTGCGCCCTTCCACCAGATAGACCACGATCTCCGGCATGCGTCTCTCCTGCTTGCGTTTTTGCCCGCGACGCCTGTGCGCAACCGGGCTCCGCCCCGCGTTCCCCGAGGAGGTCCCGGATGTCGCCATCCGGGGTTCCCCGCTTTACAGATGCGGCAACGGCGAGCTAACTCCCCGATTGCGTGTACATCAACGGCCGCGGCGCCGTCACGTCCATCCGTTGTGATGCCGGACGCGAATGTCGCCGCCTTCATCGCGCCGCTGTCCAGGTCGACATGGATGGCGACCGGGTTCTGGGAGCCGGACGTGGGCAAGCCCGATCAGTTGCGGCTCAACATCTTCCTCGTCGCCAGCGAGCACGAGTTGCCCTACATGCTGCAACGGGCATTCGAAGAGCTCAACATCGCCGCGGATGTTCACTGGGAGGGGGTGGCGGCCACAGCCCTCGAGGTCCTCGCGAAACGTGCCGGCGAGGGAGAGCCGATCGACCTGATCATCGTCGACTGGCGGGCCGGCAACGACGCCGGCGTCGAACTCGTGCGCGCGGCCCGCCGGATTTCGGGTCTGGAAACGGTCGTCGTCGCGGTTTTCACCGGCGAGCACGAGGCCGCCCAACAGCCGCTCATCGAGGCCGGCGCCGACGCGCTGTTTCAGCGCCGCTGGCAGTTCGACGAACTGCTTGTCGAGGTCAGGGATCTCCAGGAGTTCTGGCTGCGCAACACGCCTCGGGTCTTCGTCTGACCGCACGGCCTCGCGCCGTACAATTGCCTCCGCCCGCCCGCCCGCCGCGCGCGCCGCGCCACGCACCAAGCGCGACCGATACGTACAATTGCGCAGGTTTAATCTCGTATTTAGCTCTGCCGCCTCATAGTGCCGCCCGGAGGGGCGGCAGATGCCGGAACCGGCTGCACGACAAATTATCCCTTTGAAACTGCGTCTGTTCTCGGCGCTGGAGGAAGGCGGCGCCGGCAACCGGACCGCCCTGGCCGTGGACCGCGCGATCGTGGCGCTCATCCTCGCCAATCTGTTTACCGCCATGCTCTCCACCGTTTCCGAGCTTGCCGCCTTCGAGCCGGTTTTCGTCACCGTCGAGATCGCAACCGTATCGGCCTTCGCACTCGAGTACGCGCTCAGGCTCTGGGTCGCCGACGAGCATCTCACCCTGCGTTGCCATGGTCCCATCGGCGCCCGCCTGCGCTACATGATCCAGCCGGTCGCCATTATCGACCTGATGGCGATCCTGCCCGCTGCCGCGGCGATGATCTTTGTGGATGCGCCGCTGGCCATGCTGGTGGTGTTTCGGCTGTTGCGCTTTCTGAAGCTCGCCCGCTACTCGCCGGGGATGCGTTCGCTGGTCAGCGCCGTCACATCCGAGCGCCGGGCGCTGCTGGCCTGCGGCGTCATCATGGGGGGCCTGATCCTCATCGCGGCTTCCGTGATGCATGTCGTCGAGGGCGGCGCCCAGCCGGAAGCGTTCGGCTCGGTCCCGGCCGCCATCTATTGGGCCATCGCGACAATCTCGACGGTGGGCTACGGCGACGTCATCCCCGTCACCCCGCTCGGCAAGGCGGTTGCCGGGCTCGCCATGATCACCGGCTATTGCATGTTCGCCCTGCCGGTCGGCATCATCGCCACCGCCTTCGCCCGCGAAATCCATCAACGCGATTTCGTCGTTACCTGGGGGATGCTGACGCGGGTACCGCTGTTCGCCGACCTCGAAGCGGACGACATCGCCGCCATCGTCCCGCTCCTGCAAGCCCTCAAGGTCGAGGCAGGGACCCATATCACCAAGGCCGGCGAGCCGGCCCACTCGATGTATTTCATCGTCGCCGGCGAGGTCGAGGTCCGCCTGCCCCGAGGCGGTGTGGTGCTCAACGAAGGCGCCTTCTTCGGCGAGGTCGCGGTGCTCCGCAAGTCTCGCCGCACCGCCGACACGGTCGCCCTGGAGCCCACCCGAATGCTGGTTCTGGAAGCCGGGGAGCTGCAGAACCTGATGCAACGCCGACCGGAATTCGGCACCCGCATCCTCGCCGCCGCCAGCAAGCGGCTTCGGGAGAATGAAGCGCTTGCCGATGGCGACATTCTCGGCGAGGAACTGGCCGAAAGCGAACTCGGGGCCGCCCGATCCCGGGCCGCCGGGGCGTTCCGCGAGGCCGGCTAGCGGAGGCCCTTTTCGCCCTCTTCGTGTAATTTCGGGCCGCGCACTTCGATTTTCTCCGGCGTGTCTTCGAGCGACACCTGCAGGGCCTCGATGATGTCACTCTTCAGGCGCGCCGGATTGCGCCCCCACTTCGCGGCATTCCGCAGCACCTGCCCCACCGTCTCGTTGTGATAGACTGGATAAGTCTCGTGGCCCGGCCGGAAATAGAAGATTTTCCCCGCTCCCCGCCGCCAGGTCAGCCCCGATCGGAACACCTCGCCGCCCTGGAACCAGGAAACGAAGACGGTCTCCAGCGGTTCCGGAACCGTGAACGGCTCCCCGTACATCTCGGCGTTTTCGACCGTGAACGACCGGGGAATGTCCCGGGCGATTTCATGACCGGGATTGACCGTCCAGATTCGCTCCCGCTCCCCGGCCTCGCGCCAATGGAGCGCACAAGGCGTTCCCATCAACCTCCTGAAGATCTTCGAGAAATGCCCCGAATGCAGGACCACCAGCCCCAGCCCGCGCCACACTTCGAGCGCCACGCGGTCGACAACTTCGTCGGCCACCTCGCCATGGGCGGCGTGCCCCCACCAGAACAGGACATCGGTCTGCTCGAGGCGCTTCTGGGTCAGCCCGTGCTCGGGGTCCTGCAGCGTCGCCGTCTCGGCCGTGATATCCGGGTCCTGTCCGAGCTGCGCCGCGATCATCCCATGGAGGCCGTCGGGATAGATTTCGCGCACCGTCGGATTGGTCTGCTCGTGCACGTTCTCGCCCCACACCAGCGCTCTGACAGCCATGTCGTGCTCCTCTCCTGCTGAACGATCGGCGCCCGGGCGCAAGGCCTGCGTCAGCGCCGCCCGACACCTCTCACTAGCGCATTCGCCAGCCCGCTGATAGCGGGCCGCCTCCGGCCGATCACATATTGGGGTAGTTCGGCCCCGAGCCGCCTTCCGGCGTCGTCCAGGTGATGTTCTGGGCCGGGTCCTTGATATCGCAAGCCTTGCAGTGCACGCAGTTCTGGGCGTTGATCTGGAACCGCTTGCGCCCCTCCACTTCGACGATCTCGTAAACGCCCGCCGGGCAGTAGCGCTGCGCCGGCTCGGCGTAGTCGGGCAGGTTGCGGGCGATGGGCAACCCGGGATCGGCGAGAACCAGGTGCGCGGGCTCGTTCTCCGAGTGGTGGACGCCGGAATAGGCAAGGCTCGTCGCCCGGTCGAACGAGAGCACGCCGTCGGGCCTGGGATAGTCGATTGGACGGAAATCCGCCGCCCGCCCCGTCGCCTCGGCGTCGGATCGGCGGTGATGCAACGACCCCAGGAGGTTTCGCCGCAAGATCGCCGCCGCCCACATATCCGCGCCGCCCAGCGCCAGCGCCCCGAAGTCCCCCAGGCGCGACCAAAGCGGCTTGACGTTGCGCACCGGCTTCAGATCGGCGGCGATCGGTCCGGTTCGGACCGACGCTTCGTAGGCGTCCAGTGCGTCGCCCCGCCGGCCCCCGATCACCGCTGTGAAAGCCGCCTCGGCCGCCGCCATGCCGGATTGCATCGCGTTGTGGATGCCCTTGATCCGGGGCACGTTGACCATGCCGGCGGCGCAGCCCAGCAGCGCCCCACCGGCAAAGGTCAAAGTCGGCAATGACTGCCACGCCCCCTCGGTGATCGCCCGCGCGCCATAGGCGACCCGCTCCCCGCCGGCGAGTGTCGCCGCCACCGACGGGTGATGCTTGAAGCGTTGGAACTCCTTGAACGGATCGAGATACGGGTTGGCATAGTCAAGGTGCACCACCAGCCCGACATAGGCTTCCCCCGCCTCGCCGTGGTAGACGAACCCCCCGCCGCCGGCATTGCCACCGAGCGGCCAGCCCAGTGTGTGCACGACCCGCCCCGGCCGGTGCTTGTCGGGCGTCAGGCGCCAGATTTCCTTGAGCCCCAGCCCGAACTTCTGCGGATCGGACGCGGCGTCGAGCCCGAACCTCGCGATGCACTGCTTGGCGAGCGAGCCGCGCGCGCCTTCCGCGACCAGCACGTACTTGCCGGCGACCTCGACGCCGGGTTCGTAGGTCGGCCCTTCTCCGCCGTCCCTGAGCCGCCCGAACTCGCCGGCGACGACGGCGGTCAGTTCCCCGGCCTCGCCAAACACTGGCGCCGACGCCGCCATGCCGGCGAAAATCTCGACGCCGAGCGCCGTCGCCTGGTCCGCCAGCCAGCGACAGAGCATGCCCAGCGAAATGACATAGCAGCCACGATTGCGCATCAGCGGCGGCAGTGCGAATTCCGGCACCCGCAGCGCACCGCGCTCGGTGAGCAGCTCGAACCGGTCTTCCGCAACCGCAACGCTCACCGGTGCGCCCTTCTCGCGCCAGTCCGGGATCAGCGCATTGAGCGCCGATGGATCCAGGACCGCCCCGGAGAGGATGTGGGCGCCGACTTCGGCGCCCTTTTCGATCACGCACACCGTGACACGGTCACCGCCAAGCTGCTTCAGCCGGATCGCCGCCGATAGTCCCGCCGGGCCGGCCCCGACGATGACGACATCGTATTCGATCCGCTCGCGCTGCGCCTCGCTCATGGGCGCCCGCCTAGCACGGCCGCGAGGGCCCGGAAACCCGCTCAGGGCAACCGTGCCAACCGTTCGGTCAGAAGCGTAAACAGGCCCTCCGCGTCGACATCGGTCAGCAAATCGACATTCGGCGCCCGCTCCGTGACCTCCCAGAAGTCAACGACCGTCATCCCGACCGTCAGCTCGCTTGCGGTTTCGATGACGATATTGACCCTTGTGCCCTCGAAGAGGTCGGGCTGCAGGAGATGGGCGATCACGCACGGGTCATGCAGCGGCGGCGCCGCCAGCCGTTCCCGCGCCCGGCCTGCCCGGCCGGTGAATCCCATGAGGTCGGCGGCCACCGCCCCGGCGTGGTTGCCCAGCGCCCTGAGCGCCGCCAGGCGCGCATCGGTGCACAGAACTCGGTGCGTGACGTCCAGCGGAACAAGGGTCACGGGCACGCCGGCCCCGAAGACGATATCCGCCGCCTCCGGATCGGCGAAGATGTTGAATTCTGCCGCCGGCGTGATGTTGCCGCCCCCCAAATGCGCCCCGCCCATCGCCACGATCTCCTTGATCTGCGGAGCGATCTGCGGCGCCTTGACCAGCGCCAACGCCACGTCGGTGAGCGGTCCGAGGGCGCAGATTGTCACCTCGCCCGGACCGTGGACCGAAAGCGCGCCGATCAGAAAGTCGGCCCCGTGGGTGGGCCGCACCGCGATCGTGGGCTCTGGCAGCGACGCGCCGTCGAGACCGGTCTTGCCGTGCACCGCCTCGGCGGTTACCGGTTGCCGCCTGAGCGGCCGCGCTGCGCCGGCATAGACGGGAACCTCCGTGCGGCCGCTGAGCTCGACGATCTTCAGCGCGTTCCTCGCCGTCAGCTCCACCGGCACATTCCCGGCGACCGCCACGATGCCGAGAATGTCGAGTTCGTCCGGCGCGGCCAGCGCCAGGAGCATCGCCACCGCGTCGTCCTGACCGGGGTCGGTGTCGATGATGATCTTGCGAGTCATGGGGTCGCCGGACTGCCCAACCCGCGCCCGCTTGCCGGGACGCCGGTTCCGCGTTTGCTCACTTGGGCGCCGGGATCAGCCGGAAATCGGGCAACTCGCGCAGGGCGTGTTCGGGGCCGGCGGGCGAATACACCACAAACAGCTTCATCGGCCCGGACCCGGTGTTCTTGGTGGCGTGGTAGCGGCTTTCGGGAATGTAGATCGTCGTCCCCGGTCCCACCTGCTGCACGATCGGGGCGCCGGTTTCGTCCTCGACCATCTGCTCGCCGGTGCCCTCGATGACCAGGATGATCTCCTCGGCGCCCGGATGGTTGTGGCGCTCGTGCCCAAGCCCTTCGTTGAGCTCGACGAGCCCGGAACTGAACCGCCGCGCGTCGTTGACCTCCGGTGAGCAGGTTATCGAAAGCTGCCCCCAGTCGAAGGCAAAGGTGTCGACGTCCGCTGCATCGACGAAAAAGCCACGTTTTGCTGTCATGCCGACCTCCCCCCTAGGAGCGTTCGCCATTTTAGGCCATTTCGGCCACGGCGGGCCAGCCCGATACCCCGTGCGGCGCCGGCCGCTATTTCATGCTCGGAAAGTGGTACTCGGCCCCCTGCCGGATTCCCGCCGGCCAGCGGGAGGTCGTGGTTTTGAGGCGGGAGTAGAAATGAACCCCTTCCGGCCCGTAAATCGCGTGGTCGCCGAACAAGGACTGCTTCCAGCCGCCGAAGGAATGCTGGGCCACCGGCACCGGAATCGGCACGTTGATCCCGACCATCCCCGCTTGCACCTGGTCGACGAATGACCGCGCCGCATCGCCGTCGCGGGTGAAGATCGCCGCTCCGTTGCCGTAGGCGTGATTGTTGACCATCTCCAGCGCCTCGGCGAATTCCCCGGCTCTGACCACGCTCAGCACCGGCCCGAAAATCTCGTCGGTGTAGATCGACATCCCGGTCGTCACCCGGTCGAACAGCGTTCCGCCGACGAAATACCCGTCCTCGTAGCCCTGCAGCGAGAATCCCCGCCCGTCGACGACCAGTTCGGCGCCTTCCTCCAGCCCCTTGTCGATGTAGCCGATGACCCGGTCCTTGGCTTCCCGGGTGATCAGCGGGCCCATTTCCGCGTTGGGATCGGTCGCCGGCCCGATCTTCAGCGCCTCGATCCTGGGCTTGAGTCTGGCGACCAGCGCGTCGCCCACCTTCTCGCCCACCGGCACCGCCACCGACACCGCCATGCAGCGCTCGCCGGCCGAGCCGTAGGCGGCCCCCATCAGGGCATCGGCGGCCTGGTCGAGATCGGCGTCTTCCATCACGATCATGTGGTTCTTGGCGCCGCCCAGCGCCTGCACCCGCTTCCCCGCCGCCGTTCCGCGCGCATAGACATGCTGCGCGACCAGCGATGAGCCGACAAAGCTCACCGCCGCGATCCCCGGATGATCGAGGATCGCGTCGACCGCTTCCTTGTCGCCATGAACGACGTTGAAAACGCCCGCCGGCAGTCCCGCTTGCCGGAACAGCTCCCAGCACACCAGCGAGGCCGACGGGTCGCGTTCCGACGGCTTGAGCACGAACGCATTCCCGCAGGCAATCGCGATCGGATACATCCACATCGGCACCATCGCCGGAAAGTTGAACGGGGTGATCCCGGCCACCACCCCGAGTGGCTGGCGCTGTGAGAAGGTGTCGATCGCCGGCCCCGCGTTGCGCGTAAACTCGCCGTTGAGAAGCGCCGGCACCCCGCAGGCATACTCGACGATCTCGATCCCGCGGGTCACCTCGCCGAGCGCGTCGGCATGGGTCTTGCCGTGCTGGCGCGAGATCTCCGCCGCGATGGCATCGGCATTCTCCTCCAGCAGCTGCCGGAATTCGAACATCACGCGGGCGCGCCGGGCCGGCGGCATCATCCCCCACTCGATGGCCGCCGCCGCGGCCACCTCGACGGCCTGGTCGATCTCGGCCCGGGAGGAGAACGCCACCTCGGCGATCTGCTCCCCGGTGGCGGGATTGAACACCGGCCCGCGCCGCGCCGACGCCGACACCGACCGCTTTCCGCCAACGGCGTTCTCGATCAGCGGCAGTCCGGCTTCGGTGTGTTGGTCTACGGCCATTCTATTCGATCTCCCTGAGTACGTCGCCGATCCCCCCGACCAACTCGTCGATGTGCTGTTTTTCGACGATCAGTGGCGGCGATAGCGCGATGATGTCGCCGGTGGTGCGGATCAATAGCCCATTTTCAAATGCCTTCACGAACGCCGAATAGGCGCGCCGCGTCGGCGCCCCCGCGATCGGCTCGAGCTCAATGGCGCCCATCAGGCCGAGATTGCGGATGTCGATAACATGGGGCGCCCCGCGGAGCGAATGCAGCGCCTCCTCCCAATACGCCGCGAGCTCGGCGCCGCGGGTCAGAAGCCCCTCCTCCGCATAGGTCTCAAGCGTCGCCAGCCCCGCCGCTGCGCCCACGGGCGTGCCCGAATTGGTGTAGCCGTGGAACAGCTCGATGAACTGCTCCGGCCCGGTCATGAAGGCATCGTGTATCTGGGAACTCACCAGCACCGCCCCCATCGGGATCACCCCGTTGGTGAGCCCCTTGGCGAGGGTGATCATGTCGGGCCTGATCCCGAAATAGTCAGCCGCAAATGCGGTCCCGAGCCGCCCGAAGCCGGTGATGACCTCGTCGAAGATGAGCAATATCCCGTGCCGGTCGCAGATTTCTCTGAGCCGCTTGAGATAGCCTTTTGGCGGCACCAGCACCCCCGTCGAGCCTGCTACCGGCTCGACGATCACGGCCGCGATGGTCGAGGCGTCGTGCAAGGCGACGATGCGCTCCAGCGCCTCGGCCAGCTCAAGCCCGTGCGCGGGTACCCCGCGGCTGAAGGCGTTTTGCTCCGGCAGATGGGTGTGCGGCAGGTGATCGACGCCGCCGAGCAGCGTGCCGAACATTCTGCGGTTCGGGCCGATACCGCCCACCGAGGTGCCACCGAGATTGACCCCGTGATAGGCCCGCTCGCGTCCGATCAGCCGCGTCCGCGATCCCTCGCCCCGGGCCAGATGATAGGCGAGCGCGATCTTCAGCGCCGTTTCCACCGCTTCCGAGCCCGAGTTGGCGAAGAACACATGCTCGAGCCCCTCCGGGGCGATATCGACAATTCGATTGGCGAGCTCGAAGGCCTTCGGATGCCCCATCTGGAAGCCGGGCGCGTAGTCGAGCTCCGCTGCCTGCCGCGCGATCGCCTCGCTGATCCTCGGGCGGCCGTGACCGGCGTTCACGCACCACATTCCGGCGGTTCCGTCGAGGATCTGGCGCCCGTCGCCGGCTGTGAAATGCATGTCTCTGGCCGCAACCAGCATCCGCGGCGCCGCCTTGAACTGGCGGTTGGCCGTGAACGGCATCCAGTAGGCGCGCAGGTCGTTCGGGGCGCGGACTTCCGACCCGTCCATCATTGCGGCTCCCCGCTCTCCTCAGGCGAAGTAGCCGACATAGCTCAGATACGCCCCCGCCAAAAGGTAGGCGACGCCGGAAACGCGAAGTGTCGCGCCCGAGGATTTGGGCGATCTCAAGGTCAGCGCCGGCACCACGATCAGCGCCAGCCCTTTCAGGACCGCAGCCAATCCCAGTACGCTCACCACGCCCTCGGCGAGACTGCCGAACCGCAGATGTTGGGCGACGATCACCATCCCCACCACGAAATGCACCGCCCCCGAAAGATTGAGAGTCACGGGATGAGCGGCGGCATTGTCGGCCACCATGCGGGTGTAGAACCCGGTCGAGATCAGGAAGCCCAGGCCCGTCGCGATCAGATACGGGCCCGCCACCATCGCGATGAGTTCGGTCACCTGTGTGCCTCCAGGATTGGCTGAGGGGTACGCGGGTCGCCTTCGGCCGGGCACCCGGTCACCGGCGCCGCCGCCTCAGCTCATCGCCGCTTCCAGCATCATACGGTAGTCGTCGGCGCTGGGCGCGCGCGGATTGGTCGCATGGCTGTGGTCGGCAAGCGCACCGGCGATCACCGGCTCGAACATCGGGGTGGCAACGCCAAGCGTCGCGAGTCCCTCCGGGATGCCGATCCGATTGTTGAGAGCGTCGAGCGCGTCGGCAAGATCAGCGGCCGCCGGCACTCCCATGGCCGCTTTCAGCCGGGCCAGCTTGTCGCCGATGGCGCTGGCGTTGAACCGCAGCACGATCGGCATCAGGATCGCATTGAGGGTCCCATGGTGCAGCTTCGGTTCGGCCAGACCGCCCAGCGCGTGACTGAGCGAATGCACCGCCCCAAGCCCCTTCTGGAAGCTCAGCCCGCCCTCCAGCGCCCCCATCATCATCTCGGACCGCGCCTCGATATCGCCGCCGGCCTCGACCGCCCGCTCGAGATTTCGCCAGATGCGGGAGGCCCCGTCCAGCGCCAGCGCCTCGGCGGGCGGGTTGAACCGCGGCGAACACAAGGTCTCGATGCAGTGGCTGAGCGCATCGAGCCCGGTCGCCGCCGTCAGCCCGGGCGGCAGTCCCAGGGTCAGTTCGGGGTCGCACACCGCCCGCTTCGGTATCAGATGCGGCGAGATGAAGCCGAGTTTGCGCCCGTCCTCAAGCGTCAGCAAGGAGGCTCGGCCCACCTCGGCGCCGGTGCCGGCGGTCGTCGGCACCGCGATGACCGGCGCCACCCCGGAACCGATTCGGTCGAGCCCGCCCTCGATCGCCGCGTATTGCGCCAGTGGGCCCTCGTGGGTCGCCAGAAGCGCCACGCCTTTGGCCAGATCGATCGGCGAGCCGCCCCCAACGGCGACGATTCCGTCGCAGCCCCCCTCGCGATAGGCCGCGAGCCCCGCCTCGACCGCCACTTCGGTAGGATTGCCGGGCACGTCCAGAAACTGCGGCGCCTCGGCCGGCAGATGTTGCGCCGCCCGCGCCAGCAGCCCCGCCGCCTCGACCCCCCGATCGCTGACCAGCAGCGGGCGCGCGATCGAGAGCTCCTTGAGCATGGCCGCCAGCGCGCCCACGGCACCCGGCGCGAATTCAATGATGGTCAGATAGGCAATGCGGGCCATCGGTTGTGCCCCACTCCAGCCCGGCTCGGGGACCGGGCAATCGCGAACCGATCTCGCCCCCTAGGGCAGACCGCCCGAAAGCGAAAGCAGCGCCAGGTAGATCATGGCCACATAGGTGAGCTGGTGCAGAAGCTGGTCCAGCCCGAACATCGCCCAATACCTGGCCGGCCGCGCGACCTCGTCGACCCCGGCCGAATAGTGCGCCTTGGCGAAGTCGAGGGCGTAGTGGACCACGAGCTCGGCCACGACCAGCGCCACCAGCACCCACGTCGGCACCCCCGCGATCAGCAGCACCAGCGCCGAGCACGCCGCATGGATGCCTGCATGCACATAGCCGCCCACGGCGGCGAGACTGCCCTTGCCCTGGAGCATCCAGTCCGGCTGCGCGAGAAAATCGGCGATGAAGTGCTTGATCTGAAAGCCGACAAGCAGGACGAAGAATGAGGCGATCATGGAATGGTCCTGGCTGCCCGCGAATTCTGTTCCTGCCCGGTCTCGTTTTAGCGGCCGGTGCCGCCGCAGGCCACCCGCAACCGCCCCACCCGGCCGGCACGCCCCGATAATGGCCCAATCGTGGCCGATTCAACACAAATCCCCGGCAAACTCTAGCGCCACGGCACCACCGTCCCCGCTTTCGTTGACGCCGTAGGAGGGCCCGTTAATAATTCGTTAAGGAATTGAGCTGCCGGGGCGGCCGCATGCGTATCCAGCAAGTCTGCCGCGTTTTCGTGGTTTTCGCCCTCGCTTTCGGCGCCGGGCCCGCCCTTGCGCAGGACATTGACTATCAGAAGGCGTTCGAGGCCCGGCTCGCCAATCCCTCCGACACCTTCGTTCTCGGCCAGTTTCTCGCCGTCGCCGTGCAGGCCGGCCAGTACGACCAGGCGATCTCGACCGTCGAGCAGCACCTCATCGATCATCCCCGCGACGCCAAGGCGCGGCTCATCGTTGCCCGGCTCTATTTCAACGTCGGCTCGTACGAACTGGCACGCCGGCAGCTGATGCACGCGCTCGCGATCGGTACCCTGTCGACGGCCGACCGCGAGGCCGCCGAGGCGTTGCTCAAGACCGTCGAGGACCGGCTGCGCGGGGTCGCGGCGATGTTCTTCTTCACCGGCGGCGTTCGCGCCGAGCATATCGATTTCGACGACGCCGCGCCCTGGGCCGACCGCACCGACGTCAATCCCTTCGCCACGATCGGCGGACGGGTGGTCGTGGACCTCGATACGCCGACAAGCGATGCGTTCATCGTCGAAGGCAGCCTCGGCGCTGAGCGCCGCTTCGGCGATTTCGATTTCGACGGGTTCGGCGGGCTGTACACGGGCTGGATGGGGGACTTCTCCCTGACCCTGTCCAAAGGGCTGCCCGGCGTCAGCCCGACCTTGCGCGGCGACTATTCCGTCTACGCCCGCGCGCAGAGCTTCGACGACGCCCTGGCGCGCCGGGAGATCGGCGTCTCCAAACGCTATTCGGTGCGGCCCAATGCCGGCAGCCTGCTCTTCACCGAGGCCGCGCTCGGCTGGCTGGGCGCCTCTTCGGGCCTGCCCGGCGAAGTTCGCGGCCACCTGGAGGCCGGCGGCACGGCCCGGCTCGCCGGCGGCGCCACCGCGGGTCTCGCAGCCCGCGGGTTCATCGATTTCGACGATACCTTCGCCCGGATCGGCCACACCGCCGAACTCGAAGCCTCGCTTGCCGCCCAGATCGCCTCGCTCCCCGGCCGCCTCGCCTGGTCGCACCGGCTTGCGGTCGCGATCGGCGTTCTGTCGGTGCCCGACACGCTCGTGCCGGGCACGACCCTCGATGGCACCTATTGGCGGGCCAGTTGGGACCACGTCCTGCAGCTGCACAGCGGCAACCGCTTCAACTTCTCCTTGAGCTACCGCAACGCCACATACGATCTCAATCCCGAACGCGACATGTCGGTATTGGCCGGTTCGCTCAGCTACACGCTGGTACTGGACTGATGCGGGAGGGCATCATGCGATCAGCCGCGATTGTCAGCCTTGCGTTCGCGCTCGCCCTCGGCGCGGCGCCGGCCGCCTTCGGCCAGCCCGTCGGCGTGATGACCGCCTTCCAGACCCTGATCAGCCGCGAAGGTGGCCCCGAACTCGGCGTCGGCGCCGAGATATTTCTGGGCGACCACCTGGTCTCCAATGAGACCGGACTTGGCATGATTGTCTTCGACGACGAATCCAGCGCCAAGATCGGCCCCAACGCCTCGCTGATCATCGACTCCTTCGTCTACGACCCCGCCAGCCGCTCCGGCAGCTCGAACCTGACGCTCAATTCCGGCCTGATCCGGCTCTATGGCGGCCAGCTTTCCAAGTCCGGCGACATGCAGGTCACCACCCCGCACGTGGTTTTGGGCGCCCGCGGCGGCATTATGGAGGTTTTCAGCGGCGTTGAACGTTCGATCGGCATTCTCAGGGCCGGCCAGCTCACCTGCATCCTCGGCGACATCGTCAAGATCATCACCAATCCCGGATTCGGCTGCGTCGGCGACGGCAAGGAAATTTCGGTCGAGAAATTCGGTCTCGAGATCAACCAGATCCTCGACAGTCTCGACGAGACCGCGGGCACCGGCGTGCCCGGCGATCCCGGCGGCGGCTTCGACACCGACGTTTTGTGCGCCTCCGCCATCGCCCAGTTCCTGGGCGTCTGCCAGTCCTCCGACGGCTCACTGCCCGGCGCCGGCGGCGGCCTGCCCGATGCCCCCGCGGGCGACGTCTGCGAGCCCTGGGAGGACTACTACTGCTATCAGGGCGAAGGCGGTCTCGTCTGCTACTGCACGGGCGACTGATCGTCGGCATCGTTTCGCCACGGTGCGCGCAGGGAGTGGCAATTGAATCTTCGCGCCTTCCGGGCCAGCCTGCCCGTCGCCTCGCTGCTGCTGGCGGCCGTGCTGGCGACCAGCCACGTCGCCTTCGATCCGCAGCTCTCCTTCCTGCGCGGCCGCACCTTCGACCTCTATCAGGTGCTCTTTCCCAAGCCCGACCGGCCCTCGCCGGTGGTGCTGGTCACCATCGACGAGGCGGCGCTGGCCGAATACGGGCGTTGGCCGTGGAATCGGGGCGTCGTCGCCAACCTCGTGCGCGCCATCGCCCGCAACCGCGCCGCCGTCATCGGCCTCGACCTGCTGTTCCCCGAGCCCGACCCGACCCCCAACGGGCGCCGCGGCGACAACGCCCTGGCGGCGGCGCTGGCGGAATCCCCTACCGTTCTCGCCGCCAGCCTTGCCGACACCGCGTCCACCTCGCAGCTATCGCCGAAGGTCGGCTATCCCGTCGTCGGCGAGGCGCGGGCCGAGCGCCCGGGCTATCTCGGGGTCACCGCCTCGCTGCCGGCGATGAACCAGGCCGCCTCCGGCATCGGCATCATCCGGTCCAACGCCGACCCCGACGGCGTCCTCAGGCGGTTGCCGCTGGTCTGGCTGCGTTCCAGCGAAGGTGACTACGAAGTCTGGCCGGCTTTCGCGCTCGAGCTGGTGCGTGTGTATGCGGGCGAGACCAGTCCCGTCGTGCGCACCGATCTCGCCGGCTTCGAGCGCCTGCGCATCGCTGGCGCCGAAATCCCGCTGCAGGCGGACGGTTCGGTCTGGCTGGTCGAAAAGCCGAGCCCGATTCCGCGGGTCTCCGCCCTCGAGCTGCTGGACGGCGTCGCCGAGCCGAGCTTGATCGATTCCATCGCCATCGTCGGCTTCGATGCGGTCGGCCTCGACACCTTTCACAACACCCCGGCGCACGCCCAAAGGCTGGGCACCGAGATCCATGCCCTGCTCACCGAACAGTTGTTGTTCGGCAAGTTCCTGTTCACTCCGGTCAACGCCAAATGGATCGAGCGAGGCTGGTTCGTCGGCGCGGCGCTCGTCCTGCTGGTGCTGGTGGCGCTGGCCGCGCAGCGTCCGGCTCTGACCGTCCCGGCGATCGTCCTGGTCGTCCTCAGCCCGCTTGTCGCAGGCGTGCTCGCCTACGCGTTCCGCAACGAGCTCTATGAATCCATCCAGCCCGCCGTCGGGCTGTTCGTCCTCGCCGCCTTCGAGGGCGTTTCGCAATTCCGCAAGTCCGAGCGCCGCCGCCAGACGCTGGCGCGGCAGTTCTCGCAGTTTCTGTCCCCGGAGGTCGTCAGAGCCCTGGCCGGTGGCGGCAGCGAGACGGCGCTGTCTGTCGACAAGCGCGAGATCACCGTGCTGATGATCGACCTGCGCGGATTCACCTCGATGACCAACGCCCTCGAGCCGGGTCAGACCGTCGAACTGGTCAACCACTTCCTGTCGCTCGCCACCGACGAGATCTTCAACCGCAACGGCACCGTCGACAAGTTCATCGGCGACGCGGTACTGGCCTTCTGGAACGCGCCCCTCGATGAACCGCGTCACACCGAGCTGGCGCTTGAAGCAGCCGAAGCCATACTCACCCGCGTCAGCGACACCAATTCGGAGCTCGCCGCCCGCGGCCTGCCCGAGCTCAAGGCCGGCGCGGCCCTGGAGACCGGTATCTGCTCGGTGGGCAATTTCGGCTCGTCGCTGCGGATCGACTACACCGCCATCGGCGCCGCGGTGAACGGCGCGGCCCGCCTGCAGACCGCGACCAAGACCCTCGGCGTGCCGCTGGTGACCGGCCCGGGCTTCGCCGCCCTCACGTCTCGCGAACTCGTCCCCATTGGCGAGATCGAGTTGCGCGGTTTCACGGGGCCGGTGAAGGTGTTCACGACCCCTGCCTGCGCGCGCGTGCGGGCCGCCGCTCCCACCTAGCTGATCACCTCGCGGCGCTCCCCGAGCTCGCCCATCTCCTCGACTTGACGCGCCCTGTACTCCTCGAGCGTGCCCGCCAGCGCCTCTCCCAGCACTTCGCTCAGCGCCTTGGCGACTTCGACCCGCGGCGAATAGACGAAGTCCGCGCCGGCCTCGTAGACGCCCCTGGCGGCCTTGGTGTCGACCGCATTGGCGATGATGACGGCGTTGGGCGACATCTTCCTGACCTCCCGCACCAGCTTGGCGGTGGTGGTGCCACGCAACAAGTCGTCCGAGATGGTGCAGAACACGATCTTTGCCTTGTCAATTCCCGCATGCAGCAAGGTCTCGGAATTCGAGATGTCGCCATATTCGACATGCGCGCCGAGCGCCCGGATCTTCTCGTGCAGCCGAACGTTGTAGTCGATGACCAGCGTCTTATCGATCAGCTCCGGCCGGTTCGCCAGAAGCTCGTGCAGGAACGACGAGCCGTCCCGGTGCAGTCCCAGAAGCGCGATCGCGAACTCCTCGGACTCCGCTTCGGCGGCCTCTTCCGGTTCCTTGAAGCCGCACGCCGCCAGCAACCGCTTCATCCGGTGATGGAGCGCGTAGGCGTTGTTGAACAAGGGCGAGGTGGCGAGCGCCGTGAGCACAAACGCGATGATGATGGCGCCGGTCAACTCGGTGCCGATATGGCCCTGCTGAATGCCGAGGAAGGCGATGACGAGCCCGAACTCCGAAATCTGCGCCAGCCGGATGGCCGCGACTTCTGAGGTCCGTTGGTCGCATCCGAGCCAGTACAGCAGCGGGAAAAAGATGAACTGCCGGGCCGCCATCGCCGCGATCGCCAGGATCACCGCCAGTGCGATCACGGCCAGGCTCGGGGCCGGAATGGAAATCCCCAGTCCGACAAAGAACAGCGTCACGAAGAAATCCTTGACCACCCCGACCTTGGTCACGATCTCGGTCGAATAGGGAAGGTTGGCGATGGCCGCCCCGGCGACCAGCGCGCTCATCCCCGAGCCCACCGACATGTGCATGCTGAAACCCATCAGGGATTCGGTGAAGATGTCGAGATTGAGACCCAGGAACACCACCCCGAAGCACCAGCTCACCGCCCCCAGGACGATCAGCTCCGGCACCTTGGAGATCCAGGTGAAGGCGATCGGCACGATGAATCGCGACAGCAAAACCGTGATCGCCACCAGAATGCCGATTCCCAGGAAGGTGTAGAGGATCGGCACGATCTGCGGCGCCCCGAGGCTGGGCAGCAGCACGATGACGATGATCGCCCAGATATCCTGGAAGATCAGGAGCGACAGTGCCACCCGCCCCGGTTCGGTGTCGAGCTGGAAGCTGTCCTGGAACAGCTTGACGACCAGCAGGGTCGAGGATCCGGCCATCACGATGCCGATATAGATCGGCGCATAGTCGCCGCCCAGCAGCGGCACGGCGAACCCGATGAGCACCAGCACCTTCACCAGCAGGAACCCGAAGGCGACGCTGAGCGGATATTGCAGGAGCCCGGCGACGATCGTGGTTCGCCCGCTCTTCAGGATCGCGCGGATATCGATCTCCAGCCCGATCATGAACAGCAACAGCACGAAGCCGAGCTGGGCGATGGTGTCGATGTTCTCCGGCTCGGTCACCTGCCGGAAATAGAGCGGCCCGATCAGCACCCCGGCCACCAGGAATGCCGCAATCGAGGGGATGTGCAGGCGGTTGAAGATGACCGCCAGCACCCCCGCAAACAGCAGCGATATGCCGATATCGTGCACCAGCGACGGCAGCTCGCCCCCGGACGCGAACGCCGGCCCTGGCCAAAGCGCCACGAAGGCCGCGGCAACGGCCGCCGGTGCTCCGATTCGAAGTGAGGCCATCGACATGCGTGCACCCCTGCGGCGAGACGCGGCACTTGTAGAACAGGGCGGCCAGCGCGTCCACGCCGACACCGGCTCCAAGCGCTCTTGTCTACTGCCCAAATCGCTGCTTGTAGGTTTCGAACAGATCGCCGGGCTCGGCCCGCGCTTCATGGACCGCCCGGGCGATGGATCGGCTCACGCACACCGACGCGGCATGTCCGATTTCGAGTACCTCGCCGAGCGGCTCCGCGCCGCGCGGCCGACGGCCGGTCGCCGCCGCGAACACCAGGTCGCCGTCCAGCGGCGTATGAGCCGGCACCACCGCGCGGCCGATGCCGTCCTGCGCGGCGACCGCCACGCGTTTGCACTCGGCCTTGGTCAGCATGGCGTCGGTTGCGACGATCGCGAGCACGGTATTGCCCGCCTCGGCCAGCCGGTCGCGCTTGAGCGTGAAGGTGTGCGCGATCTCGATTGGTGCCGGCGCGGCGCCCCGGCCCCCGAACTCGCCGCCGATCTCGAACGGCGCCGCCCAGAAGTTCGCGCTGTCGCCGACCACAACCTGCCCGACGGGGTTGGCAGCCACCAACGCCCCTACCGTCACGCCCGACGGCAGGACCAGCGATGCCGAGCCCAACCCGCCCTTGAGGTTCGCCGTCGTCGCGCCAACGCCGGCCCCTTCGGTGCCGATCTCGAACGCTTCGCCGGCCGCCGCGAACGCCGCGGCCCCGAGCGCGTGATAGGGGTTCTCCGCCCACTCTTTGTCGCCGCCATTGACCAGATCGAACAGGATCGCCGCCGGCACCAGCGGCACCCGCATGCCGCCGACGTCGATGCCGCGGCCGGCGGCGCGCAGCGCATCGGCCACCGCCGAGCCCGCATTCAGGCCGAACACCGAGCCGCCGGAAAGGACCAGCGCGTCGATCCTGTCGACCGAACGGTCGGGCTGCAGCAGATCGGTCTCGCGCGTCCCCGGCGCCCCGCCCATCACGTCGACCGACGCAACGAAGGGCGCCGTGCCGACCAGCACGCTCACGCCGGATTTGAGCTGCGGGTCGCCGGCATTGCCGACCCTGAGGCCGGCGATGTCCGTGATCAGATTGCGGGGCCCGGGCCGCACCCCTCGGCCGCCATCGCCCTGCCGTCTCGCCGCAGCGTCGCTCAAATCGTCCGTCCCCCGTCGACCGGCAGAACCGCGCCGGTGACCATACTGGCCTCGTCCGAACACAGGTAGCAGGCGGCGTTTCCGATATCCTGAGGGGTCGAGAAGCGCCCCAGCGGAATGGTGGCCAGGAACTTCGCCCGTATCTCGGGCGTATCCTCGCCCATGAAACTGGCGAGCAGCGGCGTTTCCCCGGCCACCGGGCTGATGGCATTTACGCGGATGCCGAACTCCGCCAGCTCGATTGCCATCGACCGCGTGGCGGTCGCGATCCAGCCCTTCGAGGCGTTGTACCAGGTCAGCCGCGGCCGCGGGCTCGAAGCGGCGGTCGAGGCGATGTTGAGGATGACGCCGCCCTGGCGCTCCTTCATGTGCGGCACCAGCGCCCGGGCGGTCAGAAACACCGATTTGGTGTTGGTGGCGATGACGCGATTGAAGTCGCGCTCCGAGACCCTCTCCAGCGCTTTGGGAAGGTGCGTCACGCCCGCATTGTTGACCAGTATGTCGAGATGCCCGAATTCGGCCAGCGCCTCCTCGGCCATCGCCGCCACGGACTTGCCCTTTGAGATGTCGACCGCGACCCACACCGCCAACGGCCCGAGCGTCTCGGCCAGGTCCCGGGCGGCGCGGGCGTTGATGTCGGCGATCATGGTTCTGGCGCCCTCATCGACGAACTTGCGCGCGATTCCGGCCCCGAATCCCGACGCCCCGCCGGTGACGATCGCCGACTTGCCGTGCAGCCTCATCTTCGCCCCTCCGCCTGGCGGGCCGCCATCGCGCGCTCGAGATTCGGCGCCGCGGCGATCAGTTCCCTTGTGTAGGGGTGCTGCGGGTTGTTGAAAACCTCCTCGGTCGTCCCCTCCTCGACGATCCGGCCCGCCTTCATCACCAGCACCCGGTCGGTGATGGCTCTGACTACCGACAGATCGTGCGCGATGAAGAGGTAGGAGACATGCAGCCGGTTGCTGAGATCGGCGAGCAGATCGAGGATCTGGGCCCGGATCGACACGTCGAGCGCCGAGACCGCCTCGTCGAGAATGATCAGCGCCGGCCGGATGATCAGCGCCCGGGCGATGGCGACGCGCTGGCGCTGGCCGCCGGAGAACTCATGGATGAACTTGTCGGCGTCCGACGCCCTGAGCCCGACGTCCTCGAGCGCCTGCTCGACCTGCCGGCGCCGCGCCGCGCCGGCCGGTGGTTCGGCGAGCAGATGAAACGGCTCCGCCACCAGCCGCTCGACCTTGTGCCTTGGGTTGAAGGACCCGTAAGGGTCCTGGAACACCACCTGCATCTTGCGCCGCGCCGCCTGGCTGGCGCCACCCCGGCCCGTGAGCGGCTCGCCGTCGAGCACGATCGACCCGGCCTGCATCGGATCGAGCGCCAGGATGGCCCGCGACAGGGTCGATTTTCCGCACCCCGACTCCCCGACCAGCCCGACATTCTCGCCCCGATGGACGACGAAGCTGACCCCGTCGACGGCCCGGAAGCTGCGGCGGGGCGCCAATGGTGTCCGCCGTGGCAGCGGATACTCCCTCACCACGCCCTCGACCGCGACCACCGGCGTTTGCCCGGGTCCCGGCGCCGGGCGTCGATGCCGATGCGGCACATGCGCGGAGGCGGCGAACAGCGCCTTGGTATAGGGGTGGTGCATGGTGCCGAACAGCGCCGTCGTGTCACCGGTCTCGACAACTTCGCCGTCCCGCATGATCGCAATTCGGTGCGCAATGCCGGCGACGACGGCCAGATCGTGTGTGATGAGCATCAGCCCGACCCCGTCCTCGTCGACGAGCTTGCGCAACAGCTCGAGGATCTGCGCCTGGGTCGTCACGTCCAGGGCCGTGGTCGGCTCGTCGGCGATCAGCAGCCGCGGCCTGAGTGCGATCGCCATGGCGACCACCACCCGCTGGCGCTGCCCGCCCGAAAGCTCGTGCGGAAACCGATCGAGGGGGAATTCGGCAGCCGGCAACCCGACACGGTTCAGGGTCTCGCGGGCGATGTCCCTCGCCTCGCGCCGCGACGCGCCGGCATGCACAAGAACGGTTTCGGCAACCTGATCGCCGATCGTCTTGACCGGATTGAGGGCCGTCATCGGCTCCTGGAACACCATGCCGATATCGTTGCCGCGGATCGCGCACAGGCGCCCTTCTTCGAGGCCCATCAGCTCGTTGCCGCCGAGCCTGACGCTGCCCGTCGCCCGTGCCGCCTGCGGCAGCAGCTGCATGATCGAGAGCGCCGTCATTGTCTTGCCGGAGCCGGACTCCCCGATCAGGCCGAGCACTTCTCCTTCATCGACGCCGACATCCACGTTCCTGAGAATCGGCGTATCGCCGATGCTCAGCGCCAGATTGTCGACCACCAACAGGCTCATGATCGGCTCCGGCGGATGCGAGGGTCGAAAACGTCCCTGAGCCCGTCGCCCATCAGGTTCAGTCCCAGCACCATCACCACGATCGCCATCCCCGGGATGAGCGCCATGTGGGGGGCGAGGCCGATCATCGTTTGGGCATCGGCCAGCATCCGCCCCCAGCTCGGAGTCGGCGGCTGCGCTCCCAACCCGACATAGCTGAGCGCCGCCTCGGCCAGGATGCCGAGCGAGAACTGGATGGTGCCCTGAACGATGAGCAGGTTGGTGAGGTTCGGCAGGATATGCTCGAGCGATATCCGCACCCTGCCTTTGCCCGCCACCCGCGCCGAAAGGACGAACTCGCGCGTCCAAAGGCTCAGCGCCGCCCCCCGCGTGACCCGCGCGAACACGGGGATGTTGAAGATGCCGATGGCGACGATGGCGTTGACCGCTCCGGGCCCGAAAACCGCCGTGATCAGGATCGCGATCAGCAATGCCGGAAAGGCGAAAATCAAGTCGTTGCCGCGCATGATGGCTTCGTCGAGAAGCGAGCGTCGGTTGGCGGCCGCGGTCAGACCCAGGGGCACGCCCAGGCCGATGCCGATGCCCACCGCGATGAACGCCACCGCAATCGACGTACGGGCGCCGACCATGATCATCGACAGGATATCGCGCCCGAAATGATCGGTGCCGAACCAGTGCGCCGGCGAGGGCGGCATCAGCCGGTTGGGGATCGCCAGCACGGTGACGTCGTAGGGCGTGTAGACGAAGGAGATCAGCGCCGCCGCTATGAACACCAGGGTCAAGATGGCGCCGGCCACCAGGCTGCGCGTTCTCAACGCCGCCCGTCCCAGCTCCGCCCGCGGTTCGACGGCGGGTGTTTCCTCGACGATCATCGTTGCCGCCTCAGCCGCGGGTCGGCGATCGCGTAGGCGATGTCGACGATGAAGGTGACCATGATCACCGCGAACACCAGCAGCATCACAACCGACTTGACGACGATGAGGTCGCGCTGGGTGATCCCCTGGAACACCAGCCGCCCCAGCCCCGGCAGGAAGAACACGTTTTCGATGATGATCGCCCCGGCCAACAGGAACGAGAACTGCAGCCCGATGATGGTCAGGACCGGGATGAGGGCGTTCCTTACCGCGTGCCGCCACAGCGTTTGCCGGCGGCTGAGTCCCTTGGCCCGGGCGGTGCGGATGTAGTCCTCGCCCAGCGTCTCGAGCAACGAGGAGCGCATCACCCGGGCCAGGATCGAGGCCTGCGGCAGCGCCAGCGCGATCGCCGGCAGCGTCAGCGCCTTTACTCCTTCAAACAATCCCGCCTGCCAGCCGGGAAAGCCGCCGGCCGAAAACCACCTGAGGGTAATTGAGAAGGCCAGTACCAGCAGCATCGCGAACCAGAAATTCGGCACCGCGATCCCGAGCTGCGTCGCCCCCATGACGGTGATGTCGGCCGGCGAGTTGCGTCGCGCCGCCGCCCAGATGCCCACCGGAAAGGCGATAAGCGTCGACAGCACCAGCGCGTAGACCGCCAGTGGCAGCGAGATCCACAGCCGGTCGGATATCAACTCGGCGACCGGCACCCGGTAGGTGTAGGAAATACCGAACTGGCCCTGCACCAGCCCGCCGATCCACGCGAAGTAGCGCTGCAACGCCGGCGCATCGAGCCCCAGCTGCTCCCTGAGCGCCGCCACGGTATCCGGCTGCGCGTTGAGCCCCAGCATGTAGGAGGCCGGATCGCCCGGGATCACCTCGATCACCACGAAGATCACGACGGATGCCGCGATCAGGCTCACCAGGAGCGAGGCCAGCCGGCCGATGAGGAAATTGACCATCAAGTCCGCTCGCGCGGGGACGGGGACGGGCCGGAGTGCCGGCCCGCCCGTGGTTCGAAGGCTACTCTTCCCAGTACACCGCCGTCAGATCGTTGGCCTGGGTGGGCGAGTTCTCCCATAGCCCGTGCAACTTGGCGTTGGCGACGCCGGTCTTGGCGAGCTGGAACAGAAACACCGCCGCGTAGTTCTCCGCGAGATTGGTCTCGGCCGCCTTGATCAGCGCCGATCGCTTCGCCGGATCGGTCTCGAAGGCGAGATCGGCGATGATCTGGTTGAACGCCTCATTGTGGTACTGGAAGTAGTAGTCCGGCCGCGAGAAGATCTCGAGGTCGAACGGCTCGGTGTGCGAAACGATCGTCAGGTCGTAGTCGAGCCCATGGAACACCTGCTCGAGCCACTGCGCCCATTCGAGATTGCTGATCTCGGTCTCGATACCGACCGCCCGAAGCTGCGACGCGATGATCTCGCCGCCCCGCCTGGCGTAGGTGGCCACCGGCGGCAGCGCGAAGCGCAACGTCAGCCCGCCGCCGTATCCGGCGTCAGCCAACAGCGCCTTCGACTTCTCCGGATCGTAGTCCGACAGGCTCGTCAGATCGACATAGTCGGGATTGCTCGGCGGGAAGAAGGTGCCGATCGGCGTACCGTAGCCGAACATCGCCCCGTCGATGATCTCCTGCCGGTTGATCGCATGCGCGATCGCCTCACGCACCCTGATGTCGTCGAGTGGCGGGCTGTTGTAGTTCATCGCCATCACCGTCTCGCCCTCGGTGGAGCCGACGATGACCTCGAAACGCGGATCGGCGCCGAGCTGCGGCAGCGTCTCCGGCGACGGGAAGTTCGGGTAGGCGTCGAGATCACCGGCCATCATCGCGGCGAAGGCCGCCGTCGGATCGGCGATGAATTTGAACGTCGCCTTTTCCAGCCGTACCGGGGTGCCCCAATAGTCGGGGTTTCTGGCCAGCTCGACATGGTCGCCCTGCACCCACTCGACGAATTTGAATGGGCCTGTGCCGATCGGGTCGGTGGCGTTGTCCGCGGCGCTCTCCGGCGCGACGATCACCGCATCACCCCAGGCCATGTTGAACAGGAAATTGCCGTTCGGCTCGGACAGCGTGAACCTGACGGTGAGCGGATCGACGGCCTCGACGCTGACGATGCCGGCAAACAGCGGCTTCTGGGCGTTGGTGGAGTCCTCCGCCTGCGCCCGCTCGATGGAAAACTTGACGTCTTCGGCATCCATCGTCGTGCCGTCGTGGAACCTGACCCCGTCATGCAGATGAAAGACAAAGGTCAGCCCATCCTCGGAGATGTCCCAGGATTCAGCCAGCGCCGGTTGGATGCTGCCGTCACTGGCAAACCGCGTCAGTCCCTCGAACACGTTGGCATAAACGACCTCGTCGATCGCCGCCGCCGCCCCGGCCGTGGGATCGAGAATGGGCGGCTCGAGCACCATTCCAACATTGATATCGGTGCGCTGTGCCAACGCCGGCATCGCACTCGCCGCACCCATGAGCAGCACGGCGATCGCCAGTTTTCTCAATGGCGTATTCATGTTGCTTCCTTCCCTGCCTTGAGCCCCCTGAATGTTCCGTTTTCAACATTGTAGATGGCTTCACCCCTCCGAGGGAAGCAGTTCCGCCAGCGCCAACGCCATCACCTTGGCGGCGTCGACCATATCGTCGATGCCCACATATTCGTCCGGCTGATGGGCGAGATCGAGGATGCCGGGACCGTAGGCGATGCAATCGTGGAGCTTGCCGATCCGGTCGATATGTTTCTGATCGTAAGTGCCTGGCGACACGACGAATTCCGGCTCCCGTCCGAGGATTTCGCGGACCGCTCCGGCGACCGCCCGGACCACCGGCGCGTGCGGCTCGGTCATCGTCGGGATCACCTCGAACAAGTCGGAAATCCGGTAGCCGAAACCCTCCCGCGAGGCCACCAACTCCTCGAGAATGCCGCCAACCTGCGCCTTGACCGCCTCGAGATCCTCTTCGATCACGAACCGCCGATCGATGACCAGCCGGCAGGAATCGGCGACCAGCGCCGTCGGCAGCCCGGTGTACTCGGCCTCGGGCTCGGCCTGTCCGCCATGGATGGAATTGATGTTGATGGTGGCCTGCCGGGCCGCCTCGGGCACCACCGGCATTGCCGTGGTGACGCCCGCCAGCGCCGGGATCAGCCGCTCTTCAAATTCCCTGAGCACCGCCCCCATATGGCGGATGGCGCTGGTCCCCAGGAACGGCATCGAGCCGTGGGCCATGCGTCCGAAAACCTCGATTTCGGCCCACCACACTCCGCGGTGGCCGAGGCAGATCCGGTCCTTGTTGAGCGGCTCGGGGATGATCACATGGTCCACCCGCGAGGGGCGGAAATAGCCCTGCTCGGCGAGATACGCGACCCCGCCGAAACCGCCCGATTCCTCGTCCGCCGTGCCGGAGATCTCGACCGCCCCCGCAAAGCCCGGATGGGTGTCGACAAAAGCTTCGGCGGCGACGATCGAGGCGGCGAGCCCGCCTTTCATGTCGCACGCGCCGCGCCCGTAAAGGTTGCCGTCCCTGACCTCGGCGCCGAACGGCGGCACGGTCCAGCCGCCGCCCGCCTCGACGACGTCGATGTGGGAATTGAAATGCACGCACGGGCCCGCCGCATCGCCCTCCCGGCGCGCCATCACGTTCCAGCGCGGATGCCGGTCGCTGTCGCCCAGCGCCCCGTCCGCGCGCACATATTCGATCTCGAAGGCGCGCCCGCTCAGGCGCCCCCCGATGAAATCGCAGATTTCCCGATACCCCTCGCCGGGCGGATTGACGGTCTCCATCCGCACCAGCGAAGCGGCCAGATCCGTCAGCTCGTCACGGCGCGCCTCGATTTCGGCCAGCATTTGCACGCTGTCGGCTTTCATCGCCCGGCTCCCCGCCGCCGGCGGACATCCGCCGCCCCGATTTCAACCGGCCCGGGCGCCGATTGTCCAGCGCTCCCTTCACCATTCGCGGCGAAGCGAAAAGGTTTTGGCTTTGCTAAACGGCCGGCATCTGCTTTGCTGGCAGAGGGACGTCCATAACCATGACCGCGATCATCGAAGTCGTCGATCTGCACAAGTCCTTTGATTCCCTCCAGGTTCTCAAGGGCATCACGATGCACGCCGACGCCGGCGAGGTGATCACGGTCATCGGGTCCTCCGGCTCCGGCAAGTCGACGCTGCTGCGCTGCATCAACATGCTGGAAATCCCCGATGCCGGCACCGTCGCCATCGACGGCGAGGAGATCGCGCTGGTCGGCGCCCCGCCACACCGCCACCCCGCCAACGCCGAGCAGATAAGGCGCATACGGGCCGAGCTCGGCATGGTCTTTCAGTCGTTCAACCTGTGGTCGCACATGACAGTGTTGCGCAACGTCATGGAGGCCCCGGTCCATGTCCTCGGCCACCCCCGCGACAAGGCCCGCGCGGACGCCATGGAGCTGCTCGACAAGGTGGGGATCGCCGACAAGGCCGACATCTACCCCGCCCAGCTATCCGGGGGTCAGCAGCAGCGCGCCGCCATCGCCCGCGCCCTCGCCATCCGCCCCAAGGTGATGCTGTTCGACGAACCGACCTCGGCCCTCGACCCGGAGCTCGAAATCGAGGTGTTGCGGGTCATCAAGATGCTCGCCGACGAGGGACGGACCATGATCGTGGTCACCCACGACATGAAGTTCTGTCGTGAGGTCTCTGACCGCACGGTGTTCCTGCACAACGGACTGATCGAGGAGCAAGGAGGCGTCAACGAGGTGTTCAGCGCCACCAAGTCCGAGCGGCTCAGGCAGTTTCTGAACGCCGCCGGCCAGGCTCACGAACGGGTGTGAGCCAACACGCTCGCGGCGGCGTCGGAAGAAAACGAGAAACGAAAGCGTACAAAGGAGAACCATCATGAAGAAACTACTGGCCGCGGCTGCCATCGTCGCCCTGACGGGCACGGCCGCCAACGCCCAGCAGATAAGGCTGGGCACCGAGGGCGCCTACGCACCCTGGAATTTCATGAACGACGCCGGCGAAGTCGACGGCTTCGAGATCGAGCTCGGCAATACAATCTGCGAGCGTGCCGGCCTCGACTGCGTCTGGGTCACCAACGAGTGGGATTCGATCATCCCCAACCTGATGGCCGGCAACTACGATGCCATCATGGCCGGGATGTCGATCACCGAGGAGCGGATGCAATCGATCGACTTCTCCGAGGACTACTACCCGCCCGATCCGTCCGTGTTCCTCATGGCCGCCGATGCCTCGTTTGACTTCGACAATCTCAGCGGGGTCCGCATCGGCGTTCAGACATCGACCATCCAGGCCGGCTACGCCGAGGAGAACTTCGCCGACGGCAATACCATCCTCAGCTATGAGACCGCCGACCAGGCGGTCGCTGATCTGAGCGCGGGCAATATCGACATGGTCATGCTGGATCCCCCCTACCTGCAGCCCATCGCCGATGGCTCCGGCGGCGCGCTGAAGATCGACGGGCCCGCCATCCCGATCGGCGGCGGCGTCGGGATTGGCCTGAGGAAGGCCGACGACGATCTCGAGACGACCTTCAATGCCACTCTCGATGAGTTGAAGGCCGACGGCACCCTCGACGCTCTCATCTCCAAGTGGTTCGACACCGGACCGTTCTACTCCGAGATGTGAGCGAACGCGTTTTTTCGGGGCGGGCCGCAACTCCGGCCCGCCCTCTTCCTGACCCGGAACATCGACCATGCCGGACTGGCTGAACGCGCTTCTCGGGCCGGGCTTTGCCGACGCCCTGGCCTACATCACCAACGGCAAGCACTTTGCCTGGTACGGCGCCTTCCGCTTCACCATCCTGGCCGGCATATTCGGGGCCGCTCTGGCGCTCGTCTTCGGCCTCATGGGCGCCGCCGCCAAGAACGCCCGTTTCTGGCCGCTGCGTCAGCTCGGCAACCTCTACACGTCCATCGTCAGGGGCGTGCCGGACGTCCTGTTCTTCCTGTTTTTTCCCCTCGCCTTCGAGCAGGCGGTCGAAGCATTCCTCGCCCGCAGCCGCTGCACCGCGGAGGCGATCGCCGCCAATCCAGGGGTCTGGCCACCCTGCCCGGACGCCAACTGGATACTGGGCACCTGGGAATATCTGGCGCTCGCCTGCGTGTCCCTCGGCATCATCTACGGCGCCTTCGCCGCGTCGGTCATCCACGGCGCCATGCGGGCGGTGCCCCAGGGCCAGCTCGAGGCGGCCCGGGCCTTCGGGATGAGCCGGCGGCAGGTGATGTGGCGCATTCATGTCCGCCAGATGTGGATTTACGCCCTGCCGGGGCTGTCCAATGTCTGGCTCATTCTCGTCAAGGCGACCTCACTGCTTTCGCTGCTGCAGATCGCCGATATCGTCATGTGGGCCGACCGCCTCGGGACGCCGAACTTCCTGACCCAGGTCGGGTTCCTCCATGGCGATTGGCGCTGGCGCTACTATTTCGTGCTGTTCGTCTTTTACATCCTGGTCACCTTCGCCTCCGAGCGCGGCTTCCGGGCCCTCACCCGCTGGGCCGGCAGGGGCATGCTCAGCGCGGATCGCTAGCGATGGACTGGCTCACGGCAAATCCGGTGATCGGCGACATCCGGACCCTGGCGGTGCCGTCGCTGTTCAACCTGTATTTCGCCTTCGCCTCGATCCCCGTCGGGTTCCTGCTCGCCATCGGCTTCGCCTTTGGCAAGAACTCGCGCATCGCGCCCGTCCGGCTCCTCTCGGCGGGCTATGTCTACGCCTTCCGAGGCTCGCCGCTCTTCATTCAGCTGTTCATGTTCTACACGCTGATGCTGTCGTTCAATCAGTCGCTGTGGAAGCCGATGGGCATCGACTGGCTGGTCCTGCATCCGCTGTTTCTCGGCCCGATCGTGCTGGCGCTCAACACCACGGCCTACACGGCCGAAATCCTCTATGGCGCGCTGCGCACCGTGCCCCGCGGCGAGGTCGAGGCGGCGCGGGCCTACGGGATGTCGCGCTGGCGGCAGTTCCGCTCCGTGGTCTGGCCCAACATGATCCGCATCGCCTGGCCGGCCTACACCAACGAGATCGTGTTCCTGTTCCAGGCCACCGCGCTTGTCTATTTCTCGCTGCCGGTGATCGGCCAGCAGAAGGACCTGATGAACAAGGCCGGCGAGCTGTTCGAGCGCGACTTCAACGTCTTCCTGCACTTCTCCGTGGCGGCGCTCTATTTCCTCGCCATTTCCATCGTCATCTTTTTCGTTTGCTCCCTGGTCTACGAGCGGCTGATGCGGCACACCGGCGCCGCTTCGCGGGCCCGCTTCCGGTTCACCCCGCGGTTCTTGCGCTAGCCGTCTTCGGGAACCGCCGGCTCAGCCCGCCAACGCCGCCATGTCCGCCTCGGCGCCCGCCATCAGGGCGGCCCCGGTCACCGAAAGCTGCCCGTGCCGACGCACCGTTTCGAGCCCGGAGTGAAAGCCCGCCCGATTCGCTTCGAGCCGGCCCGCGGCCATATCCCGTTCCCGGCTGTCCAGCGCCCCGCTCGCGATCAGTGTCGCCATCGCCCACGCCATGCGCGCCGACACCCAGGTGGCGTGATAGATCCCGTCCATCGGCCGCGGGTCGTCCCTGAGCGGCGAGGTGAACAGCTCGGCGTCCGGATTGCGCACCAGCGGCTCGGCGATCGTGTGCCCGAAGAGCGCCGAGTGCCCGCATTCG
The DNA here is from genome assembly GCA_964574935.1 of uncultured Devosiaceae bacterium. Taxonomy (GTDB): domain Bacteria; phylum Pseudomonadota; class Alphaproteobacteria; order Rhizobiales; family Devosiaceae; genus JBBECE01. Next base: position 22,185 of record CAZNOZ010000004.1, on the reverse strand, counting down.
TGGGCGATCGCCTCGACCAGGGCGACCGGCTCGGCCTGAACGCGCGGATTGAGAAACAGCGCCCCCCACAACATGTAGGACGACCCGCCCGTGAACCGGCTCGAGCCGTCATCGGGTTCGGTGGCGAGAATGAGTTCGGAGATGAGCGCCTCCATCTCTGCAAAGAGGCCGGGCAGCACCGCACCAAACCTCGCCCGTGCCGCCTCCAAACAGTCCATGAAGGCCTTCGCCTCGGCCTGAGAGGGCTGCAGGAAACCGAATTTCAGCTCGGCGTCGGTGTCCATCTTGTCGCGGTAGATCGCGGCGTTCGGTCCGATCGGTTCGTCCTCGATGCGGCACACCACCATCGGCCCTTCGATCGGAGCCGAACCGGCAATCCGCGAGATGAGGACGGCGGCCTCCTCATCGCGCCCGGCCTCGATGGCGGACACCAGATCGTAGTAAAGCGCGAAGATGAGCGGTGCGAAGCGCCGCTCGCGGATCGCCGCAATCGTGCGCTGCAAGCCGGCCTCGTCGTAGGCGATCTCGCCGCGCGCCCGCTCGGCGATGTGCGCCAGGCTGTCGGCCAGCCCCTGACGCATGGCCCGGTCGAGCGCTCGCGCCCGCGCTGCATCGGGCAGGCACGACATCACGCCCGGCACGGACGGATCGGGCACCGTGCCGGTCACCGATCCGAATCCCGGCCCGGGTCGGTCAGCTGGGGCGCTTCTCGCCGCCGATCTTGGCGCCGATGACGGCCTGCGCCTTTTCCCGGTCGAGCTTGGGGTTGCCGATCTTGGCGCCGATGACGGCCTTCGCCGGCCGCTTTTCGGTGATGCCGACCTTCGCCCCGACGGTGACCGGCTTCTTGGAGCCGTTGCCGATCTTGGCCCCGGCGGCCACCGGCCGCTCTGTCGCGGGCGCCTTTTCGCCGTTGCCGCCGATCTTGGCACCAGCCGCAATCGGATTTCCCGACGCCGGCGCTTTCTCGCCGTTCTCCCCGATCTTTGCTTGCAGCGCCGGCGCGCTGTCCGCTACGAGCCGGAAGCCCAGCAGCTTGGTCCTGTCAAGCCTTACCATCGATGAACTCCACTATCCGGTTGAGCCACAAGCACATTCTATCGCAGAATTTGCCGGATCGATAAAGGTCCGGCGCCCCGCCGGCCGCCAATTCCGCCACGAGGGAACCAAACGTTGCGCCCTGGCCACACTCGGACAACGCCATGATCGTGCTCGTCGTCGCCGGCGGCTTCACCTACACCCACCGCGGCGTGCGCCGCCTCATGGGCCGCACCAAATTCCGGACCATGAGCTACGATCGGCTGTTCCGCGGCCCGACCCTGCCGCGCGCCACCTACATCTTCACCGATTTCGACCGCCTGAGCGCCTGGGATCTGGAGCTCGCCGCCCAGACCTATCAGGCGCTCGCCGCCGCCGGCCTCAGGGTGCTCAACAATCCCGCCCGCGTCCTCGAGCGCTTTGCACTGCTGCGACGCCTCAACGCGGACGGCATCAACGCCCATGCGGTGTGGCGCCTCGAGGACGGCGAACAACCCGACCGGTTCCCGGTTTTCCTGCGCACCCGCTCGGCCCATCGCGGGGTGATGTCCGAATTGCTGCACCGCCCCGCCGAGGTCGAGGCCGAAGCCGAACGCCTGCTTGCCACCGGCGTGCCGCTGAGGGAACTGATGGCGGTCGAGTATTGCGCCGAGCCCCTGGCGCCCGACTTTTTCGTCCGCTACGCGGCCTACCGCGTCGGCGAGGCGTTTGTGCCGGCCGTGTGGGTGACCGACCGTGTCTGGTGGGTCAAAGTCGGCCGCCCCGGCATCGCCTCGCAGGAGCAGTTCGAAGAGGAGCGAGAGTATGTGCAGACCGGGCCCTACCGCGACACGCTGTGGTCGGCTTTCGAGACCGCCGGGATCGAATACGGACGGGTCGATTTCGGCGTTGTCGGCGGGCGGCCGGAGATCTACGAAATCAACACCAACCCGCACGTCAAGATCCGGACCCGCCAGCGTGTCGCCTATCGACTGGGCACGCTGCGCATCGCCGACGGGCGCTATCGCGACGCCATGGCCGCCCTCGACACCCCGGCCACCGGTTCCGTGGCGATTTCGATCTCGGGCCTGAAACCCTACCGGCGCTGGCTCAACTATTTTCGTACCGCCCGCCGCACGCTTTGAAGCGGACCGCCGGCGTCAGCCCGACAACAACCGCACCAGGAACAGCGTGATGACCGGGAAGGCGACCAGGATCGCGGTCCGAATGACGTCGGCGGTAACGAACGGGATGACCCCGCGATAGGTGGCGCTCAGCGGCGTGTCCTTCGACATCGAGTTGATCACGAACAGATTGAGTCCCACCGGTGGCGTGATCAGTCCGACCTCAACCACGATCAACACCAGGATGCCGAACCAGATGGAAAACTCCTCCGGCGCCAGGCCGTAATCGAATCCCGTCATGATCGGATAGATGATCGGAATGGTCAGCAGGATCATCGACAGCGAATCCATCAGGCAGCCGAGCACCAGATACATCAGCAGAACCGCCACCAGCACCACCCATGGATTGAGACCCTGGCCGGCAATGACGGCCGCGATCACGCGCGGAAACTGGCTCAGCGCCAGGAACGAGTTGTAGATCTGGGCGCCGAAGATGATGAAGAAGATCATTGCCGTCGTCAGCGCGGTGGCCAGAAACGCCTGCAGCAGTTTCTCGCGCGTCATGCCGCCGTTGGCGAAGGCCAGGATGCCGGTTCCCGCCGCGCCGACCGCGGCGCCTTCGGTCGGGGTGAACCAGCCCGCATAGATGCCGCCGACGACCAAACCGAAGATCAACAGCACCGGCCAGATATCGGACATCGCCCGCAGCCGCTCGGCCAGGGGCGCTTTCTCCCGCCGGCCGGCGGAGTTGGGGTTGAGGCGCACATAGATGGAGATCGCGATCATGTATCCGATCGCCGCCAGAATGCCGGGCACGAACGCCGAAACGAACAGCTTGGCGATATTCTGCTCGGTCAGGATGGCGTAGATCACCAACACCACCGAAGGAGGGATGAGAATGCCGAGCGTGCCGCCGGCCGCCAGCGCGCCGGTCGCCAGCGCGCTCGAATAGCCGTGCGTGCGCAGTTCCGGAAGCGCCACCCGGCCCATCGTCGCGGCGGTCGCGAGCGACGAGCCGCAAATGGCGCCGAACGCCGCGCAGGCGCCGATCGCGGCCATCGCCACCCCGCCGCGGTAGTGCCCGAGGATCTTCTCCGACGACCGGAACAGCGCCGAGGACAACCCGCCCAGGGTGGCGAATTCGCCCATGAGCAGGAACAGCGGGATGATCGACAGCGAGTAGGTCGAGAAGGTGGTGACGGTGACCGCCTTGAGCTGCGCCAGCATCGGGTTCCAGCTGCCCAGCACCAGATAGCTGCCGACGATTCCGGCCACCAGCATCGCCAGCCCGATGGGCACGCGCGCGAAGATCATCGCGAGCACGATCGGGAACGACCACAGGCCGAGTTCGAACGGGCTCAAATCTCGGACCTCAGCGAGACGCGATGGTCGACACCCTTGATGACACACACCACGCTCTCGACGAGGCAGTAGTAGCTGACCGTGACCCACGCAACCGCGCCGACCATGCCTCCCGCATAGGTCCACCACACGGGCACCTGCAGGATGAAGGTCGTCTGGTGGTTGGCGTATTTGTCGGCGAGCCCCACGCCCATGCGCCACACGAGAACCGTTATGACGACCGCGAACGCCGCGTCGACGACAAGGTCAAAGACCCTGAGCACCACCGGCGGCAACCGGGAGGTGAAGATGTCGACCGAGGCGTGCCCGCGATTGAACTGGCACCAGGGCATGAAGGAGAAAATGGCGAACGCCGTGCCGGTCTCCACGATTTCGAAATCGCCCTGGATCGGCCTCAGACCCAGCGCGATCAGAGCCCGCCCGATGATGCTGGCGTCGGTGACGACAGTGATGAAGACAAGCACAACCCCGCCGGCGAGGGCCAGCACCCATGCGATCCGGCCGATCATTGACGTCAAAGCCGGTGGCAGAGGATCAGGCCGCTGTTCGGGCATGGGCTCGGGAATCGGTTGTCCGACGTTGAGGCAACCTAGCGGTGAAAGGCGCCGGCCGCCAGTCGCCCGGCGGCCGGCAGAATGTCGCGGAAAGTTACATCATCGAGTTTTGGTCGATGAGCTCCCTGGCTCTGTCGAGCAGCGCCTGGCCGTCATAGCCGCGGTCGTTCATATCGGCGATCCAGTCGTCGATGACTTCCTGGGCCACCGCCTTCCAGCGTTCGGTCTCGGCCTCGTCGAGCGTGATGATGTTGTTGCCGGCGTCCTGTGCGATCTTCAATCCGACATCGTCGCCCTCATCCATGGCACGGCCGAATTCGGCCGCCAGATCGGGCCCGGAGTTGGCGTCGATAATCGCTTTGAGATCGTCCGGCAGGTTGTCGTAGGTGTTCTTGTTCATCGCGAACACGAAGGTCTGCGTGTACCAGCCGTGATCGCCCGAGAAGCCCGTGTGATTGTGCACCAGTTCGGCCACATGCAGGGCCGGGGTCACCTCCCACGGAATTGTCGTCGCGTCGATGACGCCCGACGACAGCCCCTCAGGCACCGCCGGCACGGGCATCCCGACCGGCTCCGCGCCGAGCTTCTCCAGCATCAGGTTGATGACGCGGGAACCACCGCGGATCTTGAGGTTCTGGAAGTCCTCCAGCGACGTGACGGGGTTCCTCGAATGGATGAGCCCCGGACCGTGCGTGTGAAACGCCAGCACATGGGTATCGGTGAATTCCCGACTCGCATTTTCGACCATGAACTCATGGAAGGCGCGCGAGTTTTCTTCCGCACTCAAGGACATGATGAACGGCAACTCGAACGTTTCCGATGTCGGGAAACGGCCGGGGGTATACCCGATCACCGTCCAGATCACGTCCACGACGCCGCTGGCGGCCTGGTCATAGAGTTCCGGCGGCGCGCCGCCCAGCTGCATGGACGGGAACATCTGCACGTTGATGCGGCCATTGGATTGCTCTTCGACGCGTTGCGCCCATGGCGCGATCGCCTTGGCCGGAATGGTGGCCTGCTCGGGCAGCATCTGATGCACCCGCAGGGTCACGTCCTGCGCGGACGCCGCGGTCACGGCGAGCGCCAACGCGGCGGCGCCGAGAGCGACGATGGGTTTCAGTAGCTTCATTATGAAGGGTCCTCCCTTTGTGGATGGGTCTCGCAGATCCGGTCGATCGCCGGACGTGGCTGTGCCACAGGCGCACGCGCCATGGCGGTCGAACGCCCAGGAGCTTTCGCGGCGCTCGTCGCCGTTGCCGTCCTCCCGACGCTGCCGAACAGAGAATTCCCCCTCATGGAATCCCCTGCATCGACACGATGGCCAAATCCGCGAAGTCCCGATTGTCGTTTGCCATCGCCAAATCAAAGCACATCGGGCCGCATCGGCGCCACTAGAATTCAGTCCACCCCGCGACAGGGTGAACGGTCCGACACGATCGCCAGTGCCCGGCTCGCCGACCCGGCGAGCGGCGCGGCGAGGCAGTGCCCGGCGATTGAAGAAATTTTGCGCGGCGCCGCAGACAGTGATCAAAACCCTTCAGAAAATCATACAACCCATTGATATTACGATAGTATATCTCATACGAGCAAATCGGTTCCCGCCCCCGCATCCGTGCATGTTGGCGGCTTGTCGCCGGTTTGTTGCGGGCCGATCGCCGGACGTTTCCCGGGGCTCAGCACCGCCGATCCCGCGACGGTTCGCCCGCCCCGGTGGCGCGGGCGACGCGCCGGCGCGCTAGTTCAGCGCCTCGTCTTCCAGGGCGGTGTCGTGGATGAAATAGTCCGGCCACAGATCGCGAAACACCGCGATGTCGAGCTGCAGCTTGTTCAAATGCTCGTTCATCCTTTTGACGGCGTTTTCGGTGTCGCGTCGCGCGATCGCGTCCAGCACCGCCGAGTGTTCGCCCACCGCGTTGCTCATGCGCCCCTGCTGCGGCAGGATGAGCCGGCGATAGCGTTCGACCTGAAGCCGGATCTGCTGGACCATGTCCCAGATGCCCGGATAGTTCCCGGCCGCGGCGATCCCCGCGTGGAAGTCGTTGTCGGCGAGGTCGAACAGGTCGGCCTGCCCCGCGTCGATCTCTTCCTGCTGGCGCAGGACGATGGACCGCAACCGCATGATGTCGCTTTCGCTCGCCCGCTCCGTGGCGGCTCGAACCGTCACCGCCTCGAGCGCCCGCCGCGCCACCAGCGACTCGCGGAGAAGGGAAAGGGGAATGCGTGAAACGTACGTTCCCGATTTCGGGACCACGTCCACCAGACCCTCCTCGGCCAGCCGGAGGATGGCCTCGCGCACCGGCGTCCGGCTGATGCCGTAATGCTCGGTCAACGCGTGTTCGCTGATCGGCGTGCCCGGCACGAGCTCCATGGTGATGATCGCGCGGCGCAGGTCGCGGAACACCACGTCCGAGTTCTTGGTCATTCGCGGCGCCCGCGCCAGGGCGTCGGCGGGCGGCGAATTCGGCGCCCGTCGCCTGCGCTCGCCGGCTTCGATGCGGCCTTCCTTGCGATGGTGCTCTATGTGCTCTCGAAAGTCGCCAGGATCCCGTTCGAGCGCTGCGTCACCGCCACCGCGCCATTTCTGGTTCCGCTGATCGCCGTCCTGGTGCTGCTCACCTTCGTGCCCGAACTGTCGATGTGGCTGCCGGCGCTGTTGTATCGGTAGCCAGACCGGGGGACGCCGCGACCGGCCCGCGGCGCGCCCACGCCCGGCCGGCCCCCGGGGCCGCGCCAAGCCCGTCCGGCGGCAGCACCTCTGGACGCGCCCAGTCCCGGCGCGCTGCTTCGGACAGAACCAGGCCATGGCCGGGTCGATCGGGCGCATGAATCCATCCATCGCGAATCTCGATCGGTTGCTCGACCAGATGGTCGAGATTCTGCATCGAAAATTCGAGCCACTCGACTTCCGGCAGCGCGCACGCGATGTGAATCCCGTACTCTAGGAACGTGTTGCCCTCGGTGATGGGAATGCCCAGTTCCGCCGCCAGCCAGCCGATTCGCATCAGCTCGGTGATTTGACCATGCACGTTCAGAAGGTCGGTCGCACCTGCTTGCATGAGCTGGCGCTTGCCGGCGGCGTCGAGATACTCGCCGGAATTGACCTGGGTCCAGGTCAGGTTCTCGCGCAGCATCCGCATGCCGTCGAAGTCATGGCGCAGGATCGGATCCTCGATCCAAAGCACGTCATGGCCGGCCTGTTTGATCGCGGTAAGCTTGACAAGCGCCTCCTTGGCACCCCACGCCTCGTTGGCGTCGATCATGATCGTCGCGCCGGGGCGAATGGCCTTGGCCAGAAGCTGTAGGCGGGCAAGGTCGCGATCGAAATCCGGATGACCCACCTTGATCTTGAAGGCGCTGAAGCCGATCGCATCCGCGCTGGCAAATAGCGCCTGAAACTCGTCGTCGCTCAGATGGAAATCAAGTCCCGACGCGTAGGCCCTGACCTTGCTTCGCCGGCTTCCCAGAAGCTGATGCAGCGGCAACTCGACCTGTTTGGCCGCCAGGTCCCACAGCGCCGTCTCCACCGGCTCTTTGAACGGCAGGCCAAACGCCCTTTGATTGCCCCCGCGCGGTCTGTGCACCCGGTGCACGAGCGCCATCGGCGACTGGCCGACAAGGCCCGGCCACACCTCCTCCTCGAACACCCGAACGATTTCGGACTGGCTCGGCAACGGGTGGAACAGGGACTGAATGAACCCCAGACCCACCCGGCCGTTTTCGTCGATGAGCTCCAGCGCCGCCACGTTGACCGCGTCGGCGCGCACCTGGCTGTCACCAATCACACGGTCACGGGCGAACTGAAACCGTGTGATATGGTATTCTGAAAGGCGCATGTCGGAATCTCGGGACGTTGATATGTCAGATAGTCCTTTGGATATTTCGCCAAGCAGAATGAAGCAAGTGGCAACGCGCAGCAGGTCCGCGTACCCGGCAAAGGACGGCGGGGCGGAGAGGCTCGGCGATCGCGCCTATGTCCGCATACTGCAAACGCTCTTCGACCGGAAGATCCCGACTGGCGCCTTCTTGTCCCAGAACAAGCTCGTCGAGCTGCTCGGCATCACGCTGGCGCCGCTCAGGCATGCACTCAGCCTGCTGGAGTCGGAAGGAATCGTGACCATCCACCCGCGCTCGGGGGTGCAGTTCATGAAGCCGGGGCTCGAACTGGCGCGGTCGACCTACCAGTATCGCGGCATCATCGAGGGGGCGGCCGCCGCCGTGTACGCCGAAACCGGCGACGAAGCCGAGATGGACGAGATCGAACGGCGCCACATCGCCCTCATCGAGGAAGTGGAGCGCCAGGGTCTGACCGATCATGCCAGGCGGGAGGTGGAAGAGATCGAAACGCTGCTCCACCACTCGATCGTCCGCAGCCTTTCCAACCCGCTGATCGAGCGATCCTACCAGCGCCTGCACAACTACGTGCGGTTGATCCGCCTGGACCGCAATGTCACCGCGCCGGTGGCGCTGCGCTCCCTGCGCGAGCACGTGCGGATCATCGCCGCCTGCAAGGCGCGCGACTCCGACGCCGCCGCCAGGGCCATGCAGGCGCACCTGACCGCGGCGCTGCAACGCAGTTTGGGCCTTTAGGGGCAATAGGTGTCGGACGGGGCGTCCCGCACATCGATTTCCCCGATCGTCCGCGATTGGCCGCAGTGGCGGGCGCCGGCGGCGGCGGCGTCTTTCAGGCAAGTCTCGCCGAAAACGCCAGCGCGACGACGATGATCGCGCCCTTCGCCATCAGCTGCACGTCGATGGGCACGTTGAGGATATTCATGCCGGTGTTGACGACACCGAGGAAGAACACCCCCAGCAGCGTGCGCACCACCGAGCCGTTGCCGCCCATGATGGACGTGCCGCCCACCACCACGGCGGCGATGACGTCGAGCTCGGTGCCGAACGGCCCGTAGGTCGCCAGCGCCGTGTGCACCTGCGAGGACTGAATGATGCCGGCCAGCGCCGCCCCGAACCCGGAAATGGCGTAGACGGTGAGCTTGGTCACGCGGATGCGGTGTCCGCTGAGATAGGCCGCCCGTTCGTTGTCGCCCACCGCGGCGACCAGCAGTCCCAGCGGCGTGCGACGCTGGACGAAGATCATGACCACGGCCACCGCGGCGAAGATGTAGATCGAGAAGGGCAGGCCGAACAGGTTTCCCGCGCCGATGAACGTATAGGCCGGCTCGTCGCGGATCAGATGCTGCTCGGGCCCACCGACGATCAGGGCCGTACCGCGCACGATGCTCAGCGTGCCGAGCGTGGCGATGATCGGTGGCAATCCCAGGAACGCGACGATCGCGCCGTTGAACAGGCCCACCAGCACGCCGGCGCTGAGCCCGCCGAGGACCACCACGACAAGCGGCAGATCGGCCTGCAGACAGTAAAAGGAGACCAGCCCCGCCAGCGCCAGCACCGGCCCCACCGACAGGTCGACGCCACCGGTCATGATCACGAAGGTCATGCACGTCGCCATGATCCCGATGAGCGCCACCTGGCGGACGATGCCGATCAGATTGTCCGGCGTCAGGAACGCCGGCTGGGCGATCGAAAACCCCACGATCATGACGACAATCGCGATCGGCAGCGCGTGCGGAGCAAGGCGACGGAACAGATCGTCGGTCCTGGTGAGGCTTCGCGTCGCCATCAGTCGGCGCCCCCGATCTCGGCCACGATTTCGTCCATGGGAGCGCTATCGCCATCATGCATCGCGGTGAGTCGGCCCGCGACCATCACCCCGATGCGGTCGGCGATCGTCGCCACCTCCTCGAGGTCGGACGACACCACAAGGATCGCCGCTCCACGATCCCGTTCCCGGCGCAGGATGGCGTAGATTTCGGCCTTGGCGCCGACATCGACGCCGACGGTGGGTTCGTCGAGGATGAAGATGCGCGGGGTCCGGCTCATCCACTTGCCGACGAGCACCTTCTGCTGGTTGCCGCCCGACAGCAGCTTCACCGGACGGGTGCCGTCCGGCGGCCGGATGGACAGGTTCTCGATGGCCCGCCGGCCGGACTCGACCATCGACCTGCGGCTCAGAATGACGCCGCGCCGAAACCGGTGCAGCGTCGCCATGGCGAGATTTTCGGTCATCGTCATGTCGAGCATCAGGCCCTCGCGGTGCCGGTCCTCGGGCACGAAGCCAACGCCCTTCGAGATCGCCTGGGTGGGGCTGGAGAACGTCACCGCCTGCCCGTCGACTTCGAGCGTGCCGGCGTCGAACCGGTCCGATCCGAACAGGGTCCGCACCATCTCCGTGCGCTTCGAGCCGATGAGCCCGGTGATGCACAGGATCTCGCCCGCGTAGAGCTCGAAGCTCACATCCTCGAAGACGCCGTGCTTGGTGAGCTTGTCGGCCTTCAGCCGGATTTCGCCGGTGCCGCGCGGATGGCGCTTTTCATGCGCTGCCCGTTCGGATTCCCGCGCCAGCTTTTCACCGACCATCAGGTGCACGACCTGCGAGCGATTGACGTCCTTCACCGGGCTCTCGGAGATGATCCTGCCGTCGCGCATGATGGTCACGGTGTCGCAGACCGCGAAGATCTCGTCGAGAACGTGGCTGATATAGATGACGGCGACCCCGCGCTTTTTGAGCGCCCGCACCGTTTCGTGCAGCTTGGCGACCTCGACCGAGGACAGCCAGCCCGTCGGCTCGTCCATGATGATGACGCGGGCGTCCAGCGCCAGCGCCTTGAGGATCTCCACCTCCTTCTGCTTCACCGTCGGCAATGCGCTGACCGTGGCGTCGAGATCGAGATCGATCTGGTGCCGCTCGAGCAGCGCGCGCGCCTCGGCCCGCATGCGCGAGGTATCGACGAGACCGAGCCCGCGCGTCGGCTGTCGCCCCAGAAAGATGTTGTCCAGAACGGACATCGACGGCGCCAGGTTGGAATGCTGGTAGATGCAGGCCACGCCGCGCAGAATCATCCCCCTGGGATCGCCGAGCGGCGCGGCGTGCCCCGTGATTTCGACGGTGCCGAGCGTCGGGGTGACGGCACCGGTGAGGATCTTGACGAGCGTCGACTTGCCGGCCCCGTTCGATCCGACCAGGCCCCTCACCTCGCCGGCCTCGACCGCGAAGGTCGCCTCGCCGAGCGCCGTGAGGTTGCCATAGACCTTGGTCAGGTCCGTGCCGCGGATGACCGGTTCCATCGCGCCCATCCTACGAGGCCGCGACCAGATCCGCCGCCAGCCGGCGACGGCGACGCACCACCAGGATGCGGTCGTAGCTCACCGCGGCCAAAAGGATCGCCCCGGTGATGATCTGCTGCACGAACTGCTCGACCCCTTGCAGGGTCAGCCCCAGCAGCACGATCCCCAACAGGAAGGCGCCAACCACCGGACCGAACATCGAGCCGATGCCGCCCGCGAAGCTGACGCCGCCGATCACCGCCGCCGCGATCGCGGTTAGCTCCATGCCGGTGCCCAGCGCCTCGGTGGATGTCGTGAAGCGGGCCACCATGATGAGCGCCGCGATCGCCGCGCACAGGCCCGAAGTCGCATAGGCGGAAATGACGATGCCGCCGGTGTTGATGCCGGCCAGCCGGGCCGCCTCGTGGTTGCCGCCGACGGCTCTGAGGTCGCGCCCGAAGCGTGTCGCCAGCAGAACGGTCTGCAGCACCACGAAGACGCCCAGCATCAGGAAGAAGGAGAGCGGAAACCACGGCATCTGCATGAATTGCGAAATGCCGGTCCAACCCCCGATGTCGTAGTAGGTCTCGATGCCGACGATCCACCTGTCGGTGATCGCCGTCGTCGTCAGGCCTTCCACCAGCTGCCGGCCGGAAATCGAATAGACAAGCCCCCGATAGGCCGCCAGCGTCGCCAGCGTGGCGATGAAGGGCTGCAGCCTGAGGAACACGACCAGCATGCCGTTGACGGCGCCCGCTAGAATGCCGGTCAACAGGGCCATGGGCAGGATCAGGTAGCCGGGCACGTGGAAGATCAGCGTCAGGTCGAACACCACCATGCCGACCACGGCGACGATGGCCCCGATCGACAGGTCGATGCCGCGCACCAGGATCGGAAAGGCCTGCCCCATCGCCAGGATGGCCACGAACGAAAACCCGGACATCAGGTTTTCGACGTTGGTGGCCGTCGCGAAGCGCGGCGCGCTCACGCTGAAGAACACCGCCGTTCCGGCGAAGAAAAAGAGCAGCGCGAGTGTCGCGCGGGGGATCCTCACGGTTTCGAGATAGCCGGAAAGGCGGGCCGCGACAAGAACCGCCGCGGCCCGCGCAATGGCCCTACCAGCGCTGGGCTGGCTGAATGGAGCCGACGTTGTCCCTGGTGGCGATGATATAGGGCATCAACAGGTGCGACTGCTGCGCGAAGGCCGTCGCCGGCACTCCGCCGGTGGCCAGCACGGTGGCCGCCGCGGCCGCCAGGCGACCCTGCTGATACACGTCCGTGTACTGCGTCCCCGTCAGCTCGCCCGCCTCGATCGATTCGAGCGCCGCAACCTCGCCGTCGTTGCCGAAGATCACCATGTCGCCGATCGTGCCCTTTTCCTTGGCCACGTCGACCGCGCCCAGCGCCATGGAATCGTTGACGCCATAGACGCCCTTGAGGTCCGGGTTGGCCGCCAGGATGGTGTTGAGCACGTCCTGGGCCTTCTTGCGGTCCCAGTCCGCCACCTGGTCGGCGACAATCTCGATGCCGGGATGATGTTCGGCCATCCCCTCGACGAAGCCGTTGGTGCGCTGATCGCGGATGATGATGCCCGGCGGGGCGTTGAGGATCGCAACCTTGCCCTGCCCGCCCATGGCGTCGCCCATGACCCTGGCGATGTCCATGGCGCCGAAATAGTGGTTCATCTCCACGTGGCTCGCATGCGGCTCGGTGGCATCGATGTTGAGCGTGATCACCGAAATACCGGAGCGCTTGGCCTTGGCGATGGACGGCGCCAGCGCCACCGAATCGATCGGCTGCAGGAAGATGACGGAGGCCCCCTGGTTGATCAGGGTGTCCATCAGGGATGCCTGCACCTCGACCTTGTTCTGCCCGTCGAGAAGTTCGTAGTCGACGATTTGTTGCGGGCCGAGCACATCTTCGATGCCCTTCGACCAGGCCGCCGGCACGGTGTGCGGCTGCCACTGGATGAAGGCCATCTTGTAGCGCATGTCCTGGGCGCGGGCCTGCGGCATGGCGAGATTGCCGGTCCGCGGGTCGATCCCGGCGAACAGGCCGCCAGCCGCTCCGGCCACGGCGGCCGTTCCCAGCGCGGCGCCTTTCAGGAAATCCCTGCGGCCATTGGACGTTTCGTTGCTGTCAGTCATGTCGGTTCCTCCCTCATGGACGATGACCGCGAGCCTCACGGACTCGCGGCGTTTTTGGTTTTTGCCATACCGATTGTGGAACGCCCCCCACCGGTATCTTTTACATAAAAAACGGCATCGAGCGGCCCGTCAATTCGTTTCTTATATGCCAAAGTGCAATATCGGGCATGCCGGAACGCCAGAGGCGCCGCGCACCGCGATATTGCAGACCGCTCTGAGATTTCACGGGCCGGGATTTGGGAGGGGCCGACGCGATGCGGCCGGCCGTCGGCTTGTCAGTCGGACCGCGGCTTTTCGGGCGGCATTCCGTTGACCCTCAGGCTGCGCAGGTCGCTGCCCACGATGGCGTCGATGTCGGCGTCCGACAGATCCAGATCGCCCCGGGCCGCCATCAGCATGCGCCCGGCGAGCTTGTCGAAGCGCCCCGATCCGATCTCGACGCTCAGGCGTGCGGCGAACGTCGGCGGCACGTCGATATGATCCTCGAACAGGCGCTCGATGTCCGGCAGGTAAGTCTGTCCGGCCTCGCTGGTCAGCTGGTATTCGGTCATCGCGGTGCGCACGAGGCCCGGGTCCATGGCGAACACCAGCACGCCGGTGTCGGCGACCGAATCCGCCACGCACTCGGTGAATCTGAGAACGCCCGCCTTGCTTGTCGCATAGCCGGAGCCCATCGGAAACGACCCCGCCGTGCCGCCGCCGGTCATGTTGATGATGCGCCCGCGCTGGCGGGCGATCATCGCCGGCAGGACCGCCCGGCAAAGATGAAACGGCCCGCGCACATTGGTTTCGACGTCGCGCCACCAGGCGGCGGGATCGACCTCCCAGATCGGGCCGATCGCCGCGAAGGCGGCGGCGTTGTTGGTGACCAGCGCGACCGGGCCGAGATCGGCTTCGACCTCGGCGACGACGCGCTCCGTCGCGGCGAGGTCGGTGACATCGACGGGCCAGGCCCGCGCCACCCCGCCCGCCGCGGTGATTTCCTCGGCGACCGCACCGATCTCCGCCGCCGTTCGCGCCATCAGCGCCACCCTGGCGCCCTCGGCCGCCTGCGTGAGCGCGATCTGCCGCCCGATGCCGCGGCCGGCGCCCGTGACGATCGCGACTTCGCCCTTGAGCTTCATCGGTAGCGCGCCTGGTTCCAGCGGTGTCCGATCAGCGACAGGATGATGATCATCCCGTAGAAGAACTGGACGTAGAAGCCCGACCATCCCGCGCCGACCACGCCGGTTTGAATGAACGAGACGATCAGGGCGCCGATGGCCCCTCCCCCGACCGTTCCGATGCCGCCCCAGGTCGGGGTGCCGCCGACGAACACCGAGGCGATGACCGGCAGCAGATAGCCGTCGCCGGAGGTCGGCCACCAGGTGAAGTTGATCATCGTGGACGAGACCCCGGCCAGCGCCGCCCCCAGGCCGATGAAGCCGAACACCTTGACCCGAACGAACTTGACGTTGATGCCCATTTCGTTGGCGCTGTCGGGATTGTCGCCGACGATATGCACCTGGGCGCCGAAGCGGTGGCGGTTATAGAGCAGCGCGCAGAAGACCACGAACAGCAGCGCCCAGAACATCTGTGCGGGCACCCCGAACACCTTGCTCGAGAATACCTTGAACGCCCAGCTGTCGGCGAGCTGCGGCATGGCGATGGACTTCGATTGCGTCAGGATGAGAATGGCGCCGCGCAGCATGAAGTTCATCCCGAGCGTCGCCACCAGCGACGACAGCCCGCCATAGACCACCAGCGCGCCGGTCCCCAGACCGAGCCCGGTCCCCACCACGATCGCCGCCGCGATCCCCAGGAACGGGTCGAATCCCGCCTGCACGACCGCCGCGAAAGCGAGCGAGGCGAACCCGAAGATCGCGGGAAACGACAGATCGATTTCGCCCGCGGTGACCACGAAGACCAGCGGCGTCACCATGAACAGCGCCACCGGCAGCGTCGTCATCACCGATATGTAGAGGTTCCAGGTTGAGAACACCCGGGGATTGGCGACGAAGAAAAGGAGCAGCATGAGCGCGAACACCCCGAGCGAGCCGAGCATCGCCCGGTTCGCAACGATCAACCGCCGCCAGCGGCGATCGTGGGGGTGCTGGTCAGAGCTCTTGCCGTCGAGGGCCTTGGCCGTATCCGCCATTACGCCATCGTCTCCATCTCGGCATGCTGAGCTCTCGCAACGCCTTCCATGAACTCAATCAGTACCTGGGCCGACGCGACCTCGGTTTTCGGCTTTTCCATCACCACCTTGCCGCGGTCGATGACCACGAACCGCTCGGCGATGTCATAGACATGGTGGATGTTGTGACCGATGAAGATGACCGAGCGCCCCGCCTCCCGCACCTGGCGCACGAAGTGGAAGACCTTCGCGGTCTCGACCACCGACAGCGCCGTGGTCGGCTCGTCGAGGACGATGAGATTTGCGTCCTTCAGGATGGCGCGCGCGATCGCGACGCCCTGGCGCTCGCCGCCCGAGAGCTGCCCGACGATCGAGCGCGGCGAAAACACCCTCGATGTGAAGCCGATCTCGCGCATCAGCCGTTCGGCGCCTTCGAGTTCCTGGCGCGTTTTGAGCCAGCCCAGGGGCCCCGCGAGTTCGCGCCCCATGAACACGTTGCGCACGATCGACTGCTGCACCGCCAGCGCACGGTCCTGATAGACCGTCTCGATCCCGGCCGCCCGCGAGCGCGCCGGGTTCCAGTTGCTCACCACCTGGCCCTGGACGACGATTTCGCCGGCGGTCGGTTTGATCACGCCGGCGAGAATCTTGATCAGCGTGGACTTGCCGGCGCCATTGTCGCCGATCAGCCCGACCACCTCCCCGGGGTCGACATGCATGGTGACCCCGCCGAGCGCGTAAACGCTTCCGAACGACTTGGTGATGTTTCTGAGTTCAATGAGATGTTCGGCCATACCGGACCCCGCACATGCGTGCCGCCCGCCGCGGGGCGGGCGGCACTCCGGTGCCTATTATGCTAGCGCAGGCCTTCCGTGGCCAGATTGGCGACCGCTTGATAATTGTCGGAGTTCACGAAGCCGGCGCCGGTGTCGACGTCGATGGGCGCGAGCCCGTAGACGACCTGCTGGCACAGGCTCAGGATCGGCATGTAGCCCTGCAGGAAGGGCTGTTGGTCAGCGGTCAGCTGCACCCAACCCTCCTCGAAGGCCTGGACGATCTGCGGGCTCGTATCGAAGCCGATCTGGATGACCTCGCCCGGCGCCTTGCCGGCGGCCTGCATGTAGACCGGCGCGTTGCCGAGCAGCTGCCCGCCGGGATAGACGATCGCCTTGGTGTCCGGGTTGTTGGTCAGCGCCGCCGTCACCACCGGAATGGCCAGGTTCGGATCGGCCGCCCATTCGGTCGGAGACGGAAGGCGGATCACGTTGAGCCCGGCCGCCTCGAGTGCGTCGGCCGTCGCGCCCTCGCGCACATAGCGCTCAGGCTGCTGGTCGAAGGGACCGAACACGATCGCCGTGTCGCCGGCCTGGAGGCCGAAGCGGCGCACCGATTCCTCGCCGAGCGCCTTGCCCTGCGGGGCCTGCTGGGCGCCCACATAGCCGCCACCATATTTGGCGACCACCGCCGGCAGCGGAACGTTCTGGTACATCATCTTGATGCCGGCGTTGTAGGCCTGCTCGGCCAGCGGCATGATCGCGGCTTCGCCCGGGTGACCCATCATGGCGATGCCGTCCGGCGCCGCCGCGACGGCTTCACGCAGCTGCTGCACCATCGTCTCGGCCTTCCAGCCGGAGAACACATAGTCCACCTGGGCGCCGGTGTCGGCCGCGGCCTGCACCGCACCGTTGTAGACGATCGACGCGAAGGCGTCGCCTTCCGCACCGCCCGCGAAGAACCGCAGATGCACATCGGAGCACCAGTTGTCGCGAAGCGCCTGGGCGTTGGCCGTCCCGGCCGCCGCCACGATCGCCGCCGTCGCCACCGCGGCGACGGTCAGGCTTTTCAGTGTCGTTGTGAAGTCAGTCATGGTTTCCTCCCGTTTCGTGACGTTCACGTTCTTGGAGTGCCGGACGTCGGGGTCCGACACGCCTGCTCAAGGAGCGCTGAACAGCTCGTATAACGCCGATCGGCACGCGATGCAGCGCTCCGTTTTGGATATATCGACGCGGGGTCTCGATCCCGCCGCGGTATGGCGCGGCGCATTTCGGCGGCGACAGGGCCGGCCCGCTTGTGTGACCATGTCCCCGCTCGCGCTGGCGACGGTTCGGCGATTTCGGCCAGATGCGGCGCCGAATTTTCGCGCCGGCATTTTTCCATGAACCGCGAGCTGGTAGTTTCGAATCCCGACACACCCATCTTGATCGATCAGCGTAATTGTCTGATATATCTATTTCGTCTCTTCTAGACCAATGCCGATCCGGGAGCAATAGGTGGCCAAACGCGCCGAGGCACACAACCACGAGGAGCCGGGCGGCTACGGCCAGCTCAGCGATGTCGCCTACGGCAGAATCCTCGAAGCGCTGTTCGACCGGCGCCTGCCGGCCGGCGCGTTTGTCTCCCAGTCCGAACTCGTCGAGCTGACCGGCGTCCCCGTAGCGCCCCTGCGCGACGCGCTGCGGGTCCTGCAAACCGAGGGCGTGCTGACGATTCAGCCGCGATCGGGAATTCAGTTCGTCAAGCCGGGCCTCGAGCTGACCCGTTCGACCTACCAGTTTCGGGGCATCATCGAGTCGGCGGCCGTCACCACCTTCGCCGAAACCGCCAGCGAGGACGAGATCGAGGAGCTGGCTCGCCGCCACGAGGAGGCCCTCTCAACTCTCGAGCAGGACGGTCTCACGCCAGCCGTGATCGACGAGCTGGAGGGTCTCGAGGTGCTTCTGCACGGCTCGATCGTCGCCAGCCTCAACAACCCGCTGATCAACTCGAGCTATCGGCGCATCCACAACTACCTGCGCCTGGTGCGCCTCAACCGGCGTCTGACCCCGCCCCTGGCCCGCCGCTCCCTGCGCGAGCATCAGGCGATCATCGAGGCCTGCCAGCGGCGAGACCCGCGCGCCGCGGTCGAGGCGCTGCAGACGCATTTCACCGCCGCGCTGCAGCGGCATATGGGTCTTTATTGAAACGCCGCCGCGACGCACCATCGAGGCGTCTCACACAGAGCTCCTTTTTAGCCCAGGTTTGGGGTACCGGGGCCTTTGATTAGGCCATTCTGGGAGCTGCAATGCACCTGTTCCCCTCGAAACAGGCATTCATGTCTTCATCGGCTCTGTCACAACGGCCGGTCGATCGAGAGCTCCGCAAGTGACATGCGCACTGCACAGCACCGACGAGGACATTCTGTGTCCGCAGGCGGAGTTTGGGAGACCTCGAAGGGGGCGATTTGACGCCTTTGGGTCGGCTGACCAGCTTCAATGGCCATGCAAAGTGACACATCGCGACACGGCTTGATCTGGCTGAATGTCGGGCTGCGCGGTATCATGGAGATCGGAATTGTCGCCGCCTACGCCGTCTGGGGCTACGGTTTTGGCGACGCGACGTGATCTCACATCCTGTTTGCTGTTCTGGTTCCAGCCGTCGCGTTCGGCATATGGGGTTTCATCGACTTTCAGTTTGCCGGTTGGATGGCCGAGCCTCTGCACGGGTCTTGTAGGTTCGACGCCGCATCCGCCGGCGTCGAAATTGAGCGGGTAAAGACAAAGATCGACGCTTACGCTTTGCCCGTCTTCTCGCTGGCGTATCCCCAGGACACGACCTGACGAATGTCCTCATCGGTGTAGCCCGCCTGAGCACGTCCCGTGTGGTTGAGCGGACGATCCGGGGGCGTTGCGCCTCTCTGCAGCTTGCCGTCCTGGACGGCGGCCAGCTCGCGCATGGCTTCGTCGAGATTGTTGATCACGAATGCCTCCCGCGCCGCCTCGGCGCGCGCGGTGAAATACGCAAACGCCTCTTCGCGGGCCTGCACAATGGCGTCCGGCTCCGACCCGACAAGCTCGCGCGACCAGCGCAGCCCGGACTGCGCGTGAAAGACCTCGTCGCGAAGAACATACTCGAGCACCTCGGCGATATCGCTCTGTCCGGCGGCACGGCGGCGCTCGATGTCATGGGCCAGACTGTCGATCGCAAGCCCTTCCATGAAGGTCTGGCGGATCAGCATGCGCCAGAGCAGTTCCTTGCGACTGCCGGGCGCGCACGGCTCGAACTCGTAGAGGCCTTCATAGGACGACACGCTGACCGCGAAATCGCCATGACGGAATCCACGGGCCGTCATCAGGCGCGCGATCATGACGGCGTGGCGGGCTTCGTCGGACGCATGGCGAGCCATGTCGCGGTGGAACGCCCACGGCATGTCCGGATGCTCGTAGGCGTTGCGCGCGATGAGTTCGAGCGCCGTGTACTCCTCGTCGAGCTCCTTGTGCAGGAACATGCCGATATCCCGCTCATCGCCGACCGGATCCGCCGGCACAAGCCCGAGCGAACCGGATTCGGAGAGCCGCGTCCGCTCGGGCCGGGCGGCAGTCCGCACGCGGTCGACCGGGCCCCACAGGGCGTTCTCGAGCGTGAGCGGTTCCCCCTCCGTCCGCGCGGTCCATAATTCATCGAGCTCGCCAAGCCATGCCCTGCCATCGGAACGCCACCTTGCCCGCGACCGGGCACGGCCGTCGCGCCGCTCCTCTTCGATGGCGGGCAGAACGGACCGGATCAACTCGATCGACCCGCGATCACCGTCGGGATCGGTTTGACGCAAATGCGTCTTGTAGCTTTCGATCAGGCGCGGATAGAGCCATCGATAGACGGCTGCGGCAAGCCGGTCCGGCGTCTGCGCGCGGTCGATATGAGAGACCACCGACCGCAGCCCCGACGCCACGGTGGGCTCTTCCGCGGTGGCGTGGCAAAGCCCTTTGATGCGGCTGCGCAGTGCGGTGGCCCGCTCCATTGCGCGATGCATCTGCAAGCCGAACGCAACCTTGGCGTCGAACGCCGGCATCTTGACCACCCACCCGGCCGCGATGTGCGCCAGTGACCGTTCAAGACAGGCAATCTGAACGAGCGATGCCGCGGCTTGCGCCGGCAGCCAGAACGCGGCGTGGTGCCTTGCCCTCATGGCCCTAGTGCGGGTGCGTCTCGCCGGGACGGATCATCTCACGCGTTGCGTGGGAGCTTGCAGGATAATGCCCCGCTGCAGCTGCTGCACGGCGGGCGGCGCCGCGAACACGGCATTGTAATAGGCCGGATCGGAACTGATCCCCAGTTCGATGGAATGGCCCCACGGACAGCATTGGTGCGCATTCGCGGCATCGAGATAGGACCGGCCCACCGCCGCCAGAATTGCGCGCCCCACGACCATTCGCTCGGTGATCAGGCGCAAATCGACCGCATCCGCAGGCAAACGCATGGTTCCGGCCTGAGCCCGACGATCCGCCACAACCTGTCGGGCGTCCGTGCGTGCGGTCTCAAACTGCACGCGGTTCATGTTGCGCAGCACGTTCAGTTCGTTCGCCGAAAGACGATATTGCGCGGCCACGGCGTCCGGATCGCTGAATATCCGTTCCGCCAGGGCGTTGTCCGACAGCGCCATATCGGCGATCTGGATCAGTCTTTGCGTATTTGGGGCGACCTGCTTGGGCGCGAACCTCAGGATGGTCGCCATCAGGTTGGTGTTCGCCGTTGTCGGCTGTGATCTGAGCTGCAGCGTCGCCGCGAGCGCATCTTTTATCGACAGGCTCAGGGACATTGCGAACGCCGCCAGTGTCGTGGCCGACAGCAGCAAGGCCCTGCGCAATGACGATTCGGTTTGTGTCTTCATGCCGTTTGTCCTGGCGTAAATATTCCGTCGCGGGAATGCGGCCGCCGCGGCATGGCGCGCCGCTACAATTACTTTGCCGCAAACATGTCGTTTCAATGGCCGTTAAGCTGCCACTCCGACCATTTTGAAATCAAAGAGTCGGGCTCAGGCATGGGCCAGTCGTCCGGTTTCCCGGCTTGTCTTGGGTCACAAATTGGTCACTGATTCCGAGGCCCCGCGCCTCGGCGACGTGGCCTCAAAATTGCGCATCCCCAGCCTCTTTGCAATGGTGAAGCAAGCAGGCGATCGGAGCGCAGCGGAAACCGACACCAGTGGCGCGCGCCGAAAATCTGCTGCAAAGCCTCCGGCTCTACCCGTCAGTTCATTTCCGCATCGCCCATAGGGATTAAACTCGAACCAGCATGACGGGGTGCGCAGGCCATCGCACCCCCCTTTGCCGTTGCCTATCTCGCTGTGGGTTGATGTCGCCTTTGGGTCACAAGTAGCCCTCGTGACTTGGCGATGCGAAGACCGCTTCCGGGTGGACTTCAGACATGCGATCCCGATTGAGAACGGGGGGGCTTGTGTGAATCAAGCTCCGAAAAGGAGCCTCCATCATGCGGTATGCGCTCAGCGAGACAGAATGGACCATCATCCAGCCGATCTTGCCATCCAGATCGCGAGGCGTGCCCCGCGTCGATGACCGGCGCGTCCTCGACGGCATCTTCTGGATACGCCGATCGGGAGCACCGTGGCGTAACCTGCCGGAGCGATATGGCCCCTACACGACCTGCTACAACCGCTTCGTCCGTTGGCGGTGGGCCGGCGTATGGGACCGGATCGTGGAAAGCCTCGCTGACGCTCACAACGCGGCGGTTCAGATGATCGACACGTCCGTCATCCGCGTTCACGAGCACGGTGCCTGCGTTCCCGACGGTTCCTGCCATTCGAGCCCCGGATCGGGTCCGGGGCAGGCTCCGCTCTCATGGCCTTCTCGCCTCCAATCGCGCCACCGGCGCGATGGGCCCTGCGCGGCCGGCTTCCCGCCATTCGAGCACAGCTCTCATGGCCTTCTCGCCTCCAATCGCGCCACCGGCGCGATGGGCCCTTCGGGACGGCT
>CAZNOZ010000003.1:94484-98825 GCA_964574935.1 uncultured Devosiaceae bacterium | reverse complement strand
CCCATCGAACACCGGAAGGCCCGGCACCAGCCGGGCCTTTTGCTTATGTCCCCGCGCCATCGCCCGCCGGCTGGCTTCCCACATCCACTCGTCATTGTCGGACTTGATCCGACAATCCATGCTGCGGCGCCGTATGTGCGGAGTTCGTGGCTGGCTCCGTGCTGCACCTTCTCCATCGTCGCCCCGGCGGAAGCCGGGGTCCAATGGCCGGTCCTCTAGTTGTGGCATCGCTAGTGGATTCCGGCTTTCGCCGGAATGACGAGTTGGGGTAGCCCTCGCGCCGGGCAGGCTGCCCGGCAATGAGGAAACAAGAGAATTCTCCCCAGACCAAATCCTCCGGTTGGGCCTTCTTCCATTTTCGTCATCTTCGAATCGCATCGGCCTCTCACCCCCTCGACGTTCTCCCCAAACCTCGGCGAGATCCCCCAAAAACCGCTGGATTTGGCCGCCGGCTCGCTTATGTTGGGGCCGTGAATCGCCCGCCGGCTCAGGCCGAGTCGCGGGCGGCCGGCGAGGGGAGGCGACCGGCCATCCGATCCCGAAGGGTGCGCGGGGGAGTGCGGCGCGAGCGATGAGTTTGCTCTCACAAGCCAATCCCGGCGGATGGATCTTTCCCGGGCTCGTCACGATTCTTGTCGGCACCGCCGCCTCGGTTTTCGTCACCGAACCCGGCATCGAGGCCGACCTGTCCACCCGGGCCACCGCCTCGCTCACCGCCACCGGCCTCGGCTGGGCGGGTGTGCGCGTTGATGGCCGCGACGCCACGGTCACCGGCACCGCCACCAGCCCGGAAGAGCTCGACCGCGCGGTCGCCGTCATCGCCGCCGTCCCCGGCATCCGCTCGGTCGCCGGCGAAGTCCGGCTGGCGCCGCTGGTCTCGCCGTTCCCGTTCAAGGTCCGCCGCGAAGCGGACGCGATCACTCTGTCCGGCGGCATCCCCGACGAGACCGACCGGGCGCGGCTGATCGCCGACGCCAGCAGCGCCGTCCCCGAACCGGCGGCCGACCGGCTGGAGCTCCTGTCCGGCGCCCCGGACCCGACCCGCTGGCGCGCCGCCACCGGCCTGGCGCTCCGGCTCATCGCCGGGCTCGACCGCGGCGAGGTGGCGCTGGCCGATCTCGAACTGTCGCTGAGCGGGCGCGCCGCCTCCGCCGAGGATTTCGATTCGGTGCGCCTCGCCCTCGCCGACGCGAGCGCCGACGGGCTCACCGTCGGCCGCGTCGAGCTGGCCCCGCCGCTGGTCGCGCCCTACACCTGGTCGGCCGAATTCGAAAACCGGGTGCTCAGGCTTGAGGGCGCCACCCCGACCGCCGCCGCCGCAACGCTGATCGCGGGCGCCGCGCCCGATGGCGTGTCGGTCATCGATCGGACGCGGCTCGGCTCCGGCGCTCCGCCGCAGTTCGCGGAAACCGCGATCGCCCTTGTCGGGGCGCTCACCGGGCTGCAGAGCGGCCGCGCCGAGATCGCCGACACCGATATCCGTCTGGACGGACTGCCGTTCACCCGCGCCGACGCCGACGCGGTCGCCGATGAGCTGGCCGGCCTCGGGGCCGTGCGGGTGGCCCTCGAACTCGACCCGCCGGTGCGCCCGGACGTGGTGCCGTACTTGTTTGCGGCGAACAAGACGCAGGCCGGCGTGGTCATCTCGGGCAACATCCCCGCCGCCGCGAATTTGGACGATCTCGCGGCCCGCTACGGCGCGGACGCGATCTCGGCCCTGGCCGTCTCTCCCGGCGCCCCCGACGACTTCCTCGACCTGATGGCGAACGGGCTGGAGGCGCTCGCCTCGCTCGAGACAGGCGTGCTTGGCTACGACGGGACCGAGTGGACGCTGCGGGGCAGGGCGGTCAGCAACTTCCGACGCAAGATCGCGCTCAGGGTTCTGCAGCGGATACCGCGGCCGCAATTCGCCTGGAACGTGGCCGTGAATGCCCCGCCGCCGCCGCCGGCACCGGTCAGCCCCTATCTCTGGTCGGCGGCCAGGACCGAGACCGGCATTTCGCTCGCCGGCAACGTCCCCGATCCCGAGACCCATGATTTGCTCGCCCAACGGTTCGGCGAGCCGGTGAGCGACGCCATGGTCGTCTCGCGCGGCGCGCCGGCGGACTTCTCCGACCTCGCGCGCAACGGCCTGGATGCCCTCGCGACGCTGCAGTCGGGCCTGGTCCTGTTCGACGGCAGCCGCTGGACGCTCTCCGGCCGCGCCGCCGACGACACCGCACTGGCCGCCGCCCTCGACGCCATCGCCGCCGACCCCCGGCCGCCGGGGGAATGGACCGCCGAACTCACCACGCCGCCGCCCGCCCCACTCATCCCGCTCGCCGATCCGTTCGTGTGGCGCGCGGTCAAGAAAGACGGCGCGGTGCACCTCGAGGGGAACGTGCCGAGCACGGCGATCGGCAGCTACCTTGCCCTGCGGGCCGGCGAGGGGATGGCCGACGGCCAGAGCGTCGCCCGCGGCGCGCCGCCCGGTTTCGCGCGCTTCGCACTGGCCGGCCTCAACGCCCTGGCAGATCTCGACACCGGCACCGTGAGCTTCGACGGCGCGCGATGGTCGATTGCCGGCGCCGCCCCCGACCGCGTTTCCCGCGACCGGGCACTCTCATTGATCGGCCGCGCCCCGGCGCCCGAGCCGGCCTGGCACGTCGCTTTGAGCGCCCCCGAACCGGTCATCGTGCCGCCGGAGACGACGGCCTCGGTCGAACCCGAACCGCCTCAACCCGAGCCGCCTTCGCCGAAATCGCCGGAGACCGCGTCAGCCGGTCCGTCCGCCGAACCGGCGAACGAGGCGCCGGCCACGAAGGCCTCGAGCCTGCCGACCGCCCCCGAGAATGCCCCGCCTGATATCGCCATTCCGGCGCCGCGTGGTCGCCAGGCCGTGCTCTCCGAGCACCTTCAGAAGCCCCCCGCCGGCGAGCCCGAGGAGCCGCTGGAGACCGCGTCCATCGTTGCGATCGAACCCGAAGCGACGGTGCCCGCGACGCCTGGCGCCCCGGCGGCCGAACCGGAGGAGTTCTCTCCGCCGCCGGTCGTCGCCTCCGTCGCGCCCGACACGGTTGCTCCCGACACCGTCATGCCCGACCTCGTGCCGGTCGTCCCCGGCACTTTTGCCTTCTCCGCCGAGCGCGCCGCCGACGGCGCCATCACGCTCAGCGGTGAGGTGCCCAACTTCAACGCGCGCCGGCTGCTCGAATTGGTCACCGACGACGTCGCCGTCAATCAGACCCGTCTCGGTCCGGACGCGCCGCCAGGCTTTCTCAGGGCGGCGAGCGTCGGCCTGGCGGCGCTTGCCGAGTTGCGCGTGGGGCATCTTGCCTACGCCGGCGGCAAATGGAGCTTTTCCGGGGAGGCGCTCGACGCCGCCGCCCGCGAACGGGCCCTCGACAGGCTCGCCCTGGTGCCGGCATCCCCGCGGATCGAGGTCGACGTCACCGTCATCGATCCCAACGTATGGTGCCGGCTCAGGCTCGGCGAATTCTCGGATTCCAACTCAATTCTGTTCGCCCCGGGCAGCACGCGGCTGGCGGCCGAGTCCGTCCCGGCGCTGACGCGCGTCGCCGCCGATCTCAATCGCTGCCCGGCCGCCGAGGTCTACATTGAAGGCCATACCGATGCCGACGGCACCGACGAGTACAATCTCGCCCTGTCGCTGGCCCGCGCCGAGGCGGTTGTCGACGAACTGATCGAATTGGGGGTCAACAGCAATCGGCTTTATGCGGTAGGCTATGGCGAGAGCCTGCCGATCGCGTCGAACCAGACGAGCGCCGGCAAGGCAAGCAACCGGCGGATCGTGTTCGGGATCGTCGAACCCGGCAACTAAGAGGCACCATGTCGTACGTTTCGATCACCTATCTGCTCAGCCAATACTGGCTCTACGTGTTGCTGGCGCTGATCATCGGGGCGATCACCGGTTGGTTCTCGACCACCGGCCCGAAGGCCTGAGGCGCGCGCTGCCATGAACCTGCCCCACGTCATCGAAGTCGCGCTTGTGCTGCTGGTCGCCTATCTGATCGGCTGCATCCTCGGCTACCTGGCGCGCCGCCTGTTCGCGCCCCCGCGCCCGCCGGCGGAGGTCCCCGAGGCGCCCGCCGAAACGCCGGCCCCGGAACCCGCGCCGGCGCTGCCGGAACGCTCCAAGACCGAGATCGCCACCCGCGCGCGTTCGACAACGACGATCTCCGGGGCCATGGCCGGTGCCGCCACCGCGGCCGGCGCCTCCGACATCGCGGCCCAGGCCACCGATCCGGGCGCCGACGGGGAAAAAGAGGCCGGGCTGGTCGCCGAAGGCGAGGGCGCCGAGGAAATCGCCGACCTCGAGCGGCTCGATTCCGTCGCCGAGAC
>CAZNOZ010000003.1:47528-94384 GCA_964574935.1 uncultured Devosiaceae bacterium | reverse complement strand
CCGCCGCCCGAACAGCCGCCAACCGCCGAACCGACGCCGCCCGAAGAGACGCCCGCCAGCGAACCAACGCCGCCGGCCGCCATGGCCGACGAGACCAGCCTCGACAGCATCGCCGCCGCCGATGCCGGGGCCGGCGCCGGCAACCGCCCCGAGTTCCTCGCGGCCCCCCGCGGAGGCGAAAAGGACGATCTCAAGACCATCAAGGGCATCGGGCCGAAGCTCGAAGCGACGCTCAATTCCCTCGGCATCTACCACTTCGACCAGATCGCCGCCTGGTCGCGCGGCAACGTCGAATGGGCCGACACCTATCTCTCGTTCAGGGGCCGCATCGACCGCGACGACTGGATCGGCCAGGCCCGCGCGCTGGCCGGATCGGACGAGCCCTCAGAGGGCTAGCCCTTCCCCGTCGCGTCCTCGGCCGAGATCACCGAGACGAAGCCCGCCAGCGAGCCGGTCTCCGACGGCCCGTCCAGCAGTGCCGGGGAGCCTTCGTTGGGGATGTCGATCCGGATCGCACCGGGCCGCCGCCGCGCCATCTTCTCGAAAACCTCGGCGCGCAACAGGTCCGAAAGTTCCGTGCGCATGATCATCAGCGGCGCGTGGCCGAGGGCGTCAAAAATCTGCCACTGTGTGGAAAGCACGTCCGTGTTCTCGAAATCGGCCAGGGTCCGGACGATACGCGGGTCGTACTTCGGCTCGATCCGGCCCCTTCGCCCCACCCGATGCGTCCTCAGCGCCAGCCGGTCCAGCGCCGAGGTCGACAGGAGCGGATAGACCGGACCCAGGATGTGCCGTGCGGCGTCGAAGAATGCCGTCTCGCCGCGGATGTCCTTGAGATAGTCGAGGTTGGTTCTCAGCCGCACCAGGCCCCTGACGTCGATCACCGGCCCGGCGTCGATCAACGCCGCCCCGGCAATCGCCCCCGGGTGGCTCACGGCCATCAGCTCGATCACCTGCCCGCCATGGTTCTCCCCCACCCAGATCGCCCGGCCGATGCCCAGCGACCAGACCGCCGACAGGACGTCGGCGACGTCGCGCCCGGTCTCGTAAGGGGTGCGTCGCTCCTCGCGCGCCGATTCCCCGCGCCCGATCAGCTCGATGCGGATCACCGGCCAGTCCGCCTCCAGCATGTCGTGCAAATGCCCGACCAGCGCCGAGAAATCCGACGCGTTGCGGATCAGCCCCGGCACGCAGACCACCGGGATCTTCCTTGGATCTTCAAGCGAACCGTCGAGCCGGACCGCGAGTTGGCGCCGGGCCGAGCCGACGGTGACCAGGCGCAGTCCGCCGCCGGCCTGGGGTGCCTCGCCACCCGTATCCGTCGCCGCCGACGATTTTGCCCGCTCCAGCATGGCCTTGTCCTAGCAGGCGGGGTGGTCGGGGCGCCAGCGCCGGCCGAAATTGACCTTACCGGCTGGCCGGTGTAGGCCGCCGGCATGGCCACCGCCGCACCCCCGGAAACGGGCAGATTCGAAGGGCTCACACCCGCCTACCGCCGCGCGCTGGCCGCCGTCATCGCAATCAACGGGGCCATGTTCTTCGTCGAGATGGGCGCCGGCTGGCTCGCCGGCTCGCAGGCCCTGAAGGCCGACGCCCTCGATTTCCTCGGCGACACCGCAACCTATTCGATCACCCTGATGGTTATCGGAAGGCCGCTTGTCTGGCGGGCGCGGGCGGCGTTCTTCAAGGGGCTGACGCTCGCGGCAATGGGCCTTTGGGTGTTCCTGACCACGGCCTGGCACGTACTGGTGCTCGGGGTGCCGGCGGCCGAGGTGATGGGGTCGATCGCCGCTCTGGCGCTGGCCGCCAACGTCACCAGCGTCGTGTTGCTGCTCAAATACCGCGACGGCGACGCCAATGTCCGCTCCGTGTGGCTATGTTCGCGCAACGATGCGATCGGCAACGTCGCGGTGCTCGCCGCCGCCGGCGCGGTCTGGCTGACCGATACCGCCTGGCCCGATCTCATCGTCGCCGCCATCATGGCCGGGGTGTTTCTCGTCTCCTCGACGCAGATCGTCCGCCAGGCGATGGGCGAGCTGCGGGCGGCGGGGTAGTGAGGGCCGTCGGCAGAGCCGGGAGATCGCAGCGGGTGGTTCGATGTCGGGTCCGAACGCCCCGAGACCTGCAATTGAGGCGCAAGCCGCGTACGCAAAGCCGACCGATCCGGCTCGCCGTGCGCCCTTCAGACACTCGCGCTGGTGGTGGTTTGAGGGTCGGGGAGGGCCCTCAGATCCCCCGCAAAAAACCCTCGATGCCGATCCGGTCGTCGCCCAGGCGCGCCCGGTAGACCTGGTAGTTGCCCAGCACCTTCTTGACGTAGTCGCGGGTCTCGTTGAAGGGGATCATCTCGATCCAGTCCACGGGGTCGACGCGCCCCTGGCGCGGGTCGCCGAAAATCGCGATCCACTTGCTGACGTTGCCGCCGCCGGCGTTGTAGGCGGCCGCCGCCAGCACCAGCGAGTTGCCGAACCGGTCCAGCTGCGCGGCGAGATACGTCGAACCCAGCAGCGCGTTGTAGGCCGGGTCGGCGGTCAGCCGCGACGCCGAGTAGGAAACCCCGAGCTTGCCCGCGGTCTCCCGCGCCGTCGCCGGCATCAGCTGCATCAGCCCCCGCGCCCCCGAACTCGAAACGGCGTTGCGGTCGAAGCGGCTCTCCTGCCGCGCGACGGCGTAGACCGCCGCCCGGTCGATGTCGGCGATCCGATAGCTCGCCGGCAGACCGTCCTTGGGAAAGGCGAACAAATCCATCGCCACCCCGCGCTGCTCGGCGAGCTCGGCGATGCGGATCGCCACGTGGTGCGCGCCGATGGACTGCGCGAGCCGCGCGGCGAGGGGGTATTCGCCCACCTCGGTGATCGAATAGGCGATGGTCATCACCAGCGGCTCTGCCAGCCCGGCGAGCCCGTTGCCGGCCATCAGGCGGACCGCCTGCACCGTCTCGCGGGCGTCGAAGGCGAGTTCGGCCGACTGCCAGGCGGGCAGGGAGCGGATGTCGACGCGGTCGATCCCCAGTTTGGCGCGCGCCAGCTGCCCGTAATACTGGCCGGAATACTCCGCCGCGACCGCGTAGGCCTGGCGCGCCGCCGCCGCGTTGCCGGCCGCCTCATAGGCCCGCCCCAGCCAGTAGTTCGCCTGCGTGATCGAGGTGGGAAGGGTCGAAAGCCGGGTCTGGTTGGTGAAATGCGTGATCGCCGTTTGCGGATCGTCGAGGAACCTGAGCGCGATCCAGCCGGCATGGAAATTCGCGTCCACCACCCGGCCTTCCGGCCCTTCGGTGTACCCGGCGGCGGCCCGATAGGCGGTCCGATAGTCGCGCTCGGCGAGCGCCTGCCGGGCGATCTTGCGGCGGAAGTACCACCATTCGGCGGCCTCCGGCAGCGGCCCCGCGGCCTCGCCCAGCATCGCCGCCGCGCGCGGCATGTTGTCGTGATGGAAAGCGTATTGCGCCCGGATCCACCAGAATAGCGGATGGTCCCGGTAGTGGGGATCCACCTGGTCCACCAGCCGCGCGGCGTTCGAGGTCTCGCGCATCACCGCGATGGCGGCGTTGGCCAGCGAAACCTGCGCGGGGCTGAGATAGCGCATGATCCGCTCGGTGCCGCTGGCGCGCTCGTGCATCAGCAGCATCACCGAACGTTGCCAATGCGTGTCGCGGTCGATCAGCGACCCGAAACGCGCCAGAACCGTGTCTTCTCTCGCCCGGTCGAGGACATTGCTGGCCCAGAGCTGGGCGATGATCCGCCCGGCCCGCTCCCGCTGCCCGTCGAGCACATAGGCGCCGGCGAGCGCGATCTGGGCGTCGAGCGTCATCGGCAAGTGCCCGCCGAGCACCCGGATGATCTCGTCCTTGTCGGGAACGGCATCGGTGAGCGCCTGTTCAAGGCGCGTCCTGTACAGGCTCGCGGGCGCGAAATGCGGGGCGTCGGCCTCGAACCTCGCGACCGTCCGATAGTCGATCGCCCCGTCTCCATTCTGGATTGCCGCCCACTGGATGGCCCGGCGCTCGACCGGGTTGGAAATCCCGCGCGCCAGCGCGTAGGCCTCTTCCCAATGGCCCGCCTTGAGCGCCTCCGCCCCCCGCCGGAAGCTCGTCGAGCCCCGCTCGTTCACCACCGCGCCGGGTGCATAGTCCCCCAGCGCCGAGGAGATGATGGCGTCGATCGTTTCCGCCGGCGCCGCCGCCGCGCCGGCGCCGAGTGCCAGCGCCGCGCTCACGATCAGGCGCGACCGGAGCCGTCCGCCCTCTTTCCTGAAGCCATCCGCACTCATGCCAACGCCTGCCGGCTACCCCACGCCTGTCCCGACAATTCGCTCCGGCGCCCGCCTGCGCGGCATCGCCGCCACATCCGCGGGCCCGGACGAAACGCGGGGAAAGTAGGATTGGCAGATGAAGATTGGGTGTTCGGTTACCATGAACAAACCGTTGCTGAGCGGGGCTTTGGCCGCCGCCGCCCGGCGCCGGGGCCCCCGCTTGTGGCCCCGCGCGCATGCGATTATGGTGCCCGACTTGGGTTGAGTTGCGGTGGTTTGTTGGCCGCCCCGTGGCGAAGCTGGGGCAATTCCGGGCCGCATTCGGAGCAAGGATAGACGCCATGTTCAGCGGCTCGTTGACCGCCTTGATCACGCCGTTCCGCGACGGCGCCCTCGACGAGGACGCCTTCGTCAAGCTCGTCGAGTGGCAGGTCACGGAAGGCACCAGCGGCCTGGTGCCGGTCGGCACCACCGGCGAATCCCCCACCCTCAGCCACGACGAGCACCGGCGGGTGGTGGAATTATGCGTCCGGACGTCCGCCGGCCGGGTGCCGGTGATCGCCGGCGCCGGCTCGAATTCCACCCGCGAGGCGATCGAGCTGGTCGGGTTCGCCGAGGAAATCGGCGCCGACGCGGCGCTCTCCGTGGTCGGCTACTACAACAAGCCCAACCCGGCCGGGCTCGTCGAGCATTTCCGCCAGATCGGCGCCGCCACCTCGCTGCCGATCATCCTCTACAACATCCCCCCGCGCACCGGCATCGACATCTCCCCGGAGACCATGAAGGCGCTGGTCAAGGCCTGCCCCTCGATCATCGGGGTCAAGGACGCGACCTCCGACATCGGCCGCGTCAGCGATCAGCGCCGGGTGCTGGGTGAGGATTTCGTGCAGCTCTCCGGCGAGGACATCACCGCCCTGGGCTTCAACGCCCATGGCGGGGTGGGGTGCATTTCGGTGACCGCCAATGTCGCGCCCCGCCAGCTCGCCGAGTTCCAGAACGCCATGAAGATGGGCGATTTCGCCGCCGCGCTTGCGATCCAGGACCGGCTGGCGCCGCTGCACCGGGCGCTGTTCATCGAGCCCAGTCCGGGCGGGGTCAAATACGCCGCCTCGAAGCTCGCGCTGTGCGCCAACGAGGTCCGCGCCCCGCTGGTCACGGTCGCCGAGACCACCCGGCGAGCCATCGACCGGGCGATGGCATCGGCCGGACTCATCTGACACGCAAATGGCCAAAAAGCCGCCGCGCGCCATGGTCTCCACCGGTCTGGTGGCGGAGAACCGCCGCGCCCGCTACGACTACGAGATCGTCGAGACCTTCGAGGCGGGGCTGGTGCTCACCGGCTCGGAGGTCAAGTCCCTGCGCGCCCGCCAGGGCCAGATCGCCGAGGGCTATGTCAGCCCCGAGGGCGGGGAGATCTGGCTCGTCAACGCGCATATCGGGTCGCTGGCCCAGGCCGCGCGCTTCAACCACGAGGAGCGCCGACGCCGCAAACTGCTTCTGAACAAACGCGAAATCGATCGCCTCACCGGCGGCGTCGAGAAGACCGGCTTCACGATCGTGCCGCTAAAACTTTATTTCAACGACCGCGGCGTCGCCAAGCTCCTGATCGGCCTCGCCAGGGGCAAGAAGCGCTTCGACAAGCGCGAGACCGAGAAGCGCCGCGACTGGGATCGCCAGAAATCCCGCCTCATGAAGGAGCGCGAGTAGGAGCGCCTAGAGCCGCGCCTCTGCCTTCGCCGCCGCCACCACCTTTTCGAACATCGCCTCGGTCAGCCGGCCGGTGTTGGTGTTCAGCCGCGAGCAGTGATAGCTGTCGAACAGCACCCGGCGGCCGCCGAGCCGGTAGCGCGCTCCGTGTGCGAAGGGATGGGGCGCCCGGGCTTCCCCCAGCGAAGCCAGCACCGATTGATGGGCGATCCCGCCGAGCGCCAGGATCACTCTGGCGGACGAGAACCGGTCGAGCGTGGCGCTCAGGAAGCGCCGGCAGGTGGCGATCTCCGTCGTCGTCGGCTTGTTCTGGGGCGGCACGCATTGCACCGCGTTGCAGATCCTGACCCCCTTGAGTTCGAATCCGTCGTCGGCCCGCGCCTCATAACTGCCGGTGGCCAGGGAAAGTCTCTTCAGCGTCGCGTAGAGCAGTTCCCCGGCGGTGTCGCCGGTGAACGGGCGCCCGGAGCGGTTCGCGCCCCTCAGCCCCGGCGCCAGGCCCACGACGATGAGCCGCGGTCGCGCGTCACCCCAGCCCGGGACCGGGGCGTTGAACCAGTCGGGATGCCGACGCCGGTTGCCGTCGCGAAACGCCTTCAGCCGCGGGCACAGCGCGCAATCATGGTCGGGCTCGAAGGCGGGCAGGAAACCTCTCCGGGCTCCGGTTCAGTCTTCGTCATCCTCCTGCCGGTTGCCGCTGCGGTCAACCGGCTCGCGACCGACCGTTTTCACCAGGTCGGCGACGTCGACGAAGTTGTCTGCCCGGCGCCTCAGATCGTCGGCGATCATCGGCGTGGGGCTGGACATGGTGGAGACCACCGTCACCCTCTTGCCGCGCCGCTGCACCGCCGCCA
Organism: uncultured Devosiaceae bacterium; assembly: GCA_964574935.1. Lineage (GTDB taxonomy): Bacteria > Pseudomonadota > Alphaproteobacteria > Rhizobiales > Devosiaceae > JBBECE01. The sequence goes on along the minus strand of CAZNOZ010000003.1, from coordinate 87,572 downwards.
CCAGCGCCGTGAAATCGCCGTCGCCGGAGAACAGGACCAGATGGTCGTAGTGATCGGACATCTCCAGGGCATCGACGGTCAGCTCGATGTCCATCGACCCCTTGATCTTGCGGCGCCCCTGCTGGTCGGTGAATTCCCGCGCCGGCTTGGTGACGACCGTGTAGCCGTTGTAGTCGAGCCAGTCGATGAGCGGGCGGATCGAGGAATACTCCTGATCCTCGATCAGCGCCGTGTAGTAATAGGCCCTGAGCAGATACGCCTGGCGGGTCACCTCTTCGAGCAGGCGGCGGTAGTCGAGGTCGGTGCCGAGCGCCTTCGCGGTGGCATAGAGGTTGGCGCCGTCGATGAACATCACGACTTTCTCGCGTGAATCGAGGAAATCCAAAATATGTCTCCCGTCGACCGGCGAGCGTGTGGTGCGGATTGGGCCGCCGAAAAACCCTCGGACCCACCGGCTTGATATTGTTGTTCGTTGGCGGCGCGATTTCTTAGTTCAAACTGTACCCGTCTTGCAATGAATGTTTTCGTTAACTAGCGAATTGTCGCATGCCGCCGGCCGGGACCGCCGGCGCGCGCCGGCGGGGCGGTGCCGCTTGCGCGGCCCACGGCGCTGGTGTACGAAGGCGCCCAATTTCCAGCGTTCAGGAGAGCTCAACGTGGCCCGCGTCACCGTCGAAGACTGCATCCAACGGGTACCGAACCGATTCGATCTGGTGCTGATGTCGGCCCACCGCGCCCGGCTGATTTCCGCCGGCTCCCAGATCACGGTGGAGCGTGACAACGACAAGAACCCGGTGGTCGCCCTCAGGGAAATCGGCGACGCGGCGATTTCGCCCGAGGACCTCAGGGAAGACCTCATTCATTCGCTGCAGAAATATGTCGAGGTCGACGAACCCGAGGCCGAAGCCGCCCCGGTCATCGAGAGCCGGACCGGCGAGGACACGCCCACCGTCGACACGATCTCCGAGGAAGAGCTTCTGCGTGGCATCGAGGAGCTTGCGCCTCCCGAACGAAGAGACGAGTAGTTTTGCGGGCGCCACCGCTCGCGCGTATATTTGAAGGGCGTCTGCGGCATCGCAGGCGCCCTTGTTGATATGAGCCGGTTGTCATGGACGCGCTGACGGCCTTCGGCCTCGTCTCGGTCACGCTTATGCTGGTCTTCTATGCACTCGAAGACCGCGGCCGGCCATTTGTCCTTGCCTTCGCGGGTGCCTGTGGGCTCGCTTCGGCGTATGGATTTCTTGTGGGCGCCTGGCCTTTTGGCCTGGTTGAGGCAATCTGGGCCCTCGTCGCGTTGAGGCGGTGGCAGCGGCGCGCCGCCGGGGATGCCCGCCCATGATGCGCCAATTCGATCTTCTGGAGCGGGTTCAGGCCTACAATCCCGGCGCCGACGAGGCGCTCCTGAACAAGGCCTACGTCTACGCCATGCAGAAGCACGGCGCCCAGCGGCGGGCCTCGGGCGATCCCTATTTCGCCCATCCGCTCGAGGTCGCGGCGATCCTGACCGATCTCAAGCTCGACGACGCGTCCATCGTGGTGGGGCTCCTGCACGACACCATCGAAGACACCGACGCCACGCGGGCCGAGATCGACCACACCTTCGGTGCCGAAATCGGCGCCATCGTCGAAGGACTGACCAAGATCGACCGGCTCAATCTGGTCTCTCACGAGGAAGCCCAGGCCGAGAACCTCCGCAAACTCCTGCTGGCGATCTCCGCCGACATCAGGGTGCTGCTCGTCAAGCTCGCCGACCGGCTGCACAACATGCGCACCCTGAGCTCGCTGAAACCGGCGGCCCGCGAGCGGATCGCCCAGGAGACGATGGACATTTACGCGCCGCTTGCCGGCCGCATGGGCATGCAGGACATGCGCACCGAGCTCGAGGATCTCGCCTTTCAGACGTTGCAGCCCGGTCACTACGAGGCGATTGCCGACCGGTTGACGGACTTCCAGAAGCAATCGCGCAAACTCGTTCGCGACATCGAGCGGCAACTGCGCAAGCAGCTCAAGCAAATGGGCATCGACGCCGCCGTCGCCGGCCGGCTGAAGCGCCCCTATTCGATCTTCCGCAAGATGCAGCGCAAGTCGGTCGGCCTCGAGCAGCTCTCCGACATCATCGGGTTTCGCGTCATCGTCTCGACGGTGGACGACTGCTACCGGGCCCTGGGCGTCGTGCACACCAAGTGGTCGGTCGTCCCCGGCCGCTTCAAGGACTACATCTCGACCCCCAAGCAGAACGACTACCGCTCCATCCACTCCACGATCGTCGGCCCCGGCTCGGAGCGGGTGGAACTGCAGATCCGCACGCGCGAGATGCACGATATCGCCGAGTACGGGATCGCCGCCCACGCGCTGTACAAGGAAGGCATCTCCGGGGACATGTCGCGTCTGGAGGCCGAAAGCCGCGCCTATGGCTGGCTGCGCTCGACGATCGCGCGGCTCACCGCCGGCGACAATCCGGAGGAGTTCATCGAGCACGCCAAGCTCGAACTCTTCCAGGACCAGGTCTTCTGCTTCACCCCCGGCGGCCGGCTGATCGCGCTGCCGCGCGGCGCCACCGCGATCGATTTCGCCTACGCCGTGCATACCGAAATCGGCGACAGCTGCGTGGGCTGCAAGATCAACGGGTCCACCCAGCCGCTGATCACCCCGCTCGCCAACGGCGACGAGGTCGAGATCCTGCGCGATGCCCGCCACAGCCCGCCGCCCAACTGGGAAGCTCTGGCGGTCACCGGCAAGGCCCGCGCCGCCATCCGGCGGGCGGTGCGCCAGGCCGCCGCCGAACGCGCCGCGGTCCTGGGCGAACAGATCTACGACGCGGTTCTCGAACGCGAAGCGCTGAGCGTCACCGAGGGCGATTTCTCAAAGCTGCTCAAGGCGCTGGGGTTGGCCGGCCGGCGCGAGCTGCTGATCGCGCTCGGCGACGTGGTCGTCGACTCCGACCGCCTGGCCAGGGAAATCTGGACCATCAAGGGCGGCGGAAAGCGCCGCCGGCGGCGTCTCAACCTGCCCATCGGCACCAGCGCCGACGGCTGGTTCGCGCTCAGGGGGTCGGACCGTTTCAAGTTCCGCATTCCCGGCGGCCAGCGCCTGCCGGCCAGCCGCAAGTCGGCGCTTGCCTCGCTGGACCTGGATACCCCGATCCGGGTCTCGCCCGAAGGGGCGGTACCCGGCGAACGCCTGGTGGGCATTCTCACCCCTGACGATTGCCTGACCGTCTACCCGATCGACTCCGAAGCCCTCGCCGAGTTCCACGATTCCAAATCGGCCTGGCTCGACGTGCGCTGGGACCAGGAGGAGGGGGACGAGCGCGCCCACCGCGTCGTCATCGCCATGCAGGCCGCCAACAAGCCCGGCATGCTGGCCCAGGTCTCCGCCGCCATCGCCGCCTGCGAGGGCAACATCCACAATCTCCTGGTCCGCGCCATCTCGCCGGACTTCCACGCCATGCTGTTCGAGCTCGAGTTGCGCGACGCCGCCCAGCTCAACGATGTCCTGGCGACGCTCAAGCGCACCTCCGGCCTGACCAGCGTGCATCGCGCTTCGAAAACCGAGGCCACCGCCTTCACCGCCGTGGAGACGGCCGCCGACTTCACCGCTCATGCGCAATTCAAGGAGCAACGATGACCACCGACGAGGTGCTCGACATCTTCCGTGACTGCGGGGCGATTCTGGACGGCCATTTCGTCCTGACCTCCGGGCTGCATTCGCCGATGTATCTGCAAAAGGCATTCGTGTTCATGTGGCCCGACAAGACCGAGATTCTGTGCCGGGCCCTGGCCGAGGCAATCCAAAATGTGCAAGACCCCGGAATTTCGGATCGACTCCGGACCGTTACCAAGGTCGTCTCGCCGGCTGTTGGCGGCATCATTCCCGGCTATGAGACCGCCCGGCACCTGGGTCTGCCGGCCATCTACACCGAGCGGGTGGAGGGAAAATTCCAGTTGCGGCGGGGCTTTAGCGTCGAGCCGGGGGAGAAGGTCCTGGTCGTCGAGGACGTTATTTCCACCGGCGGCTCGGTGAAGGAATGTGTTGAGTGCCTCCAAGAGCTCGGCGCCGACGTGGTGGCCGTCGCCTGCCTGGTCGATCGATCCGCTGGTCGAGCGGATATCGGTATTCCATTGATTTCACTGGCTGAATACCAAGTTCCCGCGTATCCCGCCGACGCCCTGCCGCCGGAGCTCGCGGCCCAGCCAGCGATCACGCCCGGCAGCCACCATGCCCGGTAAGTTTTTGAAATGATTATCGGATTAGGCAACGATATCTGCGAAGTCGGGCGCGTCGAAGAGATTCTGGACCGCTTCGGCGAGCGCTTCACCTTGCGATGCTTCACCGAGATCGAGCGCCTGAAATCCGATAAAAGGCGGGCAAGATCAGCCTCTTATGCGCGTCGTTTTGCCGCCAAGGAGGCTTGCGCCAAGGCCCTGGGGACGGGGATGTCCCGCGGCGTCTATTGGCGCGACATGGGGGTCGTCAATCTGCCCTCGGGCAAACCCACAATGGCGTTGACCGGCGGCGCCGCCAAAGTCCTCGACTGGCTCGTGCCGGATGGCCACCGGCCCCACATTCACGTCACGCTCACCGACGACAATGGGCTGGCGCAGGCCCTGGTGATCATCGAGGCGCTGCCTGTTGACCCCGCCGAGTCAACCGCCTAACCACAACTGGCACCGCACCAGACCCGGAATCCCCATGGCCGCCACCGACGAGAAGTCGAAAAAGGGCGCCTCCGCCGCGCCCGCCAGGAAAAAGAGCGAACTTCGCGAAACCGTCGTGGTGCTGCTGCAGGCGCTGCTGATCGCCTTGGTGTTCCGCTCCTTCCTCTACCAGCCCTTTTCGATCCCCACCGCCTCGATGCAGTCGAACCTGCTCATCGGCGACTACGTCCTGGCCTCGAAATTCACTTATGGTTATGGCCGCTATTCGCTGCCGCTGGGGATCATTCCGTTCAAGGGGCGCCTGTTCGGCAGCGTCCCGAACCGCGGCGATATCGCGGTGTTCCGCCCCGAGCCGCAGACCGAGAACTACATCAAGCGCGTCATCGGCCTGCCCGGCGATCACATCCAGATGCGCCAGGGCCGGCTCTATATCAACGGCGAGATGGTCGCGCGCGAGCTCGTCGGGCGCGGCACCGACACCGACAGCTTCGGGACCACCGTTCCCGTCCTGCTCTACCGCGAGACGCTGCCCAGCGGGATCAGCTACACCATCCAGGAAATCTCCGACAATGCCGGGCTCGACAACACCACCGAATATGTCGTGCCGGCCAATCACCTGTTCATGATGGGCGACAACCGCGACCGGTCCGCCGACAGCCGGGTCCTGAGCGCCGTCGGGTACGTGCCGCTGGGCAATCTTGTCGGCAAGGCCGAGGTCCGCTTCTTCTCCATCACCGACAACATCAACCCGTGGTTCATCTGGCGCTGGCCGGGCAACGTCCGCTGGGACCGGATGTTCCAGTCCCTGTATGAGTGATGGCGCTTGAACTGACCGCGCGCCGCGACCTCGAAGCGCGGCTCGGCCATGCCTTCTCCGATCCCGATCTGCTCGAACGGGCCCTGACCCACACCAGCGCCGTCGCCCCCTCGAAACGCATCGCCCGCTCCTACCAGCGGCTCGAATTCCTCGGCGACCGGGTCCTGGGTCTGGTCGCCGCCGAGGTGTTGTTTGCCGCCCATCCGCAAGCCAACGAGGGCGGTCTGAGCCGCACCCTCAACGCCGTGGTGCGCAAGGAAAGCTGCGCCGCCGTTGCCCAGGCGCTGGAGCTCGGCCGCGCGGTCAGGCTCGGCGACTCGGAGGCGCGCTCCGGCGGCGCCGAAAAGCCGGCCATCCTCGCCGACACCTGCGAGGCGGTGATCGGCGCGATCTTCCTGGACGGCGGTCTGGAGGCCGCCCGCCGCTTCGTCGAGGAGTATTTCGGCGACTGGCTCTTTGCCGGCCTGAAGACCCGCGGCGACGCCAAGACGGCGCTGCAGGAATGGGCCCAGTCCAGGGGCCTCGAGCCGCCGTCCTACGAGGAGGTCGAACGCTCCGGCCCCGACCACGCACCCGAGTTCGAGATCGAAATCAACCTCGCCGGTTTCGAGCCCGTGGCCGCCCGCGGCCGCTCCAAGAAGCAGGCCGAGCACGCCGCGGCGACCGAGTTCCTGTTGCGCGAGAAAGTCTGGAAACACCCAAGGTGACGGCGCCGGAGGGCATGCGATGCGGTTTCGTCGCCCTTGTGGGGGCGCCGAATGCCGGCAAATCGACGCTCCTGAACGCGCTGGTGGGCACCAAGGTCTCGATCGTCACCCACAAGCCGCAGACCACCCGCATGCGTATCCGTGGCGTGGTGACCCACGAGCGCGCGCAGATTGTCTTCATCGACACGCCGGGCATTTTCGCGCCCCGCCGCCGGCTCGACCGGGCGATGGTCGCCGCCGCCTGGGCCGGGGCCGGCGACGCCGATGTGATCGCGCTGATCGTCGATGCCGCCGGCGGCGTCACCGACGAGGTCGAAGCGCTGCTGTCGGGATTGACGGAAGTCCGGCGCCCCAGGGTGCTGCTTTTGAACAAGATCGACAAGGTCGAGCGCCCCGCGCTGCTGGGGCTGGCCGAGGCGCTCAACGAAAAGAGCGGGTTCGCCAGGACCTTCATGATCTCGGCGCTCACCGGCGACGGCGTCGCGGACTTCGTCGCCTGGTGCGCAAAGACGATGCCCGAGGGCCCGTGGCATTTCCCCGAGGACCAGCTCACCGACCTGACGCTGGCGCTGAGTGCCGCCGAGGTCACCCGCGAGAAGCTGTTCCTCAGAATCCACGAGGAAATCCCCTACGCCGCCACCGTTGAGCCCGAGCGCTTCGAGGTGAAGCCGGACGGCTCCTACCGCATCTCGCAGATCATCGTGGTCGGCCGCCAAGCCCACAAGAAGATCGTCCTCGGCAAGGGCGGGCAGACGATCAAGGCGATCGGCGCCGCGGCCCGCAAGGAGCTCGCCGGGATGTTCGGCGTGCCGGTGCACCTGTTCCTGTTCGTCAAGGTGCGCGAAAAATGGGCCGAGGACCCGGAACACTATCGCGAGCTGGGGCTGGAGTTCCCGAGTTGACCGCCCATGCAATGGTCCGCTGAAGCCCTCGTCATCGGCACCCGCAAGCACGGGGAGACCTCGGTCATCCTCGAGGCGATGACCGAGGGCCACGGCCGGCATCTGGGGCTGGTGCGCGGCGGCCGCTCGCGGCGCTTCCGGGCGGTCCTGCAGCCGGGCAACTCGGTCCTTGTCACCTGGCGGGCCCGGCTGGACGACCATCTGGGGACGTTCACCGTTGAGCCCCTGGTCGCCCGCGCCGCCGCGCTCATGGACAGCCGCCGGCGCCTCTATCTCAGCCAGCTCGTCTGCGAACATCTGCGCCTGCTGCCCGAGCGCGATCCGCACGCCGCGCTCTACGAAGCGGCGCTGGCGCTCATCGAAACCGGCGACGAGGCGGTGGCCATCGGCGGCTCGCTGGCCCGGTTCGAGTTGCGCCTGCTCGAGGAGCTCGGGTTCGGGCTCGATCTGAGCCAATGCGCGGCCACCGGCGTTACCGACGACCTCGTCTATGTCTCGCCGAAATCGGGCCGGGCGGTGTCCGCCGGGGCGGGCGAGGCCCACAAGGCCAGGCTCTTGGCCTTGCCGCCCTTCCTCATCGGCACCGGCGAACCCGATCCCGGCTCGGTTGCCGAGGCGCTCACGCTCACCGGCTATTTCCTCGCCGCCCATGTCTGGACGCCGCGCTCCATCGCGCCGCCCACCGTCCGCGACAGGTTGATCGCCGCGCTCCTATAATTGCCGCCGATTCGCATTTCGAAAGGCTCCTGCCATGGGCGAAGCTTTGCCCCCGTCTGCCGCTGAATTTCACACCGTCGACCTGCGCGAAACCCTCGAAGAGCGCTACCTGCAATACGCGCTCTCGACGATCACCCAGCGCGCCTTGCCCGACGCCCGCGACGGGCTCAAGCCCGTGCACCGGCGCATCCTGCACGCCATGCGGCTGTTGCGCCTGGACCCCGACCAGGGCTTCAAGAAATGCGCCCGCGTCGTCGGCGACGTCATCGGCAAGTACCACCCGCACGGCGAGCAGTCCGTCTACGACGCGCTGGTGCGCCTGGCGCAGGACTTCGCGGTTCGCTATCCGCTTGTCGAAGGGCAGGGCAATTTCGGCAACATCGACGGCGACGGCGCCGCCGCCCAGCGCTACACCGAGGCGCGGCTCACCGACGTCGCCATGCGCCTGCTGGAGGGGCTGACCGAGGACGCCGTCGACTTTCGTTCGACCTATGACGGCGAGGAGGACGAGCCGCTCGTCCTGCCGGCAAACTTTCCGAACCTCCTGGCGAACGGCTCGTCGGGGATCGCCGTCGGCATGGCGACCTCGATCCCGCCGCACAATGTCGCCGAGTTGTGCGCCGCCGCCGAGCATCTGATCAACGACCCCGAGGCGACGACCGACAGGCTCGTGGACTTCGTCAGGGGACCGGATTTCCCCACCGGCGGCATCCTGGTGGAGGAGCGTGCCGCGATCGTCGAGGCCTACGAGACCGGGCGCGGGGGCTTCCGGGTCCGGGCGCGCTGGGAGCGCGAGGACACCGGCAACGGCACCTGGGTCGCGGTGGTCACCGAAATCCCCTGGCAGGTGCCCAAATCGCGGCTGGTCGAGAAGATCGCCGAGCTTCTGCTGGCCCGCAGACTGCCGCTGCTCAAAGACGTGCGCGACGAGTCCGCCGAAGACGTGCGCCTGGTTCTGGAGCCGAAGAACCGCACCGTCGATCCGGTGCTGCTCATGGAATCGCTGTTCAAGCTCACCGAGCTCGAATCGCGCATCTCGCTGAACATGAACGTCCTCGACGGCGGCGCGGTGCCGAAAGTGATGGGCCTGGGCCCGGTGCTGAAGGCCTGGCTGGCGCATCGCCAGGAGGTCCTGGTGCGCCGCACCCGCTTCCGGCTCGAGGCGATCGCCCGCCGGCTCGAGGTGCTCGACGGCTATCTCGTCGCCTATCTCAATCTCGACGAGGTCATCTCGATCATTCGCACCGAGGACGAGCCCAAGTCGGCGCTGATCGCGCGCTTCTCGATCACCGACAACCAGGCCGAGGCGATCCTCAACATGCGTTTGCGCGCCCTCAGAAAGCTCGAGGAAATCGAGATCCGCGGCGAGCACGACAAGCTCGTCGCCGAGGGCGACCGCCTCGACAAGCTCGTCAAATCGGACAAGCGCCAATGGGGCGCCATCTCCGCCGAGATCAGGGCGCTCGCCGAGGCCTACGGGCCCGACACCGAACTGGGGGCGCGCCGCACCCGGTTCGAAAGCGCGCCCGAGGCCGATCTGGGCGACTTGCACACCGCCATGGTCGAGCGCGAGCCGATCACCGTGGTGCTCACCGAAAAGGGCTGGATCCGGGCGCTCAAGGGCCATCTCGACGACGCGGGCAGCCTCGGGTTCAAGTCCGACGACCGGCTCAAGCTCATGGTTCGCTGCCAAACGACCGACAAGCTGCTGCTGCTGTCGACCGCCGGCAAGGTGTTCACGCTTGCCGCCGACCGGTTGCCCGGCGGCCGGGGCTTCGGCGAGCCGGTACGGATCATGGCCGACATGGAGCCAGGCAGCGACATCGTCGAGCTTTTCGTCCACACCCCGGGCGCCGAACGCCTGATCGCGTCGGATCGCGGGGACGGGTTCGTCGTCCCCGAGGACGATCTGGTTGCCACCACCCGCAAGGGCAAGCAGGTGCTCAACGTCAAGACCCCGGCCGAGGCCGCCGTGCTCGTTGCCGCCGCCGGCGACCGGGTGGCGGCGATCGGCTCGAACCGCAAGCTCCTGATCTTCGGCCTCGACGAGCTGCCCCGGATGGGGCGCGGCAAGGGCATCCGCTTGCAGAAATACGGCAAAGACGTGCGGCTCAGCGACGTTTTGGTTTTCTCCGCCGCCGAGGGGATGAGCTGGACCGACAGCTCCGGGCGCCAGTTCAACAAGCCGATGAGCGAACTTGCGGACTGGATCGGCGAGCGGGCCCAGGCCGGTCGCGTCGCCCCGCAAGGCTTCCCGCGCACCAATCGCTTTCGCGGCGCCTAAAAAAAGGGGTGGCACCAGGCCACCCGTCAGTTTCGTCGGGAAACAACTGTTCCGCCAATCGACGTATGCGGTCGGAGGAACCGGGCAGCATCGATCGTCTGGGAGTGGTGTATCGCTGGACACACCAGTTTGGACGCCACCGATAATATTATTAGCAAATCGCCGCGCGTCGGCGCAAGTGTTTGTATGGTAGATGCGGCAAACCGCTCCAACTGCCCTATGGAAGCCAGAAATCGACGATCACCGGCAGATGGTCGGACCCGCCGGGCGAGCTGCCCACGGCAACCCGTGAAATTTCAATGTCGCCGCGGCTCAGCACGTGATCGAGCGGCAGGAAGCGCGGCACGTCGATGATGCCGGTGCCCAGATAGGCCGCCGGCCAGGTCGGCATCAGCCGCGTGTGCCGGACCAGCCCGTTCTCGGCGCCGAAGGCACGCAACGCCCCGGAGAAGGGCGTGGAGTTGAAGTCGCCCGCCACGATCAGCGGGCCGGTGACGGCGGCGACCGCCTGCGAAAGCTGTGCAAATTGCAGCCGTTGCCGCGTCGGCGGCAGCGGCCAGTCCAGATGTGTCGTCATGACCGTGAACGGCTTGCCGTCGCCATCGGTCATCGTCACCGAGATCCGCGCCACCCGCCCGCCGCGGGCGATGTCGTCCACGCACTCGTGGCCGGGGGCGATGGTGAAGGGCAGGCGCGAGAACAGGGCGATGAACGCCCGCCGGTCACCCTGGCAGCGCACCGAATAGGGGAAGCGCTCGTCCAGCGGGCCATCCAGCCGCGGCCGGAAATCCCGCCAGTATTCCTGGATCACGAGAATGTCGGGATCGGCCGCGATTACCGGTTCCATCATCTCGGAGAGGTGACGGTTGTTGGCGTCGATGTTGAAACTCATCAGCCGGATGGTCGGGCCGGGCGGCTGGGCGGGCGGCGGCGCGGTGAAGGCCGCCACGAATTCCGGCATCGTCACCGTCACCGAGGCGAGAAATCCCGTCGCCGCCAGGGAAATCACCAACCCGCGCAGCGGCTGCCGCCGGAAGACCGCCAGGGCGAGGACGAGCCCGATCAACGTCAGCGCCAGCAGCACCAGCTGCACGTGGTTGAAGACGTCCAGCGGCACCCAGAAGAGCCCGAGCGCCCCGGCGATCGCCGCCAGGGATGCGGCGGCAATCACCACGCCGATGCAAGCCGCGGCTGCCCGCCAAAGCCATTTCAGGATCAATCGGCCGGTTCCCTTTTGCGACGGCGGCGGCCCGCCTAGTCGACGCGCCGCCAGCGCTGGCCGCCAATAAGGGTTTCGAGCGGCCGAAACGTCCCTTTGTACGCCATTTTGGGCGAATCCTTGACCCAGTAGCCCAAATACACATGCGGCAGTCCGGCGGCCTTCGCCCGCTCGATATGGTCGAGGATCATCAGCGAGCCCAGGCTGCGCCGGTTGAGGTCCGGATCGAAGAAGGAATAGACCATCGACAGCCCGTCGGAGAGCATGTCGGTCAATGCCGCCGCCACCAGCCGCAGGTCGCCGTCCGGCCCGCGCAACGCGTACTCGATCAGCATCGATCTGACCGGGGTGTCCTCGACCATGAACTCGTAGTCCACGTACGACATCGAGGTCATGCCACCGGTCGGATGGCGGGCGTAGAGATAGCGCCGGAAAAGCTCGAACTGGGCGGCACTGGCCTGAGGGATCATCTCGGTGCTGACGACGTCGTCATTGCGGCGGGCGATGCGCCGCTGCGCCCGGCTCGGTTCGAACTCGTCGACGACGATGCGCGCCGATTCGCACGCCGCGCAGCCCTCGCAGGCGGGCCGATAGATGATGTTCTGCGAACGCCGGAAGCCGTGCTGGGCCAGAACCGCGTGCATCATCTCCGCCCGGCGGCCGCTGAGATGGGTGAACAGCTTGCGCTCCATCCGGCCGTCCAGATACGGGCACGGCATCGGCGCGGTGAGATAGAATTGCGCTTGCTCGGGCTTCTGCTCGGTCATCTCGGCTCCGTCGCGGCGCAGATTCTAGATGCCGTACCACCAGGGCGCAACAACGCTGAACACCAGCCACACCAGGATCACCAGCGGAATGCCGGCGACCATGAAATCTCGGAACCGGTAGTGCCCCGGTCCCATCACGAGCAGATTGGTCTGGTAGCTGATCGGCGTTGCGAACGAGGCGTTGGCGCCCAGGATCACCGCCACGACGAAGGGCACCGGATCGGCCCCCAGCGAATGCGCGGCCGAGATCGCGATCGGCGTGCACAGGACCGCCGTGGCGTTGTTGGACAAGACGTTGGTGATGATCGCCACGATCAGGAAGATCCCGGACATCACCAGCGCCGGCGGCACGTCGCCCATGCCGGCCACCAGCCCGCGCGCCACCAGGTCCGCCCCGCCGGTCACCTCCAGCGCCGTTGCCATGGCGATCGCGGAGCCGACCAGCAACACGATCCGCCGGTCGACCGCCCGCGCCGCCTGCCGGATGTTGAGGCAGCCGGCCACCAGCATCGCCACCGCGCCGCCGACTGCCGCCACCACGGTCGGCACCAGGCCGCTGGCGATCGCCAGCACCGTCACTACGAAAATCGCCTGCGCCCGGCGCGCGAAGCGGCTCAGCGGCACCGGCGCGGCGCTCCATTCGAACACCACCAGATCCTGCAACCCCCGCATTCGGTTGATGTTCGGCAGCCGCCCGGCCAGCAGCAGCACGTCGCCGGGTTCCAGCCGGATTTCGCCGAGCGACTGGCGTGGCATGCGGCTGCGTCGTTCGATGCCGACGATGAGGCAGCCGTGCTGGGCCAGAAATCCCGCCTGGTTGATCCCGGTATTGACCAGCCGCGAGCCGGGTGGCACCAGCGCCTCGCACACGACGAATTCGGTATCCTCGTCGGCGCCGCTTTCCGTCTCCGCCTCGTGATGCGGCTCGAAAACCCGCCATCCCTTGAGAGCCTCGGTGAGCCGCTCGCGGGTCGCCGCGACGATCAGCGTGTCGCCCTCCTCGAGCGTTAGCTCCTCGAAGGGCGGCACGTGATTGACGCCGCGGCGCCGGATCGCCCTGAGCGTCATGTTGGTCAGCTGCGGGAACATCCCCGCCACCGACTGTTCGCCGATCAGCGGATGGCCGTGCTCAAGGCGCACCTCGGAGATGAACTGCAGGTTCCGGGCCGGCGGTGCGCCGGCGGCCTGCGGCGGCGCTTTTGGCAGCAGCCTCGGCATCACGAATATCACATAGACCCCCCCGGCCACTGCGATGATCGCGCCGGGGACGGTGAACGCGAAGAAGTCGATGCCCTCGACCCCGGCGTCCAGGGCGATACCGGCCGCCAGCAGATTGGTTGACGAACCGATCAGGGTGGTCATGCCCCCCAGGATCGAGATGAAGCTCAGCGGCATCATGATGTTCTGGGTGGGCAGGCGCCGACGGGCCGCCAGCGCGGCCAGCACCGGGATGAACACGACCACCACCGGGGTGTTGTTGATGACGCCGCTGATGAGCCCGGCCAGCACCAACGCCACCGGTATCAGCCGCGCCGCCGAGCGCGGTCGCCCCTGGTCGACGGCGGAGATCACGGCGCCCAGCGCGTCGGTCTGGACCAGTCCCTGGCCCATGACCAGCAAGGCCAGGATCGAGATCAGGGCCGGGTTGGCGAACCCGGCCAGCAGCGAGCCGGGATCAAGGCCGCTGGCCGGCGCCGCCGCCCCGATCAGCATCAGCGCCAGGATCGATCCCAGCGCCACCAATTCCAGGCTCAGCCATTCGCTGACGTACAGCACCACGGCGACGCCGATCACCGCGAAGCTGAGCCAGGCCACCACCATGGGGGAGAGTTGAAGCGCCGCCATCGGCGGAAGCTAGCATGCGCCGCGCCGCCCGCCGCAACCGAAAAAGGGCGCCTGGAAAAGCGATTTTCCCGCCGTTCAGGCAGGCAGAATCTGGTTCTCGTGCGACCTCAGGAAGCGCCGCGCTGTTCCCAGCGCATCCGCGGATGATCGCGCGCCTCGTCGGCCCAGTGCTGTTCCATCGGCGAGCGCCGCACCATCAGCGTGCCGACGATCAGGTCGTGCAGCAGCTGCCGCCGGGGCGTGAACAGCCCCAGGGCCAGAAGCGGCCAGAACACCCAGATCGTGACCCAGAATACCAGTGGATGCAGCACCGCACGCACCCCGTCGAGCGGCCGTTTCCGCGTCGGCGTGAGAACGATGTCCATCGCCTTCATGCCGATCGTGGCGCGCATCGGAGTGCCCAGCGTGCTCGTATAGTAGAAGACGATGATCGCCGGCCCGAGGATGATGTAGCCCAGCCACGCGATCCCCAGGGTCAGCAGCCCGGCGATCGCCAGCACGACGGCGGCGACGGCGAACAGCGCGATCATGATCACCAGATCGATCAGATAGGCAAAGACCCGCCTTGTCAGGACTTCCTCGAAGAGCTCCGGCGAGCTCTCGGGGTCCGGCAGATCGTCACGCACATCCCGCCCCATTGCGTTCCGTCCCCTCGCGGTGCTCGCGCTCATGACCCCAAGATGGTCCCTGCCGCGCCGGCCGCAAGGGGTCGGACATCTCAGGCATTGAGCGCCTGGGCCGCCTCGAGCGCGAAATAGGTCAGGATGCCGGCGCACCCCGCGCGCCTGAATGCCATCAGGGTTTCCATAATGGCGGCTTGCCGATCCAGCGCCCCGCCCTCGGCGGCGAACGCGATCATCGCGTATTCCCCGGACACCTGGTAGGCGAAAACCGGCAGCTCGAACGCTTCGGCGACGTCGCGGACGATATCGAGATAAGCCAGGCCCGGCTTGACCATCACCATGTCGGCGCCTTCCTCGATGTCCGCCTCGACTTCCCTCAGCGCCTCGGCGCGGTTGGCGAAATCGAGCTGGTAGGTGCGCTTGTCGCCCCTCAGGCGCCGGCCCGAGCCGACCGCCTCGCGGAACGGACCGTAGAAGCACGAGGCGTATTTCGCCGCGTAGCTCATGATCATTGTGGTCGCGAGCCCGTCCGCGTCCAGCCCCCGGCGGATCGCGCCGACCCGACCGTCCATCATGTCCGAGGGGGCGATGACGTCGGCGCCGGCCCGCGCCTGAACCAGCGCCGAACGCACCATCACCTCGACCGTCTCGTCGTTGAGCACCACCCCGTCCCGCACCAGCCCGTCCTGGCCGTCGCTCGAGTATTCGTCGAGCGCCGTGTCGGCGATCAGCCCGATCTCGGGAACCGCCGACTTGATGGCGGCGAGCGCCCGGCACATCAGATTATCGGGATTGTAGGCTTCCTCGGCGGTCTCGGAGCGCTTGTCGTCGGGCGTGTTGGGAAACAGCGCCAGCGCCGGAATGCCCTCGGCGGCGGCGGCCCGGGCCGCCTCGACCGCCAGATCGATCGTCAGCCGCTCGACGCCAGGGAGGGTGGCGATGGCGGAGCGCGCGTTCGTGCCGTCCTCGATGAAGAGGGGCCAGATGAGGTCGGCGGGGGAAACAGTGGTCTCGCGCACCAGCGCCCGCACCCACGCCGACTGTCTCAGCCGGCGCGGCCGCCTTCCCTCCAGGAACCCCATATCGTGGCGTGGCAACGGCTTTTTGCTCATGCTAGAGGTGCCCCCGGCCCGGGCCGCTGTTTATCAGGCGCCGGGGCCGCTTGAAAGCGCGGGAGTGATCGAGCGTGAACGCCACCGCATCCCTGCCGGCGGGCGCCAGGGGAGTTTCGCCGGGGAGTGGGCGATGAGCCTTGGCGCTGCCCCGATCGCTCCCTACGCGCGTCTGGTTTCGGTGATCACCCTGGGCCATGGCCTGATCGACAGCGGGCGCCTTCTGGGCATCGCGTCCGGATCGGGCAATCCGGTGACGACGTACGGCCCCGAGGCCTTCTGGACGCTGGTCGCCTTCGCGCTGATGCGCCTGATCGCCGCCGTCGGGCTGTGGAGCTACGCGATCTGGGGCCTGGTGCTGGTGCTGGCCGCCAATGGCGGCGAGCTCATCATCTCGCTGATCGCCCCGCAATGGCTCAGCGTTGGGATCGTCGGATTCGCGGTCAGGCTGCTGATCCTGCTGGCCGCGGTGCTGCTGTTGGCGTTCGAGCGCTATTTGCACAATCTGCACGCCAGCGAGCTATAGACAAACGACGCGCTCACCAATCATAAGGGTTAGGAAATCCTCACCCCCGGTTACCTCTTGGAAAGCCAATTATTGCCTTTTTTTCAGTAAGATAAAGTTAAGTCTGAAATTTAAGGCGATCTTTTCGGCTCCCCCCTAGTTTGCCCCACCAGACGCGAGGAAATCGCGCGTGTTGACAGTGAGGCAAACCGATGAGTGTGACACCGATTGCCGTTCAGGCACCGGAGCCCGAGGAGCAGGACGGACTCAAGCCGCGATATCTTGAAGCCGTCGCGCGCGTGGAGCGTCTGCACCGCAGGCTACTCGATCTGATCAAGGACGAGTTCGACCGCATGGGCTGGGACGACATCAATCCCGTCCAGGCCATCCTGATGTTCAATATCGGCGACTCCGAGTTGACGGCGGGGGAACTGCGCAGCCGCGGCTTCTATCTGGGGACCAACGTCTCCTACAATCTCAAGAAGCTCGTCGATACCGGCTACATCCACCAGGAGCGTTCACGCACCGACCGCCGTTCGGTCCGCATCAAGCTCACCCCGAAGGGTGAAGAGGTCGCCGAGGTTATCGACGAGCTCTACGACCGGCATCTGAAGTCGATCGAGAAGGTCGGGGGGCTTAGCGAGGATGAATTCGACCGGCTCAACACCGCGCTGGCGCGGCTCGAGCGCTTCTGGGTCGATCAGATTCTCTACAAGCTCTAGGCCGCAGCGGACGGATTTCGAATTCCGACCACGCCCCGTGCCGACGCCGATTGACCCCGGCGCCGCCGCGGGGCGCGCCTGTTCTTATTGCTGCCGCAAATCGGCCGTAGCGGCTTGCCCGGTCGTGTGATCGCGGGCATTTGAGCGCCGCGGCGGCGGTTTGAACGCACTGCGCGTTGAGGGCGGTGCCCAAGTGATGCTAGAGAGCGCTGGCGTCGTGCGCCTGTCGATCGTCTCAACCACGGGTCTTTGCATGCGGCTGTTGTCGTCCGCCTTCGAGATTTCGCTGTCCCGCATTGCCGCCGTCGTGCTGGCCGCCTGGCTTGCCGTCGGCGGAACGGCGCTGGCCGAAGATGTGGAGGAGATGGCGCACAACAACACCGTCGCCGCTCGCGATGCCATCGACACGTTCGAGCCGATCCTTTCCTACGAGACGGCCTACAATCTGCAG
The DNA here is from genome assembly GCA_964574935.1 of uncultured Devosiaceae bacterium. Taxonomy (GTDB): domain Bacteria; phylum Pseudomonadota; class Alphaproteobacteria; order Rhizobiales; family Devosiaceae; genus JBBECE01. The sequence goes on along the minus strand of CAZNOZ010000003.1, from coordinate 70,243 downwards.
CTCGCGATCGCGCGTTATGAGCAAATCGTCGCCAGCGGCGGCTGGATTCAGGTGCCGCGCGGCGTCGGCGGGCTGTATATCGGCCGCCGCGACCGCGAGGTGCGCGAGCTGCGCCACTATCTGATCCAGACCGGCGACCTGCCCGCCGCCGAAGGCGACACCGGCCGCCGTTTCGACGAGGCGGTCGATCTCGCGGTGCGCCGCTTCCAGGCCCGGCACGGGCTGACCGTTCACGGCGGCATCGACGAGCAGACCTTCCTGGCCATGAGCGTGCCGGCCCAGGTCCGGCTCGACCAGCTGCGCATCAATCTGCAGCGGGTGGAGGAAATGGCCCCCACGCTGGGCGACCGCTACGTGGTGGTCAACATTCCCGCCGGCCAGATCGAGGCCATCCAGGGCGGCACCGTGGTCGGCCGCCACACCGCCATCGTCGGGCGCATCGACCGCCAGACGCCGATCCTCCAGTCCAAGATCTACGAGGTCAATTTCAACCCCTTCTGGACGGTGCCGAAATCCATCGTCCAGCGAGACCTCATCAAGTACATGAACGAGGATCCCCAGTATCTTGAAAACTATAATATTCGCATCTACGACGCTCGGGGCCAGGAGCTGACCGCCAACCAGATCGACTGGCAGACCGACGAGGCGGTCAACTACCAGTTCCGCCAGGATCCGGGGCCCGAGAATTCTCTCGGCCATGTGCGGCTGAATTTCCACAACCCCTACGACGTGTTCCTGCATGACACCCCCCAGCAGTCGCTGTTCTCCGAGATCAACCGCTTCTTCTCGTCCGGATGCGTCAGGGTGGAGGGGATCAAGGATCTCGTGCGCTGGCTGCTTTCGGCCAACGAGGGGTGGGACGAAGCCGCCATCGATGTGGTGTTCCAGTCCGGGGAGCGCGTCGATGTGACCCTGAGGGACCCGGTTCCGATCCTGACCACCTACATCACCGCCTGGGCCAACCGGGCCGGCGGCGTCAGCTTCCGCGACGACGTGTATGATTTCGACGCCACCGGGCGGCTGGCCTCGGTCGACTGACGCCGGCGTCCGCGGGGTCCCGGCACCTCGAACCAACCCGGGCCGGGTGGTCGGCGGACGAAAGGCGAGGGGCCCATGCTCCGGCTGATGCTGTTTCGACACGCAAAATCTTCCTGGGCCAAGGCCGGCCTGGCCGATATCGACCGGCCGCTGGCCCCGCGCGGCCGCCGGCAGGCCGCCCGGATGGCTCAGGCGATGGCGGAAACCGGCCTCCTGCCGGCGCGGATCGTGTGCTCGACCGCCCTGCGCGCCCGCCAGACGCTGGCGCGGATGCTCGAGACCCTGCTCCCGGAGCTCCCGGAGGCGGCCGAAATCGTGATCTCCGGCGACCTCTACGGCGCCGGTGGGGACTACCAGCCGGTCATCGCCGGGCGCCCCGACGCGGCGAGCCCGCTGATGCTCGTCGGCCACAATCCGGCAATCGAGATGACGGCGCTGGCGCTGTGCGGCACCGGCGAAACGGCCAAACGCGAGGCGATGCGCGCCAAGTTCCCCACCTCGGCCCTGGCGGTCATCGACTTCGACGCCGAAAGTTGGGCCGGGGCGCGGCCCGGCACCGGCCGGCTCGCCGAATTCCTGACCCCCGAATGAAGCCCGCCGGCCCGTCGAAATCCGGCCGCATCCTGTTCGAATTCGTCGAACTGGGCGGCCAGGTGCGCATCGCCGCCATCGACGAGCGGACCGGCGTCGAAGTGGTCGCCGTGGCGCCGGCCGGTTCGACCCGCCAGCAGATGCAGCAACTGGCGGCCGCCAAATTGCGCCGGCAGTTGGCGCGCGACGCAAACCAATAGCTTCCGGACCGCTTGGAATCGGTTCTCGGTGTGTGATAAGCGAACCGCTCATCGTGTTGCCCCATGGGCTTCGAACCCCAAGATATCGTGCCATGACCCGATCCGCCGCGGCCTCCGCCGCCCCCGCACCCGTTTCCTCGATCCTCACGCAGCCGCTCGCCGCGGCCGACCCCGGCGTCGCCGACGCGATTGCGAAGGAACTGGACCGTCAGCAAAACGACATCGAGCTGATCGCCTCCGAGAACATCGTCTCCCGCGCCGTCCTCGAGGCCCAGGGCTCTGTGCTCACCAACAAATACGCAGAGGGCTATCCGGGCCGGCGCTACTACGGCGGCTGCCAGTTCGTGGATATCGCCGAGGAGCTGGCCATCGACCGCGCCAGGCAGCTGTTCGGCTGCAATTTCGCGAACGTCCAGCCCCACTCCGGCTCGCAGGCCAATCAGGGCGTCTACCAGGCCCTCATCAAGCCCGGCGACACCCTTATGGGCATGAGTCTCGACGCCGGCGGCCATCTCAGCCACGGCGCCCGCCCCAACCAGTCGGGCAAGTGGTTTCATTCGGTGCAATACGGCGTTCGCCCGCAGGACGGGCTGTGCGACATGGACCAGGTGCGCGCGCTCGCCCGCGAGCACAAGCCGGCGCTGATCGTGGCCGGCTATTCGGCCTATGCGCGGGTCCTGGACTGGGCGGAGTTCCGCGCCATCGCCGACGAGGTCGGCGCCTTCCTGATGGTCGACATGGCCCACGTCGCGGGGCTGATCGCCGCGGGGCTGCATCCCAACCCCGTACCGCACGCGCATGTGACCACCACCACCACCCACAAGACGCTACGCGGGCCGCGCGGCGGCATGATCTTGAGCAACGACGAGGAGATCGCCAAGAAGATCAATTCGGCGATCTTCCCGGGCATTCAGGGGGGCCCGCTCATGCACGTGATCGCCGCCAAGGCGGTGGCGTTCGCCGAGGCGCTGACCCCCGAATTCAAGGTCTATTCCGCCCAGGTCATCGCCAACGCCAGGGCCATGGCCGAGACGCTGATGAAGGGCGGGCTGGATCTGGTGACCGGCGGCACCGACAACCACCTCATGCTCGTCGATCTCAGGCCCAAATCCCTGACCGGCAAGGCCGCCGAGGCGTCCCTCGAACGCGCCGGCATCACCTGCAACAAGAACGCCATTCCCTTCGATCCGGAAAAGCCCGCGGTCACTTCGGGGCTGCGCATCGGCACGCCGGCGGCCACCTCGCGGGGCTTCGGCGAGGCCGAATGCGTCACCGTGGGCGAGTTGATCATCGAGGTGCTCGACGGGCTGGCGGCGAACGGCGAGGACGCCAACGCGGCAGTCGAGCAATCGGTTCGGGCCCGCGTGCACGAGCTCACCGCCGCGTTCCCGATCTACCAATGAGGGCCGGATAGGAGAGGGCGATGCGCTGCCCCTATTGCGGCCACGACAACACCCAGGTCAAGGACTCCCGCCCCACCGAAGATTCGACCGCCATTCGCCGCCGCCGCGTGTGCAATGCCTGCGGCGGCCGCTTCACGACGTTCGAGCGGGTGCAGCTCAGGGATCTGGTGGTCGTCAAGAAGTCCGGCCGCCGGATGCCCTTCGACCGCGACAAGCTGACCCGGTCGGTGATGACCGCGCTGCGCAAGCGCGACATCGAGCCCGAGCGCGCCGAGCGGATGATCTCCGGCGTCGTCAGGCAACTCGAAAGCCGCGGCGACAGCGAAGTGAGCTCCGAACAGATCGGCCGGCTGGTCATGGAGGGGCTCAAGAGCCTCGACGACGTCGCCTTCGTGCGCTTCGCGTCGGTCTACAGGAATTTCTCCAAGGCCGACGATTTCAGCTCCTTTCTGGCCGAGCTCGACGGCGACGCGCCCGCCCCGGCGGACGACGAGTGACCGCGCTTTCGCGCGAAGACCGGCGCTGGCTGGACGCCGCCGCCCGCATGGCGCGGCCGTTTGTCGGCACCACCGGGCGCAATCCCTGCGTCGGCGCCCTGGTGCGCGAGGCGGCGACCGGCCGCGTCGTCGGCCGCGGCGTCACCGCCCGGGGCGGCCAGCCCCATGCCGAGCCGATTGCCCTTGAGATGGCCGGCGCGGCGGCCCGAGGCGCCGCCCTCTACGTGACCCTCGAGCCGTGTTTCCACCAGGGCATGACGCCGCCCTGCGTTGACGCGGTGCTCGGCGCCGGCGTCGCCCGCGTGGTCGTCGCGATGCGCGATCCCGATCCGCGCACCTCGGGGCAGTCGCTCGAACGGTTGCGGCAGGCGGGAATCGAGGTGGCGCTCGCCGATCCCGCCGGCAATCCGGCCTGGCTGCATGAAGGATATCTGAGCGCGGTGGGGGCGGGGCGGCCGTTTGTTTCCGCCAAGCTGGCGGTCTCCGCCGACGGCAAGATCGGCCGGCAGGGCCAGCCGAACGTCGCGATCACCGGCGAGGCGGCCCGCCGCTACACCCAGGCGCTGCGCGCCCGTCAGGACGCCATCCTCGTTGGCGCCGAGACCGCCCGCACCGACAATCCCTCGCTCACCGTCCGCCTGCAAGGGCTTGAGGAGCGCTCGCCGTTCCGGTGGGTGGCGCTGGGCGAACGGCCCGCCGATCCCGCGCTGCGCCTGTTTACCGACGGTGGACCGCCAACCGGCGTCATCGCCACCGATTCGGCGCGTGCCGACGGACTGCCGGCCGCCATCGAACGGCTGATCGTCCCCGCCGCGGCCGAGGGCGGTATCGATTGGTCCGCGGCGCTGCGCGAACTCGCTCGCCGGCGCACCAACATGCTTCTTGTCGAAGGTGGCGCGGCCGCACTTCGGACCCTGCTCGCCGCCGGCCTCGTCGATCGGTTCTACCTCTTCCGCTCGGACCGCCAGGTCGGTGCCGACGGCGTCGCCGCCGGCGACCTCGAAACCGCGATCGCCGAGGCCGGCTTGCGGGCGGCGCGACAGCGCCCGTTGGACGCGGACCGACTGACAATCTACGAGAGGGCCCGCTGATGTTCACCGGGATCGTCACCGATGTCGGCCGGCTCGCGGGGGTCGTGGCGCGCAACGACGGGCGCGAGCTGACAATCGAAACCGCCTATGACCCCGAGACAATCGCCGTCGGCGCCTCGATTGCCTGCGACGGGGTGTGCCTGACCGTCACCGACAGGGGCGTCGATGACGGGCACAACTGGTTCCGGGTCTTCGCGGCGCTCGAGACGCTCGACGTCACCACCGTCGAAAAGTGGCAAAAGGGGCGCCGCCTCAATCTCGAGCGATCGTTGAAGGCGGGCGACGAACTCGGCGGCCACATCGTGCAGGGGCACGTCGACGCCGTCGCCACGGTGACCGCCCGCGAAGACATCGGCGACCAGATCCGTCTCGATTTTTCGGCGCCGCCCGAGGTCATGCCCTTCATCGCCAAAAAGGGCGCCATCGCCCTCAACGGCACCTCGCTGACGGTCAACGAGGTCGGCGCCGACAGCTTCTCGGTGCACCTCATCCCGCACACCGTTGCCGTGACGGCCTGGGGCGACACTCGGCTCGGCGACCGGGTCAACCTTGAGGTCGACCCATTGGCGCGCTATGCCGCCCGCCTGATCGAAACCCGTGACCGGCCGGACGAGCCAGGCAATTGACCGAGTAGCTGACCGAGTGGCTGACCAAGTGACAGACCAAGGGACCGACCGAGTGGCCGACCGGATGGCCGAGGCCCCCCACATCCTCATTATCGAGGCGCGCTTCTACGAGGACATCTCCGACGCGTTGCTGGCCGGCGCGACCGCCGCCCTCGCCGAGGCCGGGGCCCGGGTCGACCGGCACGCCGTGCCGGGAGCCCTCGAAATCCCGGCGGCGCTTTCGTTCGTGCTCGAAGCGGCGGCCACCGGCGTCGGCCCGTCCTATGACGGCTTCGTGCTGTTGGGCTGCGTCATTCGCGGCGAGACCGGCCACTACGACATCGTCGCCACCCAGTCGGCCCGCGCCGTCATGGATCTGGCGGTCGCCCATGGTCTGGCGATCGGCAACGGCATCCTCACCGTCGATACCGTCGAGCAGGCCCGCGAACGCGCCGGCAGGGAGCGCCGCGACAAGGGCGGCGTGGCCGCGCGCGCCGCCCTGGCCATGGTCGGTCTCAAGCGCGACCTGGGCCTTTGAGGGTGGCCGGGCCGTCCCCCCGACGTCCCCGACCACTCCGGGCAGCGGCCAATCAGCGCAGCCTCGCCCGCCTGGCGGCGGTCCAGGCGCTCTACCAGATGGATGTCGGCGGCGCCTCGCTGCCCGAGACCCTCGAGCAGTTCGTCAGCCACCGGCTCGGCCAGGAACTCGAAGGCGAGCACTACCTTCCCGCCGACGCGGATTTCTTCCGCGCCATCGTCTCCGGGGTGGTCGGCCGGCAGATTGAAATCGACCCCCTGATCGACCAGGCCCTGACCGCCGACTGGCCGCTGGGCCGCCTGGACAAGACCCTGTGCGCGATTCTGCGCGCCGGCACTTTCGAATTGTGCTTTCGTGCGGATATCCCCGCCCGGGTGGCGATCGTCGAGTATGTCGATGTCGCGCGGGCCTTCTTCTCGGGGGACGAGCCGAAGCTCGTCAACGCGGTGCTCGACCGCCTGGCGCACGCAAGGCGGCGCAGTGAATTCGAGGCGGAACCGGAAAAGTGACGCAGCAAGCCAGCCCGCCCTGGACGCAACGCGGCACCGCGTACCGCAACATCGCACTGCTGACGACCTCGATGGCCACCGTCTCCTCCAACCAGGCGGTTGTCGTTTCCGCCGCCGCGTTGGCCGCCATCTCGCTGGCGCCCGATCCGGCGCTCGCCACCCTGCCGATGACCGCGACAATCGTCGGGCTGGCGCTGTCGGCGCTGCCGGCCACCCGGATCATCCACGGATTGGGCCGCAGAAAGGGCCTGATGCTCGGCGCCGCGGTGGGGATCGCGGCGGGCGTCGTGGCGTTCTACTCGATCATTCTTGGCTCGTTCTGGCTGTTCTGCGCGTCCCTCTTCTTTGTAGGCACCTCCGCCGCCTTCGTGCAGCAATACCGCTTCGCCATCGCCGACAGCGTTTCCGGCGATCTCAGGGCCCGCGCCATCTCCCTGGTGCTGGTGGGAGGAGTGGCCGCCGGCATCATCGGCCCGCAAACGGCCCTGTTCGGCAAGGACCTGTTCGCCGGGGCTCCGTTCGCGGGGTCGTTTCTCGGCATCGTCGGGTTGTCGGCGATCGGGTTCGTGGTTCTCTCCTTCACCCGCCTGGCGCCGCCGCGCCATCCCAAGCCGGGGGACGCGCCCGGACGCTCGACAAGGGAGCTCCTGCGCAGCCCCACGGTCTTCGTGCCGATCGCGACCGCCATGATCAGCTACGCCCTGATGACCTTCGTGATGGTCGCCGCGCCCCTGGCGATGGTCACGGTTTGGGGGCACTCACCCGCCGAAGCGACCGGCGCCATCCAGGCGCACATCGTGGCGATGTACCTTCCCAGCCTGATCACCGGCTGGGTCATCTCGAGGATCGGGGCACCCGCCACCATTGCGATCGGTCTGGTGCTGATCGCCGGGTGCGCCTTCGTGAACCTGAACGGCGTCTCCGTGCTTCATTTCTCCGTCGCGCTGGTGATGCTCGGCGTCGGCTGGAATTTCGGGTTCATCGGCTCGACGACGATGCTGACCGGCGCCTACGCGCCCGAGGAGGCCGAACGCGCCCAGGCACTCAACGAACCGCTGGTCTTCGGCGCCATGGCCGTCGCCTCGATCGGCTCCGGGGTATTGCTGCACACCATCGGCTGGCAGTCGATCAACGTCCTGGCCTTCCCGATCGTGCTCGTCGGGTTGGCCCTGCTGGGCTGGTGCGTGATGAACGGTCGGCGGGCGCCGGCCTGAGACCGGGGCGGCCCTAGAAGAGGTTGATGCCGCTGACCGACTTCAGGATCGCCTGGACGAAGGTCTCGTCATCCCCGTAGCCCGGCGTCCGACGCGGCACGGTGGCGAACACCTTGCCGTCCTGCAGGGTGTAGACGGCCTTGTCGGTCACCCGGTTGTTGGAATCGAAATAAACCGCCAGCACCGTCCGCTCGACGGGCCGGCTGGCGCCGAACTCGGTCTCGGCGACCTTGGTCTCGATGTAATAGAAGGCGAGCTCGGCGCCCAACGTGTTGGTGGTCTGCGGCGAACCCAGGACGATCTCGACGAAGTCCCTGGAGACGCCGGGCCGGATCTGCTGCAAGGCGTCCTCGGGGATCGAAAAGCCCTCGGTGCGCGTCTTGGAGAAGGCGAGCCCGGTATTGGCGCATCCCGCAAGCCCGCTCCCCAGTGCCATGAGGAGGGTGATCGCAACGGCGGGCACTATGGAATGGCGAAGGGACATCAACTACATTCTCCGCGCCGGGGGACGGCTTGGCTGTGATGGGCGTTCGCGACGCGCCGGCCCTGTGTAGCCGCCAAACCCGCGCCGTGGCAAGCAGTCCGTCCACGCCACCCGCCAGTCGCGGCTCGCCGAGCCAAACGCCCCGCAAAGAAGCGCAATGATGCCGTTTCCATTCCGCAAAGACCGCCTGGGTGACGCGGCAGTGGCCGTCTACACACCGATTGTGGCGCAATCCCGACACCCCCGCCCGTTCCTCGAATGGGGGATCGCCGACACCGCGACCGGCCGCTTCGACCTCTTGTCGCTGCACGTGGCGCTGGTCCTGCACCGGCTGCGCCGGGAGCCGCAAGCCAGACGATTCGCCCAGGCGCTGTTCGATCTGTTCTTCCGGGACATGGATCGCTCACTGCGCGAGATGGGCGTGGGCGACCTGTCCGTGCCGCGCCGCGTCGCCCGCATGACCGAGATGTTCTATGGGCTTCTGGCCAGCGTCGGCGAGGCGCTGGACCTCTCCGACGCCGCGGCGCTCACCGCCGCGCTGTCGCGCAACGTCTACGACCAGGAGCCCAACGCCGCCGCCGAGCTCGCCACCTACTGCCGGCGGCAGGCCGCCGCGCTCGCCGCGCAATCGGCCGACGACATCGTTGCCGGCCACCTGGAGTTCGCCCCCCATGAAACCGACGCCTGAAGCAGATCTTTCGACCCTGCTCGGCACGCGGGTGCGGCTCGCCCGGGTGCCGCCGGCCGGCCGCAAGGTGCGCATCGAGGCCGACGCCGAGGCGCTCGAGGCGATCGCCTCGCGGCTCGGCATCCTTGGCGTCGACCGCTTCACCGCCGCGATCAACGTGGCGCCCTTCCGCGGCGGCCTGCGGGTGAGCGGCGAACTCGACGCCGCGGTTCGCCAGCAATGCGTGATCACCCTCGAGCCGGTCGACGCCTCTGTGCACGAAACCATCGACCGCGTTTTTCTCGAAGGCCCGGACACCGCGCAGAAGCACGTCCTCGTCGATCCGGAAGCCGAGGACGAGCCGGACTGGTTCGACGGCGAAGTGCTCGATTTCGCCCCGCTTCTGATCGAGACCCTGTCGCTCGCCCTCGATCCCTATCCGCGCGCCCCCGGCGCCCGTCTCGAGGAGGCCCCGGCCGGCCCGGATGCCGACCGGGCGTCCCCCTTCGCGGCGCTCAAGGCCCTCAAGCCGCGCTCGCCGCAAGGTTGATATGCTCTCAAAAGGCTTGCCTCGCCCCTTTTCGACGATAAGGTGCCCCGTGCGCCGGCCCTTCCAGCTTTGTCGATGAATCCTCAAATCACGATATCGGTCGACGCCATGGGCGGCGACAACGGTCCCGCCACGGTGCTCAGAGGCGCCCGGATGGCGCTCACCGAGCGCCCCGCGACCCGCTACGTCTTCCATGGCGACGAAACCGAGCTTTCCGCGCTCATGGCGGCGCTCCCCGGGCTCGGGACCGTCTCCGAAATCGTCCATTGCGACACCGTCGTGCCGATGGACGCCAAGCCGGCCCAGGCGCTGCGCCGCGGCCGCGGCAGTTCCTCGATGTGGAGCGCCCTGCAGGCGGTCAAGGACGGCGCCGCCGACGTCGCGATCTCGTGCGGCAATACCGGTGCCCTCATGGCGATGGCGACGGTCTGCCTCCGGCCCATCGACGGCATCGCCAGGCCCGCGATCGCGGCCATCTGGCCGACCCTGAAGGCCGACACGATCGTCCTCGATGTCGGCGCCACCGTCGGCGGCGACAGCCGCCAGCTCGTCGATTTCTCGATCCTCGGCGCCGCCATGGCGCGGGCCCTGTTCGACATGAAGAGCCCCACCCTCGGGCTCCTCAATGTCGGGGTCGAGGAAGTCAAGGGTCTCGACGCGGTGCGGGACGCCGCGAAGTTTCTCTCCGAGGCCACGAATGCGGGGATGCGCTATCACGGCTTCGTCGAGGGCGACGACATCGGCAGGGGCACCGTCGACGTGGTGGTGACCGAGGGCTTCGCCGGCAATATCGCCCTGAAGACCGCCGAGGGCACGGCCCGCCAGGTTGGCGAGTATCTGCGCGCCGCGCTCGCCGAGACCTGGTCGTCGCGGCTCGGAGCCATGCTCGCCCGGCCGGCGCTCAGGGCCTTCCGGCGCAAGATGGATCCGCGCCGCGTCAATGGCGGGGTGTTTCTGGGCCTCAACGGGATCGTCATCAAGAGCCACGGCGGCAGCGACGAACTCGGCTTCAGGAGCGCCCTGGGGCTGGCCTACGAAATGGCGCGCAACCGCCTGATCGAACGCGTCGGCGAGGGAATCGACAGGCTGGGACCGCTGCCCGAGCACGCCGCGAGCGTGTCCGTCGAGCCGTCGCCGGCGTGAGCGGCGTGCGCTCCATTGTCAGAGGCGTCGGCAGCTATCTGCCCGAGCGGGTGCTGACCAACGACGATCTTTCGAAAATTGTCGACACCTCCGACCAGTGGATCGTCCAGCGCACCGGCATCTCCGAGCGGCGGGTGGCGGCGGACGGCGAGACGACCTCGACATTGGCCCTGCACGCGGCCCGTCAGGCACTGGCGGCGGCCGAAATGGAGCCCGCCGAGATCGATCTGATCATCGTCGCCACCACGACGCCGGACCGCACCTTCCCGGCCACCGCGGCGCTGGTCCAGGAGGAGCTGGGCATCGGCGAGGGCTTTGCCTTCGACCTGCAGGCGGTGTGCACGGGTTTCGTCTATTCGGTGGCGACCGCGGACTCCCTGTTCAAGAACTCCATGGGCAGCCGCGCCCTGGTCATCGGCGCCGAGACCATCACGCGCATCCTCGACTGGACCGACCGCGCCACCTGCGTCTTGTTCGGCGACGGCGCCGGCGCCATCGTGCTCGAGGCGGTGCCCGAGGCCGAAGCCGATGGCCGCGGGGTGCTGGCCAGCCGGCTGCGCGCCGACGGCAGCCATTGGGACAAGCTCTATACCGACGGCGGCACCTCGCTCACCCGCAGCGCCGGGCTGGTGCAGATGCAGGGCCGGGAGGTCTTCCGGCACGCCGTCGGGATGATGTCGGACGTGGTCTCCGGCGCCTTCCAGGACGCCGGCTATTGCGCCGACGATCTCGACTGGTTCGTCCCCCACCAGGCCAACAGGCGCATCATCGACGCCGCCAGCAAGCGCCTGGGCATTCCGCTCGACAAGACGGTCGTCACCATCGACCGGCACGCCAATACTTCGGCGGCCTCGGTCCCGCTGGCTCTCGACACCGCCGTCCATGACGGCCGCATCAAGCGCGGCGACCTTGTTATGATCGAGGCCATGGGCGGCGGATTCACCTGGGGCGCCTCGCTAATTCGCTGGTAGTACCGGACAATTGCCCACATTGACCGCCGACGAGGCGGCCACTAGTGTGTTTTTTTGTCTTGGGGCAGGCAGAGGGTGCGGGGGCATGGCCGGAAAAACGGTGACGCGGGCCGATCTCGGTGAGGCCGTCTATCAAGCGGTTGGGCTTTCCAGGACAGAATCTGCAGAACTGGTCGAACGGGTACTTGATCTTATCAGCGACTCTCTGGTGGACGGCAACAACGTCAAGTTGTCCTCCTTTGGCTCGTTTCAGGTCCGTTCGAAAAATCAGCGCATTGGACGCAATCCCAAAACCGGCGAGGAAGTCCCCATCCTGCCGCGCAGGGTTCTTGTGTTTAAGCCATCCAACGTGTTGAAAACCAAAATCAACAAATCTATGGTCGGCTCTGGAATCAAATAGTTTTTGATAGTTAGAACTGACCGTGGACAAATCTCCGGACGCGTTTCGCACCATTTCCGAGGCGGCCAAGGAGCTGGCGCTCCCGCAGCATGTGCTGCGCTTTTGGGAGACCCGCTTCGGCCAGATCAAGCCGCTCAAGCGCGGCGGCGGGCGCCGCTACTATCGCCCCGACGACGTGCAGCTCCTGCGCGGCATCCGCTTTTTGCTTTACGATCAGGGCTTTACGATCAAGGGGGTCCAGAAGATTCTCCGCGATCAGGGCGCCCGCCATGTCATCGCCATCGGCCAGACCGGGTCGATCGAGCCGATCGCGCCCGGGGTTGCCGGCGACGACGCCGAGTTCATCCGGCCGGACGGGCCCGCCAACCCCTCGATCGATCCGTATTCGCGGGCCCGGCTCAACGAGGCCCTCAGGGAAATGCTCGAATGCAAGCGTTTGCTCGAGCACGCCCGCGAAGAGAGCTGATCGGCCGCCGACTCCCGCACCGGTGAGGACGACATGCATCTTCGCACCAAAATCGGCATATGGGTGATCGGAGGGCTGGTCGCCATCATTGTGGCGCTGGCTGCCTTTGCGCAGTTCGGAAGTGAGATCAAAAGGCACCGCTTGGTCGAGGTGGCGGTGGATTCGATCGTCATCCCCACCGATCAGGCGGCTCTGGAGCGCGGCCGCTATCTCTTCCGCTCGCGCGGCTGCGCCGATTGCCACGGATCGGACGGCGGCGGCCGGGTGTTCCTCGACGAAAGCGGCTTGCGCGCCAAGTCTCCGCACATTTCCCCTGGCCCCGGCAGCGTCACCGTGGGCTATGCGGCCGAGGACTGGGTGCGCACGATCCGCCACGGCGTCAAGCCGAATGGCGAGCCCCTGCTGATCATGCCGAGCGAGGACTTCGACCGGTTCACCGATGCCGACGTCGGCGCGATTGCTGCCTATGTTCGATCGCTGCCGGCGGTCGAGGGCACCGGAGCGGAATTCGACATTCCGTTGCCCATGCGGCTCCTGTACGCGGCCGGGATGATTCAGGATGCGGCCGAGAAGATCGATCACACCCTTGCCCCGCAACAGCCACCGGCTCCGACAGACCGGCTCGCCGCCGGCGCGTATGTCGCCGAAATCTGCAAGGGATGCCATAACGACTCCTTCAGCGGCGGTCCCATCGCCGGGGGCTCTCCGAACTGGCCGCCGGCGGCGAATCTGACGCCGGGCGAGGGCGGCGTGCTCGATCGCTACCCTTCGGCGGAGGCGCTCGCCGCAATGTTCCGCAGCGGCAAGCGGCCGGACGGCAGCGCCATCAGCGACGCGATGCCCGCTGCGGTTCTAGGGGAAATGAGCGACGCCGAGATTTCGGATCTGTACGCGTTCCTGAAGAGCCTGCCTGCCAAGAAGACCGGCGAGCGTTAGGCCGGTTCCGACGGTCGCAGCGCTGGTAGCTTACGCCGGTGATCCGGTCCAGCGCGTCGCCTCCAAGATCCGCGGTCTTCTGCATCGGCGCGTGCGCACGGACGATCGCGGACGCCAGCCGCACCCTGGCGCAGCCGATCCGCGAGCGTCGAGGATTCGGGAGCCCGAATCATCACGCGGGCCGTGCGTGCAAGTGACCGCTCGAGACGGGCAAATATGGTTGCGTTGCCGCACCCACGCCGCCAATTAGCGCCATTATGTCGTTCAATGTTGCCCAAGGATCACGGGTTGCGTCCCATTGTCACTTGCCGTTCGCGTCCCATGCTATGTAGGGTAGTTGCACGATTCCGAAACAAAGGACGGCGCCCTGCGCACTCTCAAAACGATCATCCTGGGGACTTTCGCCGCGCTGGCCATGGGCACGTCGGCATTCGCAACCGACCTCTACGCCACTACGACTTCCACCTATTCCGAGCCGGGAAAGGCGACCGACTGGAGCGGGTTCTATTTCGGCGTGCTGGGCGTGGGCACGCACGTTTATGAGACCGGCTGCTTCGAGTGCTCCGAAAACGGGTTCGGCGTGGCCAAGGTCTTCGGCTACAACTGGCAGAGCGGCAACGTCATTTACGGCATCGACAAGATGTTCGTGTACTGGCCCATTGCCCAGGAACCCGATGTCTACAAGATCACGTTCCAGGCCATGGCCCGCATCGGTACCGAGGTGACGGACGGCGTGATGATCTACGGTGCGGCGGGCGTTGGCACGACGAGATTTGTCGATGAGACGCCCTGGGCTGCCTACGGCGCCATCGCCTCCGGTGTCGAAGTTGCCATGAACGACAACCTCCGCTGGCGCACGCACCTGCAATGGTCGCGGGCGTTGCAGTATCCCATCGCCAATATCTCGGTCGGCACGGGCATCGTTTGGGGCTTCAACTAGCGAACCGGAATCCGCGAGACGGCGAGGAACGGCCCCGCTTCGGCGGGGCCTTTCATTTCGCGCCCTTTGTTCGCAGGTGATGCCATGTCGATCGCAGTGGGAACAATGGTCGGAGTTCCGGGCTGTTCCGTGCCAGCTCCGCTCCTTACGCGTGGTTGGAAGCCGCCGCCGCCGCCGCTGGCCTTGCGCGGCCCGATCAAACTAAATATCAAATCTCCACCGGGGCGTAGCGCAGTCCGGTAGCGCATCTGACTGGGGGTCAGAAGGTCGCCGGTTCGAATCCGGCCGCTCCGACCAGTTTCGCCGGCGCCGGCGGCGCTGGCCCGATCAAGGGGAAAAGCCATGAGGGCGATGTTCGCGGCGCTCGCCTTGGCGCTGACGATGGGGGCGGCCGAAGCCTGCCCCGACTACCAGCTCAGCGGCAGGGAACTCTACTACTCGGCCGCAGAACTCTATCAGGCCAAGGCCTTCGGCGTCATCGCCGGGGGCACGCAGAACCTTGAGAAATGCCGCTTTCCGGGCCTCGGCACGCCGACCGGCTACGTCGCGCCGGCGCCCGATTTCGAGCTCTTCTACTCCAAGACGCAGGGCTATGCGCTCGAAATCCGGATCCTGTCGGAATGCGACTCGGTGCTCCTGATCAATACCGCCAACGGCAACTGGTACTATGACGACGACGACGCCGGGGCGGGCGACGCGCGGATCCATCTCAACCACCCCTCCGAGGGCTGGTACGACATCTGGATCGGCACCTATGGCGCCGCCAATTGCGACGCCCAGATGATCCTGGAGAGCTTCTAGCTCCCGATGCCGCCGAAGCCGGCCAGCATGGGCGATGGCGCCTCGGCGGGCGCCCCGTCACCGCCGCAGCGGCTGGCGCCGCCCCCCGCCCACGACATCGACGTCACCCGCCTGCAGGCGGCGCTGGCCCGCTGGCCCGGGATGCGGGGCGCCGGGCTGCGCCTGTTGCACGTCTCCGAGAACGCGACCTATCGGGTGCGCGCGCCCGATGGCACACGCGCCATCCTGCGGGTCAGCCGGCCGGGCGAGCGGACCCGCGACGAGGTCCGCTCCGAACTCGCCTTCCTCGAACTGTTTCGCCGCAACGTGGCGCCGGCGCCGGCCCCGATCGCTTGTGATGACGGTGAACTCGTGCACACCGCAAAACTCGGCTTGGGAGACCGGCCGGAGAGCGTGCTGGTGTTGTTCGACGAAGCCCCGGGCACCCTGGTCGGCGTGGCGGGGAGCGACGAAGCGCTGTTCGGGCGGCTCGGCGAAATCGCCGCCCGGGCGCATCTCGAGACCGCCCGCTGGACGCCGCCGCGCGGCTTCACCCGCCCGCACGTCTTGGCCCAATCGATCCTGTCGCTCCGCACCCCCCGGGACCGCTGGCGGGGCGCGCCGGGCGTCGACCCGGCCATCGACCCTGCCATCGACTCGCTGCTCGAGCGGGCGCTGGCCCTGGTGCGGCGGCGTCTGGATGCGTTCGGCACCGGGTCGCGCCGTTTCGGGCTCATTCATGCCGATATGTACGGCGACAACCTGTTGCGCGACGGCAGCGCGCTGACGGTCATCGATTTCGACGACGCGTGCCACTCCTGGCATTTGTACGATCTCGCCGCGTCCTTGTCGTATCTCGAAGCCCGGCCGATCGCCGAGGCGCTGCGGGCCGCCTGGCTGGACGGCTACCTTCGCCACCGCCACCTGCCGACCGCCGATGTGGCCGAGGCCGATACCCTGATCATGCTCCGGCGGCTGCAGCTGCTCGCCTGGCTGAACGCGCATTCCGAAACGCCGCTCGCCGACGCCCATCTGGGGGATTTCGCGGCCGGCAGCGCGCGGCTCGCCGAGCGGTTTTTGAGCCGGCTGAGCTAGGTCTCAGGGCAGGGCGCCGGCCCGCTGCGTCTCGCCGAGGCGCCCATATCCCGCCGTCACCCCCCAGATCAGACCGATCAGCAGGAAGAAGTGCCGCCAGTGGTCGATATCGATGATCGCCGCTTCGGTCATCAGCGGCACGAAGGTCGCCACCGCCGGGATCAGCAGCAGCCGGTTCGGCGACGGGATCGCCAGCGACTTGACGGCCCGCCAGATCGTCATCGCCGTCAACCAGATGATCGCGAATCCGCCCGCCCAGCCGTAGGCGATCAGCACTTTGAGATAGGTGTTGTGCGGCTCCTCGCCGACCCGCAGCCGGCCGAACTGCATCGGCCCCATCCCCAGGGGATCGTTTAGCGCCACGACGACCGCGTAGGCCTGCCGGCCGAAGCGCCCGAACGCCCCGGTATCGTAGTCCTGGACGAGCTCCGCCCTGACCGCGAACAGGTGCCGCACCGGCTCCAGCGTCAGCAGGCCGGCCAGCACCAGCGCCAGGGCGACGGCCCCGATGGCGCCGATCAGCACCATCCGGGTGCGCTGGCGGGGGTTGGCGGCCAGGAAGTAGACGCCGAGAAAAACGATCGCCGAGGTCGCCGCGAAATGCCCCCACGCCCCGCGCGAGAACGACACGAAAATCCCCACGAACAGGACCAGAAGGATGGCGGCGTTGATCGCGATCTGCCGGGCGTTGCCCAACAAGATTCGCTGCAACACCACCGCCGCCGGATACAGCAGGAACGGCCCGTAGACGTTCGGGTCCTTGAATGTCGCCTTGGCGCGGCCGAATTTCAGAAACACGTCCTCGCCCGGCAGCATTCCGATGTAGGCCAAAATCCCGATCAGCGCGACCACGACCGCGATGGCGACATAGGCGGAGTTGATCACCCGCATGCGCGCGAAAGGCGCCTCGGCGATGTAGTTGGCGGCGACGAAGGCGGTCAGCAGCAGGAACACCGTGACTGACGAATAGATCACCGCGTCGGTGACGGGGGTGAACCGCACCCGCGCCGCCGCGATCATCGCGGCGGGCAGGAACACCACGATCACCGCGATCAGGTTTCGCGTTTTCGGATCGATCGGGATGCCGGCGATCGCCACCAGCCCCATCACGATCGCGAACATGACCTCGTAGGGGCTCGGCTCGATCCACACGAAACCGCCCGAGAAAATCCACACCGGCACCATCACCGCGAGCGCCAGGCGCCCCGTCATGGCGATCTGACCGCCCTTGGGCGGCAGGGCGGCGCCGGCGGTGAAACTGAGCGCGCTCACCGGGGCCTCCTAGTAGGCCCGGGACTTGCCGCCGACCAGCGCCAACGGCGTCATCAGCAGAATGTACACATCGAGCAGGATCGACCAGTTCTCGATGTAGTACAGATCGTGATTGACCCGCTGGGTGATCTTGTCGAGCGTATTGGTCTCGCCGCGCCAGCCGTTGATCTGCGCCCAGCCGGTAATCCCGGGCTTCACCCGGTGGCGCGCGAAGTAGCCGTCGACCGCTTCGTGATAGAGCTTGTCGGCGGCCTTCGCCTTCAGCGCATGCGGGCGCGGGCCGACGATCGACAGCTCGCCCCGCACGACGTTGATGAGTTGCGGCAGCTCGTCGATCGAGGTCATGCGGATGAACTTCCCCACCGGGGTCACCCGCGGATCGTCCCTGGTCACCAGCCTGTCGGCGTCGGCGTCGGTCTCGTCGAGATACATCGAGCGAAACTTGAAGACCTCGATGAGCTCGTTGTTGAAGCCCAGACGCTTCTGCCGGAACAGCACCGGCCCGCCGCTGGTGACCTTCACCGCCAGCGCCGTGGCGATCAGAACCGGCGACAACGCCACCAGCGCCGCCAGCGCCACCGATTTGTCGAACAGCCACTTGACGATGACGTTCCAGTCCGAGATCGGCTTGTCGATGACGTCGAACAGCGGCAGGTCGCCAACGAACGAATAGGCCCGCGCCGCGAATCTGAGCTTGCTCAGATGGGCGCTGAGCCGGATGTCGACCGGCAGCACCCAGAGCTCCTTGAGCATTTCGAGCACCCGTGTCTCGGCGGTCGGCGGCAGCGAAACGATGATCAAATCGAGCCGGTGGCCGCGCGCATAGTCAACCACGTCGGCGACCCGGCCGAGCTTGGGATAGGGCCCCACCCAGGCCGGCGAGCGCTCCTCGTTGCGGTCGTCGAACAGCCCGACGAGTTCGATGTCGTTGTAGGCCGACGCTCCGATCCGGGAGATCAGCGCCTGCGCGTCGGCGCCGCCGCCGACGATCGCGGTGCGCCGCCGGAGCCGTCCCTGGCGCGTCCAGCGCAACACCAGCGTCCGCATGCCGAGCCGGAAGGCAACCAGCGCCACCGACCCGCTCGCATACCAGCCCACCATCCACACGCGCGAATAGGCGTCGGAGACCTTGGCCAGGAAGGCGAAGGCGATCAGCAGCAGGAAGATCGCCGTCCAGGCGCCCAGCACCCGGCCCATCTGTTCGAAAAGCGGCCGGTAGGCGGCGATCCTGTACATGCCGAGCGCGTTGACGGTGACGTTGTGCAGCGCCATCACCGCCACGATGCAGGAGGCGTACAGCGGCACCGCGCCGTCCGGCAGATAGACCGCGAAGATTACCGCGCCCAGCGCCCCCAGCAGGAGCGCCTCGCAAAGCTGCGCCAGCCCCGAGACCACGGCGGCCGAATAGCCGAACCCGGTCGATCCCCCGGAGGCGAGGGCGATCGCGGCCGGCGGCGCGTCAGCGGCGATATGGGACTGAAGTGCGGGCTCGAACCGGTTCATCGCATCCGTTCATGACCGTCCCCCCAGGGAATGGTTCTAGAACGGCGGGCAATCGAATGAAAATTGAGCCTTAACCGAAGGTTAACGCTGATCGAGGGCGCGCAGATAGCCATCCTCGATGGCGTCGGCCATGGCGGTGGCGTCGAAGTTGGCGCGCACGAACCGACGGCGCTGGGCCGCCTCGGCGCGCAATTCGTCCGCTTCGGTCAGCCAGCGCTGCATTTGCGCGCGCAGGGCGTCCGCATCGTCGGGGGCGACCAGCGCCGCCTCGGTCGGCCCGAAAATCTCCGGTATGCCGCCGACCCGGGTGGCGATCAGCGGCTTTTCGGCGGCGGCCGCCTCGAGCACCACATAGGGCAGCGATTCCGCCCGCGAGGGGACGACCACGCAATCGCCGCGCGCCAGGGCCGCGCGGGCCGGCATCGCGCCGGCGAGGCTGACCTGTCCGCTCATTCGCGCGTTGACGATCCGGACCCCGATGACCTCGGCATCCGGCCCGTCGCCCGCCACCAGCAGGCGCGGCGGCTTGCCGTCCGGCCGCAGCAGCCCGGTGAGCGCGGTCAGCAGCACGTCGAGCCCCTTCAATGCGCGCAGCTCGCCGACGAACACGAAGTCGAATTCGCCGCTTGAGCCGACCGGGTCGAACTCTTCTTCCCTGAGCCCGTTGTGGACGAGACGCCCTGCGGCGCCCGGCGATCCGACGAGCGCCGTCCAGGTCCGCCGGGCGAACTCGGATTCGAAGAAGATCGCCTCGGTGCGCGCCATTAGCCGCCGTTCGACCAACAGGAACACCGCCCCCGGCAGGCGGCGCGGCGAATAGTGCAGCACCCCGCCGTGGGGGGTGTAGAAGACCGGGATCGTCGGGTGGCGGCCGACGGCGAGGCGGGCGTGAAAGCCGCCCTTGGCGCCGTGCCCGTGCACGATTTCGATGCCGAGCCGCGCCATCAGCCCCCGCAGCTTGGCCGGCGCCGTCAGATCCGCCGGGCCGAACAGCCGCGGCATGGCGACCCGGTGGATGCCCAGTGTGGCATGCGCCGCCAGCGCTTCGAGATTGCGCTCGGTGAGGGCATCGAAGGCGATCGAATCGACGACGACCCCCAGCCGGTGGCCCCGCGCGGCCAGCATTTCGGTCAGATCGCGCACGTGCCGGAACAGGCCCCCCACCGGCGCACGCAGGATCTGCAGGATCTTCAGTGAAGGCCTCTGGGGCGCCTCACCGGGCATGGCCGGGACCAAGGGCCTGTACTCCCAAAGGGATTTGGCGAAAACCGTCCATTTTGGCGTCGCAAGACCTTGAAGGAGTTAGCCTCTGTCTGCGGTCTTGCTCTTGAAACTGAACGATTTTCGCTCAAACCCCGCCCCAAACCCTTCGTGAGCACGGGCCCTAGAGGAAGCGCTCTTCGATGACGATCGTGTCGCCGGGATAGATCAGGAAGTCCAGGTCCACCCGGCCCTTGACGATATTGTCGCCCCGCCGCCGGTAGATGGTGACCGTGGACCGGTTGGCGGTGGCCGTGTAGCCGCCGGCGGTGCTGATCGCGGCCCTGACGGTCATGCCGTAGACATAGGGGTATTGGCCGGAGGAGGCGACTTCGCCCTGGATGTAGAAGGGCCGGTATTCGGCGACCTCGACCGCCACGTCCGGATTGCGGATGTAGCCCTGGGCCAGGCGGCCGCCGATGCGCCGCGCCGTCTCCCGTGTCGTCAGGCCCCTGACCTCGACCGGGCCCACCAGCGGCAGCGAGAGCTGCCCGGCGTCGTCGACACGGAATTGCTCGGAGAGCGCCGTCTCGCCATACACCGAAAGGCGCACCACGTCGCCGGTATCGAGCTGATAGGGGCCTTCGGGCTGGGCCAGATACACGTCCGTTTTGGTGCTCGCGCATCCGGCAATTACAACGAGGGCGGAGACGGCAAGATAAC
Source organism: uncultured Devosiaceae bacterium (assembly GCA_964574935.1). GTDB lineage: Bacteria > Pseudomonadota > Alphaproteobacteria > Rhizobiales > Devosiaceae > JBBECE01. The sequence continues at coordinate 49,427 of CAZNOZ010000003.1, read as the reverse complement.
GCAGCCAGCGCATGGCACATCCGATCCAACTGGTCGGACAAGACCTCGCAGATTATGGTTAACAAACCCCCAATGGACGCGCGCGCCCCAACTGGCGAGCGCGAGATATTCGGCAGCCAACGACCCCGCATTAACCGTTTACTTACCATAACGCCCCCACAAATGACCCCAGCATACCTTGGGGGAAGCGTGCCATGGCCGCCAGCGGGCCGGAGAGCTACGAAGACCTGCGCATCGACATGGGATCGCTGCTCGGCGCCATCTGGCGCCGCAAGCTGCGCATCATCCTGGTGGCCGCCCTCGCATGCGCCGCGGCCTGGTTCTACCTCAGCACCCTGACCCCGCTGTACGAAGCGACCACCAGTCTGCTGGTCGAGACGCGCGCCAACACTTTCACCCGCGCCACCGATGAGCCGGTGGCCGTCAGCGTCAATGCCGACTCCGCGACCATCGAAAGCCAGATCCAGCTCGTGCTGTCGCGCGAGACCCTGATGCAGGTGATCGATGCCGAGAACCTGCACGACGTCGCCGAGTTCAATGCCCCCAGCGTCGGCGTTCTGGGCCACCTGCTCGCAATGGTGGGGCTCGGCGGGACGCCTCAGGCCGCGCAGGTCAGCGACGAGAAGCTCATCGAAAACCTCCGCGAGCGCACCGTCGTCGCCCGCGAGCGCGATTCCCGCGTCATCTCGATCAATTTCCGCGCCGCGGATCCGGCGCTGGCCGCCCGCGTCGCCAACGCCATGGCAAAGGCGCACGTGCGCCGCCGCGCGGATCTGCTTCTCCAGGACACCTCCGAGGCGACCGTCTGGCTGCAGGGCGAGATCGAGGATTTGCGCTCCCGCGTTTCGGAGGCCGAAGCCAGGGTCGCCAACTACCGCAACGATAACGACCTGTTCGTGGGCAGCAACGACTCGAGCCTGCTCAGCCAGCAGATGACCGACGTGACGGCCCAGATTTCCGCCGCCGGCGAGCGCCGCAACACCGTCGAGACCAAGGCCCGGCTCATTCAGGGCCTGGTGGAGGCCGGCCAGCCGGTCGAGACCATCGCCGATGTCCGCGAGTCGCCAATCGTCCAGCGCCTCGCCGAACAGAAGGCCAACCTGCAGGCGGACCGCGCCCAGCTCGCCGCCACCCTGCTCGCCGGCCACCCCAGCATCCGCGCCCTCGACGCCCAGATCGCCGAGATGACCTCCGAGATCCAGGCCGAGGGGCGGCGCATCGCTCAGGCGCTCGAATCCCAGGCCTCCATCGAGGCCAATCTCGAGCAGTCCTTTCGCGACGAGCTGGCGCGCCTGAAGGTCCAGGCCTCCGGCGCCCAGCTCGACGAGGTGAGGTTGGCCGAGCTCGACCGCGAGGCCGCAGCCCAGCGCGATCTTCTGAACGCCTTCCTCATCCGCTACCGCGAGGCGACCGCCCGCACCAGCGAGGATGCCGCTCTGCCGGACGTCAGGATCGTTTCGACGGCCGCCGAGCCGTCGAAGCCGGTCTATCCGCAGTCCTCGCTGATGGTGGCGATGGTCGGCATCATCGCGATCGTGTTGCAGGCCGGCGCCGTTGTGCTGGGCGAACTTGGCCGGGGAACCGTGTTCGTGCCGCTCGCCAGGCGGGAAGACGAGCCCCTCGCGCCGCCCGCCGAATCGGCGATGGCCGAGGCCGCGGCCGCGATGGCCAGACCGCCCGCACCGCGACCGGGCTGGGCGCTCCAGGACGAGGAGGTGGGGATCTTCGCCATGCCCGCAACCGGGGAGCTCGACGAGGCACTGGATGAGATGGCGGCCCCTGAAAGCGATCCGGAAGCGGTCCCCGAGCCCGTAGAGGAGACCGAGCCCGAAGAAGAGCCCGAAGCAGAGCCGCAAGCGCCGATGGTCGCGGCGGCCGAACCCGAAGAAGAACCCGAAG
>CAZNOZ010000003.1:0-47428 GCA_964574935.1 uncultured Devosiaceae bacterium | reverse complement strand
CCTGAATCGGCCTCGGCTTTCGAGGTGCAGGTCGAATCCGAAGCCGAGCCGCAAGAACCGGTCGGCGAGCCGACCGAAGAAGAGCCGACCGAAACCGAGACGGTGGAAACCGAGACGGTCGAGATGACCGAACCGGTCGCGACGGCCGACGCCGAATCAACACCGGACACAACAGAACCCATGGTCGCCGACTTCGACGCGACCGACGAGGAGGCGCTGGCCGCGATCGGCGTTCCGGGCGCCTCCGCGCAGCCTGACCGGGAAAGCCGCGAGGGACCGCCCGACACCGGCCCCATCGCCGCCCTGGCGGCATTGGCCGCCGGCGGCGCCCCGAAAAAACCCACGCCGCCCGCCGAGCCCCAGCGGGACACCGAGGATGGGGACGAGGCCGCGCCGCTCGAAGCGGCACCCATGGAATCCGAACCGTCCCTCGCAACCGTCGAAGAGCCGGCCGCAGCCGTCGAAGAGCCGGCCGCGGACATGTCGGAGGACGCCGAGGCGCCTGTCGAGCCGCTGTCGGAAGCGCCTCAGCCCGCCGGGATGTCGGCCCCATCCGGGACCGGGACGCGAGATGAGGATCTCGACACATTCCAGGCGGACCAGGCCGACTACGAACCGGAAGACGCCGAAGCCACCGAAGCCACCGAAGCCACCGAAGCCATCGAATCCGCCGAAGCAAATGCGAGCGCGGAAATGGCGTCGGCCGGCGACGAAGGCGCCGACACGCTGTTTCTCGCCGGCGACATGCCGGCCATTCCCGGCGAGGCCGGCGAGGAGCCGGTCCAGCCCGCCGCCTCTTCCATCACCGAAGTCGACGCCGAATCCGCTCCCGCCGACGAAGCCGCCGCATCCGCCGTCGCCGCCGAGGACGCCGAAACCGCCCCCCGTTTCGGGCAGTCGACCGCTCACATTGCTGCCCACATCAGCGCCAATCATCAGCGCGTTTCGCTGATTGCGGCGGCCGACGACAGCCGCGAGGACCGCACGATCGCCCTCAACATCGCCGTGGCGCTGATCGACCAGGGCCTGTCGGTGGCGCTGGTCGACGCCGGCGGCGTCGGTGAGGAAGGGGACGGGCCGGGCCTGACCGATCTCGCCGCCGGACTTGCCGATTTTGGCGACGTGGTGCAGCGCGTCGAGGAACCGGGGCTTTACTACGTGTCATGGGGGCGCCAGGAAGAGCTCAGCAAGGACTCCGAGCGCATCGGTATGCTCATCGAGGCGCTCGGCGAGCTGCACGACCATATTCTGATCACCTGCGGGGCGATGGGCGACAGCTCGTCGCTGGAGATGTTCGCCGAGGCGGGCATGCCGCTGGTCCTGGCCAGCAAGGCCGAAACCACGATCGAACAGATCACCCGCATGAGCAATCAGGCGCGGGCGGCCGGCTTCGGCCCCGTATCGCTGGCGCGCCCCGGCGAGGCCAAGGCCGAGGTCGCCTAGTGCATGCCAAGCGCCGCCGTTCGCGGGCGGCGCCCTGAGATGCGCTACGGATTGTACGGCTTTTTGTTCGAGGTGCTCGCGGCCTTCGGCCTGCCGGCGCTGGTGCGTCCGCTCTCCCGCTGCAAGGGGGTGATCCTGACCTTGCACCGGGTCATGCCGGGCGCCCCGCCGTCCTTCTCCCCGAATTCCATCCTGCGCGTCACCCCCGAATTCCTCGACAAGGTCATCGTCGCCGCCCGCCGCCGGGCGCTCGACCTTGTCAGCATGGACGAAGCGGTCGCCCGCATTCGGCGGTCCGGCGAGACCCGCAAGTTCGTGGCGCTCACTTTCGACGACGCCTGGCGCGACAATCTCGAATTCGCCCTGCCGATCCTGAAGAGGCACGAGGCCCCGTTCACGCTCTATGTCCCGACCGGCTTCGTGGACGGGGTGGGGGAGGTGTGGTGGCAGGCCCTTGAAGACGTCATTGCCGCCCAACGGGCGATCGCGGTCGATCTGGGCGACGGCATCTCGTATCTGGAAGCGGAAACGACCGAGCAGAAGAACCGCGCCTTCACCCGCATCTACCGCCACATGCGCGAAATCCCCGAGCCGGACCGGGTGGCGCTGATCCGCGACCTGGCCGGCAAGTACGGCCTCGACCTCGCCGCCCACTGCCGCGCCTTGATCATGGACTGGCCCGAACTCAAGCGGTTTGCCGACGAGCCGCTGTGCACGCTGGGCGCCCACACCGTCTATCACTACGAGCTCGCCAAGCTCCCCGAGGCCGAGATGCGCCGGGAAATCGATCAGTCCGCCGAGGTGCTCAAGGCGCAGTTCGGGCGTCGGCCGAAGCACCTGGCCTACCCGATCGGCGCCCCCGTCGCCGCCGGTCCCCGCGAATTCGTCGCCGCCGGCGAGCTCGGCTTCGAAACCGCCGTCACCACGCGCCCCGGCGGGCTCTACAACGAGCACGCCGCGCATCTAACCGCCCTGCCGCGGGTCTCCCTCAACGGCCGCTTCCAGAAGGCGCGCTACATCGACACCTTCCTCACCGGCGCCCTGTTCACCGCCTTCGCCGGCGGCCGGCGTCTCAACGTCGATTAGGCCGGCCCGGGCCCGCTGCCGGGTTTTTTCCCTCGGTCGTCCCGGCTCGGCGCCTGCATCCAGGCGATTGCCGCCGCCGCCGGCACGAACCAGCCGAGCCCGGCGACCGCGAAGTAGCCCGTCAGAAGCCACCACGGTGCCCCCGTCAGCCAGCGCTCGTAGACGAGCGTCGCGCCGAGGGCCCACACGATAACGATGCCGACAAGCATCGGCACTCCGATCAGCTTGCGCGTGCGCTGCTGCACTCCGACGGCCCCCGCCCCAAGTCCCCGCGATCCAAAGTCCCCGCGATCCAAAGTCCCCGCGATCCAAAGTCCCCGCGATCCAAAGCTCCGGCAGTGATTGCATGCCGGCGCGCCCCGCATTACCAGTTCGGCGGGTTTGGGCACAATCGGAGCGTGGTCGTGGACAGGACGGGGCAGGGCATCTCGGAGGCCTCGGAGGCCGACCGATTGCGCCCGGTGCGCCTCTGGCTGTGGGTCGTCGCCGCGCTGGTCCTGGCCATGGTGCTGGTGGGCGGCATAACGCGCCTGACCGATTCCGGGCTTTCGATCACCACCTGGCGGCCGATCTCGGGCATCCTGCCGCCGTTCAGTCCCGCCCAGTGGTGGGCCGAGTTCCAAGCCTACCAGCAGATTCCCGAATTCCGGCTCGTCAATCCGGACATGAGCCTGGCCGAATTCCAGTCGATCTACTGGTGGGAGTGGGGCCACCGCTTCCTCGGCCGCCTGATCGGGGCCGCCTTCCTGATCCCGTTCGTCGTTTTCCTGGTGCAGCGGCGCCTGAGCTGGACCCTGGCACCGGCGCTGGCTGGCCTGTTCGTGCTCGGCGGGCTGCAGGGCGGGCTCGGCTGGTGGATGGTCACCTCGGGGCTGGCCGAACGCACCGACGTTTCGCAATACCGGCTGGCCGCCCATCTGGCGGCCGCCCTGACCCTCTTTCTCGCCCTGATCTGGGTCGCGCTGCGCATCCGCCCGGCCGCCCGAACCGACGCGCCGGGCGGGCTTGCCTGGCCGGTGGCGGGGCTCCTGGCGCTGGTGTTTGTCCAGATCGTTGCCGGCGCCTTTGTCGCCGGGCTCGACGCGGGGCTCGCCTACAACACCTGGCCGCTGATGGACGGGGCGCTCATTCCCGGCGGGCTGGGGGTCCTCACGCCGGCCTGGCGCAACCTGTTCGAGAACACCGCGACCGTGCAGTTCGACCACCGCGTGCTGGGCTATGGGCTCGTCATCGCCGCCATTTCCCTGGCCTGGCTCGCCCGCCGCCGCACCGGCTGGCAGGGGATGCACCGCTTCGCGCCGCTGATCGCCGGCCTGGCGCTCGTCCAGGCGGGGCTCGGCATCGCCACGCTCGTGCTTGCGGTTCCGCTGGCGCTGGCCGTGGCGCACCAGGTCACCGCCTTTGTGCTCGCGGGTACCTCGATCGCCTATCTCGAAGGGCTCACCCGCTCAACTTCGGTATCATGATACCGTGACCCAACCCCTTGAAATCCGGCGGCAATCATTATCGGCTTGACGGCGGCGAGCCCCTGGCATAGGACCGCGCCGGCCCGCTCGGGACAATCACGGCGACGGACACACCGACCAACATGAAGACCTACTCGGCCAAGCCGAACGAAATCGAAAAACAGTGGGTGCTGATCGACGGCGAAGATCTCGTCGTCGGCCGGCTCGCCGCGCTCATCGCCACGCGGCTGCGCGGCAAGCACAAGCCCGGCTACACCCCGCATGTCGATTGCGGCGACAATGTCATCGTGGTCAACGCCGACAAGGTCCGCTACACGGGCAACAAGCTCGACGGCAAGCGCATCTATTGGCACACCGGCCACCCCGGCGGCATCAAGGACCGCACGATGCGCCAGATTTTCGAGGGCAAGCACCCCGAACGGGTGCTGGAAAAGGCCGTCGAGCGGATGTTGCCGCGCGGTCCCCTGGGCCGCCAACAGCTGTCGAACCTGCGTGTGTATGCCGGGCCGACCCATCCTCACCAGGCCCAGCAGCCCGAGCCCCTCGACATCGCGGCCCTCAATTCCAAAAACCGGCGGAGCGACTGATGGCCGAAACCGAAACCGTCACCTCCCTGGAGGAACTCGGCAACGTCGTCGAGACCGCCGAGCCGCCGCCGCCGACCTATGTCCAGAAGCTCGACGCCGAGGGCCGCGCCTATGCCACCGGCAAGCGCAAGGACGCCGTCGCCCGTGTGTGGCTGAAGCCCGGCAGCGGCCGCATCGTGGTCAATGGCAAGGAACTCGAAATCTATTTCGCCCGTCCCACCCTGCAGATGATCCTGCAGCAGCCCATCGTCGCCGCCAATCGCGCCGGCCAGTATGACGTCATGGCCACCGTTTCCGGCGGCGGGCTTTCGGGGCAGGCGGGCGCCGTTCGGCACGGCATCTCCCGGGCGCTCACCCACTACGAACCCGATCTGCGTCCGGTCCTGAAGAAGGGCGGGTTCCTCACCCGCGACTCCCGCGTCGTCGAGCGCAAGAAGTACGGCAAGGCCAAAGCCCGCCGCTCCTTCCAGTTCTCCAAGCGCTGATCGGGGTCGGCCGGCCACGCGGGCCGGCGCCTGTTCGCCGCCCTCAGGCCTCCCGCGCCGCCGCCTGTGGTGCGCCCAGGCGCCTCGGCCGCGGCCGGTGGACCGGGGCCGCCGCCAGAACCTCTTCGATCACCTCAATGGCGCGGGCCGTGCCGTCCTCGGCGTTGAGCTTTTCGGCCAGCGCCGTGGCGTTGGCCGCATATGCCCGCGTGCTGTCGAGAAGATGCAGCGCCTCGGCGAGGCTGTCGGTGGTCAGCTTGCGATGCCGCACCGGTTTCGGCCCGCATCCCAGTTCGTAGACGCGCCGTCCCCAATAGGGCTGGTCGACGGTCTGCGGCACGATGAAGGTCGGCCGCCCGGCGATGAGCCCCGCCGCCGTGGTGCCGGCGCCGCCGTGATGGACCACCGCCTTGACGTACGGGAACAGCTTGTCGTGCGGGGCCCGCCGGATCGCGAAGATGTTGGGCGGCAAATTGTCCGAATCGATGCCGCCCCAGCCGCGCGCCACCACCACCCGGCCGCCCCAGCGCGCCACCGCCTGCTTGAGGATTTCGGTATTGCGCGGCGCCCCGAACGGCATCGAGCCGAACCCGACATAGATCGGCTTGTCGCCCGCGGCCAGGAAGTTGCGGAAGCGTTCCGAGGGCACCCAGCCGGTATTGTCCCTGAGCTGCCAGTAGCCGGTGACGTGTGAGGTATGGGGCCAGTCCCTGGGGCGCGGCGAGACGTGCTCGGAATAGGCGTAGAGCGTCGGCAGCCTGTTGCCGTCATTGTCGCGGAACAGCCCCCCGATCCGTCGGGTCTTCAGCCCCATCAGCTCGCGCCTGAGCCGGTTCCGGGGCAAATTGTAGTAGATCTGGCTGACCCCCATCGCGGTGTAGCTCAGCTTGTTGAAGGCCTTGCCGAAGGAGGGGCCGTAGTAGGCGCAGAAGGGGAATTCCGAGGTTGAATTGAGCGGCTGCAGCGCCGCCATGATGGCCGGGATCCGGAGCGCCTCGGCGATATCGATGCCGAAGCTGGTGTTCATGTTCAGAACGATCGCGTCGGCGCCTTGCGCCATCTCCCAGGACCCCCGGGCCGCCACGTCGACGATGCGCTGGCCGTCGCGCAGCAGTGCCGGCGCGTTGACCAGCATGTTCTGGCTCATCGCGTTCTCGAACCGGGTCTGGGTCAGGAATTCCTGGATGCTCGCGCCAAGCGAGTGGAACTCGATGTTGTAGCTGCGCGCCATCTCCTGAAAGTCGTCGGGCGCGCCGAGCACGACGTCGTAGCCCTTCTCCTGAAGGGCGACCGCAAGCGCGATATAGGGCTGGACGTCACCTTGCGTGCCTATCGAGGCCATCGCAATGCGTTTGGACATCAAACCTGCACCCTGTCAGACGCCGCACAAAGGAGCATTGCCGCCGCTCCCACGGACCGTTTACATCGCAGATTCGGGTCTGTAGAACGGCTCCTCCCGTCAGAATTTCATCGCACAACCGGATTTCAAGGGCAAGAACGATGGCCGCGAAGCTCAAGGCCGCTCTGCTGGGCGCCTCCGGCTATACGGGAGCCGATCTGTTGCGTCTCGGGCTCAAACACCCGTCCATCGAGTTCGTGGCGCTGAGCGCAAATACCTATGCCGGCCAGCCACTTGCGGCAATCTATCCGCATCTGGACGGCACCGGCCTGCCCGATCTCGTCACCGCCGACAAGGTCGACGGCACCGGGCTGGACGTGGTGTTTTGCGGTTTGCCCCACGCCACCAGCCAACCCCTGGTGGCCGACATTGTGGAAAACAATCCGCAGGTGCGGGTGATCGACATGGGGGCGGATTTCCGCCTCCGCGACCCGGAACTCTATGCGGCCACCTACGGCGTGCCCCACGTCGCGCCGGGGTTGCAGACCGAGGCCGTCTACGGGCTGACCGAGCACAACCGGGAGGCCATTCGCGACGCCCGCATCGTCGCCTGCCCGGGCTGCTACCCCACCGCGGTGCTCCTGGCGCTGTTGCCGCTCATCGCCGGCGCCATTTCGACCGAGGACATCATCATCGACGCCAAGACCGGCATTTCCGGCTCCGGGCGCTCGCCGAAGCAGGAATCGCTTTTCTCCGAGGCCGGCGAGGCGGTCTCGGTGTACGCGGTCGGCAAGCACCGCCACGCCCCCGAGATCGAGCAGGAGCTCGCCGGCGCCGCCGGCAAGGGCCTCCTGGTCAACTTCACCCCGCATCTGACGCCGATGAGCCGCGGGGAGATGATCACCGCCCATGTCCGGCTCGGGGACGCCGAGGATGCGGGCGCGTTGCGCGCCGTCCTCGAACAGGCCTATCGCGACGAGCCGTTCGTGCACGTGGCGCCGGCGGGCCATATGCCCTCGACCGCCCAGGTGCGCGGCTCCAACCATTGCGTCATCAGCGTTTTCGACGACCGCATTCCGGGCCGCGCCATCCTGGTCGCGGTGATCGACAATCTGGTCAAGGGCAGCGCCGGGCAGGCGATCCAGAATTTCAACGTCGCCTTCGGCTTCGCGGAGACCACCGCTCTCGAGCAACTGCCGCTGTTCCCCTAGCCGCCTGCCAAGCCACCGCGAGGTCGCGGCTGCCGGTCGCGTCGCGGCGGCGGGAGACCAACCCATGGCCCATCTCATCACCACCCTCGGCCCCAAATCGCTCGACGAGATCGGGCCGATGTTGCCCCACGAGCATGTCTTCGTCGATCTCAGGACACCCGATCAGCCCGGCTACGCCGAGGCCTCCCCGGAAGAGGTCGTGCGCGTCATGTCCCCCCGCATCGAGGAGCTCAAGGCCGCCGGTTTCGGCGCCCTGGTCGAGTGTTCGACAACCGGGGTCGGCCGTCGCGCCGATATTGACATGGCCGTCTCCGAGGCCACCGGATTTCCCATCGTCGTGCCCACCGGGATTTATCGCGAGCCCTGGATCCCGGCCTGGGTGCGGGATGCCACCCCCGCTGCCCTGAGCGAGTGGATGAGCGACGAGCTGGCCGGCGGCATCGAGAAGAGCGGCGTGATCGCCGGCTGGATCAAGCTCAGCGCCGGCGACGACGGCATGACCGAGCTCGAGCGGACCATCCTGGGCGCCGCCGCCCGGGCCGCCAGGGGTCACAACGCGACGATCGGCAGCCACACAATCCGCGCCCGCGTCGTAATGGATCAGCTCGACGTCATCGAGCACGAGGGCTGCGACCCGGCCCGCTTCATCTCGATCCACACCCAGCTCGAGCCCGATTTCGAGCAGCATCTCGCGGTCGCCCGGCGCGGCGCCTGGATCGAATATGACAGCATCGGACGCGACGACGACGACGAACTGATCGCCATGATCTCGCGGGTGCTCGACGCGGGTTTCGGCGACCGGCTGCTGCTCTCCCACGACACCGGCTGGTACGATCCCGCCCAGCCCGGCGGCGGCACCCAACAGCCCTACACCTATCTCGCCGAGACCTTCCTTCCCAAGATGCGCGCGGCGGGCATCGACGAGGCCACCATCGACCGGCTCACCAGGCTCAATCCGTTCAACGCCTTCGCCCGCTGAGCGGCGCGCACCCCACCCCGCGAACCGAGGTGCCGTGCGCTGGCCTAGTCTGCGGGCAGATAGCCCCACCGGCGCAACGCGTAGTCCACCGCCTCGACGAAGTCGGTGAAATCCTGCGTTTCGGTGCACTCGTCATTGGCGCAGATACTGAAATCCTCCCAGCCCGAGACCAGCTTGCCGCCCTTGCCCAGGCCCGGTTTCAGGATCGCCAGCGTGCCCTCATAGATGCCCAGCCGCGCCGCCGCGCCCAATAGTCCGGCGCACACCCCGGCGGTCCATTCCTCGCCGGTCCCGCAGCTTTGAGAATAGCGGTTGAAATCCTCCACGAACAGGAACCGGAAGCGCGGCTCGGCGGAGATCTCGGTGAACGCGCCGTCCCGGAGCGTGAACACGGCCGCCGGCGGCCCCCCGCAGGCATAGCAGTCGAAGGCGTAATGAAAGCGCGGGTCGGGCACCACGAATTCAAGGAGCCCGTCCCCGTCGGCATCGACCGGCGCCACCGTGCCCCCGTCATACATGCCGCCGTCAACCGGCTCGGCGTCTTTCGTGCCGAGATCGATGAGGTAGAGCTGCTCGCAACAATGCGCCCCGCCCGTGTAGGCGCCCACCACCAGCACCGGCCCGGCCGCGTTGCCGATCTCGTAGACCCCGATCTGCCCGTTGCCCATGAAGCCGGCCGGGACCTCGACCGTCAACGGCGCGGCACCGGCGCGCGCGATCGCGTAGGAGACCGTTTCGACCCACTCGTTCCCCTCCGCCCAGCCCAGCGCGACGGTGATCGACGTGCCGTCATAGGCGAACACCCGCCCCTCGGCCTCCGGACCGTTCCATTCGACGGTTTCGTTGAGCGTCAGCGGCGTCGGCGCCGGCTGGCCCAGGGCGGTCCCCGCCGTCACCGCGACGGCCGGCAGCACCGCCATCCATCCTCCCAAGCGCCCGCGCATCCGCCCCGTCCCTTAAGTGATTTGTCACCATCGTGCCGCCATCATGGTCTATAAACAACCACGCGATTTCACGAAGGTCCGACCCCCCATTTTGGGAGGGGAATGTGCATCACGAGTTCCACCGCATCCGCCGGCTGCCGCCGTACGTCTTCGAACACATCAATCCCATCAAGGCGAAGGCGCGCGCCGAGGGCGTCGACATCATCGACCTGGGGATGGGCAATCCCGACCTGCCCACCCCCCAGCACATCGTCGACAAGCTCAAGGAGACGGTCAACGATCCGCGCACCCACCGCTATTCCGCCTCCAAGGGCATCAAGGGGCTGAGGAAGGCCCAGGCCTCCTACTATGGCCGCCGCTTCGGCGTCCGGCTCGATCCCGATACCCAGGTCGTCGCGACGCTCGGCTCCAAGGAGGGCTTCGCCAACATGGCGCAGGCGATCTCCGCCCCCGGCGACGTCGTGCTGGTGCCCAACCCGACCTATCCCATCCACGCCTTCGGCTTCATCATTTCCGGCGCCGTCGTCCGCTCGATGCCGGCCGCCCCGGGCGAGGAGTTCATGGTCGCCCTCGACCGCGCCGTCAGGCACTCGATCCCCAAGCCGATCGCGCTCATTCTCAACTACCCGTCCAACCCCACCGCCTACGTGGCCGACCGCGACTTCTACCGCGAGGTCGTGCGCTACTGTCACGCCCACGGCATCTTCATCCTCTCCGATCTCGCCTATTCCGAGATCTATTTCGAGGGCACGCCGCCGCCCTCGATCCTCGAGATTCCCGAGGCCATGGAGATCGCGGTCGAGTTCACCTCGATGTCCAAGACCTTCTCGATGCCGGGCTGGCGGATGGGCTTCGCGGTCGGCAACGAGCGGCTGATCTCGGCCCTGGCGCGGGTCAAATCCTATCTCGACTATGGCGCCTTCACCCCCATCCAGGTGGCCGCCGCCGCCGCCCTGAACGGGCCGGACGACTGCGTCGAAGAGGTCCGGCGGACCTACAAGGCGCGCCGCGACGTCCTCGTCGAGAGCTTCGGCCGCGCCGGCTGGGAAATCCCACCGCCGCCGGCGACGATGTTCGCCTGGGTGCCGATCCCCGAGCGGTTCGCCGAACTCGGTTCGCTGGAGTTCGCCAAGCTCCTGATTTCCGAGGCGGCGATCGCCGTCGCTCCCGGGGTCGGCTTCGGCGAATATGGCGACAACTATGTGCGCATGGCGCTTGTCGAAAACGAGCAACGCATCCGCCAGGCGGCCCGCAACCTCAAGAAGTTCCTCGGCGCCAATGACGGCAAGTCCAACGTCGTGCCCCTGACGGGCCGGCAATAGGGGCGCCTTGGCCACGCGATCCCCGGAAGCCATCGCCGCCCGCTTGCGTCCCCGCGTCGAACGTGAACTGGCCGAACTCGAGGCGCTCAGCCGGGCCACCCAGGCAAATCGCGCGCCGGTCGAACTCGACCAGCAGTCGGTCGGCCGCCTGACCCGCATGGACGCGATGCAGAAGCAGGAGATCGCCCAGGCCGCCGATCGCCGTCGCAAGGCCCACATGGTCCGCCTGCAGCGCGCCTTGGCGCGCATGGACGAGGGCGACTACGGGTATTGCGCCGACTGCGGCGAGCCGATCGCGCCGGCCCGCCTCGACGTTGATCCGTCCTACGAGAAATGCGTCGGCTGCGCCGGCAGGGACTAGCGTGTCGGGCCGGGCCCGACGCTTTTGCGAAACCTTCGTCCGAACGGCCGCCGCTGCCTTGTCGCTTTCCTGCATTGCCGGGCGGGACGTCCCCAGGCCGGTCTCGAAGAAGGCGGGATCATCACCTCCTAGAGCCCGTCCGAGCTTTGCGCGACCGCTTCTAGGCGCTCCCCGGCGCGGGCAGATGCGCCGCCACCGCCGATCTGATCGCCTCGGGCACGTGCGCGGGATGCGGGTGCGTGCCGGGTGCGCCTGGCGGTTCGTTTTGGGCGATTTCGGCAAGCGTCTCGAGGCTTTTCACCCAGGTGGACCAGACGGTTTTCGCCATTCCCGCCGCCAACACCTTCAGCAGCGGGCGGGTCAGTGCGTTGTCGGTTCTGGGCGTGCCGGTGCGCACGGTGATCCGCGTCCCTTTTTCCGTCGCGGTCAGGAAGAAGGTCTGCCGCAGCGAGCCGCTGAAAGGCACCGCCACATCGAACGTGAAGTGATCATAGGGCCGCACGTCCACGATCGTGAAAACCGACACCCGGCCACCGCCGTGTGCGCAATGTTCGATGGCGCCCGCCGCCATCCTGCCGCGGTCGGTATTGGTGCGGGTCATCGCCTCGATGCCGTGCATCCATTCCGAGCGCCGCTGAGGATCGGTGATCAGGTGCCAGGCCCGGTCGGGCGGAACGGCGATTTCGCCGACAACGTCCTCGACCCATATGTCGTCTTCCGGCACGACGACCGTTTCCCGCCCGCGCCTGTCCTGCCACAGGGGCTGCATGTCGATGATCGTCAGCTCGCAGTCGCCCAGTTGCTCGATCAGCTCGGTGTGGTGCGGTCGGTCCGCAAAGAACTCCGGCACCGAAATCGCCGCCACCGCCGCCTCGGTGAAGGCGGCATAGGCGCGCACGCCCGTGGCCTCACGGATGGTGTTCTTCATTAAGCGGTGCACGACAATGACCTCGGGTCCGCCCAGCTCGGTGCGGCCGGCGATCGACTGCTCCGCATAGTCCCCGAAATGCACGAACAGCTTCAGGTCGAGCCTGGACATGTTGCGGCACGCCGCGCACTGGCATGTGGTGTTGTTGATCATGTGCTCGAGTTCGTGCGCGAACCCGAAATACAGCGCTTCGACCGTGCTGATGACGTTTTGGCCGTCGGCCACTTTGTCGCTTCTGGCATGCGTGAGGATCGCGTCGCCCTGCACGTTCGAGAGCACGAAAGGCGACTGCAGCGCATCGAGCAAGGCCGCGAACAGCTCTTCGAGGATGCCGCGCGCGTGGTCGAGCTCGGACTCCGTCATGAACTCGGTGTAGCCGGTGATGTCCGCGATCAAGAGATATCCGGGCTCGGCGCCTTGCACCTCGATCCTCCCGCGGCCGGTGGACAGGCGCGCGAACCTACCCGTCCGCCGGGGTGGCGGCAAACCGGTTGTTGGCCTGTCGGCGCTTCGCCGCGTCCAAATCGCGATCCCGCCTGCTTGACCGCTTGGGCCGATCCGCTACAAGCCTGCCATGGCTGAGCCTTTCCGCATCGGCATCGCCGGCCTCGGCACGGTCGGCGGCACGCTTGTTCGCATTGTCGCCGACGACGCGGCGGCGATTTCGCGGCGCCTCGGGCGTCCGGTCGAGATCGCGGCGGTCTCCGCCCGCTCGCGCACCAAGGACCGCGGCGTCGATATTTCCGGCTTCGCGTGGTTCGACGATCCGGTGGAACTGGCCCGCTCCGGCGATATCGCGCTCTTCGTCGAACTGATGGGCGGCGAGGACGGACCGGCGCTCGCCGCCATCACCGCCGCCCTCGAAGCCGGCACGCCGGTGGTCACCGCCAACAAGGCGCTGCTCGCCGCCCACGGCATGCAGATCGCCCGATTGGCCGAGGCGGGCGGCGCCTCGCTCGGCTTCGAAGCCGCGGTGGCCGGCGGCATTCCGGTCATCAAGGCGCTCCGCGAGGGGCTCGGCAGCGCCCGGATCGAGCGCGTCTACGGGATGATGAACGGCACCTGCAACTACATTCTCTCCCGCATGGCCATCGACGCGATCTCATTCGACGACTGCCTCGCCGAAGCCCAGCGCCTGGGGTATGCGGAGGCCGACCCGAGCTTCGACATCGACGGTCACGACGCTGCCCACAAGCTGGCGATCCTGACGTCCTTGTGTTTCCAGTCGGAAATCTCGGCCGGCGAAATCCACGTCGAGGGCATTTCCGGCATCGACCAGGCCGACATCCGCGCCGCCGGCGATCTGGGCTACGTCATCAAGCTGCTCGGGATTGCCACCCGTTCCGATGAGGGCATCGAGCAGCGCGTGCATCCCACCCTGATCCCGACAACCAGCGCCATCGCCTCGGTCGGCGGCGTGCTCAACGCCATCGCGCTCGAGACCAACCACGTTCACGAGCTCATTCTGGCCGGCCCCGGCGCCGGCGGCGAGGCGACCGCCGCCTCGGTGCTTTCGGACATTCTCGATATCGCCCGGGGCAACCGGGTGCCGCCGCTCGGACTGCCGGTCGCCGAGCTTGCCCCTTACGTGCGCGCGCCCATGCGGGCCCATGAGGGCGGCTACTACATCCGCCTGTCCGTCCACGACGTGCCCGGCGCCCTGGCCGCCATCGCCACCCGCATGGGGGAAGCCGGCATATCCCTCGAGAGCGTCATCCAGCGCCCCGATCTGGTGGCCGCCGACACCGCCGGGACCTCCGAGGCCCGCACCGTGGTCCTGATTACCCACCGAACGATCGAGAAGTCGGTGCGCGCGGCCCTGGCCAACATCGCCGCGGACGGCCATGCCGCCGGCGAGCCGCGCCTGATCCGGATCGAACGCTTCTGACAGTTCCGCACGCCGGCGGAGAGCCAATGGACGTACCGGCAAAGCTGTTGAATTCCAATCCGGCAATCGTCGATCGCCGCATGGTGCTCGAGATCGTCCGGGTGACCGAACGGGCCGCCATCGCGGCCGCCAACTGGTGCGGCAAGGGCGACGAGAAGTCCGCCGACCGCGCCGCCGTCGAATCGATGCGCTCCGAGCTCGGCAAGATCGCCATCTCGGCTCGGATCGTCATCGGCGAGGGCGAGCGCGACAAAGCGCCGATGCTGTTCATCGGCGAGGAGGTGGGGGCCGGCGACGGCCCGGAAATCGACATCGCGGTCGATCCCCTGGAAGGCACGACCCTGTGCGCCAAGAACCAGCCCGACGCGTTGGCGGTGCTGGCGGTCGCGGAACGGGGCGGGCTGCTCGCGGCGCCCGACGTTTACATGCACAAGATCGCCGTCGGGCCCGGCTATCCGGACGGCGTCGTCCACATCGACCGGCCGATCGCCGACAACGTCGCGGCGCTCGCGAGGGCCAAGGGCGTCGCGGCACAGGAACTGACGGTGTGCGTGCTCGACCGGCCGCGCCACGCCTCTCTCATCGACGAACTCCGAGGCACCGGCGCCGCCATCAAGCTGATCCCGGATGGCGACGTGGCGGCCATCGTCCATGCCGCGATGACCAGCGACACCGGCGTCGATCTCTATGTCGGCGCGGGCGGCGCGCCCGAAGGCGTTTTGGCCGCCGCGGCGCTGCGGTGCCTGGGCGGACAAATGCACGCACGGCTCATCCTCGACACGCCCGAAAAACGCGACCGGGCCGCGCGCTTCGGCATCGAGGACCCCGAGCGCATCTATGCGGCCGACGAGCTGGCGTCCGGCGACGTCATGTTCGCGGCAACGGGGATCACCGACGGCAGCCTGCTGCGCGGCGTGGCATTCCAGGAAACCACCCTGACCAGCCACACGGTGGTCATGCGCTCCTGGTCGAAGACGGTGCGCTGGATCACGGCCCGCCACGAACGCTGATGAGAGCCCTTGGCGGCGGTCGCCCTGGCCGCTAGCAAGGGCACATGCTGGCACCGAATCACCATTTTCTGGACGTTTCCAAATCGGTGACCGGCAAGGCATGGGTCGACCGCCTCGACGAGGCCGGCTTGCGCACCGCCACCGCGATCTCGCAGCAGAACGGCATCTCGGAGATCCTGGCCCGCATCCTGGCGGCCCGCGGGGTGGCGCTCGAGGCCGCTCAATCCCACCTCAATCCGACGCTCAGGGACGAGATGCCCGATCCCTCGACCCTGGCCGGCATGGACGCGGCGGTGGACCGGCTGGTTGCGGCGGTCCGCAACACCGAGAAGGTGGCGCTGTTCGGGGACTACGACGTCGATGGCGCCTGCGCCTGCGCGCTGGTGGCCCGGTATCTCGGCGCCGTCGGGCTCGACCCGGCGATCTACATCCCCGATCGGGTGTTCGAGGGCTACGGACCCAACGTCGCCGCCATCGACGCCCTGATCGATGACGGTGCCACCCTCATCGTCACCCTCGATTGCGGCACCACGAGCCACCAGCCGATCGCCCATGCCCTGTCGCGCGGCGCCGAGGTCATCGTTATTGATCATCACCTCAGTGACGCCGAGCTGCCCCCGGCCACCGCCATCGTCAATCCCAATCGCCCCGACGACATCTCCGGGCTCGGCCAGCTTTGCGCCACCGGCGTTGCCTTCATGGTGCTGGTGGCGTTGAACCGCGCCCTGCGCGGCGAAAACCGCGCCTCGAGCCTGCCGGACCTCATGGCGATGGTCGATCTGGTGGCGCTGGCGACGGTGTGCGACGTCGTCCCGCTCACCGGCCTCAACCGGGCGCTTGTCGTGCGCGGCATCGAGATCATGCGCCGCATGGAAAACCCCGGCATCGCCGCGCTCGCGATGGCCGCCCGCATCAACGGCCCGATCAACCCCTACCATCTGGGTTTTCTCATCGGCCCGCGCATCAACGCCGGCGGCCGCATCGGCGACGCGGGCCTGGGCAGTCGCCTTCTGCTTACCGGGGACCCGCACGAGGCCATGGCGCTCGCCACCCGGCTCGACGAGCTCAACGCCGAGCGCCAGCGGATCGAGAAGCAGGCCCTCGAAGAGGCGATCGCCGCCGCCGAAGCCGAAATCGGGGAGGGGGACGGGCCGCCGGTCATCGTCACCGCCTCGGCCGAATGGCATGCCGGGGTGGTCGGGCTGGTCGCCGCCCGTCTGCGCGAGCGGTTTTCCCGCCCCGCCTTCGCCTTCAGCCAGGCGCCGAACGGCGCCGCCACCGGCTCCGGCCGCTCCATTCCGGGCGTCGATCTCGGTGCCGCCGTGCTGGCCGCGGTCCACGAGGGGGTGGCCGAAAAGGGCGGTGGCCACGCCATGGCCGCCGGCGTGACCCTGCCCGGCGGCCAGCTCGGTCCGTTCCGCGCCTTCCTGGCGGACCGTCTGGGCGACGCGGTCGACGCCGCCATGCAGGACCAGGCCCTGCGCATCGACGCGGCGATTACCGCCCGCGCCGCCACCGCCGAGTTCCTTCACGAGGTCGAACGCGCCGGGCCGTTCGGGGCCGGCAACGCCACCCCCGTCTTCGCGCTGCCCGCCCACCGCGTCACCTACGCCCAGATCGTCGGCGCCGGCGGGCATGTGCGCGCCACCCTTTCGTCGGGGGATCGCGCCAAACTCGGCGCCATTGCCTTCCGCGCCGCCGGCACGCCGCTGGGCGAGGCGCTGCTCGCGGCGCGCGGCGACGCCCCCCTGCACGTGGCCGGCACTCTGGCATTCGACAATTGGCAGGGCCGCGAAAAGGTGCAGCTCAGGATCCGGGATGCCGCCCGTCCGGCGCAATAGGAAGCGCCCGACCTTGCATCTTCGGTTTCGGCGGATAAAGTACTCCTCGGCGTTGAATAAAAAGAACACGGGGGCCATTTCCGGAGACACGGGTCGCGCGGGCAGCGGCGTTGGAAAACGCGGTGCGCGGCTTCTCCGGATTGTTCAGGGTAGGCGTCATGAGCGATCTTGCGGCACCGGGCCGGACCGGCCCGGCATCTTTGTGGACCAGAGCGCTGTCGTGGCTGCTGGTCGGGTTGGGCCGGCGCTGGCGAAACGCTTCGCTGCGCGGCAGCCTGACGATTGTGCTGCCGTCCGGGCGCACCAGGCGCATAGGCGATCCCTCGACCGGCCAAAGCGCCGCCATCCGCCTCAATAATTTCGGCCTGTTGGCCAAGGGGCTGCGCCGCGGCCCGGTCGGCTTCGCCGAGGCCTATATCGCCGGCGATGTCGAGTGCGACGACCTGACCGCGTTCTTCCGCTTCGTCGTGCAAAATCGCCGCGTCCTGATGTCCACCAATCCCGGCCTGTTTCGCCGCGCCGCCGCCGACGCCGCCTATCATCTGGCGCGCCGCAACACGCGTGAGGGCGCCAAGCAGAACATCTCCGAGCACTACGACCTCGGCAACGAATTCTACGCCGAGTGGCTCGACCCCACGATGACCTACTCGTCGGCCTATTTCACGGATGAGGACCAGTCGCTCGAAGACGCCCAGATCGCCAAATACCGCCGCGTTGCCGACCTGGCCGGCGTCGCCGAGGGCTCGAAGGTGCTGGAGATCGGCTGCGGCTGGGGTGGCTTCGCCGAATTCGCGGCCGGCAAGCGCGGCGCCTCGGTGACCGCTATTACCCTGTCGCGGCGGCAGCTCGACTTCGCGAGCGACCGCATCGAGCGGGCCGGGCTGGATCAGAACGCCGAATTCAGATTCCAGGACTACCGCGATACAACCGGGCAATTCGACCAGATTTGCTCGATCGAGATGATCGAGGCGGTCGGCGAAGAGCATTGGCCGGACTATTTCAGGACCGTCCACGACCGCCTCAGGCCCGGCGGCGCCGCCGCCATCCAGGCGATCACCATCGACGAGCTCGATTTCGAGGACTACCGCCGCAACGTCGATTTCATCCAGCGCTACATTTTCCCCGGCGGCATGCTCCTGACCAAGAAGATCATCGAGCAGCAAGCCCGGGCCGCCGGGCTGGTGCCGGAGGCGAGCGACAATTTCCGCCTCTCCTACGCGCGCACGCTGCAGCTGTGGCAGGACAGGTTCATGCACCGCTGGCCGGCGATCGCCCGCATGGGCTTCGACGAGGCGTTCCGGCGCAAGTGGATCTACTACCTCAGCTACTGCGCGGCCGGGTTCATCGAGGGCTCGATCGACGTCGGCATCTACCGGCTGCGCCGCCCCGCCTGAGCGTCGTCCGCGGACCTCTCCGAGCGCCCCCGCACCACCTTGAGCACCCGCCGCATGGCGAAAAACAACAGCGGGTAGGGCGCCATCCGCGCCAGCTTCACCCCCGCCACCGCCCTCAGCGGAAACCCGATCTCGAACCGCTTCGAGCGCAGAAGCCCGTCCAGGATGCGTTTGCCGGCCTTGTCGACCGGCATCATCATCGGCATCGGGTAGCGGTTGCGGGCGGTCAGCTCGGTCTCCACAAAGCCCGGCGAGACGAGCCGGACATCGATCCCGAAGGCCCTGAGCTCGGTGTGCATCATCTGCGTCAACTGGATCAGCGCCGCCTTGGCCGGCCCGTAGGGGCCGCCCGACGGCATTCCGAAATACCCCGCGATCGACGAGACAACCGCGATCTGCCCGCCGCCGGCGCGCTTCATGTGCTCGGCGGCCGGGGCGATCATGTTGACCGCCCCCAGATAGTCGACCCGCGTCACCGCCGCATAGCGCGCCGGATCGTAGTCGGCGATCCGGTTCCGGTGCCATTCGGCGGCCGAGAAGACGACGAGGTCGAGCCGCCCCAGTTCCTCGATGACACGGGCGCACACCGCCTCGGCCGCGGCGGCGTCGCCGACATCGAGCGGGTAGGGGTGGAGCGAGGGCATCGCCTCGGCCATCGCCCGCAGCCGCTCGGCCCGCCGGGCCGAGATCGCCACCTCGAACCCCTCAACCGTCAGCTGCCGCGCCAGCTCGGCGCCGATGCCGGAACTCGCCCCGACGATCCAGGCGACCTTGCGATCGGCCATGGCACTCCCTCGCTCGGCCGCCTCGGGCCCGGCCGCGTTGCGTATGTCAGGGAGCTTTCACAGCCCGCGCGCCGACGCAAGCCATCTCGGGCCGGGGCGGAGCGGGGCGAGGCGAGAAAGTTGGCGCGCCCTACGGGACTCGAACCCGTGTTTCCGCCGTGAGAGGGCGGCGTCCTGGGCCACTAGACGAAGGGCGCGTTGCGCCACCCTATCCCGGGCGGCGGCGGTCTGTCACCTCGATCGTTCTGGTGCGCCCAACGGGAATCGAACCCGTGTTTCCGCCGTGAAAGGGCGGCGTCCTGGGCCTCTAGACGATGGGCGCCCAAGGCGGTCCCGCGTATAGGGGGGCGAGCGAGGCCACGCAAGGGCCAATGTGCGCGCTTCACTGCCCTGCCGGGCGCCGCGCGCCGGGTCTTCAGCAGCCGTCGAAGGTGATCGGTCCCCGGGCGCCGGGGGGACGGTCGCGCACGTCGATATGGATGAACTTGCGCCCCGTGTCGCAGCCCAGCCCGCCGACCTCGCGCTGCCGCATCATGTAGGTGATGAGGTCGGACTTGGCGACCCCCGGCGCGAAGATGTCGGCGGCCATGCAGCGCTTGTGATAGGAGTGCCGGGCGCCGCCGATGCGCCAGTTGCGGATCGGATTGCGGTAGCCGGAGGTGACGACCACGGGCGCGTTGAAATGCCGCTCGGCGCGGTGAATGACCCCCCTCAGCTTCGGCACCAGGCAGAAGGTCGCGACCTTCGAGTGCTCGACATAGACCCCGTGCTTCTTGGGGTAATGGCTGCCGCCGGCCGGACCGAACGAGGCGCAGCCCGCCAGAAGCGCGACGGTGATGACGATGGCGACGGCGGCCCGCATGTGCTTGTCCCGCTCGCCCGCTTCCCCCGCGGGCGGCACCCCAACCGTAGGGACCGCTGGCTAATGACCGGTCAAGGGACCTGGTTAACGGCCCGTTCGCCCTTTGACCGCGGTCAATTGAAGCGGTCGCCCGAGGCGCTAGAACCTCTCGGAGCCGAACACGCAAAGGCCCGGCGGCGGGCCGCCACGGCAAAAGGGGAGGCTTCCGATGTCGACCGCGAACGGTTCCGGTGAGGCGAGGGCCCGGGGACGGGAGGCGCCCGTATGGATCTATTTCGCGCTCGCCTTCGGGATCGCCTGGGGGGCGATCGTCATCCTGGTGCTTCCCAGCGGCATTCCGGGGCAGGGCGCGCAGGTCGACGGACTGTTCGGCGCTGTATTCGTCGCGATGGCGTCCGCGCCGCCGCTGGCGGCGATCGTCGTCACCCTGGCGACTGAAGGCCGGCGCGGCCTTACCGCCTTCGGCCGGCGGCTTCTCGCCTGGCGGGCGCCGCTGGGCGACTATGCCGGGGCGGTGCTTGTCGTGCCGGCGACGGCAACGGCGGTGCTGCTTGCGCTTTCGGCACTCGATCCGGTCTACACGCCGGCGCTCTTGCGGGCCGAAAACGTCGCGGCGGCGCTTGCCTTCGGCATTTTCGGGGGGCTCGCCGCCGGCGTCATCGAAGAAATCGGCTGGACCAACTTCGCACTCAACCGCCTTCTTCGCACCAGGACCGTCCTCTTCGCGGGCCTCGCCGTGGGCGTGCTTCACGGCCTCTGGCACGGGCTGTCGGGCTATTGGGCGGAGGGGGCGGAAATGGGCGCCTGGTATCTGCCCTATTTCGCCGTCGTCTGGGTCGGCGGCATCGCCGCGCTGCGCATGCTGATCGCCTGGCTCTACAAGCGCACCGGCTCCCTGCCTGTCGCCCAGCTGACCCACGCCAGCTACACGGGCGGGCTTTTGCTCGTCTGGCCGGCGGGCATCGAGCCGGCTCAGACGTTCATCTGGACCACCGTCTTCACCGTGGCCTTGTGGGCCGTCATCGGGGTGATTTTTGCCGCCGATCGCGCCGCGTTCACGTCGCGACCGGCCTGAGCGGACCCCGGCCCCTCACCAGGCGCCGGTGTTCTCCATCGATGCCCACGGTTCTTGAGGCGGCAAAGGGTCGCCCTTTTGCAACAGTTCGATGGAAATCTTGTCCGGCGATCTGACGAATGCCATGTGTCCGTCGCGGGGCGGACGGTTGATCGTCACCCCCATATCCATCAGGTGCTGGCACAGCGCGTAGATGTTGTCGACGCGATAGGCGAGGTGCCCGAAATTGCGTCCGCCGGCGTAGTCCTCCGGGTCCCAGTTGTAGGTCAGCTCCACTTCGCCGCCCTCGTCGCCGGGGGCCCTCAAAAAGATCAAAGTATATCTGCCCGCTTCGTTTTCGCTCCTGCGGACCTCCTCGAGCCCCAGACCCTGACAGTAGAATTTGAGGCTCTCGTCGACGTCCGTCACCCGCACCATGGTGTGCAGATAGTGCATCTCATTTCTCCCTGATCCGGACCAGTCCGGCGCCGCCGACGGGTCGATTTCGTGCTTGTGGACATTGGCAGGGCGGCCGTCCGCGCGCAACCGCCTGAGCCCCAACCGGTTCTCCGCTCGGGTGCCGGAACGGCCCGGCGGGGATTCACAAGCCAGACCATTTCGCTTAACTTGTGCGCCTGAATCAGCCACACTGCCCCGACTGTTTGAGGGGTTGCGTACCTGTCTGGCGGGCTGGTGCGTAGGCGTTAAGAAGGCGTGATGACTATGGGGGCCAAGCTCACGACCAATCTTGACCAGGCGGGTGTAGGGTCGGCTGACGAAGGATCCAACACACCTGACCAGACGGTCGATTCGCAACCTCAGTTGGAAGGCCCCCCCGACGTCATCGAGATCACCGGCCACATCAAGTGGTTCGACGTCGCCAAGGGCTTCGGCTTCATCGTCCCCGACAACGGGCTTCCCGACGTTCTCGTGCACGTGACCTGTCTCAGACGCGACGGGTTCCAGACCGCCTATGAGGGCGCCCGGGTGTCCTGCGAGGCCCTGTCCCGGCCCGGCGGGCTACAGGCCTTCCGCATCCTGTCGATGGACGAATCGACCGGCAAGCATCCCTCGCAGATGCCGCCGCCGCGCACCCATGTGATGATCGAGCCGACCTCCAAGCTCGAGCTGCTGGAGGTCAAGTGGTTCAACCGCGTCAGGGGTTTCGGCTTCCTGTCGGCCGGGGAGGGGCACCCGGACGTTTTCGTGCACATGGAAACCCTGCGCCGCTACGGGCTCACCGAGCTGCGCCCCGGCCAGCACGTGCTGGCCCGCTACGGAAAAGGCCCCAAGGGCCTGATGGCCGCCGAGATCCGCCCCGAAGGCTGGGGCGAAGGCCCCTCGTCCCACTGACCGCGTAGTTGCAGCCGATGCCATCGGTCCTGTTCGCCCCCCATCTCAGGCGGGCGCTGGCCCCGCTGCTGCTGGTGGCGCTCGCCGCCTGCGATCTCATCGCCGGCGAAACGGTGGCGGTGCTGCACACGGCGACCGGCGCGCATCGCTTCAATGTCGAGATTGCCGACACCGACGAAACGCGCACCCGGGGGCTGATGTTCCGCACCGAGATGGCCGACGACGCCGGCATGCTGTTCGATTTCTTCGACGAGCGGCCGGTGAGCTTCTGGATGCAGAATACGCTCATCCCCCTCGACATGGTCTTCATCGCCGCCGACGGCACCGTGCGCTCGATCCACGCCAACGCCCGCCCGATGGACGTCACTGCCATTCCCTCCGGCGCCCCCGTGCGGTTCGTGCTGGAGATCGCCGGCGGCCGCGCCGCCGAAATCTCGCTGGCGGTCGGCGACCGAATGGAGCACCCTAGGGTCGAGAAATAGGCCGCCGGCGTTTCGGTTGACCCGGCCCCCGGCCGGCCGCCGCAGGCAGAAACGCGCCTCAGGGCGCGAAGCCGAAAGTGTCGAACTCCCAGGCGGCCAACTCGCGGATCGCCGCTTTTTGTTCCTCGCTCAGAATCTCGGCGGCGGGACGCCGGTCGCGGCGCTGACTGCTCTTCGCGTTCGGGATGGCGGCGGGCATCGGCTTGCCCCATTGCCTGGCAAGCTCCGCGATCCGGGGCCACAGGTCCTCGTAGAGAATGACCTCGTCGGCCACGATCTCGCCGTCGATCTTGTAGAACCGGTCGTTGCAGAACCGTCCCTTCTCGATCACCCGCCGCAGGTGACCCCTGAAGCGGCGCGGCGGAAATCCGATCCACTTGTAGGCCCGCCAATAGGCCAGGGACACGGCGCGTTCGTAGGGGTGGCGCTCGACCGCGATCTTGTAGGCCTTGTCCCACAACTCCGGCAGCCGGTCGCGAATGAGGTGCGCGCTCATATGCTGGAAGAAGATCCGCTTGCCCGTTTCGTCGAACTCGTTCATCGCCCTGCCGCCGAGCCTGATGCGCGCTGCTTCCTCATCGGGGGACAGCCCCGTCACGATGTCGGGGTGCGCACACCACGAGCTGAGCACGATCTCCGCGCTCGTGCTGGCGGTCTTGGCGGTCTTCAGGAAGATGAAGTTGTTGGTGAACGAGGCGATCATTTCGGGCGCATCTTAGCGGAGCAGCCGGCCGCCGAAAATCAGCGCGGCCGCGACAAATGGCCAGCCATGACGCGGCGATTCGAAGCGAATCCGCAACCCCGCTCCGCAGGGCACGAGGGGAGCTGGCGACCCCGGCAGGAGTCGAACCTGCGACCAATAGCTTAGAAGGCTACTGCTCTATCCAGCTGAGCTACGGGGCCGTCGGCCGGTCTCATATCGCGATTTGCCCCCCGTGTCAGGCGCCCGCCCGGCCCTCGGTGCGCCCGAAGCGCCTCAGTGCGTCCAGGGGCTCTTGCGGTCGACCCGAAAGTTGTCGGCGTAGGCGGCGCGCTTCACCGTCGGCTCGTGCGGCTCCTCGACGCGGTAGTCGATGGAGTTGCGCCTGGCGTAGGCCTCCGCGTCCTCCCGCGTGTCGAATCTGAGCCGGACCTGGCTTTTTGTGTCGGCCGAGGAGGTGTAGCCCATCAATGGCTCGGCGCGGCGCGGCGAATCCGGCTCGAAAACGAGCAACCATTGCTTGGTGCCGCCGTGGCCGGACTGCATGGCGGTTTTCGCCGGCTTGAATATTCTCGCTGTCATCGTCTACCCATTCGATCTTCGGCGGAGGTCATTGCGCTGTCGCGTCACCCGCATAGAGCTGACTCATGCCCGCCTCGCCGAGTCGGTCGAGCATGCCGATCTGCGATTCCAGCCAGCCGATATGCCCTTCCTCGTCCCCCAGGATGGAAGCGAACAGGTCTCGCGAGCCGAGGTCACCCACCGCCTCGGCCTTCCCCGCGGCCTCCGTGTAGAAGCGCCGCGCTTCGATCTCGTCCGCAAGGTCGGCTTCGAACATCTCACGCAGCGACCCCGCCGGCTTGATTTCACCGATTGCCCTGACGTCCGGCACCCGTTCGAGAAACACCATGCGTTGCATGAACCGGTCGACATGCCCGAGTTCCTCCTGCAGCTCCTCACGCATCTTGTCGGCCAGCTTGCCCAATCCCCAGTCCGCCAGGACATGGGCGTGGAGCAAATACTGGTGCACGGCAGTGAATTCCATCGTCACCGCTTGCTGCAGCAGGTCGAGTACGGCCTTCTTGCCTTTCATGATCAAACGCTCCCAGGTTACCGAGGCTGGTCGGAGCAGCAAGATTCGAACTTGCGACCTCTGGTTCCCAAAACCAGTGCTCTACCAGGCTGAGCTATGCTCCGGCGGCGAACGCGACTCGGCTTACACATTCTTGTTGGGAGCGGCAAGCCGTGATACTCGCCCGCGAAACGCCCGCGCAAGCCGCTGAAATCAAAGGCGCAACATGCAAGTGCGGACCTCGAACGACGCGTCGGAGCCGGCGGGCGCAGCAAAGCCCGGCCGTTGGCACGGTGCCGCCTGGATTGCCGGCGCGCTCGTCGGCTTCCTCCTCATCGCGGCGCTTATCGACGCGCCGGTCACCCGCGCACTGACCGCTTGGCCGCCGGCGGAACGGGCCTTCTTCGCCTGGCTCACGCAATGGGGCGAAGCCGCCTGGGTGCTCGTTCCCGCGCTCTTGCTCTGGGCCGCCATGAGGGCGGTCTGGTTCGCCAAACCGCGATTCTGGGCGCGTTGGGCGGCGCGATCCGTCGGCGCCATGTCGGGCTTCGTTTTCTTGACCGTGGGCTTGCCCGGGCTCGCCAGCGCCGTGCTCAAGCGGCTCATCGGCCGCGCGCGTCCCTGGCGCCTCGACGAGCTCGGCACACTCTGGTTCGATCCGGTGCAGCCGCTCAACGCCTCGCTGCAAAGCCTGCCCTCCGGTCACGCGACCACGTCCTTCGCGTTCGCCGTCGCCATGGTGGCGCTGTTCGGCCGGACATGGGGGGTGGTCTTCGTGCTCGCCTTTCTGATCGCCCTCTCGCGCGTCGTGGTTGGCGATCACTACCTGTCCGATGCCATCGCGGGCGGCCTGCTCGGCACCCTGGGCGCCATCTGGGTGCGCGACTGGTTTGCGGCACGGCGTCGGGTGCTCGAACGGCGCGAAGGGCGCCTGCGCAATCGGTTTGCGGCGCCCGTCCGTCGACTGTGGCGGAAGCCCGTTCAGCGCACCGCCCGGTAGCGCGCCAGACCGGCGTCGAGGTCCGCCTTGAGGTCGTCGACATCCTCGAAGCCGGCATGCAGCCGGAAGAGGTTGCCCTGTTCGGTCCACGGGACCGCGGTCCGGACGCGGGTCGGGTCGGCCGGCAGCAGCAGGCTCTCATAACCGCCCCAGGAATAACCCATCGCGAACAGCTCCATGTTGTCCATCATCGCCGCGATCGCGGCCCGCGGCGCCGGGTCGAGGACAAACCCGAACAGGCTCCCCGAGCCGGAAAAATCGCGCCCGAACACCGCGTGGTCCGGATGATCCGGCAGGGCAGGGTGGAGCACCCGCCGCACGCCGTCCTGCCCGGCGAGCCACCGCGCGAGGTCGAGGGCGCGCGCCTGATGGGCCTGCATCCTGACGGCCAGCGTCCGCAACCCGCTGGCAACGAGATAGGCGTCGTCCGGGGAGACATGGTTGCCATAGGCCCGCGCGGTTCGGCGCACCGCCTCGGCCCGTTCAGCGGTCGTTGAGATGGTGCCGATAAACACATCCGAGTGCCCCGAGAACATCTTGGTGCCGGTGTGCACGACGATGTCGGCCCCCAGCGCCAGCGGGTTGTGGAACAGGGGCGTCGCCCAGCTGTTGTCGAAGATGATGGCGATGTCCGCCCCCGCCGCCGACCGGATGGCCTGCAGATCCTGGACCTCGAAGGTCAGCGAGCCGGGGCTCTCCATCAGGATCGCCTTTGTGTTCTCGGCGATCAGCGCGCCGATGCCGGCCCCGATGCGCGGATCGTAGAACCGCGCCGTCACCCCGTGCTCGGCCAGCGCATGTGTGCAGAAATACCGGGTGGGGTCATAGGCGCTGTCGGTCACCAGCACGTCGTCGCCGGTCTTCAGGCACGACAGCAGCGCCAGCGAGATGGCCGCCAGCCCGGACGGCGCAACCACCGTCGCCGCGGCCCCTTCCAGTTCGCCCACGATCGCGGCCACCGCGTCGGTGGTCGGGTTGCCATGGCGACCGTAGCGGTACCGCGTTCCGCCATGCTCGAGTTCGTCCAGGGTCTCGAAGACCACCGTCGAACCGCGAACCACGGGCGGATTGACGAACCCGTACTGATCCTTCGGGTCCCGCCCGCCATGGGTCAGGATGGTCTCTGCGGCGCGTCGCTTGCCGCTCTTCTTCTCGCTCATCTTCCAGGCCCCCCAAATCGTCCCGCGCCGACCGCGCCCGGGGCCCCCGTGCCCATCGAGTTCAGGCCGGACGCTTGACCGAACGCGTCGGGTGTCCTTCGATGTGGCCTGTCGCGACCGTTCGCTGCTGGTCGCGATTCGGATCGGCGCCGGGGCCACGCCGCACCCGACCGCAATGACAACAAGATTGGGGCGCAAACGCAACGCCATGAACCGACGGGTCCCCGCGTTCACAATTGCCTTTTTCACCGCCATGACCGCCCTGTCGGCGCAGGCCGACACGCTGCAGGACGTCCGCGACAAGGGATATCTCGATTGCGGGGTTGCGGCCGGCGCCGCCGGCTTTTCCGCCCAGGACGCCGATGGCAACTGGACGGGTCTCGAAGTCGACTACTGCCGCGCCATGGCCGCCGCCATTTTCGACGATCCCGACGCGGTTCGCTTCACCCCCCTGACCACCGGCGAACGGTTCGACGCCCTGACCTCCGGCGTCGTCGATGTGCTCTCGCGCACCACCACTTGGACGATGGGGCGCGACACCCAGCTGGGCATCAACTTCGCCGGCGTGATGTTCTACGACGCGCAAGGCTTCATGGTCCGCGCCGACGACGGCTACAGCTCGGCGCTCGAGCTGGGCGGGGCCAACATCTGCATCGAATCCGACACCACCACCGAGCTCAACGCGGCGGACTTCTTCTCCGCCAACTCACTCGAATTCAATCCCGTTCTGTTTGGCGAGCAGGCCGAGGTGGTCAAGGCCTATGAGGACGGACGGTGCGACGCCTATTCCTCCGACACCTCGGCCCTCGCCTCCGAGCGCCAGCGGCTCGCCGATCCGGACGCCCATATCATCCTGCCGGAGATCATCTCGAAGGAGCCGCTGGGCCCCGCCGTCCGCCAGGGCGATGAAAAATGGTTCTCGATCGCCCGCTGGACCTATTTTGCGCTGCTCGACGCCGAGGAACTCGGGGTCAACCAGCTCAATGTCGACGACATGCTGGTTTCCGACAGCCCGGCGGTCAAACGGCTGCTCGGCGTCGATGCCGATTTCGGTTCCCCGATCGGGCTGACGCCGGACTGGGCCTTCCGGATCATCAAGCATGTCGGCAACTATGGCGAAATCTACGCGCGCCATGTGGGGCTTCAGACCCCGATCGGAATCGCCCGCGGCATCAACGAGTTATGGACGCGCGGGGGCATCCAGTACGCCCCGCCCATCCGCTAGTGGGCCGCCTCCCGACGATGGACATTCCGCCGCACCTGCGCCGCGGTTGTCTTGACCCTGCCACCGAATTGCCGAGAATCAGGATTCCTGTCAGGAGGAAAAACCGGTCCGCAACCCGCTCGGACCGGGGCGAGGGTCCGATTTAGTGCGCGTCCTTTTTGTACTGGTGTTTGCGTTGTGGCCGGTCGTCGCCTCGGCGCAGACCCTCGATGCGGTCAAGACCCGCGGGTTCGTGCGCTGCGGATCGACCGAAAACCTGCCCGGTTTCTCCCAGGTCTCCGCGGAAGGGCTGTGGTCGGGCTTCGACGTCGATGTGTGCCGCGCCGTCGCGGCCGCGATCTTCGGCGATCCCAACCGCGTCGAGTTCATTTCGCTCACCGGCAAGAGCCGCTTCGCCCCCCTGCAATCGGGCGAGATCGACATCATGGCCCGCAACGCGCCATGGACGATGCGCCGGGACACTGACTTCGGCGTGCGCTACGTGGCCAGCTTCTTCCACGACGGCCAGGCCTTCATGATCCGCACCAATGCCGGGATCGTCTCGACCCTCGAATTGGCCGATGTCTCCGTGTGCACCATCGAGGGCTCTGATCACGCCGACAACATGCGCCGGTTCTTCTTCGGCGGACAGGTCAGCTACACCGAGGTCCTGTACGAGGACGACGACGACCTGATCACCGCCTACCGGACCGGTCTGTGCGACGTCGTCACCGCTAACGCCACGCGTCTGTTCGCGATCCGCGCCGCCCTCGGCGATCCCGCCGGCCACCGGATCCTGCCCGAGCGCCTCTCCAAGGAGCCGATCGGCCCGGTGGTGCGGGCCGGCGATGACCAGTGGCGGAACATCGTGATGTGGACCCTTTTCGCCATGATCAACGCCGAGGAGCTCGGCGTCAGTTCGATGAATGTCGATCAGATGGCCGAGTCCCGCAATCCCGCCATCCGCCGGCTCCTGGGGCTCGAGGGCGATTTCGGCACGGCGCTCGGACTGACCCCGAGCTGGGCCCGCAACGTCATCACCGGCGTCGGCAACTACGGACAGGTCTTCGACCGCAATCTGGGGGCGTCCTCGCCGCTCGGCATGGCGCGCGGCCTCAACGCGCTTTGGACCAAGGGCGGGCTTCTCTACGCCCCGCCGATCCGCTAGGCGATCGGCAGCTTCTCGTCGGCCCCCCATTCGGCCCACGAGCCGTCATAGACCCGCATCTGCTCGTGGCCGGCGACCCCCAGCGCCAGATTGAGGATCGGCGCGGTGACCCCCGACCCGCAGGTCGTGATGACCGGCTTGTCGGGGTCGATGCCCGCCGCCGCCATCAGGCGCGTGAGCGCCGCGACATCCTTGAGTTCGCCGCCGTCGAGGAGATCGGGGAAGGGCAGGTTGACGCTGCCGGGAATGTGCCCGCGTCTCAGCCCCGGCCGCGGCTCGTCCACTTCGGCGTTGAACCGCTCGGCCGAACGCACGTCTACAATCTGCGGCGCGTCAGGCCTGCCGAGCCCGGCCCGAATGTCGGTCGCGGAGACCGCCGCCCCCACCAGGGGCGACGCATCGAAGCGGGCCGGGGCGGGCGCCCGCGCGCCGGCCTCCAGCGGCCGGCCTTCGGCGCGCCATTTCGGCAGTCCGCCATTGAGCACGAACGATTGCGCCGCCCCCATGATCGAGAAATTCCACCAGGCCCGCGCCGCCGAGAAGACACCCACTGTATCGTAGACAACGACCCGGTCGGTCTCGGATATGCCCAGCGCCCCCACCATCTCGGCGAAGATTTCGGGGCTCGCCAGCATGTGCGGCAGGTCGCGGGATGTGTCCGCGATGGCGTCGATGCCGAAGAAGACGGCCCCGGGGATGTGCGCCTCGGCGAATTCGGCGGCCGCGTCGCGCCCGCTCGCCGGCATGTGCCAGGTCGCGTCGACGACCTTCAGATCGGCCGCGCCGAGTTCATCGGCCAGCCATCGGGTCGTCACCAGCGGTGAAGCGGCGTCCCCCATCCGGTGCAATCACGCGAACCGCACGGAGACCCGCCGGTTTTCCCGGCCTTTTTTCTCGATCTTGCCGAGGCTCACCGGTCCGATCTCGCCGGTCGCGGCGACATGGGTGCCCCCGCAGGGCTGCAGGTCGACGACGTCCCCGGCCGTCCCGATCCGGATCAGCCGAATCCGGCCCTGCCCGCGCGGCGGCTGCACGCGCATGGTCTTGACCAGATTGGGGTTGGCGTCGAGCTCGGCTTCGTCGATCCACTCCTCGGAGACCGGGTAGTCGGCCGCGATCAGTTCGTTCAGCCGCGCCTCGAGCGCTTCCTTGTCCTGTGGCGCCTCCGGCATGTCGAAATCGAGCCGCCCCTTTTCCTCGCCCACCGATCCGCCGGTGACCGGGAAGGCAAACACCACCGAAAGCAGATGTAGCGCCGTGTGCATGCGCATCAGCCGGTGACGGCGCTCCCAGTCGATGGTGGCCTCCACCGGCTCGCCGCGCTTTGGCAGGGCCTGCCCCTCGTCCGGGACATGCACGATCTCGGCCCGGTCGCCGGGATGGATCGTGGTCGCGATCGTCACCGCGCTGCCGTCCAATCGGCTCAGCGTGCCGCTGTCGCCGGGCTGGCCGCCGGATGTCGCGAAGAAGACGGTGCGGTCGAGCACGATCCCCCCGCGCGCGTTGACCTCGATCACCTCCGCCGGGGTCGAGCGCAGATAGGGCTCGGCGCGGAACAGGAATTCCGTGCGGCCTGCCGTCATGCCGCCGATTCCTTCTCGAACACCGAGGAGATGTCGACCTCCAGCGGGCGTTCGAGGAACTCCGGCACCGGCAGGTCGCGCGCCCGCAGGAAGGCCGGGTTGAACAGCTTGCTCATGTAGCGGGTGCCGTAATCGGCCAGGATCGTCACCAGGGTATGGCCCGGCCCCATGTCGCGCGCCATCCGGACCGCCCCGGCGATGTTGATCGCCGTCGAGCCCCCCATGCACAGGCCCTCATGGGAGACCAGATCGTAGATGTAGGGCAGGGCCTCTTCATCCGGAATCCGGTAGGCGAAATCGACGGTCAATCCCTCGAGGTTGCCGGTGATCCGTCCCTGGCCGATGCCTTCGGTGATCGAGTCGCCCTCCGATTTCAGCTCGCCCGTGGTGTAGTAGCTGAAAAGGTTGGCGCCTTCAGGGTCGGCCAGCCCGATCTTGATCGCCGGGTTGCGGTCGCGCAGGGCCTGCGCCACCCCCGCCAGCGTGCCGCCCGTGCCCACCGCGCAGATGAAGCCGTCGATCTTGCCGTCGGACTGCGCGAAAATCTCGGGGCCGGTATGATCGACATGCGCCTGCCGGTTGGCGACATTGTCGAACTGGCGGGCCCAGAAGGCGCCGCCCGGCAGCTCCCGGTCGAGCTTCTCGGCCAGCCGTCCGGAAACCTTGATGTAGTTGTTCGGATCGCGATAGGGCCGCGCCGGCACCTCCACGAGCGTCGCCCCGGCGACCCGGATCGCGTCCTTCTTTTCTTCGCTCTGGGTGTCGGGAATGACGATCACGCAGCGGTAGCCGAGCACGTCCGCCACCAGCGCCAGGCCGATCCCGGTGTTGCCCGCGGTGCCCTCGACGATGGTGCCGCCGGCCCTGAGCTCGCCGCTGCGCTCGGCGTGACGCACGATCGACAGCGCCGCCCGGTCCTTGACCGACTGCCCCGGATTGAGGAACTCGGCCTTGCCCCAGATTTCGCAGCCGGTGAGCTCGGAGACCCGGTTGAGGCGGATCAGCGGCGTCTTGCCGATGGCGGACAGTATGTCGCGGTACTTGTGCATGGTCGTCCCGTGCGTGCACGCAAATGGTAGTGAGCCGCCGATGGGCGCACAAGCGCCGGCCGTCCAAAGAAAACAACATTGCTTAATGCCGTCCCCTGGCGAACAGCCGTTGTCGCCGGGGCGCCCGGCGCTGGAACGGATCGCCCCCTCCGGCAACCCGCAAGGCGATGCTCCGCGACCGCTCGCGGCGGCCGGAAATAGATTTCCGGATTTCGCCGGCCCCGACCCCCCGCATTGCCGCCATTGCCGGATCGGCAAAAAACCATTGCGCCACGGGCACTTGGCCGCGCGAAGCCATTAATCAGTCGCACCGATCACGGCCCCTCGCGGCTTGCCGGGCGGCAGCGGCCGGCGTATCTGAGGGGCGATTGGAGCGGGCCCCTGCCATGCGTTCACAACCCGTCCGGCCGCTGTCGCATCTCGAAGCGCTGGAAGCCGAGAGCATCGAGATCCTGCGCGAGGTCGCCGCCAGCTTCGAGCGCCCGGTGATGCTCTATTCGATCGGCAAGGACTCCTCGGTGCTCCTGCATCTGGCGCGCAAGGCGTTCTATCCTTCGAAGATTCCGTTCCCGCTGCTGCATGTCGATACCACCTGGAAATTCCGCGACATGATCGCGTTTCGTGACCGGGTGGCCGAGGACTATGGCGTCGAGCTCGTCACTTACACCAATCCCGAAGGCGTCAAAGCCAATATCAACCCCTTCGATCACGGCTCGGCGCGCTACACCGACGTCATGAAGACCCAGGCTCTGCGCCAGGCCCTCGATGCCGGCCATTACGACGCCGCGGTCGCCGGCGCCCGCCGCGACGAAGAGCGCTCGCGCGCCAAGGAGCGGATCTTCTCGCACCGCACCGCCTCCCACGCCTGGGATCCGAAGAACCAGCGCCCCGAACTCTGGCAGCTCTACAACACCCGCCTGGCTCCCGGTGAATCGATGCGCGTCTTTCCGCTCTCGAACTGGACCGAGCTGGACGTGTGGACCTACATCTACGCCCAGGCCATCCCCATCGTGCCCCTCTACCTCGCCGCCGAGCGCCCGGTGGTCGAGCGCGACGGCACCCTGATCATGGTCGACGACGACCGGTTTCCGCTCGCTGCCGGCGAGACACCGCGCACCGAAATGGTCCGCTTCCGCACCCTCGGCTGCTATCCCCTGACCGGCGCCATCCGGTCCACGGCCAGCAGCGTCCCGGAAATCATCATGGAGATGAACGCCACCCGCCTTTCCGAACGCCAGGGGCGGCTCATCGACGCCGACCAGGCCGGCTCGATGGAAAAGAAGAAGCAGGAGGGGTACTTCTGATGGTGTCCACCGCCACCATCCCCGAACCCCGCCCCGCCGTCAGCGACGCCGAGATGGCCCGCCTGCTCGAGCAGCAGACCTCCAGATCCCTGCTCCGGTTTCTGACCTGCGGTTCGGTCGACGACGGCAAATCGACCCTGATCGGACGCCTGCTCTATGACAGCCAGCTGATCCTCGACGATCAGCTCGCCAGCCTCCAGTCCGAGAGCCGCAACCGCGCGACCGGCGAGGAGGGGCTCGATTTCTCGCTCCTCGTCGACGGGCTGATGGCCGAGCGCGAGCAGGGCATCACCATCGACGTGGCCTACCGCTTCTTTTCGACCCCGCAACGCGAGTTCATCGTCGCCGACACCCCCGGGCACGAGCAATACACCCGCAACATGGCCACCGGCGCCTCGCACGCCGAGCTGGCGGTGCTGCTCGTCGACGCCCGCAAGGGCGTCGTCACCCAGACCCGCCGCCACGCCTTCATCGTCGCGCTCATGGGCGTCAAGCACGTGGTGCTGGTGGTCAACAAGATCGATCTGACCGGCTACGACCAGGCGACGTTCGATCGCATCGCGGCCGAATTCGAGGATTTTTCCCGCCCGCTCGGTTTCGACTCGGTCCGCGCCATCCCGACCTCGGCGCTCAAGGGCGACAATATCGCCGCGAAATCTCAGAACATGGGCTGGTATCAGGGCCCCGCCCTGCTGGCCTATCTCGAGCAGATCGACACCACCCGGGACCACGCGTCGGCGCCGTTCCGGTTCCCCGTGCAGTGGGTCAATCGCGCCGATCACGATTTCCGCGGCCTCGCCGGCACCGTCGCCAGCGGCGCGGTCAGCCAGGGCGACGAGGTGGTGCTGGCCTCCTCGCGCAAGCCGGCGCGCGTCGCCCGAATCGTGACCATGGATGGCGACCTGCCCACCGCCGTCGCCGGCCAGGCGGTGACCCTTGTCCTCGACCGCGAGCTCGACGCCTCGCGCGGCGAGGTGCTCAGCCACCCGGGGGCGCTCCCGGAATATTCCAACCAGTTCCAGGCGCAACTGGTGTGGATGCACGACGAGCCGGCGATCCCGGGCCGCTCCTATCTGCTCAGGGCCGGCGATCAGCTGGTGCCGGCGACGCTGACCAATCTCAAGCACCGCATCGACATGGATACCCTAGACAGGATCGCCGCCCGGCACCTGGCGCTTAATGAAATCGGCACCGTGACGATCGCCACCGATCGACCGATCGCCTTCGACCCCTATGCCGACAACGAACGCACCGGCGGCTTCATTCTCGTCGACCGTATCGCCAACGCCACCCTGGGCGCCGGCGTCATCGAGCACGGCCTCAGGCGCGGCCAGAATCTCAGCTACCAGGCCTTCGACGTCGACCGGCAGGTGCGCGCCGGGATGAAGGGGCAGGAGCCGGCGATCGTCTGGTTCACGGGGCTTTCGGGGTCGGGCAAATCGACGATCGCCAATCTCGTTGAAAAGCGCATCACCGCCGAGGGCCGACACACCTACGTGCTCGACGGCGACAATGTCCGGCACGGGCTCAACAAGGACCTCGGCTTCACCGAGGACGACCGCGTCGAGAATATCCGGCGCGTCGCCGAGGTGGCGCGGCTGATGGCCGACGCCGGGCTGATCGTCCTGGTCTCGTTCATCTCGCCGTTCCGCAACGAGCGCCGCATCGCGCGCGAAATCGCCGGCGATATCGATTTCATCGAAGCCTATGTCGATACGCCCCTGGAGGTCTGCGAGACGCGCGACACCAAGGGGCTGTATGCGCGCGCCCGCCGGGGCGAAATCAAGAACTTCACCGGCATCGATTCCCCCTTCGAGCCGCCGGAGCGGGCCGATCTGGTCCTGCATGGCGGCGAGCAGGAGCCCATGGAGCTCGCCGACACGCTCTACCGCCACCTGTTCGGCTAGTTATATGCCGGCGCCGACGCGGCCGCCTTCGCCCGCGAAATCTACAGGCCCTGCGCCTCGAACGGCGCGCCGGTGAGTTCCTCGCTCAGCTTCCACAGCCGCCGGGAGATCAGCTCGTCGCGCGCCTCGGGCGCCGTCCGGGCCGGCGCGCGCTTGTAGAGATATTCCCCGGTCACCGTTTGCATTTCCGGCGCGGTGGCGGCGTAGACAAGGGTGTCCGCGCCTTGCCCCGGGGTGAGGAGCAACGGCCCCGCCAGCCAGACCACGACCTGGAACCAGTCCCGGTTGTTCTGCGCGAAGCCGGTTTGCACCGGGCCCGGATGCACGGCGTTCACGGCCACCTGCGCGTCCTTCAGGCGTCCCGCCAGCTCGCGCGTGAACAGGACGTTGGCGAGTTTGGACTGGGCGTAGGCGGTCCTGCCCGAATAACCTTTCTCGAGCCCCAGATCGTCGAATTCGATATGCCCGCTCAGATGCGCGCTGGAGGACACATTGATGATCCGCGACGGCGCCGCCTTGATGACGAGATCGACAAGCAGTCCGGTCAGAAGGAAATGCGCCAGATGATTGACCCCGAACGACAATTCGAATCCGTCGCGGGTCTCGAGGCGGCGCATGTTGATCGCCCCGGCATTGTTGATGAGCACGTCGATGCTCTCGTAGGCGTCGCGCAGCCTCTCGGCGAGGCGCCTCACCTGCGCCAGTTCGGCGAAATCGGCCGAAAAAAACCTCAGACGCTGCGGATACTTGGCCGTCGCCGCCAGCTCGTCGAGGGTCGGTTGGCCTTTT
Source organism: uncultured Devosiaceae bacterium (assembly GCA_964574935.1). Taxonomy (GTDB): domain Bacteria; phylum Pseudomonadota; class Alphaproteobacteria; order Rhizobiales; family Devosiaceae; genus JBBECE01. Next base: position 11,672 of record CAZNOZ010000003.1, on the reverse strand, counting down.
TCCGGATTGCGTCCGAGCACAGCGATGGTGCCGCCCGCCGCCGCCAGGGCCTGCGCCGCCGCCTTGCCGACCCCGGAGGTGGCGCCGGTGACCACGAAAACCTTGCCGTCGACCGCGGGCGCGTGGGGGGTCACGGCGACCTGCGGGAAGTCTTCGGCGCCATCGTCAGCTCCCCAGCGCCAGCCTGATCACGGCGCCGACCAGCACCACCACCGCCACGCCGGCGGCCCACAGGCCCACGAACCAGATCATCCGGTACGTCAGCCCGCGTTCGGCCATCACTGATAGCCCTCCTCGGGGTCGACCTTGCCGCGGAACACCCAGTAGGTGTAGCCGGTGTAGATGAGGATGATCGGCAGCAGCACCAGCCCTCCGATCAGCAGAAACAACAGGCTTTCGGGCGGCGCCGCCGCTTCGGCGATGGTCAGCGAGGGCGGCACGATGAACGGATAGAAGCTGATCCCGATGCCCGCGAAGCCGAGTACGAACAGCCCCAGCGCGGCGAGGAAGGGCTGCAGCACTCGTTCCTTGGTGAGCCCGCGCCACAACAGCCATCCGCAACCGGCGACCAGCAGCGGCACCACCACCGAAAACGCCGCCGTCGGCCACGAGAACCAGCGCGCCGCGTAGACCGGGTCGATCGACGGCGTCCAGGCGCTGAACACGCCCATCATTACCAGCGTGCCGATGCCCGCGTAGCGCGCCTGTTGCCGCGCCCGCGCCTCGATGGCGCCGCGTGTCTTGTAGACCAGCCAGGTCGATCCCAGAAGCGCGTAGCCGATGACCAGCGCGATGCCGGTCATGATGCTGAACGGGGTGAGCCAGTCGAACGGTCCGCCCGCATAGGCCCGGTCCGCGATCGCGATGCCGTTCACCAGCGCCCCCAGCGCCACCCCCTGGGAGAAGCCGGCGACCACCGAACCGATGCCGAAGCCCAGATCCCACAATCTGCGCCCCCGTTCCGTGCGCCAGCGGAATTCGAATGCCACGCCCCGGAAAATCAGCCCCAGCAGCATGGCGATCAGCGGGATATAGAGCGCCGGCAGCACCACCGAGTAGGCGAGGGGGAACACCGCCAGCAGGCCGCCGCCGCCCGCCACCAGCCAGGTCTCGTTGCCGTCCCACACCGGCGCCACCGCACTCATCATCACGCCGCGCTCGCGCTCGTCCCGCGCCCCCAGGCTGAGGATTCCGACGCCCAGGTCGAACCCGTCGAGCACCACATAGGCCAGCACTGCAAATGCGATGATCGCCGCCCAGATGAAACTCAGCTCAAGTCCGATCATGACGCGCTCCCTTCCCCGGGCGCCGGACGCGCGACGCGGACCGGCGCGTGGTCGGACAGCGGCTCCGCCGACGGCGGACGTCGCACCAACCGGAACAGATAGAACACGCCGGCCCCGAAGACGATGAAATAGACGATCACGAAGGCCGTCAGCGAGGTGGCGACGGCGCCGGCGACCACCGGCGAGGCGCTTTCACTGGTCCGCAACAGCCCGTAGACCGTCCACGGCTGGCGGCCGACCTCGGTGGTGATCCAGCCGGCCAGCACGGCGAGGAACCCCGACGGCCACATCCACACCGCGATGCGCATCAGCAGGCGGTCGTCGAACAGGCGCCCCCGGATGCGCTGCACTAGCGACCACAACCCGACGGCGATCATCAGGAGCCCCAGCCCGACCATGATCCGGAAGCTCCAGAAGATCAGCGTCGCGGGCGGCCGGTCTTCCGGCGCCCATTCCTTCAGGCCCCGGATCGTCGCGTTCGCGTCGTGGGCGAGGATCAGCGAGCCGAGCTTGGGAATGCCGATCGCGAAGCGCGTTTCCTCGGCGGCGTCGTCCGGCCAGCCGATCAGATACAGCGGCGCGCCCTGCTGCGTCTCGTAGTGGCCCTCCAGCGCCGCAACCTTGGCCGGCTGATTCTGGAAGGTGTTGAGCCCGTGCAGGTCACCGGCCACCAGTTGCAGCGGCGCCACAACCACCGCCATCCACATCGCCATCGAGAACATGATCCGCGCCGTGCGGTCCGTCGCGTCGCGCAACAGATGCAGGGCGCCGACCCCGCCGACCACGAAGGCGGTCGTCAGATACGCCGCCAGCACCATGTGCACGAGACGATACGGGAAGGACGGCGAGAAGATGATCGCCAGCCAGTTGGTGGGCACGAACTGCCCCACCTCGTTGGTCGCGTAGCCCGCCGGCGTCTGCATCCACGACATCACCGCCAGGATCCAGGTCGCCGAGATCAGCGTGCCCGCGGCCACCATCAGTGTGGACACGAAATGCAGTCCCGGCCCGACCCGCTTGAGCCCGAACAGCATCACCCCGAGGAACCCCGCCTCCAGGAAGAAGGCGGTCAGCACCTCGTACCCCAACAACGGACCGATGACCGGTCCCGCCTTGTCGGAGAACACCGCCCAGTTGGTGCCGAACTCGTAGCTCATCACCAGCCCCGATACGACGCCCATCCCGAAGACCACCGCGAACACGGTCTTCCAGTAGTCGAACAGCTTCAGATACGCCTCGTCCCGGCGGATCAGCCAGATCCCCTCCAGCACCGCCAGATAGCTCGCCAGCCCGATCGAGAAGGCCGGGAAGACGATGTGAAACGATACCGTGAACGCGAATTGCAGCCGTGCCAGCATCACGGCATCGAGGGCATCGAACATGCGCCGTCTCCCGACTCTCCGATTGTGGGTTATAGCGCAAGGCGGCGGCGCCGCCGAGACGGGCGTGCCGACCCCTGCAATATCTGTGGGAAGTTGGCTCCCCGGGCCGGACTCGAACCAGCGACCCAGCGGTTAACAGCCGCTTGCTCTACCAACTGAGCTACCGGGGATGACCGTTTTCCGCACCTCGCGGAACGGGTTGCGGTGTAGCTTTTTTGTTTTGTCTTGCCAAGGCCCCCAGGTGTCTTCCAGGCCGCGACAAACGCGCCGAATGGCCCTCGCCGGCATTTGGCGATTCCGCCGCCACGTTAAGCTTGGCTTTAGTCGCGGTTGCGAAGATGCGCCCGATTTTATCAGCGCGGCCGGGAAGATGTACGATCTTCTGGAAGGCCTGCTCGCGTCCAGTCCTGACCTCGTATTCGTCAAGGACGTCGAGGGGCGATTTCTTTTTGCCAATCTGCGCACCGTGCAGATGCTGGGATATGCGTCCTCGCGCGACGTCGTGGGCCAACGCGAATCCGAGCTCAAGCCGGGCGAGGAGGCCGAACGCGCCGAAAGCGAGGAAGCCGAACTGCTCGCCGACGGGGCCCCGGTAGCACGCGAGGCCTACCTGAGCTGCCGGGACGGCAACGCCTGCTGGTTCTCGCTCGTCAAGTCGGTGTTTCGCGACAGCGACGGCAAGGTCGCGGGCCTGATCGGCATCGGTCGCGATATCGGGGCACTGAAGAAGGCACTCGCGCTGGCCGAGGCCAGCCGCTACCAGAACGAAGTCTTCCGCCGCCTCATCAACGCGCTCCCCGACATCGTGTTCGCCAAGGACACGCAAGGCAAGTTCATCGTCGCCAACACCGCGACCGCCGAACTGATGAAGGCCGGGGACGCCAACGCCCTGATCGGCAACACCGATTTCGACTTCTACCCTCCCGATCTGGCGCAGCGCTATCGCACCGACGAAATCGAATTCATGAAGGACGCGCACTCGCAGATCATCGAGCAGCCGGTCTGGCGGCCCGACGGTTCCCGCGGCTATCTGTGTTCGCTCAAGGTGCCGATGCTGGACAAGGCCGGCAACGTCACCGGCTACATCGGGCACGGCCGCGACGTCACCGACACGCGGGTGGCCGAGCATGCCTTGCGCCAGCGCGAGGCCGAACTCGCCGAAGCGCAGCTGCTCGGCAACACCGGCAGTTGCGCCTGGCGCCAGGGGTCGTCCGACATCTCGTGCTCGGTCGGCATGGCGCCCCTGTTCGGTCTGCCCGCCGAGGCCGTCACCCGCCCGGCGCGGTTTCTGCTCCGGTTCATCGTACCCGGCGATCGCGCCAAGGTGCTCGAGGCGATCCGCGCGGCCGGCGACGACACGCGCACGCACTCCGTGCAATTCCGGGTCCGCAGCGACGATGGCCATCTCCGGGTGATCCAGGCGGCGGTCAGGATGGGCAACAGCTTCGAGGGCGAGCTGACCTATTTCGGCGTCTTGCACGACATCACGGACCGCAAGGCGGCCGAGGAAGCGCTGCACACGCTCGCCTACACCGACACGCTGACCGGACTGGCCAACCGCGCCGCCATCACTGAGCGTCTGGAAACCAAGCTGACGCACGCCGAACACCAGAGGCTGCACCTGTCGCTGTTGCTTGTCGATCTCGACGGGTTCAAGCGGGTCAACGACACGCGCGGCCACGCCGCCGGCGACAAGGTGCTGATCGAGGTGGCCAAACGCCTGCGCCGCTCGACCCGCGAGCACGAGATCATCGGCCGGCTCGGGGGCGACGAATTCGCGATCATCCTCGAGCACGAACCGGGTCCGGAAATCCCCGCCAAGGTCGCCCGCCGCTGCATCAACGCCATGCGCGAGCCCTTCGAGATCGAAGGCTCCACCGTCTCCATCAGCGCCAGCATCGGCATCGTCACCAGTATCGATCGCACCCAGAGCATTTCGCAGCTTCTGGTGTGCGCCGACCGGGCACTCTACCGGGCCAAGCAGGAAGGCCGGGACGGCTACCGGTTCTACGGCACCAGCGGCGAGGGCGAAGTGCCCGACGACGCTTCGGAGAGCCTGGCCACCGAACTTCGGCGCGCCCTGACAGACGGACAGATCTACCCCTTCTTCCAGGTTCAGATGCGCGCCGACGGCTCCGAGGTGGTGGGCGTCGAAGCGCTGGCGCGCTGGAATCATCCCGAACGCGGCTTCATTTCGCCCAGCGAGTTCATCGGGATCGCCGAGCGGTCCTCGATCATCGGCGACTTCGGCAAGCGCATTCTCGACCAGTCCTGCGCCCAGCTTCGGGCCTGGATCGACGCCGGCTGGAATCCGGGAATGGTCTCGGTCAACGTGTCGGTGGCCCAGATGTGGCACACGGACCTGGCGCGCGACATCACCATGACTCTCCTGCGCCACAAGCTGGTGCCCGGCCAGCTGGTCCTGGAATTCACCGAGTCGGTGTTCATCCAGGAGGATCACGTGCGCGTCCGCAACACGCTCGATGCCCTAGACGGGCTCGGGGTCGGACTTGCAATTGACGATTTCGGTGCCGGATTTTCGGGGCTCGGCTACCTCAATTTGCTGCCGTTCAGCCGCATGAAGATCGACAAATCCTACGTGACCGGCGCCCACGCCGACGACAAGCGCACCGCGCTTTTGCGCGGCATCGTGTCCATGGGGTCGGCGGTCGGCATGTCGGTCACCGCCGAGGGGGTGGAGACCGCCGAGGACGCCGCGCTCATCCGCGAACTCGGCTGCGAGTACGTGCAGGGCTACTACTACGGCCTGCCCCGGCCCGCCGAGGAGTTTCCGGCCGTCGAGGCGCCGGCGGCCCGCGCCTGATCCAGCATTGCGCTCAGTCGCACCAGATCGGTGGGGGTGTTGGCGTTGACGAAGGGATTGTCCCCGACCCATCGCGCATAGTCGGCGCGCCGCCACCGGAGGCGATCGAGCAGGGCAAACACGCTGCCCGGCGCCGCGTTCCGGTCGAGATCGGCCTTCAGGGCGAGCAGCGGCGCGATCCGCCACAGCGCGCAAACCGGGTAGGTTTCTTCGCCGAAGGCGCCCACCACCACGTCGACCTCGGGGTCGAGGAGCGCCACGGTGCGCCCGGTGAAATCCTCGGGAAACAGCGGCGTGTCGGCCGGTGCCGACAGCAGGGTCTCCATCGGCGACGCGAAACCTGCCGCCCACTGGCCTGCCGCCGCCAACCCGCCAATCGGCCCGACCGGCGGCGAAACGGCGTCCGGGATCGTCGTGACCGCATCCAGCCCCGCCATCCGCATCTGTCCCGACGTCGCGACCGCGATGTGCCTTGCCTGCCGCCGCACGCGCCCCAGGACCCACTCAATGAGCGTGCGCTCGCCCACCCGCAGGCGTGCCTTGTCGACGCCGCCGAGCCGGCTGCCCCGCCCGCCGGCCAGGACGACCGCGGCGCTCGACAGATTATCGGTCATCGATGGAAAGCCCGGGAATTGGAGGCCACGCCCGGAATCGAACCGGGGTAAACGGATTTGCAGTCCGCTGCGTAACCACTCCGCCACGTGGCCAATCCGGCGCTGCTATACCAAACATCCCGGCATGGCAAGCAAACCGCCCGGACATCTGAAATGCTGGTGAACGCGCGCTGAGCGCGCCGCGAACGTCCCGCCTCAGTGCGATCCCGCGCCCCCGCGCCGCCGCCTCGCGCCAGCCCCTTGCAAGGCTCGCGGGCCGCCGCTATTGAGGCGTCAACCGGCCTCGACGCAGTTGGTGAGCGATGGAAGAGTATGCAAGGGCGCGCCGCGCCATGGTCGACAGCCAGCTGCGGCCCAACGCGGTCACCGACTACCGGGTGCTCGAGGTGATGGGCAACGTGCCGCGCGAGCGGTTCGTGCCCGAGGACCGCTGCGCGCTCGCCTATATCGACGAGGATCTGCCGCTGGGCCCGGGCGCCGGCGGCCGCTTCCTGATGGAGCCGATGACCTTCGCGCGGCTGGTCCAGCTCGCCGAAGTCGGCCCCGACGACATCGTTCTCGATATTGCCTGCGCCACCGGCTACTCCACCGCGGTGCTCGCCAACCTGGCGGGTTCGGTCGTCGCCATCGACGACGTCCCGGCACTGGTCGAGCGCGCAAACGAAAACCTCGCCGCCCTCGATATCGGCAACGCGGCCGCGGTGATCGGGGAATTGCCGGAAGGCAATCCCGGCGAGGCGCCCTTCGACTGCATCGTCATCGAGGGGGCGGTCGAAGATGTCCCCGACGCGCTGCTCGCCCAGCTCAAGCAGGGCGGAAGGCTGGTGACGGTGCTCAAGCGCGGGGCGGTCGCCTCGGCGACGATCTTCCTCAAGTCCGGCGGCGAAATCACCTCCCGGACGGGCTTCGATGCCGCCGTGCCGGCACTCGCCGCATTCGACCGCCAGCCCCAGTTCCACTTCTAGCCCATCGGGTCGCAACTGACCCGCGTCCCCACTATGTTGCCCTGTCACCACGCTTGCGGGGAAAAAGCGCCCCTGCGGCCTGCAAGTGGTGCCCGGTTCGGTTGTGCGCCCTATTCCCCGGGGATAGGGTGGCGGCAACAAACAGGGGGGAATGAGCGTGTTCGGAGTCCGTCATGCGTTGGCCGTCGGAATGGCGGCGACGACGATGTTCGGCGTGGCGCGGGCGGAAAGCCTGGTCGAGGCGCTGACCAGCGCCTACCTCAACAATCCGGCGATCGCCTCGGCCCTCTATGGCGTCAAGATCGCCGCCGAGAACATCGCGGGCCAGCGCGCCGGGCGGCGGCCCAACATTTCCGCCTCCGCGAGCGCGACGTTCTCGGACACGCTGGCGGGCGGCACCAGCACGACCACCGGCGGCGCATCGGCCGGCCTGTCCTTCAGCCAGAATCTGTTCAACAATCTGCGAACCTCGGCCGCCATCGACCAGGCGCGGGCGCTTGCCGACGCCGCCGCCGAGGGGCTGCGCAGCGCCGAACAGGGTGTGCTCTTGTCGGCGGCGACGGCCTATATCGACGTCGTCCGCGACACCGAGCTGGCGAGCCTGCGCTCGGAAAATGTTTCCTTCCTGAAGGCCCAGGTCGAATCCGCCCAGGACCGGTTGAGCATCGGGGAGGGCACCCGCATCGACGTCTCGCAGGCCGAGTCGCGTCTGGCGCAGGCGGTGGCCGCCTACCGAAGCGCCGTCAACTCCCTGCAGACCAGCCGCGCCAGCTACGCCCGCTGGATCGGCCATCCGCCGAACAGCCCCTCGGCTTCCTACGATTTCGACGGGATGCTGCCCGCTTCGCTCGACGAGGCGCTGGTCGCCGCCGACACGCGCCATCCGGCCAACCTGTCGGCAAGGGCCCAGGTCGAGGCGGCGAGATACGCCACCGACGCAGCCCTGAGGGCCTTTGGTCCGACCCTGGACCTCGTCGGCGGTATCACCTCGTCAGTGTCGACGACGGGAACGTCTCCGTCGACGACCGGGAGCATATCGCTGAAGCTGGCGATACCGATCTATTCCGGTGGGGCGCTGGGGTCGGGGGCGCGCGCCGCCAGCCTCCGCCAGACCCAGGCCGAGCTCGACGCTCAGGAGACCTACGATTCGGTACGGGAATCGGCCATCGCCGCGTGGTCCGGCATGCAGACCGCGATCGCCCAGATCGACTCCGCCAACAGCGCCGTTTCGGCCAGCCAGCTTGCGCTCGATGGCGTCATCGAAGAGCGCCGCGTCGGCCAGCGGACGACCCTCGACGTGCTCAACGCCCGCGCCGAGCTGATCGGCGCACGGGAGGCGCTGATCGGCGCCAAGTATGGCCGCTTCGTGTCGTATTTCTCGATGCTCGCGGCCGTCGGACGGCTCAACGCCGTCGATCTTGGGCTGCCGGTCTCGGTCCGCAACGCCGACGGCTATCGTGAAAGCGTCGAGGACATCTGGAAGGAACTGCGCGACGTCGATCGCGTCGAGGGCAACTAGCCGGCGCCGTTCAAGTCGATCTGCAGCTTCACATCCCCCGGACGGCCCTCGACGGCGCGGTCGAACGCCGCGACCGATTGCGCGAAATCGAAGGTCTCAGTGATCAGCGGCTTGAGGTCCACCTTGCCCGACGCGAACAGCGCGATCGCCCGATCGTAGACATGCGCGTAGCGGAAGATCCCCTCGATCTTGAGCTCCCTGACCGAAACCGCCGCGACGTCCAGGCTGACCGGATCCACCGGCAGGCCGACCAGCACGATCTTGCCGGCCGGACGCGGCAGCTCGCAAAGGCTCTCATAGGCCCTGGCGCTGCCTGAGCACTCAAAAACGACGTCGGCGCCCCAGTCCCCGGTCATCTCCCTGATGACCTCGCCCAGGTCGCGCTCGCGCACGTTGACCGGCACGATGCCGGGATAGCGCCCCGCGATCTCGAGCTTCTCCGCGAACAGGTCGGAAATCACCACCTGCGCGCAACCCGCCGCCAGCGCCGCCAGCGCCGCCATGATCCCGATCGGCCCGGCCCCGATCACCACCCCGAGATCCCCCGGCCGGATGCCGGCCTTCATCGCCGCGTGCATGCCGACCGCGAACGGTTCGACCATCGCCCCTTCCGCGAAACTGACATTGTCCGGCAGCTTGAAGGTGAACTCGGCCGGATGCACCACATGCGGCGTCAGGCACCCATGCACCGGAGGCGTCGCCCAGAATTTCACCGCCGGGTCGATATTGTAGAGGCCCAGCCGGGCGGCACGCGAGCGCGGATCGGGGACCCCGGGCTCCATGCACACCCGGTCCCCCGGCTTGAGATCGCTCACCCCCTCGCCGACCTCGACCACGGTGCCCGCCGCCTCGTGTCCGAGCACCATCGGCGCCTCGACCACGAACGGGCCGATCCTGCCGTGGGTGTAGTAGTGCACGTCCGAGCCGCACACCCCGACGGTGTGGATGGCGATCTTGACCATCCCCGGCCCCGTTTCGAGGGGCAGGTCGATCTGCCGGAGCGCGAGCTCGCGCTTTCGCTCCAGAACCAGGGCCGGAACCAACGACATCGGGCACCGCTTGTCAGACTTGGGCTGGCGGAGGGCAGTCAAGCCGATCGTGAGCTCTTGCGCAATCGAAGAGCGGGGGACGATGACAACTCGCCGATGGACAATCCACCAGACCCGTCTTTACGCTTCGCGCCGCCTCGTGCGGCGCGCCGCGCTCGCAAAAAGGCCTTTCGATCCTGAGGGGGAATCGACAATGAAAAACATCGCTTTCTGGTTCATCGCGCTCGCCGCGCTGTTCGCGCTCGCAGGCATGGCCTTTGGCATCTGGATGTCGGCGACCGGCGACCATACGCTGGCGCCTGCGCACGCCCACAACAACCTCATCGGATGGGTGACCTTGGCCCTTTATGGGCTGTACTACCGGGCAGTTCCGGCCGCCGGGACCGGCAGGCTCGTGCTTGTGCACTTCTGGGTGGCGCTTGTCGGGGCGCTCACCATGGGGCCCGGTATCGCGATGGCGATCAGCCAGCAAGGCGAGTGGCTTGTTCAGATAGGCTCGATCCTGACGCTCGCGGGGATGGCGATCTTCGCCTGGATCGTGTTCGCCAACAAGGCCGGGCTCGCCTCGAACGAGACCTGACGGGACCTGATCGCAACTTGGGGGCCGGGCGCCGTCGCGGCCCGGCCCGAACCCGCCAACGAGCTTTTCGTGGATCATCGCCGCCGCACCTTCGACGCACTTTGGGGATTTGCGTAGCCGGGCTAGAGTTGCGCCGTGCGAATCAGGCGCCCGCAGCCGTTCGGCGGACGCCGCTCACGCGCACCTGATTGGGGAAAAGGCCGCCATGAACGAGCCCGCGCAGAAGGAGCCGTCGATGGACGAAATCCTGTCCTCGATCCGGCAGATCATTGCGGACGACGACGCGGCGAGTGAGACGGGGGGCAAGGGCGCCCCCGCCATGAAGGCGGCCGAGCCCGGAGGCGAGAAGGCGTCGGCGCCGCCTGAGGCGGAGGCCATATCGGAGCCGGAAGCCGCCTCGGAACCTGAGCCTGCTTCGGATACCGAGCCACCGGCCCAGGATTTGACCCAAAAAATGCCCGAAGAATCATCCGAAAAAATGCCCGAAGAACCCCTGGCGCTTTCCTCCTCCCAGATCGTCGACGAGGGCGACAAGCCCCAGGGTGAATCGGAGACAATGTTGGACGAGGCGGTCTCCGATGCCGAGGCCACGCACGGCGCACCTGCGCCCGCGCCGTCTCTGGTTGTGCCCGACGACGTCGCCTTTGACGGCCATTCGGAAACCGGAACCGCCGACGAGGCGGACGCCAGGCCGGCCGAACCGGAGGACGACCCTGCGCCCAGCCCGCTGCCCGATCCATCGCTCAGCGAAGATCTCGCCGGCCGCCTGCTGGCGCCCACCGCCGACGCGGTGACGCGCCACGCCTTCGGCCAGCTCAACTCCGTGGCGCTGGCCGGTCGTCAGCGGACCGTCGAGGACCTGATCCGCGAAATGCTGCGCCCGATGCTCAAGGGCTGGCTCGACGAAAACCTGCCCGGCATGGTCGAGCGCATGGTGCAGCGCGAGATCGAGCGCATTTCCAAAGGCCGCTAGCGCTTCCCTTCCGTCCCGTCGTCTCGGTTGACAGCCCCGCGCGGCTTGGCTTTACAGCCCTACGCGAACTTTTCCGGCCCGCCGTGAGGCGGGTCTGTGCGGTCAGGACCGGTGCCCGACGATGATCGACAAGACCTACGAACCCGGCGCCGTCGAAGCCCGCATCTACGAAGCCTGGCTGGCCGCCGGCGCGTTCAGGGCCGGGGCCGGCGCCGACGCGGACGCCGAACCCTACTGCATCGTCATCCCGCCGCCCAACGTCACCGGCTCGCTGCATGTCGGCCACGCACTCAACAACACGCTGCAGGACATCCTGGTGCGCCTTGCGCGCATGCGGGGCAAGAACGTGCTCTGGCAGCCCGGCACCGATCATGCCGGCATCGCCACCCAGATGATCGTCGAGCGCCAGCTCATGGAGAACCAGGAGCCCGCGCGCCGCCAGATGGGCCGCGAAAGGTTCATTGAGCGCGTCTGGCAATG
>CAZNOZ010000002.1:2909-103575 GCA_964574935.1 uncultured Devosiaceae bacterium | reverse complement strand
TGATCTTGGCGAACTGCGCCACCGTCGAGCGCTTCTGGCCTATCGCGACGTAGACGCAATGGAGCTTGTCGGTCTCGTTTCCGGCGTCGAACGCCGCCTTCTGATTGAGGAAGGTGTCGAGGATAATCGCCGTCTTTCCGGTCTGGCGGTCGCCGATGATCAGCTCGCGCTGGCCGCGCCCGATCGGGATCAGCGCGTCGATGACCTTCAGCCCCGTCGACATCGGCTCGTGCACCGAGCGCCGCGGCAGGATACCGGGCGCCTTGACGTCGACGCGCGCCCGTTCCTTGGTCTCGATCGGCCCTTTGCCGTCGATCGGGTTGCCGAGCGCGTCGACCACTCTGCCGAGCAACGCCGTGCCGACGGGGGTGTCGACGATGGCGCCGGTGCGCTTGACGGTGTCGCCTTCCTTGATCTCCCGGTCGGAGCCGAAGATGACCACGCCGACATTGTCGGTCTCCAGATTGAGCGCCATGCCCCTCAATCCGCCGGGCAGCTCCACGAGCTCGCCGGCCTGGACATTGTCCAGCCCGTACACGCGGGCGATGCCGTCACCCACCGAGAGCACTTGCCCGACCTCGGAGACCTGCGCCTCCTTGCCGAAGTCCTTGATCTGGCCCTTCAGGATCTCGGAGATTTCCGCGGCCTTGATATCCATCATCCGACCTCTCTCATGGCGAATCGCATCGCCGTCAATTTGGTTTTGAGCGAACTGTCGATCATCCGCGAGCCCACCTTGACGATCAGCCCGCCGATCAGCGAGGGATCGATGCGGACGTCGAGCGCCACGTGCTTGCCGAGCTTGCGTTTGAGCTCGGCCTCGAGCGCCGAACGGTGCTTTTCGGACAGCTCGCTCGCCGCGACCACCTCGGCCCTGACCTCGTTGCGCGCTTCGGCAGCCATCTGTCGGAACTCGGCGATCATCGCCCCGAGTGCGAACAGGCGCCGGTTGCGCGCCACCAGTTGCAGGAAATTCGCCACCAGCCCGGTGGCGACGCCCCGCTCGATCAGGACCGCCAGCGCCTGCTGCTTGTCGTCGGCGGCGATCACCGGACTTCTCAGGAATCGCCGGAGATCTTCGCTCTGCTCGATCAGCGCCGCCAGCTCACCGAGCCCGGATTCGAACTCATCGACCGCGCCCGTTTCGACCGCGAGGTCGAACAGCGCCGTCGCATAGGGGCGCGCGATGTGCGACAGAACCGAGTCCCTTGCGGCCAACGCCCGAAAATCCCTGTTTTTTCCGTACTTTGACCGCGCCCGGAGCGGGTTTCAGAAGGTCTCGGTCAAAGCGGCTGTGGTTGAAGTCTGAGGGGTCCGGTATGCCCCGTCCGTGGTGCCGGGGACACCTAGCACGAGCGCCGCGGCCGGCGCAACAAGGGGGCCCGACGGGCAACCAGACCCGTTTGCCGCCCCCGCCGGGCGTCCGGGTTCAATAGAAGCTCACCGGGTCGATATCGACCTGCAGCCTGAGGTTGCCGGTGACCGGCGGCGCCTCGGCGAGCCAGAAGCGGACATAGCCGGACAGGTCAAAGCCCTTCTCGGACTTCGCGAGCAGGCGCACCCGGTGGCGGCCGCGGACCATCGCGATCGGCGCGTCGGCCGGCCCGAAGACCCTGACCGTATCGGCCCGTGGCGCCTTGGCCAGCAGCGCGCGCGCATAGTCGAACGCCACCGCATGATCGAGGGCGCTGACGATCAGCCCGGCGAGCCGCCCGAACGGCGGCAGACCGGCCTCAGACCTGACCGCCAGTTCGTGGGTGTAGAACGCCTCCCGGTCGCCGCTGACGAGCGCCTGCATCACCGGATGCTCGGGAACATAGGTCTGCAAAAGCGCCCTGCCGTGGGTGCCCGCCCGCCCCGCGCGCCCGGTGACCTGGGTGAGGATCTGGAAGGTGCGTTCGGCGGCCCTGGGATCGCCGTGCGCCAGCCCGAGGTCGGCGTCGAGCACCCCGACCAGGTTGAGCTGCGGAAAGTGGTGGCCCTTGGCGACGAGCTGAGTGCCGATGATCAGGTCGTACTCGCCGCGGGCGATTTCCGCGAACCGATCGCGGATCTGCGCGATGCCGCCGGCGTCGGAGGAAAGAACCACGCGCCTTGCGTCCGGGAAGCGCGCCGCGACTTCTTCGGCGACCCGCTCGATGCCCGGCCCCACCGCCACCAATGAGTCCTCCTCCCCGCAGTTTCCACAGCGCTCGGGTTTCTTGATCTCCATTCCGCAATGGTGGCAGGCGAGCACGCCGCGAAACCGGTGATCGACCAGCCACGCCGAGCAGTTCGGGCACCGGTACTGGTAGCCGCAGGCCCGGCACAGGGTCAGCGGCGCGTAGCCCCGCCGGTTGAGGAACAACAGTGCCTGCTCGCCGCGATCGAGGCTGGCGGCGACTTCGTCGACAAGCCCCGGCGCGATCCAGTGGCCGCGCTCCGGGCCTTCGGCGCGCATGTCGATGGCCCGGATGTCCGGCAGGGCGGCATCGGCGTGCCGATCGGCGAGCCGAACATGGGCAAAACGGCCCTGATTGGCGTTGTTGCGGGATTCGACCGAGGGCGTCGCCGAGCTGAGGATCACCCGCGCCCCGGCCAGCGAAGCGCGCACCACCGCCATGTCGCGGGCGTGGTAATTGAGCCCGTCGGCCTGTTTGAAGGCGCTGTCGTGCTCCTCGTCGATGACGATCATTCCCAGGTCCGGGAACGGCAGGAACAGCGCCGAGCGCGCCCCCACCAGCGCCTTCACCTCGCCCCGCGCCACCGCCCGCCACATCGCGGCGCGCTTCGCCGGGGTGAGATCGGAATGCCATTCGCCGGGCCGGCTGCCGAAGCGCTCCTCGAAGCGCTCGAGGAAGGTCTGGGTCAGCGCGATCTCGGGCAAGAGGATCAAAACCTGCCGTCCGGCCTTGAGCGTGTCGGCCACCGTCTCGAAGAAGACTTCCGTCTTGCCCGAACCGGTGACCCCGTCGAGCAGCGCCACCGAGAAGCCGCCGGTGTCGGCGCCCCTCAGCCCCGCCAGCGCCTGTTCCTGCACGGCGCTGAGTTTCGGCGGTGCGAAGTCCGGCTCCGGCACCCGCACCACCGGCGGCGGCGGCACCGCGACCTTCTCGAGCGTGCCGGCCTTCACCAGCCCGTCGACGACTGCGGGACTGACCCCGGACGCCCCGACCAGCGCCGCCTTCGGCCAGGCCATGCCTTTCTCGCCTTCCTTTTCGATCACCTCGAGCACGCGCCGGCGCGCATCGGTCATGCGGTCCGGGGGCGGCCCGACCTGCACGATGGCCACGCGCGGGGCGGGGCGTTCCAGCGCCTCGCGCGAACGCAACACCGAACGCACCACCATGCCGGGCGCCGCCAGCGTGTAGCGCGCCACCCACTCGACCAGCCCCAGAAGCTCGTCGGGAAGCGGCGGGACCTCGAACACGCCTGTGATGTCGCGCAGCCGGTTGTGGGCCACTTGGTCGGCGGGCGGCCCCCAGACCACGCCGACGATCTCGCGCGGGCCCAGCGGCACCGAAACGATCGAGCCCCTCTCGACGTCCATGCCGTCCGGCACCCGATACGAATACGGCCGCTCGACCGCCACCGGCACCATCACCGCCACGATTTCCGGCGCAATCGCCATCAGCCGCCGTCCGCCCCCCGAGTCGCGAACAAAAAGAGTACACAACCGCGCCGCGCCAAGAAAAGGGGTTTCGTGCCAACGCTGCACAGAGCCAGGGGTCGGCGATCTGCGCCGCGATCAGGCGCCGGGTGTCGGCGGGCCCGGCGCGGTCATCAAAACGCCGATGGCGAAGCCGAGTGTCCAGGCAAGAAACGAAAAGATCGCCACGAAAAGCACCGACCCCGCAATGCCGGCCCACCCGCCAATGGTGATTGGGTCCAGCATGGACGGCCTCCCCGGCTCAAGGGCGGAGCGCGGGCCGAATCTAGCACTGGCATCCCGGCGATTGAACCGGCGGTCGCCGGTTCGCCAATGATTCACCTCGAAGCGCTATGATGGCGGCCGAATCGCCTTCGCCCAGCTCCGACTGGCCTGGAGACAGATGGCAGAAATCCTGATCCCCGCCAACGCCGAGGTGCGCGGCTGGATCGACGACTGGCTCGGCGAGCTAGCGCAGGTGCGACGGCTGGCGCCCAAGACGCTCGGCGCCTATGAACGCGACCTCAGGCAGTTCATCGCCTTCCTGGCCGGCCATGTTGGCGGCACCGTCGACGGGGCGGCACTGATGGGTCTCCGGCCCGCCGACTTCCGCGCCTTTCTGGCAAACCGCCGGTCGGCCGGAGCCGGCTCCCGCTCGCTTGCCCGGACGCTGTCGGCGCTACGCTCGCTGTTTCGCCACCTCGAGCGCGAAGGGCTGGCGTCCGGTGATGCGCTGGCCGCCGTCAAGGCCCCGAGGGCGCCCCGGCCGCTGCCCAGGGCGCTGACCGAGACCGAGGCGCGTCGGCTGGTCGACAGCCCGCCCGCGGACGGCGAGGAACCCTGGATCGTCGCCCGCGATACGGCGGTGTTCATGCTTCTGTACGGCGCCGGGCTCAGAATTGCCGAGGCGCTTGCCGTGACCGCGGCCGATCTCGCCGGGGACGGCGCAATCAGAGTGACCGGCAAGGGGTCCAAGACCCGCCTGGTGCCGGTGCTGCCGGCCGTCCGGCAGGCGATCGGCGCCTATCTGGATCTCAGCCCCCACAAACCGTCTCCCAACGAACCCCTCTTCCGCGGCGCCAGGGGCGGCCCGCTGTCGCCCCGCATGGTGCAGCGCCGGCTGGTACGCCTGCGCGGCGCGCTGGGATTGCCGGCTTCGGCGACCCCGCACGCGCTGCGCCATTCCTTCGCCACCCATCTGCTGGCGCGCGGCGGCGACTTGCGTGGCATTCAGGAGCTGCTCGGACACGCCTCGCTGTCGACGACGCAGATCTACACCCGCGTCGACACCGAGCGGCTGCTCGAGGCCTACCGCGCCGCCCACCCCCGCAGCGGCTAAGCTATCTTTTACCCCGCGGGGTGCTTGCCGGTTGTCTCTGCGGCGTCGGGCCCCTAAGCTCGCCTTCCTCCCAAACAGGGGAAATGCCATGAGCCTGCCTTTCCGATCCGCCCGTTTACTCGCCTTCACCGCCGCCGCGTTGCTGCTGACGGCCGCACCGCCAGCCTTCGCCATCGATTTCGGCGATGACTCCGGCCAATGGTCAAACGACGGCGAATGCGACGATCCCCGATTTGCCGGTCCGGGTATGACCCAGACCCCGCTTCTGGAGGCAGACATCCTGCACGACGCCACCGATTGCGAGCAGGCCTACGATGCCGGGCGACTGGAGCTCGACGCCGCGATCGGGTTTGGTGACGATTCCAGCCAGTGGTCCAACGACGACGAGTGCGACGATCCGCGCTTCGAGGGATCGGCGATGGCGGCGACCCTGCTCGACGAGGATCGCGGCCACGATGCCTCCGACTGCCGCACCGCCTTCAACGCCGGCGAGATCACGCTTCTCGGTGAGATGGGCACGCAGGAATCAGTGACGGCCGACGGCATCGATTTCGGCACCGACGGCGGCAGCTGGACCGAGGACGGCGAGTGCGACGACCCGCGCTTCGTCGGGCCAGGCGCCTCGACCATCGACGACGAAGAAGAGATCAGGAACGACGCCACCGACTGTCGTGCCGCGTACGCAGCCGGCACGGTGATGCTCAAATCCGACATCGTCGTGCCCGATGTCGAGCTTGGCGACAATTCCAGCTTCTGGGCGAGCAACGGCGAATGCGACGATCCGCGCTTTGCCGGCCTCGGGATGGCCGCGAAGCTCCTCGAAGAAGACAGCATGCATGACGCCGACGACTGCCTGGACGCGCTCGAAAACGGCCGCGTCGCGCTGGCGCCCGCAGACGTCTCGGAGATCGATTTTGGAACCGACACCGGCGAGTGGCCCGAGGACGGCGAATGTGACGATCCGCGGTTCGTGGGGCCCGGCCGTTCGGTGCTCTCTGGTCTCGACGAGATCAAGAAGGATGCGACCGACTGCCGGACGCTGTTTGAAGCCGGGCGCATTCGCCTGCGCTGATCGCCCTGGCGCGGCTCACCCACGCGCGTTGACGGTCGCTTTGTGATGCGGCCTGCGACGGCGAAGCTGCGAATCGTATCGTTGGCGGCGGCACTGCTCGCGTCCCCCGCCGCCGCCGAGACCGAGTGCGAAGGCGTCAACCTTCTCGACCAACTGGCGGCTCAGGAACCGACCCGCTACGCCGAAATTCGGGCCGAGGCCGACCGGCTACCGAACGGCACGGGTGTCTTCTGGCGGATCGCGACGAATGGGGCGCCGCCATCGTGGCTCTTCGGCACCATGCATGTCGCCGACGCCAGAGTGGTCACGCTGCCCGCCCCGGTCGCCGAAGCGCTCGCCGGCGCCTCCACGCTGGCGGTCGAAATCGCCGACGCCCTCGACGGGTCCGCTTTCGCGCGCCTGGCGGCCGAGCATCCCGAACTCATCCTGGCACCCGAAGGCGGCGCGCTGTCCGAAGTGTTGTCGCAGGCCACGGTCACCGCCATCTCCGAGGCGCTCGAGGCGCGGGGCCTGAGCTTCGCGGCCTTCGAGCGGCTCCAGCCCTGGGTCGCCGCCGCCGCCTTTTCGATCTCCGCATGCGAGTACGCATTGCAGATCGGCGGCAATCCCACCCTCGACGAGTCGCTGACCCGTGCTGCCATGGGCGAAGGCCTGCAGCTGGTGGGTTTGGAGTCTCTGGTCAGCCAATTGCAGGCGGTCTCCTCGCTCGGACGGCAGGTGTTCCTGAATTCGCTTGAGAGCTACGCCCGCCTTTACTCGGACGGCTCTCTGGATGCGCTCGCCGGGACGTTCGTGGAGCTTTATCTGGACGAAGACATCGGCGCCATGCTGCCCACGACCATCGCCTTCGTCACCGACGAAGCGGCGACCCGAAACGACCAGGCCGAATTCGAACGCCAGCTGATCGAAATGCGCAACCGGAACATGCTCGACGCCGCCCGGCCGCTCCTGGAGGCCGGCGGTGTGTTCATCGCCGTGGGCGCGATGCATCTGCCGGGCGAGACCGGGCTGATCGAGGGACTGCGGGAGGCCGGCTACACCGTGACCCGCGTCCCGCTCACGCAATAGCCCAGGCGTTGCCCCCCGGCGCCCCACCTGCTAGGAGGCGCCCATGAACGCGCAACGCGCCATTTTTCGACTTTGGATTCTCGGCATCCTGAGGAGCCGGGCGGTCTGCTGACGTTCTGACGACACCAAACCCACCGGCGCTGCCCGACGACGCGGCTGGCCGGTGGTCTCGGGCAGGGCCTTGAAGGACAAGGTCATGGCCCCTCACGATCGCCCAGGCGAACTCGTTCCGCGCATCGATGCCACCGGCTACGCCCTGGCGATCGGCGGCGCGATCCTGTTTTCGACCAAGGGCATCTTCATCAAGCTCGCCTACGCCGAGGGTTTGAGCCCGGATCTCGTGCTGGCTCTGCGCATGGTTATTGCGCTGCCGGTCTACGCCGCCATCGGCCTCTTGCTTGTGTGGCGCGAGCCGCGACGCCGGCAGCTGCTGACGCCGCGCGTTCTCGGCGCGGCGGCGGCGGTGGGCACGCTGGCCTATTTTGGCGCCGCCTATCTCGATTTCGCCGGGCTCGGCTTCGTCAGCGCCCAGTACGAACGGCTGGTGCTGTTCACCTATCCGTTCTTCACCCTGGCGCTTGGCGTTCTGATTTTCGGCGACGCCATGAACTGGCGGCTCATCCCGGCGATGACGCTGAGCTACGCAGGCATCCTGGTGCTGTTCGGCTGGAACCTCGTCGCCCGGCCCGAAGGGATCGTGATCGGCACCGCGCTGGTGCTTGCCTCGGGGCTGTTGTTCGCGCTCTATCAGCATCTTGCCCGCCGCGTCATGGCGACGCTTGGCAGCCGCCTGTTCACCTGCATCGGCATGGGCGCCGCCGGGCTTGTGGGAATCGCCTTTGCGACCCTGAGGGCCGGACCGACCGCCTGGATCGGCCTGACGCCGGCCGCCTGGAGCTATGGGCTGGCCCTCGGGCTGGTGGGCACGGTTCTGCCCTCGTTCATGCTCAACGCGGCGATCGCGCGGATCGGTCCGCGGGGCGTCTCCGCGATGGGCAATTTCGGGCCGGTGACGACCATCATTCTCGCCATCATCGTGCTCAGCGAGCCGTTCACGGTGTTCCATGCCCTTGGCACAGCCTGTGTGCTCGCCGGCGCCGTTTGGTTCTCCCGCGCCGATCACAAGACCCGCAACGCTATCGCCGGCTAGCGTGAGCGAGGCCCGCTACATGTGGATCGGCCCCACGCCGGCCGCCAGCGCCGCCTCCCGGATCGCCTCGGAGAGCGTCGGATGGGCGTGGCAGGTGCGCGCCAGATCCTCGGCCGAGCCGCCGAATTCCATCAGTACCGCCAGTTCGTGGATCATCTCGCCGGCATTGTGGCCCAGCACATGCGCGCCGAGCACCCGGTCGGTCGCCTTGTCCGCCAACAGCTTCACGAAACCTTCGGTCGCCAGCATCGCGCGCGCGCGCCCGTTGGCAGTGAAGGGGAATTTCGTTACCTTGTAGTCGGCGCCCTCGGCCTTGAGTTCGTCTTCGGTCTTGCCCAGCGCCGCGATTTCGGGGCGGGTATAGACGACCGACGGGATGACCCCGTAGTTCACGTGCCCCGCCTGCCCGGCGAGGATTTCGGCGACCGCGATGCCCTCGTCCTCGGCCTTGTGGGCAAGCATCGGCCCGGCGATGACGTCGCCGATCGCAAAAATCGTTTCGACATTGGTCCGGTAGTGTCCGTCGGTGACCACCCGGCCATGATCGTCGAGCCCTACCCCGGCCTTCTTGAGCCCGAGCCCTTCGGTGTAGGGCCGCCGGCCGACCGCCACCAGCACGACATCGGTCTCGATCTCGGATGCCTCGCCCTTGCCCACCGGCTCGAGCTTCGCCTTGATCGACTTGCCCGAGGTGTCGAGGGCGGCGAGCTTGGTCGAGAGGTGGAACGCGAACCCCTGCTTGTCGAGCAACCGCCGGAATTGCCGCGCCACCTCGCCATCCATCCCCGGCAGAATGCCGTCGAGGAACTCGACCACGGTCACCCTGGCACCCAGCCGCGCCCACACCGAGCCCAGCTCCAGCCCGATCACCCCGGCGCCGACGACCAGCAGGCGCTCCGGCACCGCGTCGAGCGCCAGGGCGCCCGTCGAGGTCACGACGCGCTTCTCGTCGATCTCGATGCCCGGCAGCGGGGTCGAATCCGAGCCGGTGGCGATGACGATGGCTTTCGTCTCGATCGTCTGGGCGTCGCCCTTGTCGGGCGTCACCTTGACCGTCGTCGGGCCTTCGATCGAGCCGACGCCTTGAAGGGCGGTGATCTTGTTCTTTTTGAACAGGAATTCGACGCCGGAGGTGTTGGCGTCGACGCTCCCCGCCTTGTGCTTCATCATGGCATCGAGATCGAGCTTGGGCGTGCCGACCTTGATGCCGAGGGTGGGGAAATGCAGCGTCGTTTCCTCATAGAGCTCGCTGGCATGGAGCAGCGCCTTGGAGGGAATGCAGCCAATGTTCAGGCACGTGCCGCCAAAGGTCGGCCACTTCTCGACCACGGCCACCTTCATCCCGAGCTGGGCGGCGCGGATGGCGCACACATAGCCCCCCGGTCCGGTGCCGACCACCGCAAGATCGAACGCGTCCGCCATCTTGATTGCCCCCTTCAGCTCGAACGCGTCACCGCAAAGGTGACGGCCAGGATAATGAGCACCGTTCCGGTTGCCCGGTTGAACCACTGCCCCATGGCGAAGAACCGCTCCCTGACCCGGGGCGTGGTGAAGAACACCGCGACCAACGCAAACCAGCAAAACAGCATCACGCTCATCGAGGCAACATACAAACCCTTGAACGCCGTCGGGGTGGTGGCCGCGACCAGGGACGTGAACAGCGAGACGAAGAAAACCATCGCCTTCGGGTTGAGCAGGTTGGTCAGAAACCCGGTCACGTAGGCCCTGCGGGCGCTGATGGTCTGCCGCGCCTCACCGCCCAGCCCCGCCGGAGGCTGCGGCGGCGGCGCCCGCAGCGCCGTCAGCCCGAGCCAGATGAGATAGGCCGCGCCGGCGAATTTCAACACCGTGAACAGCTCCGGCGATTGCGCGACAACCAGCCCCAATCCGAACACCGTATAGGTGCCGTGGATGAGGATCGCGGTGGCGATGCCGGCGCTGGTGATGATCGCCGCCTGGCGTCCGTGCGCGATCGAATGGCGCAGGACCACCGCAAAGTCCGGGCCCGGGGAGATCGCGCCGATCGCAAAGGCAAGCATCACGGCGGAGTATTCGAGCCAGGCGAACCCGCTCACGGGGAGATTGCCCTTCCTCCCGAAACCTCGATCGTCGTGCCGGTGGTATAGCTCGCCTTGTCACCGAGGAGCCAGACAACCGCCTCCGCGACCTCCTCGGCGGTGCCGATTCGCTTCGCCGGCACGTCGTTCACCAGCCGTTTCATGCGGTCCGGATCGCCGGCGGAAGCGTGGATATCGGTGTCGATCAGCCCGGGCCTGACGGCATTGACCCGAATGCCCTCCCCGGCGACTTCGAGCGCCAGGCCGATGGTGAACGAGTCTATGGCGCCCTTCGAGGCGGCGTAGTGGACCATCGAGCCCGGTGCGCCCATCTTCGCGGCGGCCGAGGTGATGTTGACGATGGCGCCGCCGGCGCCGCCGTTCTTGCTCGACATTCGCCTGATCGCCCGGCCCGCGCTGAGGAACGAGCCGGTGACATTGATCGCCCACATGCGGGAAAGGCGCGCCGCGTCGAGCTCGTCGACGCGGCCCGGCAGATCGACGACACCGGCATTGTTGACGAGCCCGGTCACCCTCCCCATGGCGTCGGCGCCGGCGAAAATGCGGTCGACGTCGGCCGCATCGCTGACATCGCCCTGTACCGCCGAGGCGACCCCGCCCGCCGCCTCGATATCGGCGACGACCTCGTCGGCCGCCTGTCGGTTGCTGGCGTAGTTGACGCACACCGCCCACCCGTCGCGGGCCGCAAGCCGCGCACACGCCGCGCCGATGCCGCGGCTACCGCCGGTGACCACAAGCACCTTGTCCGATTGCGCCATCGCGTTTCCCCTAGACTTCGCTCAGCGCCAACCGCGCCGCCATCGCCCCGAAAGCGAGCGCCGTAGCCCGCCGCATCCAGCCCAACGCCCTTTCACTCGAAAGCACGTAGGTCCGTGCCGCCGCCGCGAAAACCCCATAAACAACAAAGACCACCAAGGTCATCGCCATGAAGATCGCCGACAAAACCAACATGTGCCCCAGCGCATCCGGGGTTCCGCTCGGGAAAAATTGCGGCAGGAAGGCGAGAAAGAAAATCGACAGCTTCGGATTGAGGATGTTGATCAAAAATCCGGTCCGCGCCGTCTGCCACGGGGTTTTCGCCGCTTTGTCGGCATTGAACCGCAGCGCACCGCGATCCCGCAACGTCTGGATGGCGAGATAAACCAGATAGGCCGCTCCGAGGAGCTTGAAGCCCTGGAACAGCACCGCACTGGTGTGCAGGATTGCCGCAAACCCCAGGATCGCCGCGCTCATATGCGGCACGATGCCGATCGTGCAGCCGAGCGCGGCGGCAACGCTTGCCGCCCGGCCGCGCCCGAGACCGATCGCAATCGTGTAGACCACCCCCGTGCCCGGGGCGATGACGACGATGAAGGCGGTGATCCAGAACTCGAGCGGGATCATTTCGATCTCCTTCTTCGCGCCGCATGCCGGGCAAGAAAATGACCCCGAATCCGGTCCGGGGCCACTCGAAAGCGTTGCGCGGTTCTACAGATCCAGCACCAGCCGCTGCGGGTCCTCGAGGCTTTCCTTGACACGCACCAGGAAGGTGACAGCGTCCTGTCCGTCGACGACGCGGTGATCGTAGGAAAGCGCCAGATACATCATCGGGCGCGCCGTGACCTCACCGTCCACCACCATCGGCCGTTCCTGGATCTTGTGCATCCCCAGGATTCCCGATTGCGGCGCATTGAGGATCGGCGTCGAGAGCATCGACCCGTAGATGCCGCCGTTGGAGATCGTGAAGGTGCCGCCCTGCATGTCTTCCATGGTCAGCTTGCCGTCGCGCGCCGCCACCGCCAGCCGGCCGATCTCCTTTTCGATCTCGGCGATCGTGAGCTGGTCGGCGTCGCGCACCACGGGCACCACCAGCCCTTTGTCGGTGCCGACCGCCACGCCGACATGGGCGTAGTTCTTGTAGACGATCTCATCGCCGTCGATTTCGGCATTAACCGCCGGGATTTCCTTGAGGGCATGGCACACCGCAACGGTGAAGAACCCCATGAAGCCCAGCTTGACGCCGTGCTTTTTCTCGAACGTGTCCTTGTAGTGCCGGCGCAGCTCC
Organism: uncultured Devosiaceae bacterium; assembly: GCA_964574935.1. GTDB lineage: Bacteria > Pseudomonadota > Alphaproteobacteria > Rhizobiales > Devosiaceae > JBBECE01. Next base: position 91,196 of record CAZNOZ010000002.1, on the reverse strand, counting down.
ATGACCGGCCCCATATCCACCTCGTTGAAGGTGGTCAGCATCGCGGCGGTGTTCTGGGCTTCCTTCAGCCGCCGCGCGATCGTCTGGCGCAGCCGCGTCATCTTCACCCGCTCCTCGCGCGCCTCGTCGGCGGCCGGCGAAGGCTCGCGGACCCGTTTGGCGGCTGCTGGCGCCGGCGCGGTCGCCTGCTCCAGGAATCGCGCCACGTCCTCCTTGAGGATCTGCCCGCGCTTGCCGGTGCCTTCGACGACGGCCGGCTCGATCCCGGCCTCCTCGAGCATCTTGGCTGCCGATGGCGACGCCGGCATCGCTCCAGCCGCGGCGGGCGCCTCTGGCGCTGGCGCGGCAGCCTGGACTTCGCCGTTGGGTTTGGCCGGCGCCTCTTCCTTGGCACCCTTGGCGGGCTCGGCCGGCGGCTTTTCGTCTTTCGCCTTGGCCGGCGCGGCGCCTTCGGCGATGGCGCCGATCAGTGCGCCGACCTCGACAACGTCCCCTTGTTTGGCGGAGATCGCCTCGATGGTCCCGGCGACCGGCGCCGGCACCTCGAGCGTGACCTTGTCGGTTTCCAGCTCGACGACCGGCTCGTCGGCGTTCACCGCGTCCCCGATCTGCTTGTACCACTGCCCGATGGTCGCCTCGGTAACGCTCTCGCCGAGGGCCGGCACCTTGATTTCCGTCGACATGCGTTGTGTCCCTTCGTGACCGTCTGGAGCCGGCTCAGTCGGCGAACGCCTCGTCCACAAATGCGTCAAGCTGCGCCCGGTGGGTGCGCATCAGACCCGTAGCGGTCGAGGCCGAAGCCGCCCGCCCGACATAGCGCGGCCGATCTCCAGCCCGCCCCATCTGGTCGAGCACCCATTCGATGTAGGGCTGCACGAAGCTCCAGGCGCCCATGTTCTTGGGTTCCTCCTGGCACCACACGATCTCGGCATTCGGAAAGCGGCTGAACTCGTCATGCAACGCCTTGGCCGGGAACGGATAGAGCTGTTCGAGCCGCATCAGGTAGACGTCATTGACCTTGCGCTCTTCGCGGACCTCGGCCAGATCGTAGTAGACCTTCCCCGAACACAGGACCACGCGCCGGATCTGCTTGTCGCCGGCGAGTTCGACTGCCCCCTTGCGGCCGGGGGTCTCGGCATCGTCCCACAGCAGGCGGTGGAAGCTCGAATCGACCCCCATGTCCTCGAGCGAGGACACCGCCCGCCGATGTCTGAGCAGCGACTTCGGGGTCATCAGGATCAGGGGCTTGCGAAACTCGCGCTTGAGTTGGCGCCTGAGCACGTGGAAATAGTTCGCCGGCGTCGTGCAGTTGGCGACCTGCATGTTGTCCTCGGCGCACAACTGCAGGTAGCGCTCGAGCCGCGCCGAGGAATGCTCGGGGCCCTGCCCTTCGTAGCCGTGCGGCAACAGCAGCACCAGACCCGACATCCTCAGCCATTTGCGCTCGCCCGAGGAGATGAACTGGTCGATGACGACCTGCGCGCCGTTGGCGAAGTCGCCAAACTGGGCCTCCCAAAGGGTCAGCGCGTTGGGCTCGGCCAGCGAGTAGCCATATTCGAAACCCAGCACCGCCTCCTCCGAGAGCATCGAATTGATGACCTCGAAGCGGGCCTGGGTGTCGCTGAGATTGTTGAGGGGCGTGTAGGTCTCGTCGGTCTCCTGGTCGTGCAGCACCGAGTGCCGCTGCGAAAACGTGCCGCGCTCGACGTCCTGGCCGCTCAGCCGAATGGGATGGCCCTCGACTACCAGCGAGCCCAGCGCCAGCGCCTCGGCCAACGCCCAGTCGATGCCCTCGCCGGACTCAATGATCTTCCTGCGGTTGTCGAGGAAGCGCTGGATCGTGCGGTGCACATTGAACCCTTCCGGGGCGGTCGCGAGCTTCACTCCGATATCGGCGAGGGCAGCGATATCGACACCGGACTTGCCGCGGCGCGGGCCTTCGACCTCGGCCAGTTTGATGTTCTTCCACGCGCCGTCCAGCCAGTCGGCCTTGTCGGGGCGATAGTGCTCGCCGGCCTCGAATTCGGTCTCGAGATTGTCCCGCCACTCCGCCTGCATCTTCTCGACTTCGTCGGCGGTCAGCAGCCCCTCGCCGACCAGCTTTTCGCCGTACCTGTTCAGGGTCGTGGGATGCGAGCGGATGCGCTTGTACATCAGCGGCTGGGTGAATGCCGGCTCATCGCCTTCATTGTGGCCGAAGCGCCGGTAGCAGATCATGTCGATCACCACCGGTTTCTTGAACTGTTGCCGGAATTCCGTCGCGATCTTGGCGGCGAACACCACCGCCTCCGGGTCGTCCCCGTTCACGTGAAACACCGGCGCCTCGATCATCTTGGCGACGTCGGTGGGATAGGGCGAGGACCGCGAGCTGATCGGCGACGTGGTGAAGCCGATCTGGTTGTTGATGATGAAATGGATGGAGCCGCCGGTGCGGTGCCCTTTCAGGCCGCTGAGGCCGAAGCACTCGGCCACCACGCCCTGCCCCGCGAAGGCGGCGTCGCCGTGCAGGATCAGCGGCAGCACCGAGGTGCGGTCCACCTCGCGCGGCGGTACGAACGTGCCCTCCACCGCGCTGTGCTGGTCCTGCTTGGCGCGGGCCTTGCCCAGGACCACCGGGTCGACGATCTCCAGATGCGACGGGTTGGCCGTCAGACTGAGATGCACCTTGTTGTTGTCGAATTCACGGTCCGACGACGCGCCCAGGTGATACTTGACGTCGCCCGAGCCCTCCACGTCGTCGGGATGCGGCGCACCGCCCTTGAATTCGTGGAACAGCGCCCGATGCGGCTTGCCCATTACCTGGGTCAGGACGTTCAGCCGGCCACGATGCGCCATTCCGAGGACGATATCCCTCACCCCCAGCGCGCCGCCGCGCTTGATGATCTGCTCCAGCGCCGGGATCAGTGACTCCGCGCCGTCGAGTCCAAACCGCTTGGTGCCGGTGTATTTCACGTCGAGGAACTTCTCGAGCCCCTCGGCCTGGATGAGCTTGTTCAGGATCGCCTTCTTGCCGTTCGCGGTGAATTCGATCGCCTTGTCGGGTCCCTCGATGCGCTCCTGCAACCAGCTCTTGGCCTCCGGATCAGAGATGTGCGTGAACTCCACCCCCAGGGTCGAGCAATAGGTGCGCTTGAGGATCTCCAGCATCTGGGGAATTGTCGCGAATTCGAGCCCCAGATAGTTGTCGATGAAGATCTGCCGCTCGTAGTCGGGGGGTGTGAACCCGTAGCTGGCCGGATCGAGCTCCGGCGCCGGCTCGGGCTGCCTGAGCTTGAGCGGATCGAGATCGGCATGCAGATGCCCGCGCGCCCGATAGGCGCGGATCATCATGATGGCGCGGATCGAATCCCGGGCTGCCTGCTGTACCGCTTCGGTGGATGGCACTTCCGCTTCGGCCACCGCCCCTTCGGCGGCGGCCCGCTCGGCGACCGCGACGGCGGCGCGCTCGGCGATATCCCGCCAGTCGCTGTCGAGCGCCGAAACCAATTCGCCGTTGGCGACCGGCGGCCAGTCGGCGCGCTCCCAGGACGGGCCCTGGGCGCATTTGGCCGCGTCGGCGGCGGCATCCGCCAGCTTCTCGAAGAAGCCGCGCCAGGACGCGTCGACGCTCGCCGGATCGGTCTTGTACTTGGCGTAGAGCTGCTCGATGTAGCCCGCGTTGCCGCCGTACAGGAAAGAAGTGCGAAGGAAAGCTTCGTTCTGTTCCTGCCTGCTCATCTCACTCGAGGCGAGGGGTTGCCTCGTCTTCCCTTCCCGCCGGCCCGCCCAGACGCGGCGGCCCAACCCGCCGAGCTTGCCGCAAACCTGTTAACACCAGTTTCACCCGCATACCAATCAACCCTTTAGCGCCGCTGCCAGGGTTTGCCCGATGCTCGCTGGCGAGCGGCTGACCGCCACTCCCGCCGCCTCCAGAGCCGCGATCTTGTCCGCGGCACCGCCCTTGCCGCCGGAAATAACCGCCCCGGCGTGGCCCATCGTCCGCCCCGGCGGCGCCGTCAGCCCGGCGATGAACCCGGCCATCGGTTTTTTGCGCCCGCGTTTCGCCTCGTCGATCAGGAACTGCGCGGCATCCTCCTCGGCGGCACCCCCGATCTCCCCGATCAGGATGATCGATTGCGTCGCTTCGTCGGCAAGGAACATTTCAAGCACGTCGATGAATTCGGTACCCTTGACCGGGTCGCCGCCGATCCCGACGGCAGTGGTCTGGCCGAGACCGGCGTTGGTGGTCTGAAACACCGCTTCGTAGGTAAGCGTTCCCGAGCGTGAAACAACGCCCACCGAGCCGGTCTTGAAGATGTTTCCGGGCATGATCCCGATCTTGCATTCCTCGGGGGTCAGAACCCCCGGGCAGTTCGGCCCGATCAAGCGCGATTTCGACTTTTCCAGCCGCGCCTTCACGTTGACCATGTCGAGCACCGGAATGCCCTCGGTGATCGCGACGATGAGCTCGATTTCGGCCTCGATGGCCTCGATGATCGCGGCGGCGGCCCCTGCGGGGGGCACATAGACCACCGAAGCGGTGGCCCCGGTTCGCGCCTTGCCCTCGGCGACCGTGGCGAACACCGGCAATTCGGCGGTGCCGTCCCCGACCTGGCCGACCCAGGTCTCCCCGCCCTTCTTGGGGTGGATGCCCCCGACCATTTTCGTGCCGAAATAGCTCAGCGCCTGTTCGGTATGAAACGTGCCGGTCTTGCCGGTCATCCCCTGCACGAGGACCTTGGTGTTTTTGTCGACGAGGATGGACAAACCAGGAGCTCCCGAAACGCTGCAGGCGGCCTATCTGTTCTTGATCTTGCCCGCCGCGCTGAGCGCGGTGAACTGCACCGAGAAGAAATCCGGCAGCTGGTAGGCCTGCACGAAATAGGAGGCCTCGCCGGCCGGCTCCTCCCAGCTTCCGAAGATTGCATCCCCGAAATCGTTCACCGAACCCCTCAGCCAGCTCAGCGAGTTCATCCCGCCGACATCCACTGTCCGCTGCGGATCCTGCACATCGACCTTGCACACCGCGATCCGCCGCGACGGGTAATATTCGATGAAGGCGATCAGCTCACCCGAACCAACCCCCGGCAGCTCCTTGCCGCCTGCCACCTCGGAATAGAACTCGTCGCCGCCGCCGGTGAGCTCCGGCTCCCAGGCCAACTCTCCGGCGCGTTCGTCGACCGCCTCGAGCGAGACGGTGATCCGAGAACAAAGATCGACGAGCTCGGCCATCGTTTCGTCGCCCAGCCCCGACGCTCCGAACGGGCCGTCCGATTGGGCCATCGCCGGCGTCGCCGAGGCCGCAACGAGCATCGCCGCCGCTGCCGTCCAGTCCCGCCAGCTCATGATGCCGCCTCCACGCTCACCGCGGCCACGATCTTGCGCGCCGCGTCGTCGAGATCCTCCGCCGAGATCACATCGAGATTGCTGTCGTCGATCATCTTCTTTCCCTCCCTGACCTTGGTTCCCTCCAGCCGCACCACCAGCGGCACCTTCAGCCCCACCTCCTCGACAGCCGCCAACACCCCCTCGGCGATCACGTCGCAGCGCATGATGCCGCCGAAGATATTCACCAGAATGCCTTTGACGTTTTCATCGGCTGTGATGATCTTGAACGCCGCGGTGACCTTCTCGGCGCTCGCCCCGCCCCCGACATCGAGGAAGTTCGCCGGCTCGGCGCCATAGAGCTTGATGATGTCCATGGTCGCCATGGCAAGCCCGGCGCCGTTGACCATGCACCCGATATTGCCGTCGAGCGCCACATAGGCGAGATCGTATTTGGCCGCCTCGATCTCCTTGTCGTCCTCTTCGCCGAGATCCCTCAGCGCCTCGATGTCCGGGTGCCGGAACAGCGCGTTGTCGTCGAACGAGATCTTGGCGTCGAGTAATCTCAGATGTCCGTCGGCCAGCACCACCAGCGGGTTGATCTCCAACAGGCTCATGTCGGTGTCGACGAACGCCTCGTAGAGCCTCGGAAAAGCGCTCATCGCCTCGTCCCGCGCCGGCCCTTCGAGAACGAGGGCATCGGCGAGCCGGCGCGCGTCGGCCTCGCTGACGCCGGTCATCGGATCGATGGGCACGCTGACGATCCTGTCCGGAGTTTCGGCGGCGACCGATTCGATCTCCACCCCGCCTTCGGTCGAGGCGACGAAGGACACGCGGGAAACGGATCGGTCGACCAGCAATGACACATAGAGCTCGCGGGCGATCTCGACGCCTTGCTCGATATAGACCCGGCCGACCCGCCGGCCCGCCGCTCCGGTCTGCTTCGTCACCAGCGTCGCGCCCAGCATCTGCCGGGCATGGGCGACCACCTCGGCCAGCGAGCGGGCAAGCCTCACCCCGCCGCCGGCCTCGGCCCCGTGCTCCTTGAACCGTCCCTTGCCGCGGCCGCCGGCATGGATCTGCGACTTGACCACAAGCACCTCGCCGCCCAGCGATGCGGCAGCCGCTTCCGCCTCGTCAGCGGAGGCGACGGCAATTCCCTCGCCGACCGGGAGCCCGTAGTCCCGCAGCAGCGCCTTGGCCTGATATTCGTGGATGTTCATCGGGCGGGTCCGTTTTTCGGTGCCGCGCTCGGTCGGCGCTAGGCGAGCTTCGGGGCGATCTTCTTGCAGTCCTCGATCAGGGTCTTGACCGCCTCGACCGAGCGATTGAAGGCCGCCCGCTCGGTACGGTTGAGGGTGATTTCGACCACACGCTCGACGCCGCCGGCGCCGATCACCACCGGCACCCCGACATACATGCCCTTGACGGAAAACTCGCCCTTCAAATAGGCGGCGCAGGGCAGAACGCGCTTCTTGTCCCTCAGATAGCTCTCGGCCATCGAGATCGCCGCCGAGGCTGGCGCGTAGAAGGCCGAACCGGTCTTCAGCAGCCCCACGATCTCGGCGCCGCCGTCGCGGGTGCGCTGGATGATCTCGTCGAGGCGCTCGCGGGAAAGCATGTCCATCCGAACGAGATCCGTCAGCGGGATTCCGGCCACCGTCGAATAGCGCGGCAGCGGCACCATGGAATCGCCGTGCCCGCCGAGCACGAAGGCGGTCACGTCCTCCACCGACACGTCGAGTTCGTCGGCGATGAAGCGGCGGAAGCGCGCCGAATCGAGAATGCCGGCCATGCCGACGACCTTGTTGGTCGGCAGGCCCGAAAAGCGCTGCAGGGCCCACACCATGGCGTCGAGAGGATTGGTGATGCAGATGACGAAAGCGTCGGGGGCGTATTTGGTGATCCCCGCCCCCACCTGCTCCATCACCTTGAGGTTGATCTCCAGAAGGTCGTCGCGGCTCATGCCCGGCTTGCGCGGCACCCCGGCGGTGACGATCACCACGTCGGCGCCCGCGATCGCCTTGTATTCCGAGCTGCCCACCAGTGCAGCGTCGACGCCCTCGATGGGCCCCGCCTGCGAGAGGTCCAGCGCCTTGCCCGGCGCCAGCCCGTCCTGGATATCGAACAAGGCGACGTCGCCCAGCTCCTTGAGCGCCGCCAGATGCGCGAGCGTGCCGCCGATCTGCCCCCCGCCGATCAGGGCAAGCTTGCTTCGCGCCATGTCGGAATTTCCCCCGCGGATCGCGCCGTGAAGATGCGCCCCTGACTTAACGCCAAGGTCAGGTGCGTGCAAGCGCTCGGGGAACGGGTTCAGAGGCGGGTCACTCAGCCGGCCATGGTCACCCGGCGACCGTCCGCCAGGGTGCCGACGAACCGCTCGCCGCTGAGCACGAGCGCCGCGATCAGCTGCCCCGATTCCGTGAACAACCGGATCTGGCCCCCGGCCAGATCCCAGGAGCTGACCGCCGCCACGCCCGCCACCTGGCAACCCGGTGCCGAGGCCCGGTAGCGACCCGTTTCGCCCTTGGCGGTGTAGGTGAGATTGAGCCGGCAGCTGTTGATGCCGTCGTCGATCGTCCAGCCGCCGAGCAGCTTCTCCACCGTCAGCTCGCCGCTCAGATTGCGGCCGGCGACAGTGCCGCCGCTCTGCAGATCGTCCAGGGTGACGAACGATGTGTTGTCTTCGCCGGTCTGCGACCCCGCCGAACCCATCGTGTCCGCCGCCGTCCCCTCGGGCAGTCCAGACCCTTCGGTCCCGGCGGGAGCGGCATCCAGCGGCACGCCCATCGCGTCCAGCGTCCGCGTGCCGGTGACGGACGGCTGGCCGGTTGCGTCGACCGGCGGCTGGCCACCTTCGCCGACCGGGGGCAGGCTGCCACGCTCGATAACGGTTGACTCGACCGGCGCCACCGGCGGCAGGGGCGTGCCGACGTCCGCCGGCGGAAACTGCCGCGACGAAGTGGTGCAGCCGGCAAGGACCGCGGCGCCCACGAGCCAGGCGACAGCGGCCGAAGATTTGAAAAGACCCATGGCGTTGCTCCGGAGCCGGCAATGCCGGCCACCTGCGCCCCACTGCATCAGGAGTGAATTCACCTTAACGCGCCCTTAACCGGCAGAATGTGGCCAGTTTGCGACCATTGCGTGCCATCAGCGCCGCATCTCGCGGTCCAGGGCTTCGGCGAGAGCGCGCGCGTCTTCCGCTTCCTCGGCCGGCACCCGGATGGCAATCCCGTAAAGACCGGTCACCCCTGGCATGCCCGGGATGCCGTCCTCGTCGCCCTCCAGCGGATGAAATCCGTGCGCCCTGAGCGCCGCGGTGATCACCCGCACCTTGTTGGCGTCGCGGCTGGTGAGGATCTCGGTGTATCCCATGCGCTACGAACCGCGTCCGCGAACGTGCCGGAGCCCCTCGACAACCAGGGCGTGATCTTCGACATCCGGCAGCCCCGACACACTCACCGTTCCGACAACTCCGGTTCCCCTGAGAATAATCGGGAACGAACCGCCGTCCCACACATACTCGTCACCGCTCACATGCGAGCGCGCCTCCAGCGTCACACCTCTCGCCTGGCATTCGAGCCGCACCGCCAGCGAGGGTCGGCCGAACCGCATCACCGTCGCCGCCTTTTTGCGCACCCACGCGGCATTGTCGGCCGCCGAGCCTTCGAGGGCCGTGAAAAACAGCTGCCGCCCGCCCAGCGTGATGTCGATGACCACGCTAAGGTCTCGTTCAACTGCCACAGCACGCAGATACGAGCCCAGCGAAAAAGCAGTGTCGGGGCCGAACCGGTCGAACTGCAGCTCTTCCTCTTCGGCCCGGATCTGCTCAAGGCTCACCTCTTCCGCCATCGGTCCCTCACCGTTCTGCAGTCGGCCGGCCCGACATTGTTCAGCCGGTCGGGCTCATGTCGAGCCGGTCGATCACTCGCTCGCGCCATTGGTCGTAGCGGCTTGAATAGGTGATCCCATTTTTCACCGCGTCGATCAGCGAGATGAACTCGGTACGCTGGTCGGGCTTGAGCCGCGCCTTCATGAGCGGCGCCAGACGATCGATGATGATCGCCGGATCGTCGAGTTGGCTGTTGACCCACTTGGCGTGATCGATGGCGTCGTCGGTCTCCTCCGGGGTCGCCACCTTCAGAAGCGCCGCCCGGATGGCCCGTTCGTCCTTCGGCGTCAGCGGAATCTCGTCCGCCGCCATCGCAACCAGAACCGTCGCCGCGCCGGTCACGGGATCGGCGATCTCCTTGAGCGCCACTTCCGCCACCTGCCGCCGCGCCGACCGGCGGCGGACCTCGCCGCGCACCCTGCCCGCAGTGGCTGCCACATCCCGGGCAGCGCCGGAGATCATCTTGAGGCGATACCACCAGATCGCCGCCGCCGACAGAACCCCGAGAATGAGAACAACATACTGCATCCACGTTCCCTAGAGCTGCCGCTCCACCATCATCTTCTTGATCTCGGCGATCGCCTTGGCCGGGTTCAGTCCCTTGGGGCAGGTATTCGTGCAGTTCATGATCGTGTGGCAGCGATAAAGGCGAAATGGGTCTTCGAGCGCATCGAGACGCTCGCCCCGCGCCTCGTCACGGCTGTCGATGAGCCAGCGATAGGCCTGCAGCAGCACGGCCGGTCCGTAGTAGCGCTCGCCGTTCCACCAGTAGCTCGGGCAGGAGGTCGAGCAGCAGGCGCAAAGGATGCACTCGTAAAGCCCGTCGAGCTTCTCGCGGTCCTCGTGGGTCTGCCGCCATTCCGCCCGCGGCTCAGGGCTGACGGTCTTCAGCCACGGCTCGATCATCCGGTGCTGCGCGTAGAAGTCCGACAGGTCCGGCACCAGGTCCTTGATCACCGGCAGATGCGGCAGCGGCGAGATCTTGATGGGGCCGCCGATCTCCTCCATCGGCTTGGTGCAGGCCAACGTGTTGAGCCCGTCCACGTTCATGGCGCACGACCCGCACACGCCCTCCCGGCACGAGCGCCTCAGGGTCAACGTGGGGTCGACCCGGTTCTTGATCCAGACGAGCGCGTCGAGGACCATCGGTCCGCAATCGCCCGCATCTACAAAATAGGTGTCGATGCGCGGGCTGTCCCCCTCGTCCGGATCGTAGCGGTAAACCCGGACCTCGCGCGTCCTCGTGGCTGCCTCCGGCTGCGGCCAGCGCTTGCCGGGGACGGGTTTGGAGCCTCTCGGGAGGGTGAATTCGACCATCTTGACCCCTATTGCATCGTCGTCCGCGCGCACTGGGTCGGCGCCGTCGTGACGAAGTCGGTCATCGCCTGAGCCTGCTCCGGCGTGAATCCGGTGGTGGCGGCCATGGCGGCCATCGCGGTCGGATCACTCAGCGCCAGGGCGAACAGGTGGTGCGTGGTCGCGTCCAGATCGCCTTCGGCCTGGTCCGCCACACATGCGCAGCCCGCCTCGGAGAGCTGCAGATCCTCGAGACACGAACCTATGATCGTCTCGCGGTCCTCGGCTGTTTGCGCCACCGCCGGGCACCCCGCTGCCAGCAATCCCGCCATCGCCAAAACCAGTGCCCGTCGCATTATACCTGTCCTCCGTACCGGTGCCGCGCCTGCTTCCGGATCACCAGCTTCAATCCGCTCCAGGTATCATCCACCGCCGCCACCTTGACGTCTACCAGATCGAGAGCGAGTGCCGCACCTCTGACAACGTCCTCGGTGACATCGGTCGCAACGCCGCTGGCACGCTTCGGCCACGACACCCAGATCATCCCGTCCGCCGCGATCGCCGACTGCAAGTGTCTGAGCCCCGCCTTCAATCCGGCGGCCGAGCGGGTGAAGGCATGGACGACGTCGAACCCGTCCCCGGCCTTCTCGATCCCCTCCCAGTCGGCGAGCCGTGTCACGCTTCGAAAGGGCACCGCGCTTTGCAGCCACCCGAGCGGCTCCGGCAGGTCGATGAACAAGGCCGCCTGCCCATCCTTGAGGCCGAGCTTTTTGGGCAGCGGCGTGCCGGAATAGCCCGTTGTCACGCCCGCCGCCGCACCCATCGCCACATTGCCGTCGCTCACGTCGCCTCGCACTGATGCGAGGCATCGACGATGAACCGCGTGACCGCTTGCGCCTCGGCCACCGACATCGCCTTGGCCAGCGCCGCGGCTTCTGCCGGGTGCCCGGCGCCCAGTGCCAGCCACTGCAGCTGCACCTCATTGAACCGCCCCACCGCCTGCCCGGCGACGCACACGCACACCGGCCGCGGCAGGAACCACTCCGCCTCACAGGTGCGGGCAATGTCGCGGCCGACATCGGCCCTCGCCCCGCCCGCGCCCACACAACCGGCAAGCAAAACCGCGATTGCCGCGCTCGACCTCACCCGCGATCCAGGAAATCGTCGCCAGCCGCGCCCGGGCATTTTCAATAGACCCTCGCCTTGGGCGCGATCTTGTCGAGCGCGATCCCGTCGCTCAACGGCTCGGCATGCACCGGACGGGTTGCCAGCACCACCTTGCCGTCCGCATCGATCCGGGCCAGCGAGTGCTTGCGCCAGTTGGCGTCGTCGCGCTCGGGGAAATCCTCCCGCGCATGCGCGCCGCGGCTTTCCTGCCGCGCCCTGGCGGAGTTGACCGTCGCCACCGCGCAGGCCATCAGGTTCTCGAGCTCCAGGGTCTCCACAAGATCGGAATTCCAGATCAGCGAGCGGTCGGTGACCTTGAGGTCGCCCAGCCCGGCCCACACCTCCGCAATCCGCTGGCAGCCCTGCGCCAGCGTCTCCTCGGTTCGGAACACCGCCGCGTCTTCCTGCATGATGTGTTGCATCCGGTCCCTGAGCTCGGCCGTTGGGCTGGCGCCATTGGCGTTTCTCAGCCGGTCGAAGCGCTCGATGATCGCCTCGTAGGCGTGCTCGTTGACCGGCGGCACCGGCGCGGCGCGATCGATCACCTCGCCCGCGCGAATGGCGGCGGCGCGCCCAAACACCACCAGATCAATCAGCGAATTGGCCCCCAGCCGGTTGGCCCCGTGGACCGAGCAGCAGGCCGCCTCCCCCACCGCCATCAGCCCTGGTGCGGTTCTGTCCGGTTCGTCCTCGGTCGGATCGAGCACCTCGGCCCAGTGATTGGTGGGGATGCCGCCCATATTGTAGTGGGCGGTCGGGATGACCGGGATCGGCTCCTTCGTCAGGTCGACCCCGGCGAACACGCGGGCCAGATCGGTGATCCCCGGCAGCCGCTCGTGCAGCACGTCCGCATCGAGATGTTCGAGATGCAGATGCGCGTGGTCCTTTCTCGGCCCCACGCCGCGCCCCTCTCGGACCTCGAGCGTGATGCAGCGCGAGACCACGTCCCGCGAGGCCAGGTCCTTGGCGGTCGGGGCGTAGCGCTCCATGAAGTGCTCGCCCTCGGAATTTGTCAGAAATCCGCCCTCGCCGCGCGCCCCTTCGGTGATCAGGATGCCGACGCCGTAGATGCCGGTGGGATGGAACTGGACGAATTCCATGTCCTGCAGCGCCAGCCCGGCCCGGGCGATCATGCCGTTGCCGTCGCCGGTGCAGATGTGCGCCGAGGTACAGGAGAAATAGGTCCGCCCGTAGCCGCCGGTGGCCAGGACCACCATCTTGGCCCGGAACCGGTGGATGGTCCCGTCTTCCAGGTTCCAGGCGACGACGCCCTCGCACACCCCGTCCTCGCTCATCAGAAGGTCGATTGCGAAATACTCGATGAAAAACCGCGCCTGGTGTCTGACCGCCTGCCCGTAGAGGGTATGCAGGATGGCGTGTCCGGTCCGGTCCGCGGCGGCGCAGGTGCGTTGCACCGGCGGCCCCTCGCCGTAGTTCTGCATGTGACCGCCGAAGGGACGTTGGTAGATCTGACCGTCTTCGGTGCGCGAGAACGGTACCCCGTAGTGCTCGAGTTCGTAGACGGCCTGCGGGGCCTCCCGGGCGAGATACTCGATGGCATCGTTGTCGCCGAGCCAGTCCGATCCCTTGACCGTGTCGTACATGTGCCACTGCCAGGAATCGGGGCCCATGTTGCCCAGCGACGCCGCGATGCCCCCCTGGGCGGCGACCGTGTGCGAGCGGGTCGGAAACACCTTGGTCACGCATGCCGTGCGCAGCCCCTGCTCGGCCAGGCCCAGTGTGGCCCTGAGCCCGGACCCGCCGGCGCCCACGACCACGACGTCGAAATCGTGGGTCTCGGTTTGGTACGAAGGTCCGGCCACCGCCATCAGCCTCCCAGAGCCAGCATCAGCACCGAGACGATCGAGATCGCGGCGACCGCGGCCGCGAAGAAGGTGTTGAGCGCCACAAGCACGAATTTGGCGGCCTCGGACGCCACGTAGTCCTCGATCACCACCTGCATGCCGAGCCGCATGTGCCAGGCGATCGAAACCACCGCCAGCACCGCGGCCGCCGCGACAAGCGGATTGGCGAAGGCCGCCTGCAAGTCGGCCCGACCGGCACCCAGATGGCTCAGAACCATCCACACGAAAAAGACCACCAGAACCAGATTGGCGACCGCGGTCAGCCTTTGTTGAAGGAAGTGTCCCGGCCCGCTGCCCGCCGCGCCCAGTCCCGATACCCGCGAAAGCGGCGTGCGCATGCTCATCGTCCCGCCCCCGCCATCACAAAAGCACCGCCGCCCAGATCGCCACGGTGATCGCCAGCGACGCGCCAATCGTCAGCCAGCCCATCAGATAGCGCGCCGGCCCGTAGCCGAAACCGAAATCCCAGATGAAGTGCCTGAGTCCGCCGATGAGGTGATGGAACAGCGCCCAGGTGTAGCCGAACAGCACCAGGCGCCCCAACCAGTGATCGAAGAAGCCCTGGGCGATGGCAAACGGGCCGTCCCCCATGGCCGCCGCCGCCAGCCACCAGGCCACCAGCGCCGTGCCCAGATACAGCCCCATCCCGGTGATCCGGTGAGCGATCGACATCACCATGGTGATCGACAGCCGATAGATGCTCAAATGCGGCGAAAGCGGCCGGGTCGATCGTTCCATGACCTGTCTCGTAGCTGTGCGGCAGGAGGTGGGGCGCCGCAAGACGTTCCCATTGATTTAGCGGTGTGAGCCCGTGGCGTCAAAATCAATCCGTGCCACCGGCCCCCCTGCCCCCGCAATCCACGGCGGCGCGGTGTCTATTCGTATTCGGAGAGCTTCTTTTCGGGATCGTAGGGCTGATCCTCGACTTCCCTCGTGACCGCCTGGCCGCATTTCATGACGCCCGCGGCGGCGTCAAAGACGTAATGCGGCGGCCCGTAGAGAACCCAGCCCTCGCTGAGCGCCCTGGTCACCTTGTGGCAGAAGGCGTCGTCGTCTTCCCCGGTCAGGAAGCGGTAGATGTGCATGCGCCCGCACTCCTTTGTCGATTGCGGCGCCGATTGAAGATGCTCCCTCTTACCGCTATCGAGGCGCCATGCAAGACTTCCCCACCCGCTTGCGCGACGGCTACGCCGGCTTTGTGGCGCGCCAGTCGCGCGCCGACCGCCAGCGCTACCGGGATTTGGCCGAACGGGGCCAGCATCCGCACACCCTGGTCATATCGTGCTCTGACAGCCGGGTGGCGCCCGAAACGATCTTCGGCTGCGAGCCGGGTGAGTTGTTCGTGGTGCGCAACGTCGCCAATCTCGTCCCGCCTTTCGAGCCTGACGCCTCGTACCACGGTACGTCGGCCGCCCTGGAATTCGCGGTCACGCGCCTCGGCGTGCAAGCGATCCTGGTCATGGGGCACGCCGGCTGCGGAGGCGTCGAGGCGGCGCTCGCGACGGACGCGACTGACGCGACTGACTCGATCTTCATCGGCGCATGGATCGGTGGGGTGCGCGCGCTCGCCGAAGCGCAAGCCGACAACACCGCCCCGGCGCCTGAGCGCCACACCCGCCTCGAACAGGCCTCGATCGCCCACTCGCTCGCCAATCTGAGGAGCTTCCCGTTCGTCTCGGAACGCATCGACCGCGGTCAACTGAGCCTGCACGGCGCCTGGTTCGATATCGCCACCGGCGAATTGTGGGTCACCGGGACCGATGCCGGCTCCTTCGCCCGCCTTTCGGAGGATATCCGCGCCGCCCGCTAGCCTCGTCGGCGACCCAAGTCGGCGTTCACGCCGCTTGCTCGATCAGACCGCGGCTGATCAGGCTTTCGGCGATCTGGACGGTATTGAGCGCCGCGCCCTTGCGCAGATTGTCCGAGACCACCCAGAGGTTCAGGCCGAACTCGAGGGTGTCATCGGCGCGAATTCGTGAAACGTAGGTGGCGTATTCCCCGACCGATTCGACGGGGGTGACGTAGCCACCGTCCTCCGGCTTGTCGACCACCAGCACCCCCGGCGCCTCGCGCAACAGCTCGCGGGCCTTTTCCGGTCCGATTTCGCGCTCGAATTCGAGGTTGACCGCCTCGGAATGTCCGACGAACACCGGCACCCTAACCGCGGTGGCGGTCAGCTTGATGGTGGGGTCGAGGATCTTGTGGGTTTCAGCGGCGATCTTCCACTCCTCGCGGGTCGAGCCGTCTTCCATGAAGCGGTCGATGTGCGGGATGACGTTGAAGGCGATCTGCTTGGGGAACTGGTGCGCCTCGGGCACGTCGGTGACGAAAATGCCCTTGGTCTGGTTCCACAATTCGTCCATTGCCGCCTTGCCGGCGCCGGAGACCGACTGATAGGTCGAAACCACCACCCGCCGGATGCTCGCGAAGTCATGCAGCGGCTTCAGCGCCACCACCAGCTGGGCCGTCGAGCAATTGGGATTGGCGATGATGTTGAGCCGCTCGTTTTTCGCCATATAGGCGTCGAGCACCCCGGCATTGACCTCGGGGACGACCAGCGGCACCCGGTCGTCGTAGCGCCAGGCCGAGGAGTTGTCGATGACGATGCAGCCGGTCTTGCCGATCTTCTCGGCCCACTGCCGCGACAGCTCCGCGCCCGCCGACATCAGGCACAGATCCGCCTTCGAGAATTCGAAGGTCTCCAGGTCCCGGCATTTGAGGGTCCTGTCGCCAAAACTCACCTCGCGGCCGATCGAGCGCGAGGAAGCGAGCGGGAAGACCTCGTCGGCGGGAAAGCCGCGCTCGTCGAGGATGTTCAAGAGCTCCCGACCGACATTGCCGGTGGCCCCTACGATCGCGACCGAATAGCCCATTGTTCGTGCTCTGAGATGACTTGCGGTCCACGCCGGGAAGGCGGGTGGCGTTTCATACGCCGATCGGGTTGAGAGTCAATGAAACGGCACGTCCCGCCTCTCAGGCCTCGGCGGGATCGCGTTCGACGAACTCGATGGTGTTGCCGAACGGGTCGGCAATGCAGGTGTGGATGCCCCCGCCGACATATTCGCCGACCCCCGGGCGGGCGTTCTGGTAGCGCTTTTCCAGCAGACCGGCATGATAGTCCCGCAGGCCGGTGATTTCGAACACCACATGCGAGCCCGGCGTGGCGTCGCCGTGATGCTCACTGACATAGATTTTGATCGAGCCCAGGCTCAACCCCATGAACAGCGGCAGATCCGGCTCGAAGCGGTGCTCGAAATCGACCCCGAAACCGAGAAAGTCCACGTAGAATTCACGCGCCTTGGCCTCGTCGAAGCTGCGCAGGATCGGAATGGTCGCCAAGTGCTCCACAGACTACGCCCCCAGCCGCGCGGCGATGGCCGCCCCCATCTCCTCGGTGCCCACCTTCGTGCAGCCCTCCTGCATAATGTCGGGGGTCCTCAGCCCCGCATCGAGCACCGCCGCGATCGCCGCCTCCACCTCGTCCGCGAGCTCGACCATGCCGAATGAGTATCTCAGGCACATCGCGAAGCTCGCGATCATGGCGATCGGGTTGGCGGCGCCCGTGCCGGCAATGTCCGGCGCCGAACCGTGCACCGGCTCGTAGAGCGCCCGCCGCTTGCCTGTCT
This sequence comes from uncultured Devosiaceae bacterium, assembly GCA_964574935.1. Lineage (GTDB taxonomy): Bacteria > Pseudomonadota > Alphaproteobacteria > Rhizobiales > Devosiaceae > JBBECE01. The sequence goes on along the minus strand of CAZNOZ010000002.1, from coordinate 74,046 downwards.
CGGGGTCCGGCGCGCCGAGCGAGGCGGACGGCAGCATGCCCAGTGAACCGGTGAGCATCGCGGCGGCGTCCGAGAGGATGTCGCCGAACAGATTGTCGGTGACGATGACGTCGAACTGCTTGGGATCGCGCACCAATTGCATCGCACAATTGTCGGCGAGGACTTGCCGGAGCTCGACGTCCGGATAGTCGGCCCGGTGCACCGCCTGCACCACCTCGTCCCACAGGACGCCGGTTTTCATGACGTTCTTCTTGTCGGCCGAATGCACCAGATTGCCCCGCGTGCGCGCCATATCGAAGGCGACCCGGGCGATGCGGTCGATCTCGTAGGTCTCGTAGACCTGGGTGTCGACGGCGCGTTGCTGGCCGTCACCGAGATCGGTGATTTCCTTGGGCTCCCCGAAATAGACCCCGCCGGTGAGCTCGCGGACGATGAGAAGATCCAGCCCCTCGACAAGTTCGCGCTTGAGAGATGAGGCGCCGGCCAGGGCCGGATAGCAGATCGCCGGTCTGAGATTGGCGAACAGGCCCAGCTCCTTGCGCAGCCTGAGGAGCCCCGCCTCGGGCCGCACGTCATAGGGGACCCCCGCCCATTTCGGCCCGCCCACCGAACCGAACAGGACCGCGTCGGCTCCGAGCGCCTTGTCCATATCCTGGTCGGAAATAGCCGCCCCATGGGCGTCATAGGCGACCCCGCCGACAAGCGCCGTCTCGATACCGAACTCGGTCAGCCCGGCCGCGTTGAGGCGGGCGATGAGCTTTTCGACCTCGGCCATGATTTCCGGGCCGATCCCGTCGCCGGGCAGCAGGAGAAGATGCGCGTTCATTTCGGAATGGCCTTTCTCAACGGGAGACGCGGCTCAAGCCCGCCGGTCAGGCATCGGGCAGACGATATGACCGCTGTCGTGGCCGGCCTGATATCGGATCCTGTCCCGCTCAGACCCAGGGCCGGCTTTCGTGCATTTTCGACTCGAAACTGGAAATCGCATCGGCTTTGCCGAGCGTCACCCCGATATGGTCGAGCCCTTCGAGCAGCGCCTGCTTGCGCGAGGGGTCGATGACGAAATGAATGGTGCCGCCGTCCGGCCCGCGGATCGTCTGCGCCTCCAGATCGATCGTCAGCGTCGCGTTGGCGCCGCGCTCGGCGTCGTCCATCAGCTTGGCCAGCTCGTCGGGGCTCACCTGGATCGGCAGAATGCCGTTCTGGAAGCAGTTGTTGTAAAAGATGTCCGCGAAGCTCGTCGAAATCACGCAGGTGATCCCGAAATCCCTGAGCGCCCAGGGGGCGTGCTCGCGCGACGATCCACAGCCGAAATTGTCGCCGGCCACCATGATCTTGGCGTCCCGGTAGGCGGGCTTGTTGAGCACGAAATCCGGGTTTTCGCCGCCGTCCTCGGTGTAGCGCATCTCCGCGAACAGCGCCGTGCCGAGCCCGGTGCGCTTGATCGTCTTCAGATACTGCTTGGGGATGATCATGTCGGTGTCGACATTGACGATCGGCAGCGGCGCGGCGACCCCGGTGAGCGTGGTGAACCTGTCCATCTGATGCCCGGTCTCTCGGTTTCGAGCGCTTCATGGCGCAAGCGCCAACGGGGGTCAAGCAACCCGGTCGCCTGGGTCTTGCGCGACTTCGGCCCTCCACCATGTTATCGGCAGCCGACAAGGAAGGGTGGAAAACACGATGAGCGTTCTCGAAAGGCTGGCCACCGCCCGCGGCCGTCGCGACGAGGTGCCCAACGTCGAACTCGCCGAAGAGCTGGCGCATTCCGGCGGCGCCGCTGCGATTGCCGAACTCGCCGGGGCGATCGGCAGCGCGCCGCAATCGGTCGCCAACGACGCCATCAAGTCGCTCTACGAGATCGGCGAGCGCCGCCCCGAGCTGATCGCGCCGCACGCCGCCGCGTTCTTTGCCGCCCTGAACTCACGCAACAACCGCATGATCTGGGGCGCCCTGAGCGCAATCGCGGCCATCACCGTGGCTCGGCCCGATACCGTCGCCGCCCGCCTCGACGAGGTTCTCGGCGCCGCCGACCGCTCCTCCGTCATCGCCAAGGACGCCGCCTTCTCGATCCTGGCGACGCTGTCCGCCTCGCCCGCCCATCAGGCCGCTACTTGGCCCCGGCTTCTGGCTGCGCTGGGGACGAGCGCCGTCAACCAGACCCCGATGTACGCCGAAAAGGCCCTCGCGGCGGCGGCACACAACGACCCCAAGGAACTCGCAAAGGTTCTCGAGGCGCGCCTCGTCGGCATTCACCAGCCGCCCAAGCGCAAACGCCTCGAAAGGGTCCTGCGCCAGCTCGCCGCTATGTAGGGCGAGGTTTGGCGGCCCTTTTTTGGTCTCCTTCTGGCGGCAAGGATTTGTTAACCTTTTGGATAGCTCCAGGCGGAGTTCCCGATGCTCAATGCCAACAATGCCGCGCGCCTGAGGGAAGGCGTCAAGTCGCTGGAGACCATGACCCGCTTCGCGCTGGCGGTGCTGGCGCTGGCGAGCGGCGTCTACACCTATCTCGGCGTGCGCTCGCTTCTGGACGGCGACGCCAATCTCGTCTTCTTCGCCGCTATCATCTACTCGACCGCCGTCTCGGTCGGCATCTACGCCTTCTGGACATACATGTTGCGCTTTGTGCCGCTCATCCGCGACGCCGGCCGCCGTTGGGCGCTCGGCGGCATCATGGTGATCGGCTCGCTGATGATCGTGGCCATGTCCTCGTGGCTCAACGCGGCCGCGCTCGCCGGCTCGGCAGCCCTCGAGCAGCATCTGGCAACCACCCTGGAGGGTTATTCCGCGGACCTCGACCAGGCCCATTCGAACGCGTTGGGCGCCCAGTCGCTGCTGCCCGACGTGCAGCGCGCCTCCGAACGCTTCTCGCGGCTGGCGGCCGAGGAGCGCGCCTCCGGCGCCTTGACCGGTACCTCCGGCGCCGGCTCGGTGGTGCAGCTTCTTTCCCAGATGTCCGCACAGCTCAACGGGCTGGGCGACTCCATCGTCTCCTCCCGCGATACCGTCGCGGATCTGTTCGCCTCCGGCTCGGCGCATCTGGCCACCATGCGCGAACTCGTTTCCGCTCCCGGCGACGTGCAGCCGCGCGCCGACAAGTTTGCCGCCGAGGCCGTGGCGCTCACCGGGGTGGTCGCGGCGTTGGAGGAGACATCGGTCGCCTCTTCGGTCGAGCGCGCCGCCGAGGACCTGTCGCTCGGATTCATCGCCCCGGTCGCGGACGGCGGCACCGCCGATCTGGTCCAGCGCCAGGACCAGGTGATGGCGCGGGTGTTCACCTCGGTCCAGGCACAGTCCGAGGCGCTCTCGACCGCCGCCGGCAAGATCCTCGCGCAGCCCGAAGTCGCCCCGCGCCGCTTCGTGCCGCTCTCGACCGCCGAGGCCGTCATCATCTACGCCGCCGATTTCGTGCCCTCCTGGGCCGGCGCCATCTCCATCGACCTGCTGCCGGTTGTGTTGGTTTTCGTGCTCTCGGTCGTCTATTCGGCCGCCAGCCGCGAAGCCCGGGCCCTCGATCTCGCCGACCGGATCACCGCCGCCGAGATGATGCGCTCTGTGGCCCTTTATCGCGAAATGACCCTCGGGGACGAACACGCCGACGAACTCGAAGAACCCGCTCCCGCCCAGACCGAGGCGCCACCCGAACGGCAGCAGCCGACCCCGGGCAGTGCCACCGGCGGTGCCCAGGACGACACCACTGTCACCCCGCTCGATCCCGCCAAGCGCGGGCGCCCCAATTCGTGAACCGGCTTTGAGCGCCGCCACCGCAGACGGGCGCCGGCCTCCGCGCCGCCCCTGGCGCTGGCTCGACGACGGCGCAATCATGCAGTTCGTCTTCTATGCCCTGCTGGGCGGGGCCGCCGCGACGTTGTGGCTAGACTTCGATTCCCTCAAGGCCAGCCAGCCCATCCAGCCTGGCATCAACGCCCCCGCCATCCTGCCGGCGATCGACCGCCCCGGCGACGACCCGGCGGTCCCCGCCTTCTTGCCCGGCGAGCGGATTAGGGCCGACAAGGACACACTGCTCGCCCCCCTCACGATCAGCCTCAAGCCGGGAGGCGTGCTCTTGCTCGAAGGCACGATCGACCGTGGCGCCGCCGAGCGGTTCGGCGCCGAAATCGCCGAGCGGGGCGAGTATGTGCGCGTCGTCCGGCTGAATTCCCCCGGCGGCTCGGTCGAGGACGCGCTGGCCATTTCGAAGATGCTGCGCGAAGGCGAATTCGCCACCGAGGTCGCCGACGGGGACTTTTGCGCCTCGTCGTGCCCCCTGATCTTCGCCGGCGGCATCGAACGAAAGGCCGGCCCCGAGGCGGTCATCGGCGTCCATCAGGTCTTCGCGAGCGGCGACACATTGCCCGGGCCTGCGCGGGCGATGTCGGATGCCCAGACCACCACCGCCCGCATCGCCCGGCACCTCGACGAAATGGGGATCGATCCGGAGGTCTGGGTGCATGCGCTCGAGACGCCGCCCGACCGGCTCTACTATTTCACCACCGACGAACTGATGGCATTCGAACTCGCGACCGAAATCGCGGGCTGAGGTCAGCGGCTGCCGGCCGGTTTCAGCTCCAGCACGTCATGGGCGCTCTCGAAGCGCGGGTAGGGCAGCTCCAGGATCAACGAGCCGCCGTCTTCGAACTGCCTGACAAGACACCCCACCTGATCGCGCTCGGAAACCCCCTCGTAGGGACGCGGCGCCTCCTCCCGGTAGTGCAGGGCGCCGCGATAGGCGAGCCCGTCGCCGGCCGGGGTCAGCGTCCCCGACAGCCGCTGCGAACCGGTGAGCTTCTCGATCCGGAAGCCGGCGCCGAGCGCCGTGATCTCGCATTCGAACCAGTCATAAATGGTCAGCGGCACCGGTCCGCCCATCTTGATCGTGCGGCATCGGTAATGCCCCACGGCAACGCTGGCGAGAGGCGCCAGCCCGGCTTCAAAAAGGCCCGCCACGACGGCCCGGTCGACAGCGCTTCCGGCATTCGCCGCCCCGGCCAGCCCGCGCGTACGACTGCTTGTGAGATGCTCGAGCCGGAACACATCGTAAGCCGACAGCGACAGCTTTGGTTCGGCCGGACAGGGGACGCCCGACAGCACCGGCGCCTCGGCGCGCCCCGGCGTGGCGATGATCGTCACAAGCGCCACCACGACCGACGACAGCGCCACCCGCCACCTCATCGCGGTCCGTTCTCGATTGCTTCCATGTCCTCGTCGGAGAAGCCGAAATGATGCCCGATCTCGTGCACCAGCACGTGCGCGATGACGACGCCCAGCGTATCCTCGTGCTCGGCCCAGTAGTCGAGGATCGGGCGGCGATACAGCCAGATCCGGTTGGGCATCTGCCCGGTGGCGGGGTCCGCCCCCTCCTGGGCCATCCCGACGCCTTCAAACAGCCCCATCAGCTCGAAGGGAGACTCCAAACCGAGATCATCGAGCACCTCGTCCTCGGCAAAGTCGGCCACGAAGAACGGCACCTCATCGACGAACTTGCGGAATTCCAGCGGCAGCGCCTCGAACGCGGCGCGCGCGATCGCCTCGAATTCGGCGAGCGTCGGCGCCGACCGTCCGGCCCAATCGACGGCCGCCACGTCCCCATTGCCTCGCGTCACCGCCACTCGCGGATATCGACGAACCGCCCGGCAATCGCCGCCGCCGCCGCCATCGCCGGCGAGACCAGATGGGTGCGCCCCTTGAAGCCCTGCCGCCCTTCGAAATTGCGGTTCGAGGTCGACGCGCAACGCTCTTCGGGCTTCAGCCGATCGGCGTTCATCGCCAGGCACATCGAGCAACCCGGTTCCCGCCAGTCGAACCCGGCCTCGATGAAAATCCGGTCGAGCCCCTCGGCCTCCGCCTGGGCTTTGACCAGTCCCGAACCCGGCACCACCATGGCATCGACCGACTCGGCCACCGTGTGACCGCGCACGATGGCGGCCGCGGCGCGCAGATCCTCGATCCGCGAGTTGGTGCACGAGCCCAGAAACACCCGGTCGAGTCTGATGTCGGTGATCTTCGTGCCGGGGCTCAGCCCCATATACTCGAGCGCCCGCTTTTTGGAGGCCCGCCGGTGCGGATCCTCGATCAGCTCGGGGTCGGGCACCTCGCCGGTGACCGAAACCACGTCTTCGGGGCTGGAGCCCCAGGTGACCACGGGCGGCAGGCTCGCAGCGTCGAGCGTGACGTCGCGGTCGAAGTGGGCGTCCTCATCGCTCTTCAGCGTCCGCCAGTAGTCGATCGCCATCTCCAGCGCCTTGCCCCTGGGGGCCCTCGGCCGGTCGGCGATATAGGCAAACGTCGTCTCGTCCGATGCGATCAGCCCGGCCCGCGCGCCGCCCTCGATCGACATGTTGCACACCGTCATCCGCCCTTCCATCGACAGCGAGCGAATGGCGGAGCCGGCATATTCGAGCACGTGACCCGTCCCCCCGGCGGTGCCGATCTCGCCGATGATGGACAAGATGACGTCCTTGGCGGTGACCCCCTCCGGCAGTTGCCCCTCGACGCAGACCCGCATGTTCTTCGACTTCGACTGGCTCAGTGTCTGGGTCGCCAGCACATGCTCGACGTCGGAGGTGCCGATGCCGTAGGCGAGCGCGCCGAAGGCGCCGTGGGTCGAGGTGTGGCTGTCCCCGCACACGATCGTCATCCCCGGCAGCGTGAAGCCCTGTTCCGGTCCGACGATGTGGACGATCCCCTGCCGGCGGTCGAGCTCGTTGAAATATTCGATACCGAAGTCGGCGGCGTTGTGCGCCAGCGTCTCCACCTGCAGGGCGCTCTCGGGATCGGCGATGCCATGCGAGCGGTCGGAGGTGGGCACATTGTGGTCGACCACGGCCAGGGTGCGTTCGGGCACGCGCACCGAGCGGCCGGCTTCCCTGAGCCCCTCGAACGCCTGCGGACTGGTCACCTCGTGCACAAGATGCCGGTCGATATAGATGAGCGCCGTGCCGTCGCCATTGTCGGCGACCACATGATCCTCCCAGATCCGGTCGTACAACGTTTTCGGGTCTGCCATATTCGGCTCGTCGGGGCTTTCCGGGGCTGAAACCGGGCTCGTTCTATGCCTGACGCTTCGGGCGGGTCAAGACGAAGCAGGCCCGCCCCCGCGATGCCGGAAGTGTCCGGCCTGACCCTGGGGCGCCGAGGCATCGTGGAACCCAGCAACCTGTTCACCGTTGCCGGCGCTTGGCTTTTTTTGTCAGCCCATCCGCGCTAGCCTTCGCGCGGCCACATTCGGCCCAGGGGTCGCCGATGACCGAACAGGAGGCGCCAGCCAGAGCCAGGCTGCTCCAGCGCGTCAGCGAGATGGGCGCCAAGGATGCAAACTTCGCACGCTTCCTGGCGCACCTCGCCAACACGATCGAGGACGAGGACCTTGTTCCCTACGATCCCGACGGGTTCGTCGCGATCGCCCGCCAGAGCTATGCGTTTCTCGCCGAGCACACCGCCGGCCGCCACGCGGTCCATATCTGGCGTCCGGGCGACAGCGCGCCCAAGGGCACCTGCGTCATCGACATTCTCAACGACGACATGCCGTTTCTGGTCGACTCCTCGCTGCTGGCGATTCGCGCCATGGGCGGCACCGTCAACCTGCTCGCCCATCCGATCCTGCCGATCCGCCGACGCCGGGGCGGTCCCGAAGTGCTCGCCGAAGGAAGCGGCGGCGACCGCATCAGCCATGTGCATGTGCATGTCACCGGCATCGCCGACGAAATCGCGATCAACGCCCTCAGGGACGAACTGGATGAGGTGATGGTCCGCATCCGCCGGGTGGTCCGCGGCTGGCGCCCCATGCTGACCCGGCTGGGAGAGGTCGTGCGGTCCTGCCGCGACAGGCCGCCCAGGGTTGACCCGAACACGCTGTCGGAAGCGATGCACTTCCTGGCCTGGCTGGCCGACCACAACTTCACCTTCCTCGGCATGCGCGAATACCGGCTGGTCAGCAAGGATGGCGCCACCTCGGTGGTTCCGATCACCGAGACGGGCCTGGGTATCCTCGAGGACGCCAACCTCAAATATATCCGCCAGGGTGCCGAGTATGTCGAGACCACCGAGCAGCACATGGCCTACATGAAAGGGCCCGAGCCGCTCCTGGTGACGAAGGCCAACGCCCAGGCGAAGGTGCACCGCCGCGTGCACATGGACTACATCGGGGTCAAGCTCTACGCGGACGACGGCACCCCCTCCGGCGAGCTCAGGGTGCTCGGCCTGTTCACGTCGATGTCGCTGGCCACGCCCCATACCGAGGTGCCGCTGGTGCGCCAGAAGATCGCCGAGGTCATGCGCCGTTCCGGCTTCAACCCGAACAGCCACTCCGGCAAGGCGCTCATGAACGCGCTCGACAACTACTCCCGCGACGAGCTGTTCCAGATCGGCGTCGACGAGCTTTACGAGTACGCCTCGGTCATGGCGGCGCTGACCGATCGGCCCCGGGTGCGCGTCCTGCCGCGCATCGACCCGTTCGACAATTTCGTTTCGGTTTTCGCCTTCCTGCCGCGCGATCGCTACGATTCGACCCTGAGGGCCCGGGTCGGCGAATATCTCGCTTCGCGCTACGACGGACGGGTGTCGACCTTCTATCCGAGCTTCCCCGAGGGAGAGCTGGTCTCGGTCCATTTTATCATCGGCCGCAACGGCGGGCCGACGCCACGCCCCGACCGCGCCGAGCTCGAGGCGGATGTCGCCGATCTCGCCCGCAGCTTTGGAGACCGGCTGCTGTCGGCGGCCCCCGATCCCGCCTCTGTCGCCAACTACCTGGAAGGGTTCTCCAGCGCCTACCAGGAGGCCTACACCCATGAGCAGGCGCTGGTCGATATCGCCGCTTTCGAGACCCTCACCGACGAGTCCGACATCGCGCTGGGCTTCGGGCCGCATCGGCGCCGCCACAACGCCGTGTCGCTGAAGATCTACCACCTGAAATCGCCAATCCCGCTCAGCGCACGGGTGCCGATGCTGGAGCGGTTCGGCTTTCAGGTGATCAACGAACGATCCTATGTCGTGACCGCCCGCGACGGCGTCGACCGAATGGTCCACGACATGACCTTGCAGCTCGACAAGGTCACCCCGGGCGAGCTGCTTTCCATGGCCGGGCGGATCGAGACCGCCATCACCGCCACCTGGAACGGTATCGCCGAAAACGACGGCTTCAACCGCCTGACCATCGCCTCGACGCTGAAATGGGACGACGCGTCCCTCGTCCGCGCCTACGGGCGCTACCTGCACCAGATCGGCATCGCCTATTCGCAGGCGTATCTCGCGACCACCCTGTGCGCCTATCCGGACATCGGCCACGCTCTGGTGGCGCTGTTCTACGCCAGACTCGACCCCGCGTTCGAAGGCGATCGCGCCGCCGCCGAGGAAGCGGCCCGGCGCGCCATATCGGAGCGCCTCGACGCCATCACCTCGATCGACGACGACCGGATCATCCGCCGGTTCGTCAATCTTGTCGATGCAACCCTGCGCACCAATTTCTTCCAGCGCCCCGATGGTGTGCATCGGCCGGCACTGGCGCTGAAGCTCGACGCCGAATTGGTCGAGGGCATGCCCGAGCCACGGCCCTACCGGGAGATCTGGGTCTATTCGCCGCGCGTCGAAGGAGTGCATCTGCGCGGTGGCCCGATCGCCCGCGGCGGGTTGAGATGGTCCGACCGGCCTCAGGATTTCCGCACCGAGATACTGGGCCTGGTCAAGGCCCAGATGGTCAAGAACGCCGTCATCGTGCCCGTGGGCGCCAAGGGCGGCTTCTATCCCAAACAGACCCCGGCCGGCGCCAGCCGCGAGGAAATCGCCGCGGAGGGCGTCGAAGCCTACAAGATCTTCGTCGGCTCGCTGCTCGACATCACCGACAATCTCGAAGCGGACAAGCTCGTTCGGCCCGATGGCGTGCGCTGCCTGGACGAGGACGATCCCTATCTCGTCGTCGCCGCCGACAAGGGCACCGCGGCACTTTCCGACACCGCCAATGCCATTTCCGAGTCGCGCGGCTACTGGCTGTCCGACGCCTTCGCCTCCGGCGGCTCGGCCGGCTATGACCACAAGAAGATGGGGATCACCGCCCGCGGCGCGTGGGAGGCGGTCAAGCGGCATTTCCGGGAGATGAACCACGACATCCAGGCCACCCCCTTCACCGTCGCCGGGGTCGGCGACATGTCGGGGGACGTGTTCGGCAACGGCATGCTGCTCTCCGGGCAAATCCGCCTGCTCGCGGCCTTCGATCATCGCGACATCTTCATCGACCCCGACCCCGATCCCGAAACCGGACTCGCCGAGCGCCGGCGGCTGTTCGAAATGGACCGCTCGAGCTGGCAGGACTACGACCCCGCCAGGATCTCTGCCGGCGGCGGCGTCCACTCCCGCTCCGCCAAATCGGTGGAGCTCGGGGCCGAAGCCCGCGAGGCGCTCAATCTCGGCCCTGGCGCGCTGACCCCGAACGATGTGGTCAGCGCCATCCTGAAGGCCGACGTCGATCTTCTGTGGTTTGGTGGCATCGGGACCTATGTGGCGGCGAGCGGTGAGCGCGATTCCGATGTCGGCGACCGCGGGAACGACCCCATCCGCGTCAAAGCGCCGGACGTCCGCGCCAAGGTCATCGGCGAGGGCGCCAACCTGGCGGTCACCCAGCTTGGCCGGATCGAATTCGCCGCCGGCGGCGGCCGCATCAACTCCGACGCCATCGACAATTCCGGCGGGGTCAACTCCTCCGACCTCGAGGTCAACATCAAGATCGCCCTGGGCACTCTGGTCAGGGGGTCTGAAATGGAGCTCGCCGAACGCAACCGGTTCATGTTTGAGATGACCGACGAGGTGGCGGCGCTGTGCCTGAGGAACAACTATCTGCAAACCTTGGCGATTTCGATCGCCGAGCGCCAAAGCGCCAGGGACATTGCTTTCTACGCCGCCATGATGCGTCAGCTCGAGGCCGCCGGCGAGCTCAGCCGCGCCGTCGAGTATCTGCCCGATGACGCCCAGCTGGCGGAACGCGAAGCGGCCGGGCGCGGCCTGACGCGTCCGGAGATCGCCGTGCTCCTGGCCTACGCGAAAAACACCCTGGAGACCGAACTTGTCGATTCTGACGTCCCGGACGACCCCTATCTGAGCGCCGAGCTCGACGAATACTTCCCCCCGATGCTCGGCCAGGCCCATCCCAAAACCATCCGGGCCCACCGGCTGCGCCGGGAGATCATCGCCACCGTGCTGGCCAACGCGATGGTCAATTCCGCCGGCCCGCTTTTCGCCTTTCACCAGGGCAACGCCACCGGTGCCGACGCGGGACAGATCGCTGCCGCTTTTGCGGTGGCGCGCGACAGTTTCGGCCTCGACGAGCTCAGCGCCGCCATCGACGAAATGGACAACACGGTCTCGGGCGACACCCAGCTTGCGCTGTACGAAGAAGTGCACACGCTCCTGGATCACCAGACAACCTGGTTCTTGCGCCACGCCGATTTCAGCCGCGGCATTTCCGAAATCGTCGATCAGTACAGGCAGGGGATCGGCATCGTTCGGGATGTGCTGCATTCGGTGCTGCCCGAGTTCGTGGCCAAATCGGTGGCCGCCCAGGCGGCCGGGTTCGTCGATGGCGGCACCCCTCGGAAGCTGGCGCTTCGGGTTGCCGAGTTGAGCGCCCTGACCCTGGCCTCCGACGTCGTTTCCATCGCTCAGGTCTCGGAAGTCCCGGTCCGCGACGCCACCCGCGCCTATTTCACAATCCTCGACACCCTGCATCTGGGCCATGTCACGGAGCTCGGCGGCACCGTCGCGGTCGGCAACATCTACGACCGCCTGGCGCTCAACCGGGCGCTCACCAACATGCTGCGGGCCCAGCGCGAGCTGACAATCGACGTCTTGAGCGCCCCGGCGGATTCTGTCGACGCGGCGCTCGCCCAATGGCACGCCGCCCGCGGCGTCGAGATCGAGCGCACGCGCCAACGCATCGCTTCGATCATCGAGGGCACTCTGACGGTCTCCCGCCTGTCGGTGGCGGCGGGGCTGTTGTCCGATCTCGCCCGCGGCATCGGGCGTGGCTGAACTCACGATCAGCGGCCGCGCCCCGGCGTCCGCGGCCGCCCGCGTCAGCTGGATGCTGTTCGATTGGGCGGCCCAGCCTTTCGCGACCCTGGTGACGACCTTCGTTTTCGCACCCTACTTCGCCGCCCATGTCGCGGCCGACCCGGTTCAGGGCCAGGCGATCTGGGGATGGGCGGCGGGCACAGCCGGCATCGTCATCGCGCTCTTCTCGCCCCTGTTCGGAGCCATGGGCGATGCGATCGGGCCCCGCAAGCCATGGATCGCGGGCTTTTCGGTGCTCGCCGTCGCCGGCTCGGCGATGCTCTGGTTCGCCGTTCCGGGCGGCCAGTTTGCCATCGCCATCGGCGTCGCCGGGTTCATCGTCGCCACGATCGGTTTCGAGATCGCGGCGGTCTTCAACAACTCGATGATGCCCCTGCTGGTGCCGCGATCCGAACTGGGAGCGCTCTCCGGCGCCGGCTGGGCGCTCGGCTATGTCGGCGGCATCGTTTGTCTGCTCATCGTTCTGGGGCTGGTCGCCGTCAATCCCGCCACCGGCAGAACACTGCTGGGGCTCGAGCCGATCCTCGGTCTCGACCCGCAGACTTATGCCGGAGACCGCGCCACCGGCCCCTTCACCGCGATCTGGTACCTGCTGTTTGTCATCCCGCTGTTCCTGATCGTGCCCGACCATTCCAGCCGTCCCGATGGCACGTTCCGCCTGCGCCATTCCCTTGCCGCGCTGACCGGCAGGCTCCGGGCGCTGCCCGGCCGGCGCAGCTATTTTGCATTCCTTGTTGCCTCGATGCTCTATCGCGACGGGCTGAACGCGGTGTTCGTGTTCGGCGGCATCTATGCCGCCGGGGTCCTCAAAATGACGATCATCCAGATCGGCCTGTTCGGAATCCTCGCCACCATCACCGGGGCGGTCGGCGCCTTCACCGGCGGCCGCCTCGACCGGCGCTGGGGATCGAGGATCGTGGTCGCCACCTCGTGCGCGATAGTCATCGCCGCCACAATCGCCGTCGTCTCGACGACGTCTGAAAGCGTCCTCTTCTTCATCGTGCTGCCGCCTGGGAGTGGCGTCCCGCTGATTGTCTTCTACCTCGCCGGCGGTATCATCGGGGCGGCCGGCGGCGCCCTGCAGGCCGCCTCCCGAACGCTGCTCGTCGATCAGGTCGCCCCCGAAGAGACCGCCGAGGCGTTCGGGATGTATGCGCTGTCGGGCCGCGCCACGTCCTTTGTGGGCCCCTATCTTGTGGGTCTGGTGACCACCGTCACCGCCAGCCAGCGCCTCGGCGTGCTGCCGCTGATCGTGTTGCTTGCCCTGGGCGCCGCCGGCCTTGCCTGGGTCCGATCGTCGCCGTCGGCGGCTTGAGCCCCCGGCCCCTCCGTCACGCCGGTCGGGTCAATGGCGGAAATGCCGCATGCCGGTGAAAACCATCGCAATCCCGGCCTCGTCGGCGGCCGCGATCACCTCCTCGTCCCGGACCGATCCTCCCGGCTGGATCACCGCCGTGGCGCCGGCCTCGACCGCAGCCATCAGCCCGTCGGCAAACGGGAAGAAGGCGTCGGAAGCGACCACCGAGCCCTTTGTCAGGGCCCCGCGCTTTCCCGCCGCCTTCGCGGCGTCCTTCGACTTCAGATGCGCCAGGCGGCTTGAATCGACCCGGCTCATCTGCCCCGCCCCGATCCCCACGGTCGCCCCGCCCCTGACATAGACGATGGCGTTGGACTTGACGTGCTTGGCGACCTTGGCGGCGAATTTCAGGTCCGCCATTTCGGCGTCCGTGGGCGTTTTTCTGGTCACGACCTTCAACTCGCAATCATCGACATTGGCGTTGTCCCGTGACTGCACCAGCAAACCGCCACTCACCGAGCGCACCGCCAGCCCCGGCGCCTTGGGATCGGCCAGCATCCCCGTCGTCAGCAGCCTCAGGTTGCGCTTGGTCTCCATCACCCCGCGCGCCGTATCGGTGACCGAGGGCGCCACGACCACCTCGGTGAACAGCTTGGTGATCTCCTCGGCCGCATCGGCGTCGAGCTCTCCATTGAGCGCCACGATGCCGCCGAAGGCCGAATTCGGATCGCACAACAACGCCTTGCGATAGGCCTCCGCCAGGCTCGCCCCCCGCGCCACGCCGCAGGGATTGGCGTGTTTGATGATCGCCACGACGGCCCCGGCACTCGGATCGAACTCCGAGATCAACTCGAAAGCCGCATCGGCATCGGAGATGTTGTTGTAGCTCAGCGGCTTGCCCTGCAACAATGTCGCGTTCGCCACGCCGGGCCGGCCGCTGCCGTCGGCATAGAACCCCGCCCACTGGTGCGGATTTTCGCCATACCGCAGGATGTCACGCAGCTTGCCGGCGAACGCCCGCCAGGGCACGTCGCGATACTCGAGCGCCGCCGCGAACCAGCCCGCGATCGCGGCGTCGTAGGCGGCGGTGCGGGCGAACGCCTTGGCGGCCAGCTTCTGACGTTCGGCGAGCGGGACCTGGCCGGTGGCCCTGAGATAGTCGAGGACCGCGATGTGGTCGGCCGGATCGACGATGACGGTGACCGAGGCATGGTTCTTGGCCGCCGCCCGGATCATCGCCGGCCCGCCGATGTCGATGTTTTCGATCGCCTGATCGTACGCGGCCCCCTCCGCGACCGTGCGCTCGAACGGGTAGAGATCGGACACCAACAGATCGATGGCGGGAATCTGGTGAATCTGCATCGCCGACCTGTGCGCCTCGTTGGCGCGCTGCGCCAGAAGCCCCCCATGGACCTTCGGGTGCAGGGTTTTGACCCGCCCGTCCATGATTTCCGGAAACCCGGTGAGCTCGGACACTTCGACGACTTTCAGCCCGGCCGCTTCGAGCACCGCGCGCGTGCCCCCGGTGGAGACGATCTCGACCCCGAGCTCGGCCAGCCCGCGGGCGAATTCGACGATCTCGGACTTGTCCGAAACCGAGATGAGGGCGCGTTTGACCGCACCGGATTCCTGGCGTTCTGTCATGATGGCGACCTCGACCCCGTGAGACGGCTGGCTAGCATGTCGGCGGGCGCGAGGAAACCGCCTCGGGGTGGTGCCGGCGCCGCTGTCGACGGTTCCTAGCCGGCCTGCCGGGCGAAGCTCCAGGCGATCTCCGAGCGCTGGGAGAATTCACCGCGCAACACGATCTGCTGGGTGTCGACCAGGGCGTAGTGGAGCGACTGCCGGACGCTGGGCTCGACGGACGCCTCGGCCCCCTCCCAAAGGAACACCCAGCTGTCGCCCCCTTGCGTGGTCAGGCGAATGAACGACCGGTCCCCGTCAAATCGGGTCATGGCGCCCGGTGCAAGATGAAACCGGAAGATGAAGGGGAAGCTGCCGGGCCGGCCGCCACCGCGCCTGGCGTGGCTCAGGGTATCCTGCCCGACCAGCGTCTGCCCCTCGTCGATCAGCGACAGCGCTCGCGAGTGCCTCAGATCGAACCGCCGCACATAAGCCGTCGAGCCCATCGCCACCGTGGCGGTCTTGGGGTCGCTTCGGACCGGATGCGAGCGCGAGCGCGCCAGCACGCGGTCGGCCAGGAACGGCCCGAAGCCGAACCGGGCCGAGGAGATCTCCGGCATTTCGAGCGTCGAATGTGCCGCCGATTGCCGGAACGCGATGGCCTGCCGGCCCAGCTGCGCCGGCGCCGGCCCGCAATTGCCGACGATTAGCTCGTTCGCCCAGCTGAACTCGAAGGACAGCGCCCCCGCGTGCATGGAGCGCGAAAATTCGACCGGCGGAATCGAACCGCCGTCGCACACCAGCTTCGCCTTGCCCTTGCGCATCAGCCCGTACCCCGACGACGCCCTGATCGCGGCGCCCTCGGCGCGATGCCCACCATGCGATTGCACGGCCAGCACCAGCTCAAGCGGCAGCTGGCCGGTACCATTGAAATAGGAGGGCTCGCCAGTGGTCATGGTCAACCCCGCCAGCGATGCGTGCATGCGGTCGATGAGCGTGCCCAGGGCCCTCCCGGCATCGGGATTGACCTTCACCAGCGCCAAGCGCACCGGCACGAGATATTGCAGCAGATCGAATTGGCTGCGTCCGCAACGCGAGCGATGCAGACCGTTGGCGTCGAGCTGGGCGGCGAGCAGCCGCGTCAGCGCCCGGGTGCGCTTGACCAGTTGCGTGGACTCCGCGTTCCGGCTCAGCGCCACCGCGACCAGCGCGATCGCCGCCCCCAGCTGCTCGATCGGCTCGGGGTCGAGCCGGCCGCGCTGCCCGAGGGCATGGATTTGCGCACTGAGGCTCCTGGCGATGATCCCGCGTTGCTTGGCGCTCGCCCCGTCGATGATCAGGCCGTAGTGGGTCAGCCAGTTCTGCACCCGCCGGCCGGAGAGCGAATTGCGCCACACCCTGCGGTCGAACCGTCCGTGCCGCCCGATCCAGTCGAGCACCAGGGTGCGCGCGAACTCCCGCTCCCGGCTCGACGTCGATTCCGAGAAATGCCTCAACCAGGCAAAGCCGTGCAGCTCGGCGTGCCAGGTCGCATCGTCGGTCACGATCGAGAACGGCGACACCCCGCCGGTCTCCACAAGCCGCGACCCGAGCAGATACTTGCCCGCCATCATGTCGCCGGCCGAGGGCGGATCGACGGGTCGGATCTCCGGCAGCCTGACGTGGAAGGTTTCTGCCGACAGGGGCTGCCAGGTCCACCGGAAAACCGGACTCGTGACAAACCAATCGGCCACCGCCAACGCCGCGGCCCCCATCAGATATCCCGGTGCAGAAGCCAATAACCGTGGGTCCCCAGACGCGAAGGCGAAAATTCATCGCATTGTTGGGTCTAAAAATACATCCGCGACACCGCGTGGCCCACAGCTCAGCCAACCCTGAGGAACCGGGCGGCGAAGAAGCCGTCGAGCGTGCCTTCGGCCTCCCCCCGCACTTTCAAACCGGGCACGGTGCGCAGATTGCCCGCCTCGGTGATCGGCGCGGTCCAGCCGTCAAGTTCGTCGGGTTCGATGGGAACCGGCACGAAGTGAGGATGCCGCTCAACGAACAGCGCCGCCTGCGCCTCGCCTTCCTCCGGCTCGAGCGAGCACACGCAGTAGACGATCACGCCGTCCCTGGCGGTAATGCGGGCGGCGTTGTCGAGAAGCCGGGCCTGCAGCTTCACCCGGTCCACAATGTCCGCTGCCGTCCGTTGCCAGATGACTTCCGGATGGCGCCGGAAGACGCCCGTGCCCGTGCACGGGGCATCCAGCAGCACGCGGTCGAATTGGCCGTCCTCACCGTAGCGCGCCGCGTCCTCGATGGCCGTTCTGACTGTTGCTTGCAGCCCCAGCCGGTCGAGATTTTCGGCGAGGCGGCCCATACGCTCGGCGTCGGTATCCACCGCAACCACCGAGGCGCCGGCCGCCGCGAGCTGCGCCGTCTTCCCGCCCGGGGCGGCGCAAAGATCGGCGACAAGATGGCCCGGTTGCACCCTGAGCAGCCGCGCCGGGATTGCCGCCGCGGTGTCCTGGACCCACCACGTCCCGTCGGCAAAGCCCGGCAGCTCGGAGACCGGCGCCGGCGGCCGGGCCACCCGATAGCTCGTCGCCAGGGTTTTCGTGCCGCCGAACTTCTCGACGGTCGCGACCCCTTCCGGCTGGACACTGAGGTCGAGCACCGCCCCCTCGACGAGCGCCTCGATCAGCTTCGGCAGCCCCGCGAAGCCATAGGTTTTGCGCCAGCGCTCCGCGAGCCACTCGGGGACCAGGGCGGAATTGGGCAGCACCAGCCCGCCGCGGCGGCGCTGCACATTGCGCAACACGCCGTTGCCCAGGGCGGCGTAGCGGCGCGCCTGCTCGTCCGCCTTGATTGTCTCGACCGCCAGATGGATGGCGGAGTGATCGCCGCGCTCGGGAAGGTAAAGAAGCTGGGTAATGCCGATCCTCAGCGCCGCCTCGAACAATCCCGCGTTCTCGGGCAGGCCGGTCTTCAGCATCTCGTCGAGCACCACCGAAATCTGCCCGTGTCGGCGCACCGCGGTCGTCACCAGCCGGTTGCCCAACGCCCGATCGCGCGGATCCGCGATTTCGCCGGCGACGATGGGCTCGAGAGGCGTTCCGGCAATCACCCCGGCGAGCCGCTCGGCGGCCCGCTGCCGGACGTCAAGCCCTGCGATGGGGCGTCTGGCCGGCGCCGTCACCCTCTCATCCCCAAGGTCCCGGGCTCCTTGCCTCGCCGTCGGCCGCGAAATCCGGAATTCGCCAGCTTCCCCTCCCCAGCGCCTCCCCGCGCCGCACCAGCCGCGGGCGGCGGCGCGGCGGCACGTGGCGTTCCGGCGTCATCTGGCGCGCGAGTTCCTTGAGCGCCGCAATACGGTTGCGCACATCGGGGTGGGTGGAAAACAGGTTGTCGGTGCGGCCGCCGGACAGCGGATTGACGAAGTACAGATGCGCCATGCCCGGGAACCGGCGCGCCCACGGGTTCTCGAACTTGCGCGCCAGGCGCGAGATCTTCTCGAGCGCCCGTGCCAGCGCCAGTGGATCGC
This sequence comes from uncultured Devosiaceae bacterium, assembly GCA_964574935.1. Taxonomy (GTDB): domain Bacteria; phylum Pseudomonadota; class Alphaproteobacteria; order Rhizobiales; family Devosiaceae; genus JBBECE01. The sequence continues at coordinate 55,549 of CAZNOZ010000002.1, read as the reverse complement.
CGGTGATCTCGGCGGCGTCCCGATCGGCCTCGTATTCCCGTGTCCGGCTGATCGCCAACTGCACCATCACCGCCGCCAGAGGCGCCACCAGGATCATCACCAGCGCCCCGACCGGGCCGACAGGGGAGCTGGCATTGCGCCACCCGAAGAAGAGGCCAAACTGAGCCAACATCGCGATCGACCCGGCCAGGGTCGCGGTGATCGTCATCGTCAGCGTGTCGCGGGATCGGATATGCGACAATTCGTGCGCCAGCACGCCGGCGATCTCGTCGCGATCGAGATGGCGCAGCATGCCGATTGAAATCGCCAGCGCCGCGTTGGCGGGACTGCGGCCGGTGGCGAAGGCGTTCGGCTGTTGGGCATCGATGAGGAAGATCTTCGGCGCCGGAATACCGGCCGCGGAACTCAGCTCCTCGACCAGAGCAAACAGCTCCGGCGCCCGCCGCCGCTCGACGCGTACCGCATTTTGCAGCCGCAACACGAAACGGTCCGAGTTCCAGTAGGAAACGAGGTTCATACCCAACGCGACGCCGAGCGCGATCAGCATTCCGCCTTCGCCGGCGACCACGAAGCCGACTGCCATGAACAGGCCCGTCAGCGCCGCCAGCAGCAAGGTGGTTCGAACCGCATTGACCATCGGCTACCTCCGGTACACTCGCTACCACGCAAATGATGGGTATTGAGGCGAGCCGCGACAAGGCCCGCTCCGACGCCCCGTTGGCCGGATTCGCGCCGGCTCAACCGAACAGGCCGATGACCGCTCCCTGCACGACCATCACGCCGAACAGATACCCGCCGTCAATCACGGTCAGCGACCATTTCTGGTTCTGATAGCGGTGGTTGATGATCATCGAGGTCACGATGAAACCGAGCCAGATCTGGGCTCCAAACAGCGCGCCGGAAGTCGGGCTCGTCTCCCCCATCACCATCGGCGTCAGAAGGGCGATGAAATAGGCGATGACGAGCTGGCACGCCGCCGCCCAGATGATCGGAGAGGTGCGCCCGCCCGCGCCGCCCCTCACCTGCTCCTGGGTCTTGCCCGTGGCCGCCAGCCACTGCCGGCCGAGCGCCACGTACCACACCATCCCCAGCGCCATGCTCGCCACCGTCGCGAGCACGATGGCCAGCCAGTCCACATTGCCGAAATAGTTCATCTCATTTCCCCTCCGGTGGAACCCGTTGCGTGTCGTTCTCCCGCTTCAGCGGCCGCGTCATTAGCGCCGCCACAAGCTCACCGATTTCCGCCTGTCCCGAGATGAGCGCATTGACCGCCGCCGTGATCGGCGCGTCGACGGCGGCCCCCACGGCCAGCGACAGCGCCGCCGGCGCCGTGTGGCGCCCTTCGACCAGCGCGTGCGCCGCCGGCTCGCCGGCAGCCAGCCGTCGCCCGAATTCGAAGTTGCGCGACTGCCGCGTCGTGCAGCTCAGTACCAGGTCCCCGAGCCCGGCAAGCCCGGTCAATGTCGCCGGGGCGCCGCCGAGCGCCGACACGAGCCGTCTCAGTTCCGCAAAGGCGCGCGCCAGAACCGCCGCGCGGGCGCTCAGCCCGAGCCCGGCGCCGTCGACGGCGCCGCAGGCGATCGCGAAGACGTTCTTGAGCGCCCCGGCAAGCTCCACCCCGACGAGATCGGCGCCGGCATAGGGACGGAATGTCGGTCCCGCCAGCAGCGCCGCGACCTTCTCCGTGTGCGTCACGTCGGCCCCGGCGAGGCTGACCGCGGTCGGGCGGGACCGCGCCACCTCCGCCGCAAAGCTCGGCCCGGAAAGCGCCAGGGGGATCGCCTCTGCGGCGACTTGCGCGAGAACCTGCGACTGGCGCAGTTGGGTATCGCGTTCGAGCCCCTTGGCCGCCAGCACCACCGGTTTTCCCGCCAGCCGTTCAGGCCCGATTGCCGTGAGCGCCTCGCGGGTGTGTTGCGCCGGCACCGCCATGATGACGATGTCGGCGGTCTCGATGCCCTCGGCGCCGATCTGGGCGCGCACCCGGGGGTGGATTGCAATGTCCGGGAGATACTCGGGGTTGGTATGGCTTTCGTTGATCGCCTCGACCACCGACCCCTGCCGGGCGACCAGGCGTGGCCGGGCGTTTGCGATCGCGGCGACATGCGCCAGCGCCGTCCCCCATGCGCCACCTCCGACAACGAAGATATCCGCCGGCTCGCTCACCCCGGCACCGCCATTTCGGCGCCATCGAGCGGCCAGCGCGCCCGGGCGGCGAATTCGGGACCGCTCGTGACCCCGGCCGCCAGCCGCTCGGCCCCCGCCCAGGCGACGATGGCCGCATTGTCACCGCACAGCACGGGACTTGGCACCACCAGGCCGGCGCCTGCGACTGCGGTCACTTTCTCGAGTGCCGCGGCGATGGCCCGATTGGCCGCCACCCCACCGGCCACCACCAACCTCGGATGCACCTCGGGGAACTCCGAAGCGAACCGCGCGAGTGCCGCCGCCGACCGCGCCGCCACCACTTCGACAACGGCGGCTTGAAAGCCCGCACATAGGTCGGCGATGTCCCCGGGGCCGACCGGCGCCAGTTCATCGGCCGCCTGGCGCACCGCCGTCTTCAGCCCCGACAGCGAGAAATCGAGCCGCTTCTGGCCCAGTAGCGGACGCGGAAAATCAAACCGGCTCGCATCGCCCTTCAGCGCTTCGGCCTCGACCGCCGGTCCGCCCGGCAGCCCCAGCCCGAGAAGCTTGGCGACCTTGTCGAATGCCTCGCCGATCGCGTCGTCGATGGTCGTTCCCCACACCGCATAGTCCCCCAGGCCCCGAGCGGCGACGAACTGGGTATGGCCGCCCGAGATCAGGAGCACCAGATAGGGAAAATCGAGCTGCCCGATCAGCCGCGGGGTGAGCACGTGCGCCTCCAGATGGTTGACCGCCACCAACGGCCTGGCCGCCGCGGCCGCCAACGCCTTGGCGCTCGTCAACCCGACCAGGAGACCGCCGATCAGTCCCGGCCCCGCGGTTGCCGCGATCGCGGTGATCTCCGACAGATCCCGTCCCCCCTCGCCAAGCGCCCGCGCGACGATCCGGTCAAGCCACCTCACATGCGACCGGGCCGCGATTTCGGGCACCACTCCGCCGAACTCGGCGTGCTCGTCGATCTGGCTGCGCACGATGTTGGAGACGATCTCGCCGCGCCCGTCCGCGCCGCGATAGACCAGCGCCGCGGCGGTCTCGTCGCAACTGGTCTCGATCCCCAGCACCAGGGTGCCCGCTTGCTCCATGATCGCGAAAAGTCTATGGCCTGATTGCAGCGAACCGGAGAGCCGTACAACACCGCCGCTGGCCATTGCAAACGAAAGCCAACCCCGCTCGTTTCCTGACCGTGGGCACCCGCGGCTCGCCTCTGGCGCGTGCTCAGGCGGACGAAGTCCGGCGCCTGCTGGCCGCCGCCCACTCGGTCGCCGAATCCGACATCGTCATCGAGCCGATCACCACCGGCGGCGACCGCGCCACCGACCGACCTATCTCCGAGGCCGGCGGCAAGGGGCTGTTCACCAAGGAGATCGAGCTGGCCCTCATCGAGGGGATGATCGACATCGCCGTGCATTCGGCAAAGGACCTGGCGACAATCCTGCCGCCGGGTCTGGCGCTTGCGGTCTGTCCGAAGCGCGCCGACGTGCGTGACGCCTGGGTCGCCAACGGCGCGATCGCGCTGCACGACCTGCCGCCCGGCGCCCGGATCGGCACCTCCTCGATCCGCCGCGCCGCCCAGATGCTTCGGGCCCGGCCCGACTGCACCATCGTGCCGATGCGCGGCAATGTCGGCACGCGTCTGAAGAAACTCGCCGAAGGCGCCGCCGACGCCACCGTGCTCGCCGCCGCCGGTCTCGAGCGGCTGGGCAAAACCGACGCCGCCACGGAATTGCTCGACCCGGAAAGCTTTCTGCCCGCGCCCTGCCAGGGCGCGATGTGCGTTCAGATCCGATCCGACGACCGGCGCGCCGCCGAACTTCTGGCGCCGCTCGCCGACGCCCGCGCCACCACCGAGCTGACCGCCGAACGTGCCTTTCTGGCCGGCCTCGACGGCTCCTGCCGCGTGCCGGTGGGCGCTCTGACGCAATGGCCCGAAGATCGGCTGCGACTGACCGGCGAGCTCATCAGACCGGACGGAACCCAACACTTCCGCGCCGCGCTCGAGGGCCCGCCGAGGCAGGCCGTGAAGCTTGGCCAGGAGCTGGCGGGAATCCTGCGCGCCGAGGCCGGGGAGGCGTTCTTCGAGGCCCTTGAAGGGCGCCCGCAATGATCACCGGGCTCAGGATCATCGTCACCCGTCCGCGCCCCGACGCCGAGTTCACCGCCCTGAAGCTGAAGGATATCGGGCAAGTCCCCCTGATCGCGCCGACCCTTCAGTTCGTGCCGCTCGCGATCACGCTGCCCGACCCGAGCAAACTGAGCGGCCTGGTGGCCACCTCGTCCAACGCTCTGAGAGCCCTCAGCGAACGCGGGGATATCGAGCAGTTCAAGCACCTGCACGCCTTCGTGGTCGGTGACGCCACTGCCGAGACCGCCCGCGCCTTCGGTTTCGAACGCGTCACCAGCGCCGAGGGAACGGCAACGGAATTGGCGATGCTGTTGCGAAAGGTCGCCGAACCGCAACGCCTGCTCTATGTCCACGGGCGCGATCGCGCCGCCGACCTGGTGGCCATGGTCGCCACCGCCCGTCATCTCATCATCTCCAGCCCGGTCTACGAGATGCGCCCGATCACCGAGCTGCCGTCCTCGGTGATCCTGGCGATCGATGGCGGTGCGGTCGACGCGGCCCTGTTCTATTCGCGGCGCGCCGCCGGGTTTTTTGCCAACGCCGCCAGGAAAGCGACAATCGCCGGCACCGACCTCGCGTGCCTTTGTCTTTCCGAAGAAATCGCCGAGACCCTGCGTAACAGGGGCTTCCACCGCTGCTTCGCGGCCGTCCGCCCCACCGAGGCGGCCTTGTTCGAGCTGCTGGCCACTTTTTCCACCGCCGAAATCAGTCCATGATGGCCCCCCGGCCGCTCGAGCACTCACGCAGCAGACATTCCGATGGCAGACGACAGGAAATCCGGTCCCGTCAAACCGCCCACAATCGAGCTGGCGGCCAAGCCGGCCGGTAGCGGTTCGGGAGATACGTCGGGCCGTTCGAAGACCGTTGCCGGCGCCCGCCGCAAGGCGGCCCAACGCAAGCGGGCCGCTGCCGAAGGCACCTCGCGCGGCAGTGCCCAGTCGAAGGCGCAATCGGCAACCGAACCCAAGGCCAAAGCCGAAACGCCTGCGAGCCAGGCGCCGACGCGGGCCGCGATGCCGGTTGCCGCGATCGGCGCCGCCGCCGCGCTGGGCGCGCTCGTCGCGCTCGCGATCGCCTATCTGCTCGCCTTCGCGGGCTGGTGGCCAGCCCCCCGGTCCGCCGAGACGCCTCCGGCCCTCGTCGCCCTCGAAGACCGGGTCTCCACCTTCGAGTCCGCCGCACCGGATCCCGCGGCGTTCGCCCGCGCCGCCGATCTCGCAGCCGTGCAATCCCGGATCGACGCGCTGGAGGCCGCGCCGGACATCGATACGGCGCAGCTTGCGACGGCCGAGGACCTCTCGCGCCTGCAGACGGTCGTCGACACCCTGGCCGAGACCGACGCGGCGACCGCCGGGCGGCTGACCGGGATCGAGACGGCAGCGGCCGCCGATGCCGATCGGTATGCCACCGCCGCCGACGTCGACGCCTTGCGGGCGGCCCTGGAAACCCAGACGGCGGTGCCCGGTGCCGACGCCGTCGCCCGCTCCCGCATCGATGCGCTTCAGTCCCGCCTTGCCGAACTCGAGGCCGCGCCGGCCGCCGCAAGCACACCCGACCCCGCCACCGGGGAGCGCCTCGCCGCGCTCGAGGAGGCGGCCGCCGCCGCTTCGGGCCTCGCCATGCGCATCGATGCCGTCGAAGCCGCGATCGCGGACCTCCGGGCCAACCTCTCCGAGCTACGAACTTCGGCGCAAGCCGCCGCGCCCGAAGAGATGGCGGCGGTGCGGCGCGTGTCTCTGTTGCCCCTGGCGATCTCCGAGCTCGAACGCCTGGTTGCCGCCGGCGAGCCGTTCGTCGACCCGCTCGCCTCCGTCACCGCGGCGCTGAGCGAGCTGTCGATCCCGGATTCCGTCACCGCGGCCGCTGAGACCGGCGTGCGTCCGGCCGCCTTGTTGCGCGAGGACTTGGCGGACGCCGCCCCGGCGATGCTTCAAGCCCACGCCGATACGCACGCCGACGCCGACCTCGGCACCCGGATCATGGACCAGATCGCCGCCGCCATCGCGCTCAGGCCGGAAGGCATACCCGAAGGCGACGACGCGCTTTCGGTGCTGGCGCGGCTCGAAGGGGCGCTCGACCGCGCCGACGCCGATGCCGCGCGGGTCGAGTTCGCTTCCCTGCCGGCCCAGATGCGCGCCGCTTCTCCCGGCATTGGCGAGGCCATCGCAGCCTTGGCCGATACGACCGCCTTCGTCGAGACGGCCCGCGCCGCCGCCCTCGACGCCCTGGCCACGGCGGAGACCACCGAGTGATTCGCGTCCTGATCGCAATTGCCTTCAGCCTTCTGGTGGCCCTGGGCGCCGCCTGGCTGATGGGCCTGCCGGGCAGCGTGGAGATATCCGCCTTTGGCTACCGGATGCGCCCCAGCCTGGGCCTGACCGTGTTCGCCTTATTGCTGCTGATGGTCGTCGCCATCCTCGTGTGGGCCATCGCGCGTCGCCTGCTGGCGATCCCGGAGCTGATGGGCCGCTTTTCCGACAGCCGACGGCGCCAGCGCGGCCTGGAGGCCCTGTCGGACGCCGTAATCGCCTATCACGCCGGCGACGCGGGGCGCGCCCGTCAGCTCGCCCGCGAAGCGAGTTCGCGCCTCGGCGGGCTGCCGGCCGCGCAATTGCTCGAGGCCCGGGCGGCGCTGGCGGCAGGCGATCTCGCCGAGGCCCGCGCCCACTACCGCGAACTGATCGACGACCCGCGCACCGCGGTGGCGGCGCTTTCCGGGCTCTACGAACAGGCCCGTCAGCAGGGCCGTAAGCGGGCTGCGCTGACCTTCGCCCGCAAGGCCGCCGCATTGTCGCCGTCCCTGGGTTGGGCCAATGCGGCCGTTTTCGACGATCTGGTTTCCAAGGGCGCCTGGGACGAGGCCCTGCAAATGGCGCGCAGCCAGCCGGCCGGTTCGGGCGCCGACCGCGACGCCGCCCGCCGCCGGCAAGCCGTCCTGCTGACCGCGATGGCACGCGACGAGGAAGCAGGCGATCCCGCGGCCGCCATCGAGCACGTCAGGGCCGCACTGAAACTGCTTCCGGACTTCGTCCCCGCGACCCTGATCGCGGCCCGCATCTTCAGCCACCGCGGCGAAGCCCGGAAGGCTTCGAGCCTGCTGCACCGGGTTTGGCGGACCACTCTGCATCCGCAGATCGCCATGCTCTACGCCCATGTCGTCCCCGGCGCCTCGGCGATCGACAGGCTCAAACGCATTCGTTCGCTGATCGAGGAGCCAACCGCCAACGCCGCCGTCGCATCCGTGTTTGCGCGCGCCGCCATCGACGCCCGGGAGTGGAGCGTGGCCCGCAACACGCTCGCGAGATTCATCGCCGGCACCCCCACCCAACGCATATGCGAGCTGATGGCGGAGATCGAGGAGGGCCAGTCCTCCGACTACGGCAAGGCGCGGCAATGGCTTGCCCGGGCCCTTCACGCCCCGCGCGATCCGGTATGGACCGCCGATGGTGTGACCGCCGAGGAGTGGGAGCCGATCTCCCCGGTGACCGGCCGCCTCGACGCGTTTGAGTGGAAGGTGCCCGTGAGCGCCCTGGAGGTGCCCGAACCGCACGAGCACGCGACGCCGGTCGGGCCGGCGGAGACTGAAACCGCGTTGCCAGCGCCGCCTCAAAGCGACACCGAGCCTGCCTCCTAGCCCCCTTGTCAGCCCAACTCGGGGCTCCTAAACAAAAGCGGCCATGTCGCGCGGCGCGCGTCGATGCCCGCGCCCGGGGCCGCCTTAGCTCAGTTGGTAGAGCACATCATTCGTAATGATGGGGTCGTCAGTTCGAGTCTGACAGGCGGCACCACTCCAAGCCGGTTGACCGCAGGTCAATCGATCGCTCCGGTGGAGCGATCGAAGGCGCAGGAGGCCATGAGAGCGGAGCCTGCCCCGGACCCGATCCGGGGCTCGAATGGCAAAGCCCGGTAGGCCGAAGATCACTCGATCGCTCCGGTGGAGCGATCGAAGGCGCCCCTGCATCCGCTTTTTTCCAGGTGAATGAGAATTAACCTCTTTGAAAGGGCGCTGACAGCTTCGCCCTGCGAGGATGGCCCGGTTGCCTCAGTCGGCCACGCGCCACACCGTGGAACCCATCGAGATGAAAAAGCTCGCCCTGTCCCTGGCCGTCATCGCCGTCTCCGGTGTCTACATCCTCAACCGCCCGATTCCGCCCGGCGGCGACCTGAACTCGCTGGCCGGGCAACCGCTTCCCACCACCGAGGGCCCGGCCACCGTGGCGCCTTCGACCCTGCTGCCCGCAAACGCCAGCGCGAGGTTCGCCGCCGCGGCGCCCGCGCCGGCCCCCGCGGCCCCGCAGCCGGCGCTCAAGGCACCCCCCGCCGTGCCGCGCCAGGAGCCCGATGGCACCCGGCACGAGAGCCTCCGAATTGCCGATCTGGCACCGCCGGCGATCGACCCGCCGGCGCCGGCTGCACCCGCCGAGCCGCCCACCACCGCGGCAGACAAGCCCAGGGCGCCAGTTCCCCCGCCCCGCCCCGAAGGTCTGGCGGCGGCCCCGTCTGCCCCGCCGACCCAGCCAACCTCGCCCTCCGGGAACACGGTGACCCGCGTTGCCGCGTCGGGCTACCGCGACGGCGCCTTTACCGGGCCGGTCACCAACGCCTATTACGGCCTCATGCAGGTGCGCGCCACGGTGCGCGACGGCCGCCTGGTCGCCGTCGACATCCTGCGCTTTCCCTCCGACCGCCGCCGCTCCGTCTTCATCAACCGCGTCGCCCTGCCCATCCTGCGCGACGAGGTGGTCCAGGCCCAGAGCTCCCGCGTCGACATCGTCAGCGGCGCGACCCTGTCGAGCCGCGCCTTCATCGCCTCCCTTGACCATGCATTGCAGGATGCAAGGGCCTGAGACTTCGATGCGCCGCACTCGCTGGATGATGGGTATGCCGATCACCGTCGAAGCCGTCGACGCTGCCGACGATGCCCCCATCGAGGCTGTGTTTGACTGGTTCAACGAGGTCGACCGGCGCTTTTCGACCTATCGCGACGACAGCGAGATCGAGGCAATCAATCGCGGCGAACTGGATCGGTGCACGTGTTCGCCGCCGATGCGCGAGGTGCTTGAACTTGCCGACCTGACTCGCCAACAGACCGGCGGCTTCTTCGAGATCCGAAGACCGACCGGCGGGCTGGACCCCTCGGGGATCGTCAAGGGCTGGGCGATTCGCGCCGCCGGAGAGATCCTCGCCGGGCGGGGCCTGACAAGTTATTTCGTCGACGCCGGCGGCGACATTCAGCCTGCCGGGCATAACGCCGACGGCGAGCCCTGGTCCGTGGGCGTGCGCAATCCCCTCGCCGCCGACCAGATCGTCAAAGTCGTCCTGCCCGGCAACCGGGGCATCGCCACTTCCGGCGCCTACGTGCGCGGCCAGCATGTCTACGACCCATTCGACCCCGGCGAGCCGATCGACGATCCGCTGTCGATCACGGTGGTGGGTCCCGATGTCCTGGAGGCCGACCGTTTCGCCACCGGCGCCTTCGCCATGCGCGATCAGGGCATCCACTTCATCGAATCGGTGCCGGGGCTCGAAGGCTACGCCGTCGGCCGCAACGGGCGCGCCACCATGACCAGCGGCTTTGAGGCTTTGTGCGCACCATGATCGCGACAATCGACCGCTATCTCGACCACGTCACGAGCTACCGGCTGGTGCTGCTCTATCTGGCGGCGCTGCTGGGCGCCGCCTTCGTATTCGCCGTGCTCGGCTGGCTGCCGATGGATCCGGCCGCCCTGGCCTTTTCCTCTGTGATCGCGGTCGGCGCCAGCTGGCTCGCCAATCGTGTGTTTGCCGCCGCCTTCGAGGTGCCCGTCAACACCGAGTCCGTCTACATCACCGCCCTGATCGTGGTGCTGATCTTCACGCCGGTGGGATCGAACGACCTCGAGGGGATGGGCGCATTGGTCTTCGCGTCGGTCTGGGCGGTCGCCTCGAAGTTCGTTTTCGCGCTGGGGCGCCGGCACATCTTCAACCCGGCCGCCTTCGGCGCCGTGGTGACGGCGCTCCTGCTCGACCATCCGGCGAGCTGGTGGATCGCCGGGGCACCCCTTCTGCTTCCCGTCGTGATCGTCGGGGGCCTGCTGACCCTGCGCAAGCTCGAGCGGTTCGATCTCGTGGCCACCTTCCTGCTCGCCCATATCGGCGCCATCGCGCTCACCACCCAAGCGGGCGACCTCGGCTTCGCCTTCGACCAGGCGTTCACGGCCTCGCCCATCCTGTTCTTCGCCTTCGTGATGCTGACCGAGCCGCTGACGGCGCCGCCGGTGCGCTGGGGGCGTCTCGTCTACGCCGCCGCCGCCGGGGTGTTGATGGCGCCCGAGGTCAATATCGGCGGGCTCTACTTCGCCCCCGAGCTGGCGCTTGTCGTGGTCAATCTGGCCGCCTTCGCCCTCTGGCCGCGCCGCCGGACCGTGTTGACCCTGGAGCGCGCCGAGAAGGCCGCCGCCGGCATCTATGACTTCATCTTTCGTCCCGACGCCCCGCTCGCCTTCGAGCCCGGCCAGTATCTGGAATGGACGCTCCCCGTCGATCGGCCCGACAGCCGCGGCAACCGGCGCTACTTCACCCTCGCCTCCGCGCCGACCGAGCCCGAGCTGCGGCTGGGCGTCAAGATCCCGGCCCAGGCCAGCGCCTTCAAGCGGGCGCTCGCCTTAATGCGGCCCGGCGACGAGATCCTCGCCTCGCCGCCCGCCGGCGCCTTCACCCTGCCGCGCAACCCCGACGCCAAGCTCACCTTTCTGGCCGCCGGCATCGGCATCACGCCCTTCCGCTCGATGCTGCAGGATCTCATCGACCGCCGCCAGAGGCGACCGATCTCGGTCCTCTATGCCGTCCAGCGCCCCGCCGACATCGCCTATGGCGAGGTCCTCGACGCCGCTGCCACGGAATTGGGCATCCCCACCGTCTATGTCGTGGAACAGGGCGCCGGTGCCGGCCAGGTTCCCGGCATCATCGACGAACGTCTCCTGCGCCGCACCGTCCCCGACTTCCGCGAACGCACTTTCTATGTCTCCGGGCCGCAGGCGATGGTCGAGGCGGTGCGCGTCACATTGCGCCGCATGGGCGTCTCGCCAAGCCGGGTTCGCACCGACTTCTTTCCCGGCTTCGCCTGACACGCCGCCCCGATCGCGCGATCCAAACACGGGCTTCTCATCGCCCGACAGGTCTACTAGTATCGGCGCCGTACCAAAAAAACCCGCCGGCTATCCGGCGCGGTAAGGGAGGAACGCATGAAAACTCTTCTGGCAACAATCGGCGCTGGCGCGCTTTTGGCCGTAGGCACGTCGGCCGCGATGGCTCAGTCGGGGGCCGTTGAAAGGGCAGTGGGTGGCTACAGCTTCGAGGACGCAGCGAAAGAAGCCCCGGGCACCAAGGACTTCCATTCCAATGATGGCATTCTCACCTTCGCCATCGTGACGCACACCGCCGGCAACGGCTTCTTCGATCCCGTCTATGTCGGCGCCACGGTTGCCGCCAACATGATCGGCGCAAAGGTGTTGCTGCTCGGTTCGGAGTCCCCGGTCGACGATCCGGCCCGTGAGATCGAGATTCTCAACCAGATCATCAACGATCCGAATCTCGACGGCATCATCATGACGACGCCGCAGGTCGGCGCCTACGACGATATCGTCAGGACCGCCGAAGCCAACGGCATCCCGGTCGCGACGACCAACTCGTACGATCCGTCGATCCTGCATCGCAACTCCATCAGCCACACCGGCCAGGACGCTTCGGCGGCCGCCATCGCCGGCGAGGCGCTGGTCAACTGCCTGATCGACCGCGGCGTCACTTCGGGCTCGATCATCCTGCCCAACTCGACCGCGATGGGTAACGTCGAGGTCAACAACCGCGTGACCTCCGCGTTCAATGCCATCGTCGCCACGCTTTCGGCCAACGGCATGCTGGACGCCTTCCAGGTCGACGCCGGTCCTGAGAATGTGGGCGTCGACGCCGATCCGAACGATCCGGCGAACGCCATCATCTCCCTGATCGAGCAGCGCGGCGACGTGGTCGGTGTGTTTGCCGGCAACAACGTGTTCACGCCGGCTCTGGCGAGCGCCATCGAGCAGACGGGCGGCACCAACACGACCTGCGCCTACGGGTTCGACCTCGGTCCGGCCCAGCAGGAGGCCATTGCCGCCGGCAACCTCACCGGTTCGCTCGGTCAGCAGCCGTTCCTGCAGGGATTCTGGCCGGTCATGCAGCTCTATCTGCAGATCGACCGTGGCATCTCGGCGGCCAACCTCGACACCCGCGCACAGCTCGTGACCGCGGACTCGGTCGGGGCTGTCGGTTCTCGGTTCGAGAACTAGAGGGCTTCGCCAATTTGGCGTAACCAGCGGCCGCGGGAGGGACACTCCCTTCCGCGGCCCTTTGTTTGACCGATCCCGTTTAACCGAATTCGACCGGGGTTCGAATTCCCGCCATGACCGATAACGCCGTCAAACCGGACCGGCGCTTGCCGCTCGAGCTCATCGGCGGCTGGGAAATCGGGCTGTTGTCGCTGATGGCGCTGCTCGTCATCGGCGGCGCCGTGCTCAATCCGGCGTTTTTCGCCAGCACCGAAGGCCTGCAATCGCTGCTGCGCGACTCGTCCCGCTTCGGCGTGATGGCCGTCGGCATGACCTTTGTCATCGCCAACAAGGACCTCGACCTTTCCGTCGGCTCCACCCTGGGATTGATCGGCGTCACCTTCTCCTTCGTCTTCAACCCTGCCCATTACGACATGGGGGTGGTGCCCGCGATCGCTGTCTGCCTGGCGCTTGGCACCACGATCGGGCTCATCAACGGGGTTCTGGTCACCTTCCTCAAGGTCCCGTCCTTCATCGCCACCCTGACGATTCTGTTCATCGGCCGGGGTCTGGTGCTGGGGATGACGGCCGGCCGCTCGATCCTCTACTCGCTGAAGGCCAAGGAGCCCGCCCACCACTGGTTCTTCTCCCTGGGCGAGGAAAACCAATGGGGGTTCAACAACCAGGTCTTCATCGTCCTGATCGTCGTCGCCCTCGGCGCCGTGGTGTTGGCCAAGACCCGTCAGGGTTACGAGACCTTCGCCACCGGCGGCAACGAACAGGCGGCGGTCTACGCGGGCATCCCGTCCAACTGGGTGCGCATCCGCGCCTATGTGATTTCTTCGCTGTGCGCGACGCTCGCCGCGTTGATGACCGTCGCCCAGAACAAGGGCATCACCTCGGCGGCCGGGGTGCTCAGCGAGCTCATCGTCATCGCCTCCGTCATCATCGGCGGCGCCTCGATCCTGGGGGGCCGCGGACGCGTCCTGGGCAGCTATCTGGGCGCGGTGCTCGTCGCGCTGATCAACAAGGTCCTGCGCGAGGGCTGGGACATCATTCGCGAGGTCGAGATCAACGGCGAGATCATCGCGGTCAAGGCGAAGTTCACCCTGCCCGCCGGCGCCATTCCGGTCTTCATCGGCGCCCTGCTGATCCTCGCCGTGATGATCGAGCCCTACGTCATCCGCCGCAAACTGATTCAGCGCCTGTGGGCGCGGTTGCGCGCCAAACCGCCGCCACGGATCACCGATACCGGCGGCGTGGCCGGGGTCGGTGCCCAGACCGTCGGCACCGTCGCCACCGATCGGGCGCTGGGCGCCAAGACCTTCGTCGGCCGGTTCCTGGGACGCCGCGACGCCCTCGCCATCATGCTGGCGGTGGGATTGTGGCTCGTGGGCCTGTATCTGAGACCCGACTTCTGGGCCGGGCTGCCCAACACCTTCGCGCTCCTGCTCAACTATACCGAGCTGGCGATCCTGACGGTCGGACTGACCTATGTCATCGCCGCCGCCGACATCGATCTGTCGGTCGGCGCGGTGCTGGCCCTGGCCGGTTCGACCACCGCCTATTGTCTGAAGGTGCTGGGTCTCGACCCCGTCACCGCGATGACCATGGGGCTGATGGCCGGCACCCTCGCCGGGGTGATGAACGCCATCGTCACGGTCGGTTTCGGCTTGCCCGCCTTCATCGCGACCCTCGGCATGTTCTACATGGGTCGCGGCCTCGCCGCCTGGTTCGTCGCCGGCCAGCAGCTCACCGGCTGGGCCGAACCGTTCAACCTCATCGGCCGCAAGGTCGGAGATATCCTCAACTATCTGTCCTTGCCCCAGCCCCCCTTCCCGATCAGCGCCGTGACCGACGTCATCTCCGTACAGACGATCTGGATGGTTCTGGTGGCGGTCGTCGCGGCGATCGTGCTCGGACGCACGGTGTTCGGCCAGATGGTCTATGCCACCGGAGGCAACCGACGTGCCGCCGACTATGCCGGCATCTCGACCAACAGGGTGCGCGTGATCGCGCTGGTTCTGTCCGGGTTCTGCGCCGCCATGGCCGGTGTCATCAACGTCGCCTATTTCCGCTCCTTCAATCCCACCGCCGGCCAGTTCCGCGAGCTCGACGCCATTGCCTCGGTGATCATCGGCGGCGGCTCGATCTTCGGCGGCTTCGGCACTATCATCGGCTCGCTGGCCGGCGCCGCCGTCATCACGCTCGTCCGCTCGCTGCTGCAGCTGAATATCGAAGGATTTTCGATGCCCCAGCACTACGTCAACGTCTTCATCGGCGGCGTTCTGATCATCTCCGTGCTGGTCGACATCTGGGTGCGCCAGTACAATCTGTTCGGCATGATCCGCCAGGCGCTGCGACGACGATCCAAACCGATATCGGAGCCCGAAAATGCCTGAATCCGGCACCTCCAACGCACCGATCATCGAGATGCGGCATATCTACAAGTCGTTCGGCGCCGTCAAGGCGCTGATCGACGTCGATCTGACCTTGTATCCCGGCGAGATCCTGGGCCTGGTGGGCGACAACGCGGCCGGCAAGTCGACGCTGATGAAGATCCTCACCGGCGCCTATCACCGCGACACCGGCGAGGTTCTTGTCGACGGCAGGCCGACGAACTTCCGTTCCCCGCACGAGAGCCGCGAAGTCGGCATCGAGATGATCTACCAGGACTTCGCCCTGTGCGGGAACATGGATGTGGGGCAGAACATCTTCCTCGGCCGCTGGCCGCAGCGCGGGCTCTTCGTGGACCGCAGGAAGATGTACACCGACGCCAACGACGTCCTGCAGCGCCTCAAGGTCGACGTCAACTCGGTCTTCCAGAAGGTCGAGAGCCTCTCCGGCGGGCGTCAGCAGTCCGTCGCCATTGCCCGCGCCATCTCCTTCGAGCCCAAGGTCATCATCCTCGACGAGCCCACCGCCAATCTCTCGGTGGTGGCCACCGAGCGACTGCTCGAGACGATGCTCGAACTCAAGCGCCAGAACGTCGCCCAGATCATCATCTCCCACCGCCTGCAGGACATCTTCCAGGTCGGCGATCGGGTGATGGTGCTCAAGCGCGGCGAATATGTCGGTGACCGCTACGTTCGCAAGACCACCGAGCACGACGTGCTGTCACTGATCATCGCCGGCAGCCGCGAAGATGCGATCGGCGCCCAAGAGGCACTCACCGCTCTGCCCCAGGGCGCCGAGGCGGCACAAGCGCAAGCGCCGGGCGAATAGCCGCCCGGCGTCCGCGTTTCGGTCGCGAGTTGACCGCCCAGCCGACGATTCCGCCCTTGGCGAAATCCTGCTTGCTCGCCCAGCTGTCGAGCCCCCAGGCATGGCCCGCCTTCCACACGATCAGCAACACCAGCACGACCGCGTAGACGATATGGTCGTCGACGATGAAGTTGTTGGTGTTGGCGGGATTGAGGCCAGTCCGCCCGCTTCCCTACGATCGGCACCAGGACCGCGCCGGCACCCGACACCGCCGACGACCTTGATCTGCCGGCTGCCCGACGCACGCAGCGTTGGAGGCAAAGGCACGGTGGCGCGGCAGGCGTTGCCAGGCCGCGTAGCGCCCCTCAGATGAAGTAACCAGCGATGATCAGGCCGCTGACCACGGTCGCCCCGACAACGGTGGTGATCAACCACCTCCCGCTCATAGCAGCCATGCGCGTCCGGCTCAGCAAGAGGCCGAGCCCGACGAACACGATCACGTCCAAGGCGCCATGGGTTACCCAATGATGGCCGGTAATCGCCGCCAGAGTGTCGTGAACGGCCTGACTGCTTTCTTTCCAGACCACCAGCAGCGCACTCAGGAAACTGGTGATGGCATAGGACACCCCGAACGCCGTGATGGTGGTTCCGGCTGATTCGGTTGAACTGTCTTCGGTCTGGTTCATCGTCATGGCTGGGATCTCCTCATGCCTGCGTCGCCAGCAGAGCGACCTTGACGCCCATGCTGATGAACGCGCCCGCGCCTTCCATGGCCAATGCTGTCAGCACGACCAGCCCTGAAACCCACAGCACCACGCCACGCGTCGCCTTCGATGTCACGACCTCGCCGCGCACCGCGATCGCCAGGAATGTGGCGAGCAACAGCAGCATGAGGAAAACATGCTCCTTGGTTTCCATGAAGAACGAATGGGAAATGCTCCACGGCCCGGCATTGATGATCGCCTTGTCCGCCGCGTAGTAGACCACGTACCAGTAGCCCCCGACGACATAGGTGAGCCACATCAGAACGGCTGTCAGAGCGCCCGCGTTGCGGATGCGGCCAGTGTTGACTTCGCGCGCATTCAGCGTTTCGACGAAGACCCACACCGCGCTGATCAGGGCGAGAACTCCGAACGTGGGGTGAAGCATGAGAAGCAGTTCTTTGGACATGGGAGGTCTCCCTAGAGTCTTTGCGCCTGGGACGAGCGAAACCGCTGAGCGCACCAGAAGACGAAAGCTGCCGCGAAGCCGAACAGCACTTTGGAAGTGAAACTCACCCCATAGGGGACAAGCGAGACAAAGTCGGGGTTCAGGGCAGGCAAAATCACGAAGAAATTCACTGCCCACACGCCGGCCAGCACACCGACCACAACCACCGCCTCCGCAGCGGTCCCGACGATGCGCGGCAGAACTCTGCTGACGAGCATGGCGATGACAACCCCCAGCACCATCGCGAGCCCCATGTGAATGGCAACACCAACAGGCGCCGCGGCCTGAGCCGGGACGATGTTCGGCATCAACGATTGCGTCACCCCGCGGGCAACGACCGCGGCCTCATGGCCCGCCATGGATTGATACAGGACAATCCACGCCACCTCCGCGAGGCCACCCGCGAACCCGGCCAACATTCCAATTGGCCAGGCACGGATTTGACGCACAAAAACGGGCACGCGAGCTTGCGTTGCGTTCATGGTCTCCCCCTGCCGACTTGTCCGAACCCGATGATTCGCGAGCACATTTAGCAGATTACGGTTTCGAAGGCTTGACCTTCGTCAATCGCGTCTCTCTTTATGGGCGGCAATCCACAGCCATTTTACACGTGCCCCTGTGTGTTGACCGCGTCGCGTCGTCGCCAACGGCGTTGGTCAACCCAATTCCCGCCGACCGCCGACGGCGACGCTCGGTATTGCCGTCCGGCGCCGGCGCTTCGGTCGCTAGTTGACCGCCCAGCCGACTATTCCGCCCTTCGCGAAATCCTGCTTGCTGGCCCACGTATCGAGCCCCCAGACGTGGCCCGCTTTCACCACGATCAGCATCACCAGAACGACCCCGTAGATGATGTGGTCGTCGACGATGAAGTTGTTGGTGTTGGTGATGAACGGAAAGTCCATGTGGGCCATCCAGTAGAGGATCATCAGAAGCGCCCCGAAAGCGGCGCTCACCCGCAGCGCCAGCCCCGCGAGCAGCGACAGGCCGATCAGCAGATGTCCCCAGGCCACCAGGAACGAGATCACCGGAGCCAGCCCCGGAGAAGCCAGAGGCGCGAACAGGAAGTTGAACGTCTTGGTGTTGGCGAGGAACCCGGCGGCGCTCCAGCCGGGTTCGAACGCCTGATGGGAGGCGGCATACAGGAACACCCATGCCAGCAAGATGCGTAGCAAAACGACAAATCCGCGCGGAGTGGCAACCTCGGTCATTGTTTCCCCTCGTGAGTTTCAATAGGGCACAAGCCAGTAAGCTCGACCTTCCCTACCTTGGCACGGGTCAAGCCGTACATAGGACCTACCCCCTACGCAGCCGCCTTGCCATCCCGAAATCACCGTAATACCCAGAGCTTCGGCCCCGCCGGCCGCAACCGGAACCGCCCATGCCCGCACAGTCCGATCTCGACATCGCCCGGTCCACGCCGTTGCTGCCGATCGCCGAGATCGCCGAGCGTTTGGCGATCCCCGCCGACGCGCTCGTCCCCTACGGAAGGCACAAGGCCAAGGTCTCCCTGGACTTCGTCGATTCCCTCAGGGACCGCCCCGACGGCAAGTTGATCCTGGTCACCGCCATGACCCCGACCCCCGCCGGCGAAGGCAAGACCACCACCACGGTGGGCCTGGGGGACGCCCTGAATCGCATCGGACTGAACACCGCGATCTGCCTTCGCGAGCCGTCGCTGGGCCCCTGTTTTGGGATGAAGGGCGGCGCCGCCGGGGGCGGCCGCGCGCAGGTGGTGCCGATGGAAGACATCAATCTGCATTTCACCGGCGACTTTCATGCCATCGGCGTCGCCCACAATCTGCTCGCCTCAATGCTCGACAACCACGTCTACTGGGGCAACCGGCTCGGCATCGACGCGCGCCGCGTCGCCTGGCGCCGCGTCGTCGACATGAACGATCGGGCGCTGCGGCGGATCGTCTCCTCGCTCGGCGGGGTGGCCAACGGATTTCCCCGCGAGGACGGCTTCGACATCACCGTGGCCTCCGAAGTGATGGCGATTTTCTGCCTGGTGCGGGATCTCGCCGAACTCGGCGAGCGGCTCGGTGACATCGTTGTCGCCCAGAACCTGGCGCGCGAGCCGATCCGGGCGCGCGATCTGAACGCGGCGGGCGCCATGAGCGTGCTGCTGCGCGATGCGTTGATGCCCAATCTCGTTCAGACCCTCGAGCACAACCCCGCATTCATCCACGGCGGCCCCTTCGCCAATATCGCGCACGGCTGCAATTCGCTGATTTCCACGACAACCGCCCTCAAGCTCGCCGACTACGTGGTGACCGAAGCCGGCTTCGGGGCCGATCTGGGCGCCGAGAAGTTCTTCGACATCAAGTGCCGCCGCGCCGGGTTGAAGCCCGCCGCCGCGGTGGTTGTCGCAACCGTCAGGGCGTTGAAGATGCATGCCGGGGTCGCGGGCCAGGATCTGGGCGTCGACAACCCCAAGGCGGTCCGGGACGGCGCCGCCAACCTCGTCCGGCACATCCAGAACGTCAAGAAGTTCGGCGTCCCGCCGATCGTCGCGGTCAACCGCTTCACGTCCGACAGTGAAGACGAACTCCAGGTGATCATGGAGATCGCCGCCGAACTCGGCACCAGGGCGGTCGTGGCCGATCACTGGGCCGGTGGCGGCGCCGGCGCCGAGGAGCTGGCCCGCGAGGTCGCGGCTCTCACCCAGGCGCCGTCGCAGTTCGCGCCGCTATATCCTGACGACCTGCCGCTGTTCAAAAAGATCGCCGCGATCGCCACCGAGATCTACCACGCCTCCGAGGTCACCGCCGATTCCAGGGTCCGCAACCAGCTCAAGGCCTGGGACGCCGCTGGCTACGCGCGGCTGCCCGTATGCATCGCAAAGACCCAGTACTCGTTCTCGACCGACCCGGCCCTGAAGGGCGCACCCTCAAACCACTCGATGAATGTGCGCGACGTGCGCCTGAGCGCCGGGGCGGGGTTCGTGGTCGCGATCGCCGGCGACATCATGACCATGCCGGGCTTGCCACGCACGCCGGCCGCCGAGGCCATCGGGCTGGATGCCGACGGAAGGGTCGAGGGACTGTTCTGAGGCCGAGGGTCTGTATTCACAAGGGGTTTGGAGCGTGGTTTGTGCGAAATTCGTTCAGTTTCAGGAGCACGACCGCAGACGGAGCCGATCTCCTTCAAGGTCTTGCGACGCCAAAATGGACGGTTTTCGCCAAATGCCCGGCGCCTGTCCCCGAACCGAAGGTCCGCGTCAGCGAGCAGTGGGAACCGGTTTTCGGACAAGGCCAGGCGCCACTTTGAGTGGGCGGACGCCCGAAGCCTTTGTGAAAACAGACCCTATGCCGGCACCGGCCGGCCGTCGAGATCCGGATGCACGAACCGGGCCGTCGGCAGCACGGTCAGCGGGCGGAGCTGGCCCGCGTCGCGCTGGAACATCAACCGCTGCTCGGTTCGCGTCGACATGAAGAACGGGTGTCGCCGGTAGATCTTGCCGAGCGTCTCCGGCACGTGCGAGCCGTACAGCTGCACCGCAAAGCTCAGCCCCTCATAGGCGCGGGTTTCCGCCAACGGTTCCGAAAAGAAGGTACGGCGATAGAACGGACCGTGCTCGGGCCGCACCACCTGCAGGCAATAGTCGGCGCCGAAATAATCCGATGCCATCACCCCCAGCCTTAGCGTCAGATACATCAGCGCCGGATATTCCTGCGAGATGTCGAAATCGGTCGTGAACCGGCTAGGGTCGACGAACTCGATCCCTTTGTCGATCATCGGTCCGACGATGTCGGGATACGCCCACATCCCGGCCGAATACCGGTGTTCGGCCGTCACATGGTGGATGCGCAGCGAGCTGACCAGCCGCCCGTCCAGATACACCCCGATCGGGTAGACGTTCGGCACCTCGTCGAGTTCGTCCGCGCAGCGACGGGACTCGTCGGCGGGAATGAACCCCTCTCGACGGTACGCCTCGTAGCGCAGCCGGTAGATTTCCTCGAGGTCCTCGGAAAAGGTCACGGGCCGATACTCGACCCGTTCCAGCAAATCCAACAAGCTCTGGACGAAATGCGACCGCCGCCCGACGGACTGTGACGCGTTGTCCACCAACTTCCACAACCCTTTACTCGCACCGCAAGGGTAGCCGATGGCGTGTCCGTGTCAAATGCCTAAAGTTGTCGGTTTCCGGTTAGTTACTTGGTATGGTTAACGAACCCTTTCAGCCCTGCGCGCCGTCCTGAACGCCGCGCGGGCGGTTTGAATCCATGAATTCCAGGCGATCTGCCGGCTCGCGCTCGGCGCGGGATCGGTTAGCCGGCTTCGGCGTGCCGGTGTTCGGCTCTGACCGCGAGCCGGTCGATCAGTTCGCGCAACTCGCGTCGAGGCAGCGGGGCCCCGAACAAAAAGCCCTGGATATGGTCGACCTCGGCATGCCCGGAAATAAGGGCCAGCTGCTCCTCGGTCTCCACCCCCTCCACTGTCACGGTCAACTCGAGGTCCTTGCTCAGCCGCGCGATGTTGGACAGCAGCTTCAAGGACCGCGTCGACGAGGTCACGTCGACCACGAACGTGCGGTCGATCTTGAGCTTGGTGAACGGCAGATCGTGCAGGTAGCTCAGCGAAGAGTAGCCGGTTCCGAAATCGTCGAGCGCGATGCCGATGCCCCGCGCCGCCAGATCCTCGAGCACCTGCACCGCCGCGCCCTTTTCTTCCAGGAACACATTCTCGGTGACCTCGATCTCCAGCCGCGTCGGCGCCAGGCCGGACTTGGCGAGCGCCTGGTTCACCATTTTCGGCACGTCGCCGATCCGGAAGTCGTTGGCCGAAATGTTCACCGACACCGAGATGTCCCCCGGCCATTGCAGGCAGTCCTGCGTGGCCGTCTCCAGGACCCACTCGCTGATTTCCGAGATCAGGCCCATGTCCTCGGCGATGGAGATGAACACCACCGGCGGAATCGAGCCCAGCTCGGGATGGTTCCAGCGCGCCAGCGCCTCGCAACCCGAAACCTTGTGGGTGCGCCGGTCGACGATGGGTTGATACACAAGATGCAGCCCGCGGTTTGCGATGCACTCGCGCAAATCCGCCTTCAGCCTCTGGCGGTAGCGATAGTCCACATCCAGCTCTTCGGCGAAGATCTGATACTGGCCCTTGCCCCTTCCCTTTGCCTTGTAAAGCGCCAGGTCCGCCTTGGTGAGAAGGGCGTCGAACTCGGTCCGTGCCGCCGTGTCGAGCACCAGCCCGACACTGGCGCCGATCCTGAGCTGCTGGCCGGTGAGCTCGAACGGCTTCTTGAAGGCCGCGATGACCGCCTCGGCGTAGCCGGCCGCCATGTTGCGGTCCACGCCCCCGATCCGGCACACCGTGAACTCGTCGCCGCCGAAGCGCGACAACAGGCAATTCTCGTCAAACGTCGAGCGCAGCCTCTGCGCCACCAGCGGCAACAGTTCGTCGCCGACCAAGTGTCCGTGGGTGTCGTTGATGTGCTTGAAGTCGTCCAGATCGACCATCATCAGCATCGCGTTCAGGCCGGCCTCGTCGCCGGAGCGCATCGCCTTGACGATCTCGGCCTCCAGCCGCTCCTTGAAGTAGGTGCGGTTGGGCAGCCCCGTCAGGGCGTCGTAGCGCGCCATGTAGTTGATGCGTTCCTGGGCGCGGACGCGCTCGGAAATGTCCTCGAACAGCAACACGGTGCGTCCGTGCCGCGAGCTGATCGTGACTTCGCACTGATAGTCCTGGGATATCTGGACCACCATCTTTGAGCTGCCGCCCTTTTCCACCCCCTCGATCAGGCCGAGCGCGGCGTGCTGGGGCAGCTCCCGATTGACGTTGGCGGCCGCCATGACCATTTCGGAAAACGGCCGTCCGATCCAGTGTCCGGCGGCCAGCCCGGAGAACATCTCGTGGGCGCGGTCGTTGACCACGGCCACCCGCTTGTCCTCGTCGAGCATGCACAACCCGTGCTGCATTGTGTCGAGGGCCGCGTCGAGCTCCTGAGCCAGCCTGGTGGCCTCGATACGTCCGTGCAGGGCCCCGAGAAGGAAGCGGCGGACGTTGCCCGCGATCTTCCTCAGGCTCATGAAGAACGGCACGAACATGACCGCCAGGACGATGTGATAGACGTTGCCGGTCAGCAGCAGTCCCGCCGTCAGCGGCACCATGATGATGACCGACTGCAGCGACACCAGCCGGTCGACGCCGAAGTTCCTCGCGGCCACCCCGACCATCTGGGCGACGGTCACCGACATGACCATGAGTTCGGCGATCCGGTCATCGACAAGGGTGAAGGTGACCAGACACCACAGGCCCAACAGCGCCGCGGTGACCGAGGCTCCGATTGTGTAGCGCAATTCCCAAACGGATGCGGCGCTGACGTCATCCGGCTCGAGGTCGGAATTCTGGTACTGGGTCATGTCGACCCAGCGGCCCACCGTCACCGCCAGGAAGGCGAGGGTGAAAAACACCATCCACGGCGAGCCGGTTTTGACCGCGCAGGCGGCGCTGGCGACAATGGTCGCCGCCGCCCCCTGCACCATGGATCGCTTGTCCTGGTAGAGCGAGCGCACGATCGACACATAGTCGATTGCGGGGAGTGCCTTTCTGGCCGAGTAAAACATCGCCGTCCCGTCCTGAGGAGGGCGAATAATGCCCACAATCTGTCTTAAAACCCCCTTTCCCCGGACCCGTGCAGCCCATTTGGGCAACGCCAACCTCCCCCGGTGGTTACCGGCGGGTTAATCGGTGCCGCCGCGCGGTATTGTCGGCGCCGGCCCGTGTGCCCTCCGCGCCCGCGCGCCGGACGCCTCACAGTTCGAACGGCGTTCCGATTTCCGGCACCGTCACCTTGCCGGCGTCGGCCTGCATGGCCGCCACGAACCTGTCGGCGTCCGGATCGAGAATGGGGAAGGTTCCGTAGTGGCACGGGATGATCGTCGAGAACTCGAAAAAGCGCCGGCAGGCGAGCGCCGCCGAACTGGCACCCATCGTGAACCGGTCGCCGATCGGCACGATGCCGATCTCCGGCCGGTAGAGCTCGTTGATCAGCGCCATGTCGCCGAAAATGTCGGTGTCGCCCATGTGATAGAGGCTCTTCTCGCCCGCGAAGCGGACGATCAGGCCGTTGGGATGGCCGAGATACACCGGCACGCCCTGCACGGGGTAGGACGAGGAGTGCATTGCGGCCACGAAGCTCGTCGTGAACCCGCCGCACTCGATGGTCCCACCGCTGTTGCCCTGATTGATGCGGGCGCCGTCGATGCCCCGGCTTTCCAGGTACCAGGCAACTTCGGCGACCCCGACCAGCTGCGCGTCGGTGGCTTGCGCGATCTCCACGATGTCACCGAAATGGTCGGGGTGCCCGTGGGTCAAGAGCACGTGGGTCACCCCGTCGGCGACCTCCTCCCAGCCGCCGGGCCATTTCGGATTGCCCGAAAGAAACGGATCGATCAGCACCGCGCAATCGCCCGCTTCGATCCGAAAGGCGGAATGCCCGTACCAGGTCAGTTTCATCGCTGTCTCCATGCTCCTCGCCTTGGATGCGCGTTCAGCTTCACATGCCGGTGAGGCGAGTCAACCGCCGCCGAAGATCGAGCCGGTCGGCCCGGTCCGCCCTTCCGAACCGGAGCCGGGCACGCTTGCGTCGACCGGGCGGGGATGCTTGAGTGCTCCTCCCATGGCGCGCGAGCTGACCGATACCGAACGGGCGACCGCCCTCGATACGCTTGCCCACTGGCGATACGACGAGGACGCCAAGGCCATCAGCCGGCGTTTTGAGTTCGCCGACTTCATCGCCGCGTTTGGCTTCATGTCGCAGGTGGCGCTGCTGGCCGAGAAGGCGGACCACCACCCGGACTGGTCTAACTCCTACAACAAGGTGACCGTGGCGCTCACCAGCCATGACGCGGGCGGGCTGACCGAGGCCGACATTGCGCTGGCGCAGCAGATCGACAAGATGGCGCCCTGAGCGGCCGCGCCCGCCCGCGGCGTGCACGGTTTCAAACCATCTCGCCGGCCTATCCAGCTGTCGCTCCGGCGCGCTATACTCACGCCCATGAACCCTGAGAATCGGGGCCTCCGCCACCCCCGGAGGAGGGCACGGGCGGCACGGGCATTGACCGCCACACTGGCCTTCGCGGCCGGCGTCTTGGCGCTTGCCGGCACCGCCACCTCCGCCGACCCGGGTCGGGCGTTGCTGCTGCGCCTGGACGACACCGTCAATCCGGCGACCGCCGATTACCTGGTACGCGGCATTCAAACCGCCTCCGAGCGCGGTGCCGCGCTGGTGATCGTGCAAATGGACACCCCCGGCGGTCTCGACACCTCCATGCGCGAAATCATCCGCGCCATCCTCGCCTCCGACGTGCCGGTCGCCAGCTATGTCACTCCCTCCGGCGCCCGGGCGGCCAGCGCCGGCACCTACATTATGTACGCCAGCCACATCGCCGCCATGGCGCCGGGCACCAACCTGGGTGCCGCCACTCCGATTTCGATCGGCGGTGGGCTGCCGTTGGGCGGCCAACCTGAGCCCGAATCCGCCCCCCAGGGCTCGGTGCCCGACCAGGACCAGGCGGCGGGCGCCACCGCGCCGCGCAACGCCGAGGAAGCCAAGGCCATCAACGACGCCATCGCCTACATAAGGGGCCTCGCCGAACTGCGCGGCCGCAACATCGAGTGGGCCGAGGCCGCGGTGCGCGAGGCGGCGAGCCTGACCTCGTCGGCGGCGCTCGAGGCCAATGTCATCGATTTCGTCGCCGGCGACCTCGACGAGCTGCTTGCCAAGGCCGACGGGCGAACCGTTCAGGTCGGCCAGACCACCGTGACCTTGCACACCGAAGGGCTGAGCCTCGAGGCGCTCGAACCGGACTGGCGCACCGAGCTCCTGGCGGTCATCACCAACCCCAACGTCGCCGTCATCCTCATGCTGATCGGCATCTACGGGCTGATCTTCGAGTTTCTCAATCCCGGCTCGACCCTTCCCGGCACCGTCGGGGCGATCTCTCTGGTCATGGGGCTCTATGCCCTGGCGGTGCTGCCGGTCAGCTACGCCGGCGTGGCCCTGTTGGTTTTGGGCGCCCTGCTCGTGCTGGCCGAAGCGCTGGTACCCTCGTTCGGCGCCCTGGGGATCGGCGGCGCCATCTCGCTTGTCCTCGGCGCGACGATCCTGATCGAGCCCGGCACTCCCGGACTGAGCGTATCCTGGCCCGTGGTCGCGGGATTGGCGGTCGCCAGCGTCGGGCTCAGCGGTCTGATCGCCCGCCTGGCGGTTCTCGCCCACCGCCACAGGGTGGTCATCGGCGCCGAGCAGATGCTCGGGGGGCGCGCCGAAGTCGTCAGCTGGAACGGAATTCACGGATACGTGCTGGTCGGCGGCGAGCGCTGGAAGGCGGTGGCCGACAGGCCCATCGAAGTCGGCCACAGCGTCGAGATCACCGCGATCGACGGGCTGACCCTGACGGTCGCCGCCCGCGACGCGCCGGCCGCCACCGGTCCGGCCCAAGAAACCCCCGACTAGGGAGAACTGCCATGGCGTTCCTGTTCAATTACGTCTTCTACATCGTGCTGGCCGTCATCGCGTTGATGTTCCTGGCCTCGGCGATCAAGATCCTCAGGGAGTATCAGCGCGCGGTCGTGTTCACGCTGGGCCGCTTCACCGGCGTCAAGGGCCCGGGCCTGATCATCCTGGTTCCCTTCGTCCAGCAGATGGTGCGGGTCGATCTTCGCGTCATCGTCCTCGACGTGCCCACCCAGGACGTCATCAGCCGCGACAACGTCTCGGTCAAGGTGAACGCGGTGATCTACTTCCGGGTCGTCGAACCCGAGCGTTCCATCATTCAGGTCGAGGATTTCATGATCGCCACCAGCCAGCTCGCCCAGACCACCCTGCGCTCGGTGCTCGGCAAGCACGAACTCGACGACATGCTCGCCGAGCGCGACAAGCTCAATCGGGATATCCAGGAGATTCTCGACGTACAGACCGATAACTGGGGCATCAAGGTGGCGAACGTCGAGATCAAGCATGTCGATCTCAACGAGTCGATGATCCGCGTGATCGCCCTGCAGGCCGAGGCCGAGCGCGAGCGGCGCGCCAAGATCATCAATGCCGAGGGCGAGCAGCAGGCCGCCGCCAAGTTGCTCGAGGCGGCCGACATCCTGTCCCGCCGGCCCGAGGCGATGCAGCTGAGATATCTGGGGACGCTGAATTCGATCGCCGGGTCCGAGGGCCGCGCCTCGACCATCGTCTTCCCCTTCCCGCTCGAGTTCTCCAAGCTGATCGCCGGTTTGCAGCCCGATCAGAAAACCGAATAGCGCCGGCGGGGGCGCCGTTCAGTGGAAGTTGCGCCCCGCCGGCAGCGCCGCCTGCGCCTGCTGACGCGCCTTCAGAACGTTGCGCGCGGCCGCCGCCGCCCGCGGATCGCGGCGTTCGGACTTCGCTTCGTCGGCCCGCGCCAGCCCCGCCGCGCCGATCTCGGCCCCGTCGGCCAGCTCGACCAGGGCCCCTGTCAGATCAACGATACGGCGGGCGACAAGATGTACCACCAGCCCCTCGCGCTGCACCACGCCCCTGATCGCCACAAAGCGGGCGCCCAGCACCACCCGGCGGAATTTCTCGAACACCCTTGGCCAGACCACGATATTGGCGATACCGGTCTCGTCCTCCAGCGTCATGAAGATCACCCCGCTGGCGGTGCCCGGCCGCTGCCGCACCAGCACCAGCCCGGCGGTCTCCATCACCCGCCCGTCCGCGCTCTCGGCCAGATCGGCGGCCGAGACCACCCGGCGGGCGGTGAGCTCTTCGCGGAAGAACGAGACCGGATGCGCTTTCAGACTCATCGAGATCGCCCGGTAGTCGTGAATGACCTGTTCCCCGAGCGGCATCGCCGGCAGCCGGGCCTCCTCTTCCTCGGCCGCGCTCGGCCGTTCGGCGGCTTCGAACAGCGGCAGGGTTTCGGCGCCATGGACGCCCTTGAGGCCCCTGACCACCCATAGCGCCGCCCGCCGGTCGAGCCCGATCGAGCCGAACGCATCCGCCTCGGCCAGCCGCTTGAGGCTCGCCACCGGCAGCGAAGTCCTGAGCCACAGATCGCGCACCGAGTCGTAGCCCGCCCCCCGCCGCGCTGTGATCAGCTCGGCCTCCTCGCGCTTCATCCCCTTGATCGAGGCGAAGCCGAGCCGGACCGCATGGGTCGCCTGAATATCGCCGCGCATCTCGCCGTGGCGCTGCCATACCCGCTCGGCCGCCGGCGCCCCCGTTTCGAGCACGGCATCGGGATCGGAGCGGTTGACATCGACCTCGCGCACCTCGACCCCGTGCTCGCGCGCGTCGCGCACCAGCTGCGCCGGGGCGTAAAAACCCATCGGCTGCGAGTTGAGGATCGCCGCGCAGAAGACGTCCGGATAGTGGCATTTCAACCAGCACGAGACATAGACAAGCAGCGCGAACGAGGCGGCGTGGCTTTCCGGAAAGCCGTAATCGGCGAAGCCCTCGATCTGCTTGAAGCAGCGTTCGGCGAACGCCTGATCGTAGCCGCGCGCGAGCATGCCGGAGACGAGCTTGTCGCGGAATTTCCCGATCGTCCCCGAGCGCCGGAAGGTCGCCATGGCGCGCCGCAACTGGTCGGCCTCGCCCGGGGTGAACCCGCCGGCGACGATGGCGATCTGCATCGCCTGCTCCTGGAAGAGCGGAATGCCGAGCGTGCGCTTGAGCACTTCGTGCAGCTCTTGCCCGACCTCCTCTTGGGTTTCGACACCCTGCCGGCGTTTGAGATAGGGGTGCACCATGCCGCCCTGGATCGGCCCGGGTCGGACGATCGCCACCTCGATGACGAGGTCGTAGAACTCGCGTGGCCTGAGCCGGGGCAGCATACTCATCTGCGCCCGGCTCTCGATCTGGAACACCCCGACCGTGTCGGCCCGCCGTGCCATCGCGTAGACCCGGTCGTCCTGGTCCCGCAGCACCCCGGCCAGGGTGAGTTTTTGCCCGTAATGCAGCACCATCAGCTCGAAGGCCCGCCTTATGCAGCTGAGCATCCCCAGCGCCAGAACGTCGACCTTGAGGATGCCGAGGGCATCGAGATCGTCCTTGTCCCATTCGACGACGGTGCGGTCTTCCATCGCCGCATGCGAGATCGGGATCGAATGGTCGAGCCGGTCGCGGGTCAGAACGAAGCCGCCGACATGCTGGGAAAGATGGCGCGGAAACCCCATCAGCTCGTCGGCCAGTTTCAACACATGGGCGAGGTTGGGATCGGAAACATCGAGCCCGGTCTTCGCCACCTGCCCGGTGTCGATGCTTCGCCCCCACGACCCCCAGCTCATCGAGTTGAGCGACGCGACGGCGTCGTCGGAAAGCCCGAACACCTTGCCCACTTCGCGCAGGGCACTGCGCGAGCGGTAGGTGATGACGGTGGCGGTCAGCGCCGCCCGGTCGCGGCCGTATTTTGAATACAGATACTGGATCACCTCCTCGCGCCGCTCATGCTCGAAATCGACGTCGATGTCCGGCGGCTCGTCGCGCTCGGTGGACAAAAACCGGCCGAAGACGAGATTGCCGATCATCGGGTCGACCTCGGTCACCCCGAGACAGAAGCACACCGTCGAATTGGCTGCCGAACCGCGCCCCTGGCAGAGGATCCCCCGCTCCTCGCGGGCGAAGCGCACCAGATCGTGCACGGTCAGGAAATAGGCCGCGTAGCGCTTTTCGGCGATCAGTGAGAGCTCGCCGACCAGACCGCGCTTGACCTTGTAGGGCACCCCGTCCGGGTAGCGTTTTTTCGCCCCCTCCCAGGTCAGCCGTTCGAGGGTCTCTTGCGCCGTCTCGCCATTGCCGATGGTCTCCTCGGGATAGTTGTAGCGAAGATCGTCGAGCGAGAAGCAGATCCGCGCGATCAGCGCCCCGGTCTCGGCGACCGCTTGCGGATGCTCGCGGAAGAGCCGCGCCATCTCCCGGGGCGCTTTGAGATACCGCTCGGCGTTCTTTTCCAGCCGCCGCCCGGCCGAAAAGATCGTCAGATGCTCCCGGATGCAGGTCAGAACGTCCTGCAGCGGCCGCCGGCCGGGATCGTGATAGATAACGTCACCCACCGCCAGCATCGGCACGCCCGCCCGCCCCGCCAGATCGGCGAGCCGGTTCAGCCAGGCCCGGTCGTCCCCCTGATAGCGGCAGGCGGCGCCGAGCCAGACCCGCCCCGGCGCCAGTGAAGCCAGCCCGGCGAGCGTGCGGTCGTTGGCTTCCGTCTCGCCCGGCGTCGGCATCACGACGAACAGCTGCCCCTCTTCGCTGCCGCCGAGATCGGCGAAGTTCAGATGGCATTCGCCCTTCTCGGCCCTCAGATTGCCCCGGGTCAGAAGCGCGGTGAGCCGCCCATAGGCCGCCCGGTCGGTGGGATAGGCGAGAATGTCCGGTGTGCCGTCTTCGAACACCAGCCGCACGCCCACCACGAAGCGGAAATCCGGATGGATTTCGGCGACGTCGCGCGCCGCCACATGCGCCCGCACCACCCCGGCGAACGAGTTGCGGTCGCAAAGCCCCAGCCCCGTCAGCCCCAGCGCCGCCGCCCTTGCCACCAGTTCGCCCGGATGCGAGCCGCCCCTGAGGAACGAGAAATTCGAGATCGTCGCCAATTCGGCATAGGCCCGCTCAGTTTGCGGCATGGCGGTCTCCGCTCAAGCCTCCACCTCCCCCTGGAAGGGGGAGGTCGGCCCGCAGGGGCGGGTGGGGGTCGAGGGGCTGCCAACCCCCACCCCACCCTCCCCCTTGCTGGGGGAGGGAGCTCTTCACGCGAAAAACCCGTGCACGAACCAGCGCGGCTGCCGGGTTTCGTCATAGAGCCCCTCCCGGAAGAGCCAGAAGCGCCGCCCTTCGTCGTCCTCGGCGACATAGTAGTCGCGGGTCAGCGCCCCTTCCCCGGGCCGCCACCACTCGACCCCGATACGCTCGGGGCCCGAGACGCGGCTGAACCGGTAGCTGACCCGCCGCCACTGCATCCGCCCCGGCGGGCCCTCGGGAACCTCGGCGACGACCGTGACCTCTTCGGGTACCGGCAACAGCCTCAGCGGCCGCGGCTGGGTCGCGTCGGGCATCGCCTGCGGCGCATCCCCGGTCCGCGCCACCACCGGTTCGAGCGTCACCGCCCGCTCCGGGATATGCGTGTCGGCGAATTTCGAGCGGGAAAGCGCCGCCGGTCCGAACCGGCTGGTCACCCGGTCGTAGAAGCGGTCGAGATCGAGCCGCGTGTCGGCCCCCTCGAAGACCCCGAGTTGGGTCTCGTCGAGCCGGCTGACCGAGGTGGCGCCCAGCCGCATCATGTCGATGCCGAACCCGGCGTCGAAATCGGTTTGCAGCCGCTCCAGCCGGTGCGCGATGAGCCGCGCGACATGCGGCGCCTCGCGGGTGGCCGAGGCGGCGTTGACCGCCAGATGCATCAGCTTGTGATCGACCCGGTAGAGGAAAAGGTGAAACGTTTGCGCGCCCTCCCGCGCCGCCTCCAGCTCGGCGCACAGCCGCCGCGCCAGGTCCGCGATGGTGGCCAGGACGTCGTCGACAAGCCCGATCGGTTCGCCGAACCGCCGCTCGGCCACCCGCTCGGGGGCCGGCAGCCGCGGCACGATGCGCTCGCCGGCGATGCCGAGCGCCTGGTCGAGCCGCACGAGCAACCCCTCCCCGAACCGGGCCTTGAGCGCCCGCCGGTCGCGCCCATAGAGCTGACCGACACGCTTGAGCCCCATCGTGGCGAGCCCGGCGCTCGTCTCCTCGTCGAGCCTCAGCGCCATCACCGGCAGCTCGGCGAGCGCCTCTTCCTCCCCGCCTGGGGCGAGCACCCTGCCCAGGGTCTCGCTTTTGCCGAACCGGCTCAGCGCCCAGGCCGCCCCGACGCTGTCGGCAATAGCGCCGCTGACGCTGAGCCCCTCCCCTTCGAGCCGGGCGGTGACCTCTTTGAGCAACCCCGCCTCGCCGCCGAAAAGATGGCTCACCCCGGTGATGTCCATGACGATATCGCCCATCGGGGCAACAACCCCGTGGATCGCCACCAGCGGGCTGAACGCGCTCAGCCAGTCCGCCAGCTCCCCGAAGGCTTCCATCAGCCGCCCCCGGTCCATCGGCCGGCTGACGAGATTTGGACAGAGCGCCCGCGCATCGGCCAGCGTCTGGCCCTCGCCGAGCCCGGCCTCCAGCGCCGCCCGGTTCAGCGCCTTGAGCCGCATGGCGCTCTTTTCCATCTCGTAGAGCGCCAGCGGCCGGCCGCCGGAAAGTCCCGGTTCAAGCCGTTCGAGACAGTCGGTGGCCCAGAACGGGAACCACAGCGCCAGATGCCGCCTTTCGGGCGCCTCGTTCGGCGTCCGCATCGATTTCGCCAAAGCCGTCATCTTGCCATTCCAGTAGCCAGTTGCCCCGTAGCCCCGATCCCGACCGTTCCAGGCTGACCGCGAACCGCGCCGCGCCCCCCGCCCGCTCGTCGAAGGCCCGCTTCCCCGAGGGTGCCGGGCTGACCTGCCAGCGCATGAAGGCGGCGCTGGCCGGCTTTTCCGGCCCGTAGCGCACCAGCACCACCGACACCCCCGTGCGCGCCGCCCTGAGCGCCAGCCGCCGGGTGGCGGTGAAATCGAGTGCCCTCGGATAGCCGGCGATATCGGCGACCACCGCCGCCACGCCGGTGCAGCCCAGCGCCTCCTCGGCCGCCCACAGCAGCTCGCCGGTCTGCTTCATGCGGCCGATCACGATCGCCTCCGGCTCGATGCCGAGCACCGCCAGCCCGGCGCCGTAGGCGAGCCCGGTCTCGGCCGCCTCGAACTGCCGCTGCAGCCACACGATGGCCGGCCGCGCCGGGGTGAGAAGCGGCCGAACGAGCCCCAGCGCAAAACCGAGCCCGGCCCCGGCGTCGCGCAGATTTCCGGTCCAGACCTCATGCACCAGCCCCGCCGGCGCCTGCCGCCAGGGAACGAACCGCGCCGCACCGCGACGGGTCCCGAATCCGCCGGCAGACGCTATCGCCCCGGCCGCCACCGGACGGTTTTCGAGTTTCGCGATGCGATCCTTCAGACGCGCCAGCGTCCCGGACCTCTGGGCATCGTTCATCGGGCCATCCCGCCAATGAGAACAAAAAGAGAACACCGGAATCGGAACGAGAGTCAAGACCCGCACGGCAACGGGTGGTTGGCGGACCTCGGGCCAGTCGCCACACCGACCGCAAAATGGCGCGCAACAGCGCCCGTCATCCATTGCGTGCAAGCCTCGGCCCGAGGTAATTCTCGACCCCTGGAATGGAGATTTTGCCGCATGGCGAAGATGGTCTTCGGAATGAACCTGTCCCTGGACGGCTATGTCGACCATCAGGAATTCGCGCCCGATCCCGAGCTCTTTCGCCACTGGACAGAGCAAGTGCGCGGCCTGACGGGCAGTGTGTACGGCCGCCGCCTGTACGAGATCATGCGCTATTGGGACGAGGACCAGCCCGACTGGTCTCCGGAGGAACGCGACTTCGCGACGGCGTGGCGGAGCCAGCCGAAATGGGTCGTGTCGCGCTCGTTGCAGTCGGTCGGCCCCAACGCCACCCTTGTCACGGACGATGTCGAGGCGGCGATACGCGGGCTGAAGGATGAGTTCGAAGGCGAGATCGAAGTGGGCGGACCGGACCTGGCGCAAAGCCTGACCGACCTCGGTCTAATCGACGAATATCGACTTTACTTCCACCCCGTCGTGCTTGGTCGCGGCACGCCATTCTTCGCCGGCCCCCGGCCGCGGCTCCGCCTTGTGGCCAGCGACCGGATCGGCGAGGACGTGATCAGGTTGACGTACGTTCCTGCCTGATCGCGCAACTCGCCGGACCCGCGCGCGACACCGGCGCCCCTTGAGCGCCGCCCGGCCCGCACCTATCGTTATGAGCGAAAGGACCGCTGATGTTCGACGCCTTGTCGCGCTTGTTCACACGCTCCGCCGAAACCGAGAGCGAGCCCCCCGACCCTAGGCTCGCCGTCGCTGCCCTGCTGGTGCATCTGACCGCCGTCGACGGCGAGGTGACGGATGCGGAGTGCGCCACCCTCCGCGCGCTCCTGCAGGAGCGCTACGACCTGACCGAGCGGCAGGTCGCCGAGCTCATTGCGCTGGCCACCCGCAAGGACCGCGAATCGGTCGACTACTACGCCTTCACCGCGAGCCTCGCCCGGCTCGAAGAGACCGAACGCCTCGAGATCATCCGGATGATGTGGGAGCTGGTGTTCGCCGACGCCGAAAACCACGAGCTCGAAGACAACATGGTCTGGCGCGTCGCCGAACTCATCCATGTCCCGGCCCGCCAGCGCACAATTCTGCGCAACAAGGTCAGGCGCCAGGTGGCCGGCGACCACTGACGGCCGGGCGCCGTCATCCCGCCCGAATTCGCCTGTCGCGCGCCCTTGCCGGCTCCCACCGGCTTGGCTACATAGGCGCTGCATTGGCCGGAGCCCCTCATGGACATCATCCTCGACGTAATCCTGATCATCCTGCGGTTCTACTGGTGGGTGGTCATCGTGATGATCATCATGAGCTGGCTGTTCGCCTTCAACGTCATCAACGGGCGCAACGACTTCGTGGCCACCATCTGGCGCATCGTTTCCGCGCTGACCGAGCCGGCGCTCAGGCCCATTCGCCGGTTCATGCCGAATCTGCGCGGCATCGACATCTCGCCGCTGATCCTGTTCCTGGCGATCTACATCCTCGAGCGCGTCATCATCGAGTATCTCAGGCCGGCCGCCTTCTTCTGAGCCGATGCCCGCTTCCTTGCCCTGGCGGGCGCTGACCGACGGCGTCGAGCTGCGCCTGCGCGTCACCCCGGGCGCCCGGCGCACATCCATCGACGGTGTCGAAAGCCGTGCCGGCGAGCCGGTCCTGCGCGTGCGCGTCACCGCGCCGCCCGACAAGGGCCGCGCCAACGCCGCCGTCGTCGCGCTGCTGGCCAAAACTCTCAGGGTCCCCAAATCGGCCATCGCCATCTCAGCGGGCCAGAACGCCCGCGACAAGCGGGTGCGGGTTCTCGGCGATCCGGCGACCCTCACCGCCCGGCTCGCCGAGCTCGCCGGCTGACGGACGTCATCGGGCGCCGGCACGGGGCGCCGGAAAGCCGTTGCCTCGCGGCGCGCGATTTGGCATACCGGCGCCATAGTCCGGGGGGAGGGGCCGCGGCGCGTCGGGCGTGCCACCGAGGGCCGTTTGCGCCCGGGCGGGCTTTGAGACCAATCCAAATCGAGAGCTTTCCATGACCCTGACACTGTGGCTGATCGTGCTCGCGGGCGCGTTGTCGATCGTCTACGGCTTCGTGACCACGCGCAGCTTGTTGAGCGCCGATGCCGGCTCCGAGAAGATGCAGGAGATATCCGCCGCCGTCCGCGAGGGCGCGCAGGCCTATTTGCGGCGCCAATACTTGACCATCGCCGGGGTCGGCGTGGTCATCTTCGCCATCGCCTGGTGGCTTCTGGGCATCTATCCCGCCATCGGCTTCGCACTCGGCGCGATCCTGTCGGCTTCGGCCGGCTTCATCGGCATGAACCTCTCCGTGCGCGCCAACGTCAGGGTCGCCCAGGCCGCCACCACCTCCCTCGCCGGGGGGCTGTCGCTGGCCTTCAAGTCCGGCGCCGTCACCGGCATGCTGGTCGCCGGGCTGGGGCTGATCGGCGTCACCGCCTATTTCATGTTCATGACCTGGGGGCTCGGCAACGCCCCCACCAGCCGCGAGACAATCGACGCTCTGGTGGCGCTTTCCTTCGGCGCCTCGCTGATTTCGATCTTCGCCCGGCTGGGCGGCGGCATCTTCACCAAGGGCGCCGATGTCGGCGGCGACATGGTCGGCAAGGTCGAGGCCGGCATCCCCGAGGACGATCCGCGCAACGCCGCCGCGATCGCCGACTCGGTGGGCGACAATGTCGGGGACTGCGCCGGCATGGCGGCCGACCTTTTCGAGACCTACGTCGTCACCATCGTCGCCACCATGGTGCTTGCCGCCATCGTGCTGCCGGCCGAGTTCAAGTTCGTCGGCATGGTGCTGCCGCTGGCGATCGGCGGCGCCTGCGTGGTGACCTCAATCATCGGCACCTACTTCGTGCGCCTGGGGGCTTCCAACAACATCATGAACGCCCTCTACAAAGGCGTCCTGGCCACCGGCATCCTGTCGCTGGCGGCGCTTTATCCGGTGATGTGGTGGATCTTCGGCGACATGGGCGTCGACCTGGGCGGCTTCACTCCGCTCGCCCTCTACTGGTGCGCGGTCGCCGGCCTGGTGGTCACCGGGCTGATCATCTGGATCACCGAATACTACACCGGCACCCCCCACCGCCCGGTGCGCTCGATCGCCGAGGCCTCCGTGACCGGCCACGGCACCAACGTCATCCAGGGGCTCGCCGTGTCGCTGGAATCGACGGCCCTGCCGGCCCTGGTCATCGTCGCCGGCATTATCGTGACCACCTCTATCGCCGGCCTTTTCGGGCTGGCGGTGGCGGTCGCGACAATGCTGGCGCTGGCCGGCATGATCGTGGCGCTCGACGCCTTCGGCCCGGTCACCGACAACGCCGGCGGCATCGCCGAGATGGCCGGCCTGCCCGATGAGGTGCGCGGGGCGACCGATGCCCTCGACGCGGTCGGCAACACCACCAAGGCGGTCACCAAGGGCTATGCCATCGGCTCGGCGGGCCTCGGCGCGCTGGTGCTGTTCACCGCCTACACCCAGGATCTCAAATTCTTCGCCGCCCAGGCCGAGCCCGGCAGCTTCTTCTACGGGCTGGGTTCGATCAGCTTCTCCCTCGCCGACCCGTTCGTGGTCGTCGGCCTTTTGTTCGGCGGCCTGTTGCCGTTCCTGTTCGGGGGCCTCTCCATGACCGCCGTCGGCCGCGCCGCCCAGGCGGTCGTCGTTGAGGTCCGCCGCCAGTTCGCCGAGAACCCTGGCATCATGGAAGGCACGGTGAGGCCCGAATACGGCCGCGCCGTCGACCTTCTCACCCGCGCCGCCATCCGCGAGATGATCGTTCCCTCGCTGCTGCCGGTGCTCTCACCGATCGTTGTGTTCTTCGTCATCAACTGGTTCGCCGGCCCGGCCGCCGCTTTCGCCACGCTCGGCGCGATGCTGATGGGCGTGATCGTCACGGGCCTGTTTGTGGCGATCTCGATGACCGCCGGCGGCGGCGCCTGGGACAACGCCAAGAAGCTCATCGAGGACGGCTACACCGACAAGAACGGGGTGCTGCACGAGAAGGGCTCGGAGGCCCACAAGGCGGCGGTGACCGGCGACACGGTCGGCGACCCTTACAAGGACACCGCCGGTCCCGCGGTCAACCCGATGATCAAGATCACCAACATCATCGCGCTCTTGCTGCTGGCCGTGCTGTCGCACGGGATGTGAGGAGCGGCGGCCCGCGCGGCCGCTCGTCGGCGGGCGGGCGCACCCCTCGGGCTTGACCGCCAGGAACAAGGAAGAGCCCGGACGCGATCCCAACCCTTGTTTTCCGGGGCTTCCCACAACTTATCCCCGCTCTCCGAGCCCGTGTTATTCTCCGCCCACCTCTCCGAGGGCGCGGCGTCTACGGAACGTTGCGGAGAGGGTTCGAGCAGCCGGCGGGCCGCCGCCGGTTGGGCCTCGGGAGCCTCCGTTTCGCTTTCGCGGACCCGGGGCAAGAATGCGTTCGCAGCGGCGGGAAATAGTCCCACCTTCTTTGCGGACGACCGCATAACGGGACGAAGTCCCGCCGCGCCGCCTCCTCGTCTGAGCGGCGGCGAATTGCCCAAAACCCGAAGGCCGCGGGCCTGTCGGGCGTATTGACGTGTGCGCGTTCGCCCGAAACCCGCTGCCTTGCTGGCACGTCGGGCACGGCGCCGCTAGGCTCCTGCCGACACCGGCGGGAGAGCCCCATGAAAGACGAACCTGGCGAGCTTATCGGACGCGGGGCGCGGGCCGAGGTGTTCGCCCAGGGCGCCCTGGCGCTCAAGCTCTACCTTGAAGGCGAGGACAAGGCGCAGGCCTTCCGCGAGGCGGCGACCCTGAGCGCCATCGAGACGCTCGGGCTGCCCGTCCCGGCCGTCCACGAGGTCCGCCAACACAAGGGCCGCTGGGGCGTGCTGATGACGCGCGCCGAAGGGGCATCGTTCGACGGGCCGATGCGCGCCGACCCGGCATCCTTGCCCGACCGGCTCGACGAAATGGTCCGCCTGCACAGGGCCGTTCATGCCCACTCCGCCCCGCCGTCGCTGCCGAACCAGAAGGCCAAAATGGCGGCCGCCATTCGACGCGCCCCGACCCTGGAGGAGGACCAGCGCCAGGCGCTGCTCGCCGAACTCGCTGCCCTGCCGGAGGGCGACTGGCTTTGCCACGGCGATTTCCACCCCCTCAATCTCATCGGTGCCATCGGCCGCGCCACGATCGTCGACTGGCTCGACGCGACCTCGGGGCATCCCGCCGCCGACCTGTGTCGTTCCTTTGTGCTGATCCACCCCGTCGTCCCCGATCTCGCCGAGGCCTATCTCGAGCGCTACTGCGCCGCCGCCGGGCTGGCACGGGGCGCGGTGATGGCCTGGCTGCCGGTGACCGCGGCCGCCCGTCTTGCCGAAGGGATCGCCGCGGAAAGCAAGGCGCTGCACGCCCTCGTCGCCGGCGGCGAGGCCGGCTGACCGCCTCGCGCCGGTGCCGCGCAAAACCGTGACGCGCGCCGCAATTGCCGCGCTCGACGTACCGATAAATACTGGTGGATTGGCCCGGTCCCCTCCCCGGCCATGTCGTAAATGGGCACGCGCACGGGCGCGTTCAAGGCGCGAAAGCCCGAAAATCGGCCGAATTTCGTCTTTTCCTTGAGATGTTTAGCTGATATTCCCGCGCTCCCACGCTTCAGGATGTTGCAGTTGAACGATCGAGCCCCCGCCCACGGCGCGCCGTCCGATCCCGTCGCCGCGTCGCCCGAACCGGTCGATCCCGCCGAGGATTTCACCGCCCGCAACCGGCTGGTGATCACCATCCTCATCGTTTCGGCCTTCGTCGTCATCCTCAACGAGACCATCATGGCCGTCGCCCTGCCCCGGCTGATGGATGCGCTCGGCGTGTCGGCCAATGCCGTGCAGTGGCTGACCACGGCGTTCCTGCTGACCATGGCCACCGTCATTCCGGTCACCGGGTTTCTGATCCAGCGGATCGACACCCGGCCGCTGTTCCTGATGGCGATGAGCCTGTTCGCCTTCGGCACCCTGTGCGCCGCCCTGTCGCCCAACCTCTATTTCCTCATCGCTGCCCGCATCGTGCAGGCGCTCGGCACCGCCATTATGATGCCGCTGCTGATGACCACGGTGATGACGCTGGTGCCCCCCGACCGGCGCGGCCCCGTCATGGGCAACATCTCGCTGGTCATTTCGGTGGCCCCGGCCATCGGCCCGGCGATCTCAGGCATCGTGCTGTACTATCTGCCCTGGCCGTTCCTGTTCTGGCTGGTGCTGCCCATCGCCCTGGCGGCGCTGGCGTTCGGGGCGTTGAGAATCCAGAACGTCACCCAGACCCGCTACGCCCCGCTCGACTACCTCTCGGTGCCGCTGTCCGCCGTCGCCTTCGGCGGCCTCGTCTACGGGCTTTCCGGATTCGGCGTCGCCGCCGATGCGACCCCCGCGATCCCGCCTGTCTACGCCATCGGTATCGGCGCGCTGGCCATGGCGGCGTTCGTGTGGCGCCAGTTCGGCCTGCAGCGCCGCGACGGCGCCCTGCTCGACTTCCGCACCCTTACGGCACGAAACTACAGGTTCGGGCTGGCCGTGCTGCTGATCGTCAGCCTGGCGCTGTTCGGCACCATCATCCTGCTGCCGATCTACATGCAGAACGTGCTCGGCATCGACACCCTGCAGACCGGGCTGATGCTGTTGCCGGGCGGCCTGCTGATGGGCCTGCTCGGACCCCAGGTCGGCAAGCTCTACGACCGCATCGGGCCGCGCCCGCTGATCGTTCCCGGCGCCATCGTGGTCTCCGGCGTGCTCTGGGCCCTCACCTTTCTGACGACCGACACCTCGATCTGGGCCATTTTCGCCGGCCATCTCGCCTTCAGCATCGGCCTCGCTTTCATGTTCACGCCGCTGTTCACCGTCAGCCTCAGCTCAGTGAAGCCCGAGCTCTACTCGCATGGCAGCGCCCTGCTCGGCTCCTCCCAGCAGGTCGCCGCCGCCGCCGGCGTGGCACTGTTCGTCGCCATCCTGTCGGCCCGCTCCGCCGGCCTGCTGGCCGAGGGCGTCGCCACGCCCGGCGCCCTGACCGGCGGCATCACGGCCGCCTTCACCGTCGGGGCGGTGATTTCGATGCTCGGCATCGGCGTCGCCTTGTTCATCCGCCGCGCGCCGGTGATGCAGGGCGTTTCCGCGCACCACTAGCCAGCCGCCCGCCGGCGGGGCAGGATGCGGCATCGAGGAAGGCGCCATGAACCGCTTCGCCATCACTGCCGGCCTCGCGCTCGCGCTCGTCATCGCGCCGCCCGTCGCCGCGCAGGAGTTCGACTCCGCCTATACCGAGATGGACCTGACCGCCTGCAGCGTCTTGAGCACCGACGAGATGGGCGGCAGCTGGGCCTGCCCGGGCTACAAGGGCTATCCGGTCTGGGTGGCCGAGGGGGATCTCAGATTCTTCGTCTCCTACGGGTTCGGCGCGCCCGGGGAGCCGGCCGCCTCCCAGACCCTGCGGCCATTCAACGAGCTCGGCCCGCGCATCGAGTGGCGGCTCAGGAGCGAGGGCGGCACCTGGGTGCCCTTCGCGACTATCCTCAGATTCTTGACCGAACCCGAGCCCGGCTACCGCGGCCAGGCGCTCGTGGTCACCCGGCTCGGACCTGACGGGGTGTGCCAGGTCGCCCGGATCGACGCCCGCGCCAACCCCGACGCCAATCAGCTCGCCCGCGACGCCGCCGATTCCATCGCCCCGC
The DNA here is from genome assembly GCA_964574935.1 of uncultured Devosiaceae bacterium. Lineage (GTDB taxonomy): Bacteria > Pseudomonadota > Alphaproteobacteria > Rhizobiales > Devosiaceae > JBBECE01. The sequence continues at coordinate 14,725 of CAZNOZ010000002.1, read as the reverse complement.
TTTTCGCCTGTGGACAGGAACCGCTGGTGCTCGGCGCGCCCGGCCGCAGCTTCTAGCCGCCGTCACACAGGCGGCATTGCCCGCTTGCGCCGGCTGCCTGGCGCGCTAGGTTGCCCCTGCGCGTGACCGCTTGGAGGAAACCCACATGCATCCAGCCCTGTCAGCCGACCGTGTCGCGCTTGTCACCGGCGCCGCCTCCGGCATCGGCCGTGCCGCCGCCCGGCGGCTGGTCAGTCTGGGCATGCGCATCGTGCTGGTCGACATCACCCCGCAGAAGCTCGCCGACGCCGAGGCCGAGATGATCGAGCTCGCCGGCGGCGACGACGCACGGGTCCAGGCGTCCCTCACCGATGTCTCCGATTTCGAGGCGATGCGGGGCCTTGCCCACCGGGTGGCCAGGGAGTGGGAGCCGCCCTCGCTTCTGATGAACAACGCCGCCAAATTCGTCCATGGCGGCGCCGGCGGCGGCATCTTCGATTCCCCCGACGACTGGCGGGCGGTCTTCGACGTCAATCTGTGGGGCGTCGTCAACGGCGTCGCCGCCTTCGCCACCGGTATGATCGAGGCCGGCGGTCCCCGGCTGATCGTCAATACCGGCTCCAAGCAGGGCATCACGCTGCCTCCCGGCAACGCCTGCTACGACACCGTCAAGGCGGCACTCAACGCCTACACCCAGCTCCTCGCCCACGAGTTGCGCAACCGCCAGGGATGCGCCCTCACCGCGCATCTGCTGGTCCCCGGCTGGACCACCACCGGCGACAGCGAGCACCAAACGGGCGCCTGGCTGCCCGATCAGGTCATCGACTACATGCTCACGGCGCTCGACAAGGGCGATTTCTTCATCATCTGCCCCGACGACGAAACGACCTCCGAGATGGATCGCAAGCGCATCCTCTGGCACGCCCTCGACATGATAGAGAACCGCCCGGCGCTCAGCCGCTGGCACCCCGATTTCGCCGATGCATTCGCCGAACACATGAAGCGGCAACTGCCGCCCGTCTAGGCCTCGGCCTCATCGGGCCGCTCCGCCTCGCCCGGTTCGGCGATGCCGTCGCCGCGCAACAGGCCCGCGACGGCGTTGGCCGGCAATGGCGGCGAGAACAGGAACCCTTGCGCTTCCTCGCAGCCCTCGGCGCGCAACAGGTTCATTTGCTCCTCGGTTTCGATCCCTTCGGCCGTCGTCACCATTCCGAGCGTCCGGCTGAGCTCGATGACCGCGGTGATGATCGCCAGATTGTCGGCCCGCTCGCCCAGTTCGGAGATGAACGAGCGGTCGATCTTGATCTTGTCGAACGGGAAGGTCCGGAAATAGCTCAGCGACGAATAGCCGGTGCCGAAATCGTCCATCGAAATCCGCACCCCCAGTGCCCTGAGATCCTGCATCGCACCGAGCGTGTGCTTGTCGTCGGACAGCAGCAGCGATTCCGTGATTTCGAGCTCAAGCCGCTCGGGCGCCAACCCGGACTCCTCGAGCGCGGAGGAGACGATCTCGATCAGGTTCTTGGCCCTGAATTGCACCGGCGAGAGATTGACCGACACGCCGACGTCCGTCGGCCAGCCCGCCGCCGCTTCGCACGCCTGCCTGAGCACCCATTCCCCTATGGGAATGATCAGGCCCGTATCCTCGGCGACCGGGATGAAGTCCGACGGCCCGATGTCCTCGCCGTCCGGGGTGTCCCACCGCAGCAGCGCCTCAAATCCCAGTATCTTCAAGTCCTGCAGATTCAGGACCGGTTGGTAGACGAGCCGCAAACGGTCCTCTTCCAGGGCGTGCTTGAGCCCGGCCTCGATTTTCCGGCGGCGCTGCAGGGCCTCGTCCATGCCTTTTTCGAAGAAGTGATAGGCGCCCCGCCCGTCGGCCTTGGCGCGGTACAACGCCAGATCCGCATTCTTCATCAGCGCGTCGGTCTCGACCCCGTCGTGGGGCGCCACCGCGATACCGACGCTGGCCCCGATCATCACCCGGTGGCCGTCGACATCGACCGGCTCGCTGAACAACGAAATCAGCCGCGCCGCGATATTGGCGGCATGGGCCGGCTCGTCGATTGAAGGCGCCAGCACCGCGAATTCGTCGCCGCCGAGCCGCGCCGCCACGTCGCCCTCCCGCAGCACCGAGGTCAGCTTCGTCGCGAACTGTTTGAGCACGGCATCACCCACCGCGTGCCCCAGCGTGTCGTTGATCGACTTGAAGCGGTCCAGATCGATGCTCATGATAGCCACGGTGTCGCCGCGCTTGATCGCCGCCTCGACCCGGCGCATCTCGTCCTGGAATCGCAATCGGTTCGGCAGATCGGTGAGCGGGTCGTGGCGCGCCAGATGCCGGATCCGCTGCTCGCTGAGACGGCGTTCGGTGACGTCCTCCATGGTCTGCACGAACCCGCCATTGAGCAGCGGCGAGCGCTTGAACTGGATGATCCGGCCGCCATTGGGCATCTCGCGCTCGTGCGTTTGGCGCTCGCGGCGCCCGGCGTTGGCAACACGCCCGGAAACGATCTTGTCGAAATCGCCCTCGCCGTAGTAGCCGGTGCGCGCCAGGTGCTCGATGATGCTCTTCAGCGGCGTGCCGAAGGGGAACTCCTGCTTGTCCAGGCCGAGAATCTCGTAATAGCCGGCGTTCGCCATCTGCAGGTTCAAATCGGCGTCGACCAGACTGATGCCGCCGGGGAAGTTGTCGAAGGTGGTGTTCAGCAGCGCCAGATTGGATTCCAGCTCGAGCTCCAGCTCCTTCTGCCGGGTGATGTCGGTGTCGGTGCCGATCACCCTGGCCGGCCTTCCGTCCTCGAAGCGCTCGACGGCTCTCCCGCGGCTCTTGATCCAGATCCAGTGACCGTCCTGGTGGCGCTCGCGATATTCGAACGTCTGCAGGTCGATCTCGCCGGTATTCTGGCGTTCGATAATGTCCCTGATCCGACCGCGGTCGTCCGGATGCAGACGCGCCATGAATTTCTCGAAATCCGGGTCGACGTCCTCGTCCGGGTCGAACCCGCGCATCGTCTTCCACAGGCGCGAGTAGAACATCGTGTCCTCGCGCAAATTGGCGTCCCACACGCCTTGCCCGGCGCTTTCCAACGCGAAGTTCCAGCGGCTCTCGGCTTCGGCGAGCACGGCCTCGGCCCGACGCCGTTCCGTGATGTCCTGATGCGTTGCCACCCAACCGCCGTCGGGCATCGGCTTGTGGATGACGTAGATGATTCTGCCGTCGCCCAGCTCAGTCGTCGTCCGGCAGGGCTCGCCGGCCTCGATGACCTCGAGCATTCGCTGTCGGTACTCGTCGGCGACCCCCGGTTCGACGATCCCCTGTTTGAGGCGGGTGTCGAGAATCTGTTCGATGCTGGTTCCGGGCTGCATGAGCGCCGGCGGCAGGCCGTAGATTTCGGCGTAGGCGTCGTTGCAGATCACCAGCTGCCTGTCGCCGTCATACATGACCAGCCCGTGCGTCATGTTGTTGACGGCGGCCTCGAAGCGGAGATTCTGGAGCTGGAGCTCGGCTTCCCGCGCCTTCAGGGTCTCGAGCCGCTCGACTTCCTCCGTGATGTCCTGATGCGTCGCCACCCATCCGCCACCGCCCATCGGATTGTGGTGGATCGAAATGATGCGGCCGTTCGCCAGCTTTACGATCGCGTCGCCGGGTGCCGGATCTCTGCGGAATTCCGCGTGTCGGGCCAGAAACTCTTCATTCTCTCCAAGCTGATGCATCCCGTTGGCGATGCGGTAGTTGGTGATGTCGAGATGCGAGGCGCCCGGACGCGAAAGCTCCGGCGGCAGGTCGAACATCTTGATGTAGATGTCGTTGCAGATCACCAGCCGTTCGTCGCCGTCGAACATGACCAGTCCATGGGCCATTTTGTTGACCGCCGCATCGAAGCGGAGATTTTGCAGTTGGAGCTCGGCTTCCCTCGCTTCCAGGGTCTTGACCCGCTGGACTTCGTCCGTGATGTCCATGTGCGTGCCGAGGAAGCCGCCGCCGGGCATCGGCTGGTGGCTGACCGACAGGACCTTGCCGCTGCGCAACTCGACGCGGCTGATCATCGGCTCGCCGCGCGCGACCATGGCGAGCGTTTGCTCGACATAGTCGTCGGCGCCGTCGACCGGATAGACGCCGTGCTGAACGCGGTATTTCAGGATGTCTTCGAAGTCGGTTCCCGGCTTCATCAACTCCGGGGGAAGATCGTAGAGCCGCGCGTAGTTCTCATTGGCGACCGTCAACCGATGGTTGGAGTCGAAAAGCGATATGCCCTGGGCGACGGTGTCGATAACGGTTTCGAAGCGGATATTCTGTACTTCGAGCTCGCGCTCGCGCTGCTGGAGGGCGGCAACCCGCTCGATGTCATCGGTGATATCCTGGTGGATCGCCACCACGCCCCCGTCGGGCATGGGATTGTGGATGATCCTCACCGAGCGGCCATCGGGAAGCCTATTGTTGAAGACGCCCGACTCCCCTCTTTCAGCGATCCCGAGCACCTGCGCGTTGAACGCCTCGGCGTTTTCGTCCCCGTCGGCCGGCCGAATGCCGTGCTCCCATCGGTATTCGAGCATCGCCTTGAGCGAAGTGCCCGGCTGCACGAGCTCGGGCGGCAAATCGTACAATGTCCGATACCGTTCGTTGCACACCACCAACCGCTGGTTGGCGTCGTACATCGACAGGCCGTGCGGCATGTTCTCGAGCGCCGAGGTGAACCGCACGTTTTCCTGCTTGGCCTCCTCCTCCCGCGCCTTGAGCGCCTCCATGCGCTCGACATCCTCGGTGATGTTCCGGTGGGTGGCGACGAACCCGCCATCTTCCATCGGTTGATGGGAAACCTTGATGATCTTGCCGCTGGTCAGCTGGAACGTCGCCAGCCGCGCGATGCCGGCCTGGGCGTCGTCGATCGTACGGCGGACGAAGTCGCCTTCCTCGTTGATGAGCGTGGCGCCGCTTTGCTTGCGGTGCGCGAGAATGTCCTCCAGCCTGGTGCCCGGCCGCGTCAGCTCCTCGGGCATGTCGTACATTTCGATGTACCGCTGGTTGCACACCACCAGCCGGTCGTTGGAGTCGTACATCGTCAGCCCGTGCGCCATGTTGCGGACGGCTGCGTCGAACCTGAGGTTCTCCCGTTTGAGCTCGGCCTCGCGTTGCTGGAGGCGCTCGATCAGCGCCTCGTGCTGGCTCAGATCCTGATGCGAGGCGAACCAGCCCAGCCCCTCGATCCACTCGACGACGACCTGGATCGAGCGTCCGCGCACCTCGTCGCGCCCGTGAATCGCCGTCCCGCTCTCGGCGGCCTCCTGCATGCGATCCCGATAGCGTCGGGAGGCCTCGACGTAATCGGCGCCCGCGTCCGCGCCGGCCGCGACAATTGTGGCGCACACCTCGTCCAGCCCGGTTCCGGGCCGGACTGCGCCCGGTGCAAGCCCGTAGATTTCAGCAAATTGCGGATTGCTCAGAACCAGCCGGAAATCGCTGTCCCAGACGGAAATCCCGCAGGAGACGGTCTGCGAAGCGCTCGCGCCATCGAACGCACCGGCGCCATCGGCTGGCGCCGGCGATTGCGGCCGGTCGTGGTCGGAGGGTGTCCCCATTCCCAAAAAAATGCCGGTCAGTCAACAGCTTCAGTCTCCCGGCATCATCCCACCCCGCCCACTAACGCGGACTTAACGAAAACGCCGGCCAACCGGGGCTTGCGGCCCCGCGCGGCGTCGATTGCGAGGAACCCGCCGCGCCAGGTTAACGCCTTGTTATCCATGAATTTGGAATGTCAGCCGCGCACCGCGGAATATCGGGCCCGCGTGGCCCGAAACGCTCAGCGGCGGCCCTTGCGCGCCGCCAGGCGACGCAATCTGAGCGCATTGAGCCGGATGAAGCCCTCGGCGTCCTGCTGCCGGTAGTCCGCCTCGCCCTCCTCGAACGTCACCAGCTCCTCCGAGTACAGCGAATTCGGCGACTGCCGGCCGACGACCGAAGCCGAGCCCTTGTAAAGCCGCACCGTGACCTCGCCGGAGACCAGGTCCTGGCTCTTGTCGATGAGCGCCTGCAGCAATTCGCGCTCCGGCGCGAACCAGAAGCCGTTGTAGACAAGCTCGGCATAGCGCGGCATCAGCTCGTCCTTCAGATGCGCCGCGCCGCGATCGAGGGTGATCGATTCGATGCCCCGATGCGCAGCCAGCAGGATCGTGCCGCCCGGGGTCTCGTAGATGCCCCGCGACTTCATGCCCACGAACCGGTTCTCGACCAGATCGAGCCGCCCCACCCCGTGCCGGCCGCCGAGTTCGTTGAGCCGGGCGAGCAACGCCGCCGGCGACAGCGCCGCGCCATCGACCGACACCGGGTCGCCGTCGGCGAACCCGATCGTGACGGTCTCGGCCTGGTCCGGCGCGTCCTCGGGATTTGCGGTGCGCTGGTAGACATAGTCCGGCGCCGGTTTGGCCGGATCCTCGAGCACCTTGCCCTCCGAGGAGGTGTGCAACAGGTTGGCGTCGACCGAAAACGGCGCTTCGCCGCGCTTGTCCTTGGGCACCGGGATCTGGTGCTGCTCGGCGTAGGCGATCAGCCTCGAGCGCGAGGTCAAATCCCACTCCCGCCACGGCGAGATGACCTTGATGGCCGGGTTGAGCGCGTAGGCGCCGAGCTCGAACCGCACCTGGTCGTTGCCCTTGCCGGTCGCCCCGTGCGCGATGGCGTCCGCCCCGGTCTGCGCCGAGATTTCGACCAGCCGCTTGGCGATCAGCGGCCGCGCGATCGCGGTGCCAAGCAGGTACTGGCCTTCGTAGAGGGCGTTGGCGCGGAACATGGGGAAGACGAAGTTGGCAACGAATTCCTCGCGCAGATCTTCGACGAAGATCTCCCTGACGCCGAGCATTTCGGCGGTCTGCCGCGCCGGCTCGAGTTCCTCGCCCTGGCCGAGATCGGCGGTGAAGGCGACGACCTCGCACCGGTAGGTTTCCTGCAGCCATTTCAGGATGACCGAGGTATCGAGCCCGCCCGAATAGGCGAGCACCACCTTTTTGATGTCACTGGTCATCGGCGCGACCCATGGCCCCTGCTGCAAACGCGGCGCACCCTAGTGAAGCCCCGCCGCCGGCGCAATCGTCGGTCCGGCGGCGCTCACGCGGCCGCGGTCACCTGGCTCATGATCGCCAGCGGCCGCCCCTCGTTGTCGTCGAAGAACGCCATCCATTCCTCGGTGCCGTCTTCATGCCGATGGATCAGATGCGGCTCGCCGCGAAAAACCGCGCCCCGCGCCGCAAGCTCGGCATACGCCCGATGGATGTCGGGCACCTTGAAATAGATCACGCCGACGCTGGGCGGGCCGGCCTCCTCGACGGCGCTGAGCATCAGCCGCACACCGCCGCAGTCGAAAAACGCCAGATCCCCGAACGTATAGAGGTGCGTGAGGCCCAACACGTCGCGATACCAGACCTCCGCCGCCCCGATGTCGCTGACGGTCCGCGCCAGTTGCCCGATGGCGCCGAATTCGGCCGGTTGGGTCTCGTCGGAATTCTGCATGTTTTCCTCCCTTCCGCTCGGCCCGGCGGGCCGTGCTCACGCCTCCAGCGCTTCGCGCTCGCGGCGCGACAACCGCTCGGTCGCCGATCTGAGCTGCCCGCAGGCCGCCAGGATATCGCGGCCGCGCGGGGTCCTGACCGGCGATGCGTAGCCGGCCAGATTGACGATGTCGGCAAACCTCTCGATCCGGCTCCACTCGGAGCATTCGTAGGGCGCGCCGGGCCAGGGATTGAACGGAATGAGATTGATCTTGGCGGGAATGCCGTCGACCAGCCGGACCAGTTCGCGGGCGTCCGCCATCGAATCGTTGACCCCCTTGAGCATGACATACTCGAAGGTGATGCGGCGGGCGTTCGAGGCGCCCGGATAGTCCCGGCAGGCCGCCATCAGCTCGGCGATCGGCCATTTGCGGTTGATCGGCACGAGGCGGTCGCGCAGCTCGTCGTTCACCGCGTGCAGCGACACCGCCAGTGTCACTCCGATCTCGCGCCCGGCCGGTTCGATCTTCGGCACCACCCCCGAGGTCGACAGCGTCATTCGGCGCCGCGAGAAACCCGTCCCCTCGCCGTCCGCCAGAATATTGAGGGCCTGCCTGACATTGTCGTAGTTGAACAACGGCTCGCCCATGCCCATCAGCACCACATTGGTGACCGCCCTTGTCTTCGCGCCGCGCCCCTGGTCGCCTCGCCTTGCGTCGGCGGGCGCGTCCCCCAGACGTTCCCGGGCCAACAGCACCTGGGCGACGATCTCCCCCGCCGTCAGGTTCCTCACCAGCGGCTGGGTTCCGGTGTGGCAGAAGCTGCAGGTGAGGGTGCACCCGACCTGCGAGCTCACGCACACCGTGCCGCGCTCGGCCTCCGGGATATAGACCGTCTCGACCTCGGCGGCGGGCCCCGCCGCGCCGTCCGGATGCGCGAAGGAGAGCAGCCATTTGCGCGTCCCGTCGGCGGAAACCTGCTCCGAGACGATTTCCGGGCGCGCCAGGGTGAACCGCTCCGCGAGCCCGGCGCGCAGGTCCCGGGAAATATCGCTCATCGCCGCGAAATCGGCGGCGCCATTGACGTAGATCCAGCGCCACAGCTGAGCGGTGCGCATCCGGATCTGGGCGCTGTCGACGCCCAGCTCCTCGAGCGCCGCGCCGATTTCCCCGCGCGTCATGCCGACGAGCGACCGCCGCGACGCGGCATTGCTGCCGGCGCGGTCCGGTGTCGGGCGGGATTGGGAGATTTCGTTCATCGGCGCCCCGGTCTGGCGCCGCTCTATCACGATGCCGGAGGCGCGAAAAGCCGGTGCCTCACAGGCACTCGCCGTCGATCGCCCGCATCGAGGCGGTGGCGCCGGAAAGCGAGAAGGTCTCCCTGACCCGGATACCGCGCTCGGTGGTTCCCTCGATGGTCATGGTCGAGCCGCCCCGGATCGCGGCCGCCATGTCGGCGCTCAGCGCGACATTCTCGAGCCAGGCGGCATCGGCATCGGTGAACAGCACGAATTCCTGCGCCCCGATCTGCGCCACGGCCGTCGAATCCGGGGCGAAGCCGTAGCCGGCGACCAGGTTGACCTCGTAGCGGATCGCCTCGTTGGGGCGGTGCGAGACGTAGAAATAGGGCTGTTCGAGCCCCTCGACGCTCGGCTCGACCGAAACCGGACGCGACATCACGAAGCACAGCTTGTTCGCCGTATTGGCGGTGGTATAGGCGGACCAGTCGCGGAATTCGCCCAACAGCTGCACCGACTGCGCCGCGGCCGGCGAGGTTGCCAGGCCGGCCACAAGGCAGGCCAGCATCGCCAGCATGACTTTCAACGGCACCTTCAGCACCGCACTCGCTCCCTGCACCCGGCATGGTGCCGGCTGCATATCCGTTCCCCGCATCCCCGATCGCAAGATCACCGCCGGAAAGGGGCAAAAAGATGTTGGGCGGGCGGCGCGCTCTGGTCCTATTCGGGCGGACAGGCCTCGTCGATCTGTTGCATCGCCGCGGTCGCCCCCACCAGCGAGTAGGTGTCGATGGTGTGGGTGCCGCGCGCCGAAACGGCTTTGACGACGAGTTCGGAGCCCGCCTTCATGGCCTCGACGAATCCGGGTTCGTCCGCCTCCGCCGCCAACCACCCCGCCTCAGTATCGGTGTCGGTGACCAGGGGATAGCTGCGTCCGTCGATGGTCGCGGAAGCGTCTTCGTCGTCGTTGGTCGGATAGCCGAGGTTGGTTGCCACCTCGTTGCGCTTGCCGGTGCCCTGGCGATGCGTGACCAGGAAGTGGATCGGGTCGCGCAACACGTCCGAGGGCTCGAACTTCTGCGGGGCGCTCGAAATGTAGCAGATCTTGCCCGTCGCGTCGGTGTCTTCCCAGGCGATCCAGTTGTCGTGCTCGCCGAGTTTGGTCGCCGCCTGGGCGCCACCCGCGATCAGGCAAACCATAACAAGCGCGGCGCTGAGCCGTTTCATCATCTGCTCGCCATCTCTCGTTGGTCGTTGCTCCATCGGTGCCGCGCCAACGCAAGCGGGCACACGGGGATCATTGTCGGTGATGATGGTTACCAATGGGCAAAAAACGCGGGATTTGCATCAAGTTGTCAGATGCGGGTCGATTTTGTCTTCATTTTGGCGCCCTTCGGCCGGCCGGGGGCGCCTCGGCGCCCCCGAAAAGCAACCCATTGGGTCGAATCAGGCCGCCAGATCATACGCGCCTTCAACCACATACGGACCACCGCCCACCGAATCGCGCGATGAGTAGAGGACGAATCGCGCCACCTCGAAACTCAGGGGCTGCAACTGGCCCTGCCCGCTCAGATACCCCGCCACCTCCTGCGGCGTGACGTCGCGCAACCTCGCCAGGGTCAGATGCGGCGTGTATCGGCGGCCTTCCGGCGCCAGACCCAACCGCCTGAGGAGCCGTTCGTGCACCGCGTGCAACCGGTCGAGCGCTTCGGATTCGCCAAGGCCCGCATAGAGCGTCCGCGGGCGGTTGCCGCCGAACACGCCCAGATGCGCGAAGCTCACCCGGAATGGCGCGCCCGCCGCGGCCCGGCTCAGCGCCGCCGCGATTTCGCGCCCCATGACGTGATCGACGTCGCCGATGAACCGAACCGTTATGTGGTAGTTCTCGGGATCGATCCAGCGCGCCCCATGCAGCCCGCCGCGTTTGAGCGCCAGCGCCGCCGCGGCGTGGTCGGGCACTTCCAGACCGGTGAACAGGCGCGGCAACTCGACCCCCGGGAAACTCGCCGGCGCGGCTCGGCGCGCCCCAAAGCAAGTCACTGATTCAAACACATGATTCGGCCGACCGGACATCAAAAAGGAGCCGAGCGTCCGCCGCCCTTTTATCGCCGCTCGCGGTCGCCACGCAAGCGCCGCTCTCCCTTGTATTTTGCCGGTGCCATCGCCATATTGCCGGCACCTGCAGCGCCACGGGCGCCATACATTGAACAACGCAACCAAGGGTTTCCATATGGCTGACTACGATCGCCAAACCGTCGCCGCGCGCGGCGCCACGACTGCCGCCATCGACGAGGGCCTGCGCAGCTACATGCTGGGCATCTACAACTACATGGGGCTCGGTCTGGGCATCACCGGCGTCGTTGCCTATTTCCTCAACCAGCTGGCGACCACAACCAATCCCGACGCCGCCGTCGCCCAGATGGCCAACGGCGTGCTGCTGACCCAGTTGGGCGCCGCCATCTATGGCAGCCCGCTGATGTGGCTGTTTGTGCTCGCCCCGCTCGCCTTCGTTCTGGTCCTCAGCTTCGGGATCCAGCGCATGGCCGCCGGCACCGCGCAACTCGTCTTCTGGGCCTTCGCGACCTCCATGGGGCTTTCGCTGAGTTCGATTTTCGCGGTGTATACCGGCGAGTCGATTGCCCGGGTCTTTTTCATCACCGCCGGCACCTTCGGCGCCATGAGCCTTTGGGGATACACCACCAGGCGCGACCTCACCTCGATGGGCTCGTTCCTGTTCATGGGCCTGATCGGGCTCATCATCGCCATGGTGGTCAACATCTTCCTCGCCTCGTCCGCGCTGGCCTTCGCCATCTCGGCGATCGGCGTGCTGATCTTCGTCGGGCTGACCGCCTACGACACCCAGAAGATCAAGGAGATGTATTTCGAAGGCGACAGCGCCGAGGTCATGAGCAAGAAGTCGATCATGGGCGCGCTGCGGCTGTATCTGGACTTCATCAACCTGTTCCTGATGCTGCTCAGGCTTTTCGGCAACCGCCAATAGTCGACGCCAGCTTCCACGCGATTTCAGGCCGCGATCCGCAAAGGTTCGCGGCCTTTTCGCGGCTGTGTTGTGGCTCTACCGGCGCATGTTCGCGGGTATATCGGCGCATGTCCGCGG
>CAZNOZ010000002.1:0-2809 GCA_964574935.1 uncultured Devosiaceae bacterium | reverse complement strand
CTGTGTTGTGGCTCTACCGGCGCATGTTCGCGGGTATATCGGCGCATGTCCGCGGATATCTCGGCGCATGTACGCGGGTATGTCGGCGGGTGTGGAGGCTGCCGATGATTCCGGCCCCGTCGGCGCGCTACTTCACCACCACCAGGTCGTGATCGATGATCCGGAGCACCTTGTCGAGCTCGTGGCCGCGCCTGAGCTCCCGCCCCCGGCTGTTGGTGAGCCGGTACATGCCGCGATTGTGCCGGCGCCTGGGATTTTTCTCGATCACAAACATCGGATGCTCGCTGGCCCGGCGGAAGATCGAGAAGAACGCCCGGTCGCGCAGCATGTCGAGGGCATAGTCGCCCCATTCGCCGCGCGCCACCTTGCGCCCGTACACCGACAGGATCACCGACAATTCGTGGCGGGAGAAACTGACCGGCGCCCCCGCGGGACGCTTGGGTCTGGGCTCGCCTTCGTCTGATGCGATCAGCCGAAGGCGGTCGGATCGTCCGGGCTCTGTTTCCTCAACCACCCGATCTCTTCCTCGAAATACGAGCCGCGCCATGATCGCGCCATTTTGGACGCCGCGCAAGTCCGCGCCGGGTCCGTCCCCCGGCGGCGGCGGACGCTAAATGACCCCTTTGTGAACACAAAGTGTCCCTTGGATCGCCCGAAAGCGCCTCTAGGACGCTTGGATTGCCTCCAGTGGCCGGCCCCCAGGCGGTATGAGCCCCCAATGTAGTTCGTCTGGTGGGCCGGCATTTCTCCCCCACTCGATCCCGGAAGACAAAGACGCGCCAAGACGCGCCGGACCGCGCTAGAGGGAAAGCGCCGCCGCGCCCAGAATGGCGCCGGGCAGGCCGTTGTGCTCGATTTGCACGAGAACCGCGATCCCGTCGGAGCCGTCCACCAGGATGTCCTCGAGCGGCAGCCGCATCCGGGCCCCGGTTTGCGGCTCCCACATGCCCAATACCTGCCGGTTGGTCACGATATTGCTGTAGGCCAGCTCACGCCCGCGATTCTCGCCCCGCTCGACCTCGACCTCGGCCAGCTGCCGGTAGGACACCAGCCACACCGAGGCTTCCGCCAGCGATGGCCTTCCCTCGATCTCGATGCTGAGGAAGTCGCCGTCCACCGCTATGGCGACGGGCAGTTCCAGCACCGTGCTCGCCAGCGCCCGGTTGACCTCGCCGCGCCGCGAGCCGACCACGTCCGTGCGCCCGTTGACGACCAGCTGCGGGGTGTAGACGCGCGCCGCGCCGAAGGAGTGCGCATAGGCGCGCTGGAAGTCCGAATAGCGCGCCGAGCCGAACGTGTCCTCCCAGCCGATATAGTCCCAGTAGTCGACATGGTAGGCCAGCGCCACGATTTCGGGCCGCCCGTCGAGTTCCATCAGCAGCGCATCCGCCGGCGGGCAGGACGAGCAGCCCTGGGAAGTGAACAACTCCAGCACCGCGGTGGGCCGGGACTTGACCTCCCCCGCCGCCGCCGGCGTTTGCACGCCGGTCGCGATCGGCGCGGCCAGCCCCAGGGCCGCGATGAAGGCCGCGATTTTCGCCGTTCTCGCCATATCCGGAGCCTTAGGGTCCCCCCCACTCACCCGCCAGTCAAATGCGGGTGATGCGCGCCATTGTGATCGGCCTCACCCCACCAGCTTTCTGAGCACGAACGGCAGGATTCCGCCATTGAGGTAGTAGTCGAGCTCGTCATCGGTATCGATGCGGGCCGTGGTGGTAAACGAAATCCTGTCGCCCTCGGCGCGCTTCAGATCGACCCTCACCTCGGCACGGGGGGTCAGAGAGACGAGCCCCGCGATGGTGATCTCTTCGCGCCCGTCGATCCCCATGCCCTGCCAGCTCTCCCCGCTATTGAACGCAAGCGGCAGCACGCCCATGCCGATGAGGTTCGATCGGTGGATGCGCTCGAAACTCTCCGCGATCACCGCCCTGACCCCGAGCAGGCGCGGCCCTTTCGCCGCCCAGTCGCGCGAGGAGCCGGTGCCGTATTCCTTGCCGGCGAAGACCACCAGCGGCGTGCCGGAAGCGGCATAGGCCATCGCCGCCTCGAACACGGTCGTCTCCTTGCCGTCCGGGCCGAGGCTGAAGCCGCCCTCGACGTCCGCCAGCATCCGGTTGCGAATGCGGATGTTGGCGAAGGTGCCGCGCATCATGACCTCGTGATTGCCGCGCCGCGCGCCGTAGGAGTTGAAGTCCCTGGGCGCCACCCCGCGCTCGACCAGGTAGGTGCCTGCCGGCGACTTTTTGGAGAACGCGCCGGCGGGCGAAATGTGGTCGGTAGTGATCGAATCCCCGAACAACCCGAGGATCCGCGCCCCTTCGATGTCCTCGACCGGCCGCGGCGCCCGCTCCATCCCGTCGAAATAGGGCGGGTTCTTCACGTAGGTCGAGTTTTCGTCCCAGCGGTAGGTCTCGCCGCCGGCGACCTCGATCGCCCGCCAGCTTTCGTCGCCGGCGAAGACGTTCGCGTAGCGCTTGCGGAACAATTGAGGGGTCACGTTGGTGCGCACGATTTCGGCGATCTCGGCGGCGCCCGGCCACAGATCCTTCAAAAAGACATCGTTGCCGTCCCGGTCGGTGCCCAGCGGCTCCCGGGTGAGATCCACATTGAGCGAGCCGGCGATCGCATAGGCGACCACCAGCGGCGGCGAGGCGAGGTAGTTGGCGCGCACTTCCGGGTTGATCCGCCCCTCGAAATTGCGATTGCCCGAAAGCACCGAAGCGACGACAAGGTCGTTGTTGTCGATGCACTCGGAGATTTCCTCGGCCAGCGGCCCCGAGTTGCCGATGCAGGTCGTGCAGCCGTAGCC
>CAZNOZ010000001.1:76460-115293 GCA_964574935.1 uncultured Devosiaceae bacterium | reverse complement strand
CAGGCCCTAGGACGCCGGTGACCGGGATCGACGACTTGCCGCCGCTCCGCGAGGTGATCGCGGCGCACGGGCTGAGAGCCAGAAAGGCGCTCGGTCAGAATTTCCTGCTCGACCTCAATCTGTGCGCCCGCATCGCGCGCACCGCCGGGCCGCTCGAGGACGCGACCGTCATCGAGGTCGGGCCCGGGCCCGGGGGGCTGACGCGGGCGCTGCTGGCGGCGGGCGCCGCGAAGGTGATCGCCATAGAACGCGACGCACGGGCCATCCCGGCGCTCGCGGAGATCGCGGCGCACCACGCGGGGCGGCTGGAAATCGTCGAAGGCGATGCACTCGAGATCGACTATGCGGCGCTCGCCGGCCGGCGGTGGAAGATCGTCGCCAACCTGCCCTACAACGTCGCGACGCCTCTGCTGACCGGGTGGCTGGGCGCCGAGGCATGGCCACCCTTGTGGGACAGCCTGACCCTGATGTTCCAGCGCGAAGTGGCGGAGCGGATCGTCGCCGGGCCGGGTTCCAAGGTCTACGGGCGGCTCAGCGTCCTGGCCGGCTGGCGGACCGAGGCCCGGATCGCGTTCGAGGTGCCGCCGCAGGCCTTCACGCCGCCACCGAAGGTGCATTCGGCGGTGGTGCACATGACGCCACGCAAGGATGCGGCACAGGTGCCGCCAGCTTCCCTGGAGGCCGTGACGCGGGCGGCATTCGGGCAGCGCCGCAAGATGCTGCGGCAGTCCCTCAGGCCGCTCGGGAATGTGCCGGCGCTGCTGGAAGCGGCGGGGCTCACGGGGACCGAGCGCGCCGAGGACGTCACGGTCGAGGGGTTCGTGGCGATGGCGCGGCTATTGGACCGAGTCAATCTGTGACTGCAAATCCTTGACGAAGCTCTCCAAATCCGTCTGGCGCCGGCGGGCGTTGCGGGCCGCTTTGAGGACCGCTTCGACCCGGTCGACCGCCTCGCCGAGATCGCGATTGACGATCACGTAGTCGTACTCGAGCCAGTGGTCCATTTCCTTGCGGGCATTGGCGAGCCGCCGCGCGATCTCCTCTGGAGAATTCTGGGCGCGGGTTTCGAGGCGCGATTTGAGCTCGGCAATCGAGGGCGGCAGGACGAAGACCGTCACCATGTCGCTGCGGCAGGTTTCGGTGAGCTGCTGGGTGCCTTGCCAGTCAATATCGAAGACGACGTCGGCGCCCGCGGCGATCCGCTCCTCCACTTCGGTGCGCGGCGTGCCGTAGAAGTTGCCGTGCACTTCGGCGGATTCCAGGAGCTCGCCGGCCGAACGCAGGGCTTCATACTCGGCGATCGAAATGAAGCGATAGTCGACCCCGTCGATTTCGCCGCTGCGGGGCGGGCGGGTTGTCACCGACACGGAAAGCGCCAGGTTGCCGTCCTTGTCCATCAGGGCGCGGGTGATCGATGTCTTGCCGGCGCCCGAAGGCGAGGCAATCACCAGCATCACGCCGCGGCGCTGGAAATCCATGGCCGTGATCTCCCCCATGCACTTCGAACGCAAGGATAGTGCCGGCCGGTTAACGGATCGCGTGCCGGCGGGGCGGCTATTCGATGTTCTGAATCTGCTCGCGCAGCTGATCGATGGCCGCCTTGAGGTCCAGGCCGATGGCCGTCAGCGACACATCGTTGGACTTCGAGCACAGCGTATTGGCCTCGCGGTTGAATTCCTGAGCGAGAAAATCGAGCTTGCGCCCGACCGGGCCGCCGCGGGCCAGCAGCGTGCGGGCGCCGTCGATATGCGCGACCAGGCGGTCCAACTCCTCGCGGATGTCGGCCTTGGTGGCGAGCAACAGGGCCTCCTGGTGCAAACGGGCTTCGTCGAGATTGCTTCCGGCGGCCGTGAGATTGTCAAGCTGGCCCTTGAGGCGGGACAGGATCGCCTCCCGTTCGCGGGCCGGGCTGGCTTCGGCGGCCTCGGTGAGCGCCTCGATCTCCTCGATGCGCTCGATGACGACCGCCAGCAACCGCTCGCCCTCGGCGCGGCGGGAGTCGATGAGATCGTCGAGCGCGATGTCGACGCACTCCAGGATCGCCTTGTGCAGCTTCTTTTCGGCGTCGGCGCCGAGGGGCACCTCATGGATATCGAGGACGCCCTTGATGCCGAGAATGCCGTCGAGCCGGGGTCGGTCGGCCTCAATGCGCCCGGCAAGGGCGTCGAGGGCATCCAGCACGGCGCCGAGCGCCTGCTGGTTGACGACGACTTCGGATTCGGCCTGGTCACGTTGCAGGCCGAGCGAAAGGCTGATCGCGCCGCGGTTCAGGCGGTCGCCGATCAAGCGGCGAATGTCCGCTTCGACCGCATCGAGCCCCGACGCGAGACGCATGCGGATATCGAGACCGCGCGAATTCACGGAGCGAATCTCGCACGAAAAGCTGCACCCTTCGGCGGTGCCGGCGCTTCTGGCGAAGCCCGTCATCGATTGAAGGGGTTGGGTCATCTGGCGCATTCCCTGTCATCCATCATCGGTTGACGACCAACCCACCCGGACGGCGCTTGTCGCGCCCTATTGTTGCCCTTGGGGCCCGTCGGCGCCGGCCCCGGGGGCGGCGCCAGCGGCTCCGTCGCCGTCATCGCCGGTCTGTTCCCCGATGCTCGCCGCCTCGGCGGCCTCCAGCTCGTCCCGGGCGTCGAGCGCGGCGGCCTCGGCCGCTTCGGCACGCTCGGATTCGATCCGGCGCCACTCGGCCACATTGCGGCGATGTTCGGCGTAGGTTTCGGCGAAAGCATGGCCGCCGGTGCCGTCGGCGACGAAATACAGATCATTCGTGTCGGCGGGATTGGCGGCGGCGCGCAGGGATTCGACCCCGGGATTGGCGATCGGTCCCGGTGGCAGGCCGGAAATCACGTAGGTGTTGTAAGGGGTTTCGCCGCGTATCTCGGACTGGCGCAGGCCGCGGCCCAGAACGTCTTGACCACCGGTGATGCCGTAGATGGTGGTGGGATCGGATTGCAGGCGCATGCCCCTGACGAGGCGATTGACCAGCACCGCTGCGACACGCGGGCGTTCTTCGGGCACCCCGGTCTCCTTCTCGACGATCGAGGCGAGCGTGACCAGTTCCTGCGGGCTCGAGATCGGCAGGTCGGGATCACGCCCTTCCCAGACTTCGGCCAGGGCGCTCTGGAACCCGGCGGCCATGGCGTCGAGAACTGCCTGGCGATCGTCGCCGCGCTGATAGGAGTAAGTGTTGGGCAGCAAGGTCCCCTCGGCGGGCACGGCTTCGATGTCGCCCGCGAGGTCATCGGCGGCCTGCAGTCGCTCGACGACCTGCCAGGAGGTGAAGCCCTCTGGAATGGTCACCTGGTGCAGGATCGGGCGCCCCTCGGTGATCTCGCGCAGCACCTCGGCCATCGTGGAGCGGGCGGCGATGCGGAATTCGCCGGCCTTGATCCGGTCCTGCTGCCTGAGCGCCACGCCGCCAAACCTGAAAATCCAGGGATTGTCGATGATGCCGGCGTCGGCCAGCGAGTTGGCGGTGCCGCCGAGCCCGCTGCCGCGCTCGACCAGGAACACGGTGTCCTCGGCCAGCGGGCCTTCGGCGTAGAACCGGGAAACCCCGTACAGGGCCACCGCGACGACCAGCGCCATGGCGAGGATCACGAGCGCCAGAATGCCGTTGAGGATCTGTACGAGCGAACCGGACCGGCGGCGGCGCCTTTTGTCGCGCTTGGATGTCTTACGCATTTTGGTCCGCCCGCCCCTCTGACTCGGGCGGCATTGTTCGCACGATTGGGGCAAAAACAAGAGTCACCGGGCCGTTCACCGGATCATGCACCCTCACGCCACTTCCCTCAGAACCAGGGACGCGTTGGTGCCCCCAAACCCGAAGGAATTCGACAGCGCGACGTTGATTTCGCGGGACCGCGGGGCATTCGGGGCGAGATCGAGGGGAGTTTCGACCGAGGGGTTGTCGAGATTGATCGTGGGCGGCGCGATGTTGTCGCGGATCGCCAGCAGCGAGAAGATCGCCTCGACCGCACCGGCCGCACCGAGCAAATGCCCGACCGCGGATTTCGTCGATGACATCGTCACCTTCGAGGCGGCATCGCCGAGCACCCGCTCGACGGCGCCGACCTCGATCTCGTCGCCGATTTGCGTCGAGGTGCCGTGCGCGTTGATGTAGTCGATATCGGCCGGCGAGATGCCGGCCCTGTCGATCGCCGCCTTCATGCACCGATAGCCGCCGTCGCCATCGGGCGCCGGGGCGGTGACGTGGTAGGCGTCGCCGGAGAGCCCGTAGCCGATCACCTCGCCATAGATCTTGGCACCGCGGGCGCGGGCGTGCTCGTACTCCTCGAGCACGACGATGCCGGCCCCCTCCCCCATCACGAAGCCGTCGCGATCCCGGTCGTAGGGCCGCGAGGCTTCGGTCGGGCGATCGTTGAAATGCGTGGACAAGGCGCGGCAGGCGGCGAAACCGGCGAGCGAGAGCCGGTTGACCGGAGACTCGGCGCCGCCCGCGACCATCACGTCGGCGTCCCCCAGCGCGATCAGGCGGGTCGCGTCGCCGATGGCATGGGCACCGGTGGAGCAGGCCGTGACGACGGCGTGATTGGGTCCCTTCAGCGAGAACCGGATCGAGACGGTGCCGGAAGCGAGATTGATCAGTCGGCCGGGGATGAAGAACGGGCTGATGCGGCGGGGGCCCCGTTCGGCCAGCGTGATCGACGCATCGTAGATGCCGCCGATGCCGCCGATGCCGGAGCCGATCAGAACCCCCGTGCGTTCCTGGTCGGCGGTGGAAGCCGGCTTCCAGCCCGCATCGGTGAGCGCCTGGTCAGAGGCGGCGACCGCGAACACGATGAAGGGATCGACCTTGCGCTGCTCTTTGGGCTCCAACCACTCGTCGGGATCGTAGCGTCCCTCGGCGGCGGCCCCGAGCGGGATGCGGCAGGCGATCTGGCAAGCCAGATCGTCGACCTGGAAATCGTCTACGCGCCTGGCGCCGCTTTTGGCGGCGAGGATGTTGGACCAGACCGTTTCGACGCCGCAGCCGAGCGGGCCGACGATGCCCATTCCGGTGACAACAACCCGCCTGAACTCCATTGCATTGGCGCCTGCCGGAAGCTCAGTTCATGGCTTTCTCGAGGAAGGAGACCGCGTCGCCGAATGTCTGAATCGACTCGGCGGCGTCGTCGGGAATCTCGACGTTGAACTCCTCCTCGAACGCCATGACCAGTTCGACCTGATCGAGCGAGTCCGCCCCCAGATCGTCGATGAAGGACGCCTTTTCGGTCACCTTTTCGGCTTCGACGTTGAGATGCTCGACAACGATTTTGCGCACGCGATCTGCGATGTCGCTCATGGTCCGTTTTCCTCTTCAGCGATTACTGTGGATACGCCGCCGCCCGATGGATGATCCGGTGTGCTGGGACCGCGGACGGGCGAACCGCCGGCCCGAAAGCCGCCCGGGAACGACGCCCCGACCCGCATGGTGCGGGGCCATTATCACACTTTATTTGCTTTGACCATACGACGGAAATCCCCGATTTGCGGGCTCAAACAAGCACTGCGCCGCCATTGATGTGCAGGGTCTGGCCGGTGACGTAGGCGGCTTCGTCGCTGGACAGAAAGACGGCCCCGGCGGCAATCTCGGACGGCTCCCCGAGGCGGTCCATGGGGATGTCGGCGAGGATGGAGGCGCGCTGGGCGTCGGTGAGCGTTTCGGTCATCGCCGAGGTGATGAAGCCGGGCGCGATGGTGTTGACGGTGATGCCCCGGGTGGCGACCTCCTTGGCGAGGGCCTTGGTCATGCCGATCAACCCGGCCTTGGAGGCGGCGTAGTTGGCCTGGCCCGGATTGCCGTCGACAGCGACCACCGATGAGATCGAAATGACGCGTCCCCAGCGGCGGCGCAGCATCCCCTTGAGCACCGCCCGCGTCAGCCGGAAGGCGGCGGTGAGGTTGACCGCGATCACCGCTTCCCACTCGGAATCCTTCATCCGCACGATGAGATTGTCGGCGGTCATGCCGGCGTTGTTGACCAGGATGTCGATACCGCCCATGGCCGCATCGGCGGCCGGCACCAGAGCCTCGACGGCGGCGGGATCGGAGAGCTCGCAGGGCAGAATATGGGTTTTGCCGTCGATCGACGCGGCGGTTTCCTCGAGCCGGCTGCGGCGCGTGCCGGAAAGCGCCACCTCGGCGCCCTGCGCCGCCAGGGCCCCGGCGATGGCGCGCCCGATGCCCCCGCTGGCCCCGGTAACCAGCGCCCGTTTTGCCGCCAGGTCGAACATCCGTGTCCCCAGCTTCTAGGCGGCCGGTTTCTGAGCGGCCATGAAATTGGCGATGTCGTCCGGGGTGCCGATCGAGACCGCCTCCACCTCGCCGGCGATGCGCCGGGCCAGACCCGTGAGTACTTTGCCCGCTCCGATCTCGACAAGCTCGGATATGCCGCCCGCGCCGGTCATCCACAGGACACACTCGCGCCAGCGCACCCGGCTGGTGACCTGCTCGACAAGGCGGCGCCGGATTTCGGCCGGCTGGGTGATCGGCTCGGCGGAGACATTGGCGATCAGGGGGACGGCGGGCTCGGCGATGTTGACGGTCGCCAGCGCCGCTTCCATCACATCGGCCGCCGGACCCATCAAAGAGCAGTGAAACGGCGCGCTCACCGGCAGCATCAGGGCGCGGCGGGCGCCCATCGCCTTGGCGAGTTCGATGGCGCGCTCGACGGCGGCGTGGGTGCCGGCGATGACGATCTGACCGGGGGCATTGTCGTTGGCGATTTCGCACACCTCCCCCTGCCCGGCGGCGGCGGCAACCTCGGCGGCGGCCTGCAGATCGAACCCCAGCAGCGCCGCCATCGCGCCCTCGCCCACCGGCACGGCGCGCTGCATCGCCTGGCCGCGGGTCTTCAGAAGGCGCGCCGCTTCGGCGAGCCTGATGGAGCCGGCCGCGCACAGCGCGGTGTATTCGCCCAGCGAGTGGCCGGCGACACACGACGCCATCGCCGGCACGCCCAGCCCCATGCCCTCGAGGACCCTGACGACCGCCATGGAGACCGCCATCAAGGCCGGCTGGGCATTCTCGGTGAGGCGAAGCTTGTCTTCCGGACCCTCGCGCATCAGCGCAAACAAGTCCTCCCCCAAGGCGTCGTCGACCTCCTCAAAAACGGCCCGGGCGGCCGGATAGGCGTCGGCAAGCGCCGCACCCATTCCGATGGACTGGCTGCCCTGGCCGGGAAACGTCATTGCCGCTTTCGACATTCGTGTTCAGCCCTTTTCCCTCAAGCGGTGCACAACCTAGGGCGAGGTTTGTGGCAATGGCAAGCCGGCGGGGCGGGAGGCCGGCATGCGGGAGGTTTTGCTTGCCTTCGCCGGCGTGGCCCCTTATTGAGCCGGGTTGTTCGTTCGGCCGGGGGCTGAACGGAGGGCCGGCGGTCGCCGGCAGGCGCTTGTCGACAAGCACCGCCCTCCCGTGTTCCCGCTCTTTCGAGGGTTCTTTGGACGCCTTTGGAGGCTTCAAAGGGGCTTTGCGCCGACGAACCGCGAACGAGTGGACAAAGGGCGTCGCCATGCCGCTTTACGAGCACGTGTACATTACCCGACAGGACGTCTCTCCGGCGCAGGTCGAGGAACTGACGAATTCGTTTTCGGAAGTCATCGGGGCCAATGGCGGGACGGTTAGCAAGACCGAGTATTGGGGTCTGAAATCCCTCGCCTACCGTATCCGCAAGAACCGCAAGGCGCATTTCACGCTGATGAATCTCGACGCGCCGCCCGACGCGGTCGCCGAGATGGAGCGGCAGATGCGGCTTAACGAGGACATCCTGCGCTTCATGACGCTGAAGGTCGACGCGCTCGAGGAAGAGCCGTCGGCGATGATGCAGAAGCGCGATCGCGACGACCGCGGCGATCGCGGCCGCGGCGGACGCCGATAGCGGGAGGGCGAACACGATGGCGGTGCGCGATCTGACAACACAGCGGGTTCGGCGGCCCTTCCAGCGGCGCCGCAAATCCTGCCCCTTCTCGGGCGCCAACGCGCCGGTGATCGACTACAAGGACGTCCGGCTCCTGCAGCGCTATGTCTCCGAGCGCGGCAAGATCGTACCGAGCCGCATTTCGGCGGTGTCGGCGAAAAAGCAGCGCGAGCTGGCGCGGGCGATCAAGCGGGCCCGGTTCCTCGGTCTGCTGCCGTTCGTGGTCAAGTAGCCCGGCGGAGGAGACGCGCATGCAAGTGATCCTGCTCGAAATGGTCGGCAAGCTCGGGGGTATCGGCGACGAAGTCTCCGTGCGCGACGGATATGCCCGCAATTTCCTGCTGCCCCAGGGCAAGGCGCTGCGCGCCACCGATTCCAACCGCGCCAAGTTCGAGGCCGAACGCACCGCGATCGAGGCGCGCAACGCCGAGCGCCGGGACGCCGCGCAGGCCGTGGCCGGGTCGATCGACGGCAAGACGATCGTCATCATCCGCCAGGCTGGAGAGGCCGGGCAGCTCTACGGCTCGGTCTCCTCGCGCGACATCGCCGGGGCGCTCACCGGCGACGGCACCGAGGTCGCCCGTTCGCAGGTCGATCTGAGCCACCCGATCAAGGCAGTGGGACTGCACGAGGTGCCCGTCCACCTGCACGCCGAGGTCGCCTCGACCGTGATCGTCAACGTCGCCCGCTCCGAGGACGAGGCCGAACGGCAGTCCGCCGGAGAGGATCTGACCGTGGTCTCCTACGAGGAAGAAGAGGAAACCGAAGCGGCGCCGGCGATCGAGGAGGTGTTCGAGGAAGGCGCCGCCGAAGCGGCAGCCGCCGAGGTCGGCGAAGTGGCGGACCAAACGGCCGAAGCACCCGAAGACGGTCAGCCCGCGGACGAGCCGGCAGCGAAAGCGGCCGCGCCGGAGCCGTCCGCGGAAGATGAAGCAGACGACTCCGAAAATCGCTAGCGCGGCGAGCGGGGCGCACCGGACGCGGTTTTCGCGCGCCTCCGAAATGTGCCACTTTTCCCCGTGATTCACGCAGTACGCTGCCACCGGAGGCGGGCGGCACCGAATCTTCCCGACCGGCTCACACGGAGCTTGCCTGTGGCGGGGGAGAGGTTTAGCTGTCCTCGATCATTCAGGCGGAAGAGCCATGGAAGCGGCGCGGCGGCTTGACGTAGCGCAACACGATTCGTATCGGCTGGCGCCCCACAATCTGGAGGCCGAGCAGGCCCTGCTGGGCGCGATTCTCGTCAACAACGAAGCCTATGACCGGGTCTCGGATTTCCTCGAGCCGGAGCATTTCCACGAGCCGGTGCACCGCGACATCTACGCGGTGTGCGCCAAGATCATCCGGGCGGGCAAGACCGCAACCCCGATCACCGCCAAGACCTATCTTTCCGACGAGCTGACGCCGGACATGACGATGGCGCAGTATCTGGCGCGCCTGGCGGCGGAGGCGACCACCGTCATCAATGCCGCCGACTTCGGCCACTCGATCTATGACCTGGCGATTCGGCGGTCGCTGATCCTGATCGGCGAAGAAATGGTGGAGGACGCCTACGATTCCGATGTCGAGGCGCCCCCGGAAAAGCAGATCGAAGAGGCCGAGAAGGCGCTGTTCGAGCTGGCCGAGCAGGGCCGCTATGAGGGCGGGTTCGTCGACTTCACCACCGCCTTGCGCGACGCCATCGACCTGGCCGGCGAAGCGTATCGCCGCGACGGTTCGCTGTCGGGAATCGCCACCGGGCTCATCGATCTCGACCGCAAGATGGGCGGGCTGCAACGCTCGGACCTGATCATCATCGCCGGACGTCCGGCGATGGGCAAATCGTCGCTGGGCTCCAATGTCGGCTTCAACATCGCCAAAGCCTGGACCGGCGAACAGCAGGCAGACGGCCGGGTCAAGACCGTCGACGGGGGACGGGTGGCGCTGTTCTCCCTCGAAATGTCGGCGGAACAGCTGGCGACGCGAATCCTCGCCGAACAGTCGGGCATTTCGTCTTCTGACATCCGCCGCGGCAATATTCGGGAATCGGAATTCTCGCAACTCGTGGAGGCGTCGAATTCGATCGCGGCGGCGCCGCTTTACATCGACGACACCGGCGGGTTGACGATATCCCAGCTCGCCGCCAGGGCCCGGAGGCTGAAGCGGCAAAAGGGCATCGACCTGATCATCATCGACTACCTGCAGCTGCTGGGCGGCTCGACCCGCCGGGCGAACGAATCGCGGGTTCAGGAACTCACCGAGATCACCACGCGGCTCAAGGCGCTGGCCAAGGAACTCGACCTGCCCATCATCGCGCTCAGCCAACTGTCGCGGCAGGTCGAAAACCGCGACGACAAGCGCCCGCAACTGGCGGATTTGCGGGAGTCCGGCTCGATCGAACAGGACGCCGACGTGGTGCTGTTCATCTATCGCGAGGAATACTACCTGGAAAACCGCAAGCCCAAGGAGGGCACACCCGAGCACCTGCAATGGATCGCCGACATGGAGCAGGTGCATGGGCGGGCGGAACTGATCATCGGCAAGCAGCGGCACGGCCCGACCGGCAACGTCGAATTGCATTTCAACGCCAAGCTGACGCGCTTTTCCAATCTCGCCGCCGCCGACGAAGTGCCCGGGTTCTGATCGATGCCGGTGGCGGCCCAGGCAAGCGATCTGGCCGCCGGACGGCTGACTGTGGATGTCGGCGCCATCGTCAGGAACTGGCAGGCGCTCGATCAGATTTCCCCCTCGGCGCTGACCGGCGCCGTGGTCAAGGCCAACGCCTACGGGCTCGGCATGCGCGAGGTGGCGCCCGCGCTGTTCGCGGCGGGGGCGCGATTCCAGTTTGTCGCCACGCCCGAGGAAGGGCTGGCGTTGCGCGAGCTGCTGCCGCTTGCCCACATCTTCGTATTCGACGGGCTGTGGCCCGGATCGGCGGCGCTGTACGCCGAAGAACGCCTGATGCCGGTGCTCAATTCGATGTCGATGCTGGAGGAGTGGCTGCGGTTCTGCATCGCGCGGGCCGAGGCCTGCCCGGCGGCGCTGGGGTTCGATACCGGGATGAACCGGCTGGGATTTCGCATCGACGAGGTCGACATGGTGCGCAGCCGTATCGACGAAGCGGGCTACAAGCCGCAAATGGCGATGAGCCATTTCGCTTGCGCCGACATTCCCGCCCACGAGAAGAACCGGATCCAGTTGGCGCTGTTCCAGTCGATCCTGCTGCATTTTCCCGACATACCCGCCTCGATCGCCAACTCGGCCGGCCTGATGAGCTCAAAGGCCCACCATTTCCAGCTGGTGCGCCCCGGCATCGCGCTGTACGGCGGCAGAGCGATCGCCGGTCGTCCCAATCCGATGGCACCGGCGGTGCGCCTCGAGGTGCCGATCCTGCAGGTGCGCCAGGCGAAGGCCGGCGAAACGGTCGGCTATGGCGCCGACGCGCGCCTGCAGCGCGACAGCCGGCTGGCGATCATCGGCGTGGGCTATGCAGACGGCTTCTTCCGCGCCTTCGGCAGCTCCAACAGCCGCGCCGGCTCACGCATTCATGTACGCGGGCGTTCGATGCCGGTGGTGGGGCGGGTCTCAATGGACACCTTCGCCGCCGACATCACCGAGCTGGGCGACGACGTCCCGTCGCCGGGTGAATTTGCCGAGGTCATCGGCCCGAACATGACCGTCGACGATCACGCCGATGCGGGCGGCACGATCGGCTACGAGGTGCTGACGGCGCTGAACGGCCGTTACCGGCGGCAATATGTGAATGCGCCCGTGCCGGCTTCGGCCGCCACCTGATGGCGCGGGCAAAGTCCCAGTTCGTCTGCCAGAATTGCGGGGCGGTGACGGCGCGATGGACCGGGCGCTGCGAGAGCTGCGGGGAATGGAACACCATCGTCGAGGAAGCGGTCGCCTCCGGGATCGGCGCCGGGCCGGGAGCCGCGTCGGGCGGCGGCCGGCCGGCCGAGCTCGTACTGCTGACCGGTGTGACCGACGACGCCAGGCGCGTCGCGACCGGCATCGGCGAGCTTGACCGGGTCACCGGCGGCGGTTTCGTGGCCGCGTCGACGGTCCTGATCGGCGGCGATCCGGGGATCGGCAAGTCGACCCTTTTGCTGCAGGCCGCCGCCGCGTTCGCGGCATCGGGGCTCAGGACCGTCTATATTTCCGGCGAGGAGGCGATCGCCCAGATTCGATTGCGCGCCGAGCGGCTCGGCGTCGTCGATGCGGCCGTCGAGCTCCTCGCCGAGACCCATGTCGAGACAATCCTGGCGACCCTCGAAGCCGGGCCCCGGCCGGATTTCGTGGTCGTCGATTCCATCCAGACCCTGTGGACCGACAGGGTCGAGAGCGCGCCGGGGACCGTCACCCAGGTCCGCACCTCGGCCCAGGCGCTGACCCGTTTCGCCAAACGCACCGGCGCGGCCGTCGTGCTGATCGGCCATGTCACCAAGGAGGGCCAGATCGCCGGGCCGAGGGTGGTCGAGCACATGGTCGACGCGGTGCTCTATTTCGAAGGCGATGGCGGGCACCAGTTCCGGATTCTGAGGGCCGTAAAGAACCGTTATGGGGCGACCGACGAAATCGGCGTGTTCGAAATGGCGGCCGCCGGGCTGGTGCCGGTGGCCAATCCTTCGGCGCTGTTTCTGGGACAGCGCGACGCTGCGGCCGCCGGCTCGGCGGTGTTCGCCGGGATCGAGGGGACGCGGCCGCTGCTGGTCGAAATCCAGGCGCTCGTCGCCCCCTCTCCACTGGGGACGCCGCGGCGCGCGGTGGTGGGCTGGGATTCGGGCCGTCTGTCGATGGTTCTGGCGGTTCTGGAGACCCATTGCGGGGTCAGAATCGGCGCCAACGACATCTATCTTAACGTCGCCGGCGGGCTGAGCATTTCGGAACCGGCGGCGGACCTGCCGGTGGCGGCGGCGCTGGTCTCCTCGCTGAGCGAAGCGCCGCTGCCGGCCGACACTGTATATTTCGGCGAGGTCAGCCTTTCGGGCGGCGTCCGGCCGGTGTCGGGCGCGCCGGCACGGTTGCGCGAGGCGGCGAAGCTGGGCTTTTCCTCGGCGGTCACGGCACGGCGCGACGGCGGCGAGCCGATGGCCGACATAGAGGTGACCGAATTCTCCACGCTGGCGGAATTGGTGGCGCGGATCGCCGCGAAAGGACGCCGGAGCGCTTAGCCCGCCCCGGGGAAATCCCCGGCCCGCGCTTGGCTTGACCCGGATAACGGGCTAAACGAATCGCATCGGGGCGCAGGCGGGATTGTAGGGCATGCTGACGGTATTTGACGTCGTGGCCGGCGTGCTGGTGCTCATATCGGCGCTTCTGGCGACCACGCGCGGCGCGACGCGGGAGATCCTGTCGCTGGTTTCATGGGCGGGCGCGGGCGTGTTTGCGTTTTGGATGTGGCAATACCATCCCGAGTTCGCGCGCGACTACATCGAGGAACAGATCGTCGCCGACATCGTCACCATCGGGTTGAGCTTCCTTGTCGCCCTGGTGATCCTGCACCTGGTCACGATGCGGATCGCCGACATGGTCGTCGATTCCCGCATCGGGCCGCTCGACCGGACGCTTGGATTTGTGTTCGGGGCGGCCAGAGGGATCGTGATCCTGCTGGTCTTCATCATCTTCATGGAATGGCTGCTCGAAGACGCCCTTGACTCGATCGCGGGGAATTCGCGGGCCCTGCCGATGCTGCAATCGATGGCCGACGATCTGATCCAAGCGCTGCCCGACGATCTCGAGCAGCAGGTCAACGATATGCTGCAGGGCGGCGCCCCTTCCGATACCCTCGACGAGACGCCGCCGCTGGACGAAGGCACCGACGCGCCCGAGGATTCCTCGCCGCTATCCACCGAAATCTGAGGCGCGGGCGGTCTGGTTGACTCGCTAGCCGGCGGGGCGTAAGCAGCCGGCGAAATCCCTGCTTCCGGCCGAGGCTAGGTGGTGTGACCGTGTCCGAGTACGATCCAGCCAGCGGCGCCGACGACGACCCGGTCGATCCCGACGGCGACACGCTGAGGGAGGCGTGCGGGGTGTTTGGCATTCTCGATCATCAGGACGCCGCGACGCTGACCGCGCTCGGCCTGCACGCGCTGCAACACCGCGGACAGGAAGCGACCGGGGTCGTCACCTTCGACAAGGGACATTTCCATTCCGAACGCCACATGGGGCTGGTCGGCGACCACTTCACCAAGCAGACGGTTCTCGACCGGCTGCCGGGCAGCGCCGCGATGGGGCATGTGCGCTACTCGACGACCGGACAGACCATCCTCAGGAATGTGCAACCGCTGTTCGCCGAGCTCGCGGAGGGCGGCATCGCGGTCGCCCACAACGGCAATTTCACCAACGGACTGAGTCTCAGGCGCAAGCTGGTCGCCGACGGGGCGATCTGCCAGTCGACCTCCGACACCGAGGTCGTGTTGCACCTGATCGCGCGGTCGAAGAGCCGCTCCTCGGCGGCGCGCTTCGTCGACGCCATCAAGCAGGTCGAAGGCGCCTACTCGCTGGTGGCGCTGACCCGGACCAAGCTGATCGGCGCCCGCGATCCGAACGGCATCCGGCCCCTGGTGATGGGCGATCTCAATGGCAGCCCGATCTTCGCCTCCGAAACCTGCGCGCTCGACATGCTGGGCGCGAAGTTCGTCCGCGACGTCGAGAATGGCGAAGTGGTGATTTGCGAGCGGCAGCCCAACGGCAAGCTGACCATCGAGTCGATCAAGCCCTTCCCGCCCCGCCCCGAACGCATCTGCATGTTCGAATATGTCTACTTCGCGCGGCCGGACTCGGTGGTGAGCGGTCGCAACGTGTATGCGGTGCGCAAGGTGGCGGGCCGCAATCTGGCGCGCGAAGCGCCGGTCGAGGCCGACGTGGTGGTTCCGGTGCCCGACGGGGGCACGCCGGCGGCAATCGGCTATGCTCAGGAGTCCGGGGTCCCCTTCGAGCTCGGCATCATCCGGAATCACTATGTGGGCCGGACGTTCATCGAGCCGACCCAGCAAATCCGCGCCTTCGGCGTCAGACTCAAACACTCCGCCAATACCGCCGAGATCGCCGGCAAACGGGTGGTGCTGGTGGACGATTCCATCGTCCGCGGGACCACCTCGCACAAGATCGTGCAGATGATCCGCGAAGCCGGCGCGTCGGAGGTGCATTTCCGCGTGGCGAGCCCGCCGATCACGCATTCGGACTATTACGGCATCAACACGCCGGACCCGAACGGCCTGCTCGCCAACCAGCACACGGATCTCGGCGAAATGTGCCGGTTCATCGGCGCGGACTCCCTGCAGTTCCTTTCGATCGACGGGCTCTATGACGCGGTCGGTGGGGCGCCGCGCAATCCCGCGCAGCCGCAGTTCACCGACCACTATTTCACCGGCGACTATCCGACCCGGCTGCTCGATCTGAGCGAAGAGAACGCCCGCTCGCCGAAACCGCTCTCGGTGTTGCTCGAAGCGGGCTGAGATGCCACCCGAAAAAGACCTCGAAGGCCGCGTCGTGCTGGTCACCGGGGCGTCGCGGGGGATCGGCCGCGCGGCGGCCAGGCTCGCGGGCGCCCGTGGGGCGCATGTGATCGCGCTGGCACGCACCGTCGGCGGACTCGAGGAACTCGACGACGAAATCCGCGCCGCCGGCGGCGAGGCGGCGACGCTGGTTCCCCTCGACCTCACGGACTTCGATGCCATCGACCGGATCGGGTCGTCGGTGTTCGAGCGCTGGGGACGTCTCGACGGGCTCATCGCAAACGCCGGACAACTGGGGATCATCGGCCCGCTTTCCCACATCAAGCCGGAGGTCTTCGAGCGAACCCTGGCGCTGAATGTGACCGCCAACTACCGGCTGGTGCGCGCCCTCGAACCGTTGCTTCGGCAGTCCGAGGCGGGCCGGGTGGCGTTCGTCTCCTCGGCGGCGGCGATCGCGGCCGGCCCGTATTGGGCCCTCTACGCGGCCTCGAAAGCGGCGCTCGATGCGATGGCGAAATCCTGGGCCGGCGAGCTCGCCCAGACGCAAATCAAGGTGAACGTGTTCTACCCCGGTCCGGTGCGCACCGGGATGCGAGCCGCCGCGATGCCCGGCGAAGACCCCCAAACGCTGCCCCATCCCGACGAAATCGCGCCCGCTCTTGTCGAAATGGTCACGGACGCCTTCGCCCGGACCGCCATGATCGTCGACGCCAAGACCGGCGAGACAAGGCCGCTCTAGCGTTTCCTGCGCGCATAGGGATTGTCGCCGCCGCGAACGTGCAGGCGGATCGGAACCCCTTCGAGCCCGAAATCCTCGCGCAGGGAGTTGACGAGATAGCGTCGGTAGTCGGCGGGCAGCGCGTTGGGCCGCGAGCAAAAGAGCACAAATCCCGGCGGGCGGGTTTTGGCCTGGGTGATGTATCTGAGCTTCAATCGGCGGCCGCTGGCGGCGGGCGGCGGATGGCGGGCGCCGACCTCGTCGAGCCAGCGATTGAGCCGTGGCGTGGGCACCCGGGTATTCCACAGTTTCTCGGCGGCAAAAACCGCCCGCATGAGGGCGGGCACGCCGGTTCCCTTGAGGGCCGAGACCGGGACCAGCGGGACGCCCCGCAACTGCGGCAGCAAGCGCTCCGCGGCCTCCCGCAGATCCTGGAGGGCGCGTTTGCGTTCGGGCACCAGATCCCACTTGTTGACGGCGATGACTGGCGCCCTGCCCTCGCGCTCTACAAGATCGGCAAGCTGCAGGTCCTGCTTGTCGAACGGCCGGGTGGCATCGAGCAGCAATACGACCACCTCGGCGTAGCGAATGGCCCTGAGGGCATCGGTCACGGAGAGCCTTTCGAGCCGATCGGTGACCCGCGCCCGGCGGCGGATGCCGGCGGTGTCGAACAGCCGGATGTCGCGCTGCTTGTACCGCCACGGCACGACGATGGCGTCGCGGGTAATGCCGGGTTCGGGCCCGGTGAGCACCCGTTCGCTGCCGACCAGGGCGTTGATGAGCGTCGACTTGCCAACGTTCGGGCGGCCGATGACGGTGAGGTTGAGGGCTCGTGCCGCCCTGGGTGGCTCGGCGCCCGTATCCACCCCGGTTTCGGGCACCAGGGTCGGCTCGGCGGGGATCGAATCCGACGAGGCGTCGCCCCCCGCGCCCCTCCCCCCGGCTCCATCGGCGGCGCGCGAGATGATGGTGTGCAGATCGGACAGGCCCAACCCGTGCTCGGCGGAGACGGGGATCGGCTGACCGAATCCGAGTTCGAACGCCTCGGAGATGCCGGCATCGGCGGCGCGGGCCTCCGCCTTGTTGGCGAGCACCGCCACCGGGCGGCCGGAGCGACGCAGCAGGCGGGCGAACTCGCGATCCAGCGGCGTGAGACCGGCGCGGGCGTCGATCATCAGCAGCACCAGATCGGCAAGCGCCACGGCCTCTTGCGTCTGGTGTTGCATGCGGGCGGTGAGACCGTGCCTGGCGGCGTCCTCAAAGCCCGCGGTGTCGACAAGGGTGAATTCAAGATCGCCGATGCGCGCCTCGCCTTCGCGGCGGTCGCGGGTCAGCCCCGGCGTGTCGTCGACAAGCGCCGCCCGCCTGCCGACCAGCCGGTTGAAAAGCGTCGACTTGCCGACGTTGGGCCGCCCAACGATGGCAACCGTCATGGACATGGATGGCCTGGCTTTTCGGCTACTGGCCGGTATCGCCGGCCGGCTGCGTGTCTCCCTGGTCCGCACCCGCGGCGGGTGCGGTCTCGGCCGGCGCCGGCTCGGGAAGCGTATGGCCCTGCGCCGTGAGCTGCGCGAGGTAGATCGCGGCCCGGGTGCCGAGCTGCTGGGAGGTCTGGGGATCGTCGACGATGGCCCGGAACAGCCCCATGGCCGCGTCGAGATCACCGGCCCGGTAGTTGGCAAGCCCGAGCGCTTCGCGGGCGATATTGCGCATCGGATGGTCGGGGAACAACATGCCGCTGACGCGGGATGTGACGCCCGCCACATCCGCCTGGTCAACCAACAGGTAGCTGGCATAGAGCAGCGCCAATTCGCGAATGCGCGGATTGTCGACGGTGCCGGCGAGCTCATCGTAGGCGGCGACCGCCTCCGCGGTCCGCCCTTCGTCGGCCATCAGGGAAGCGGCGCGGAACTTCGCCAACATCGGATAGCGACCGGACGCCTCGGCGATCGTCGCATCGAGCGCCTCCTGGCCCGCCGCCAGATCGCCGGCCGCAATATCGTCGAGGGCGGTCTGGAAGAGGTCCGAGGAACGCGCGGCGGTCGAGCCCTGCCACCATTTGTAGGCCTCGTTGCCGGCGACGACGAGCACGATAGCCACCGCTCCACCGATGACGAAGATGCCGTAGCGGTTCCACAAAGCGCGCAGGCGCGCGTTGCGGAGATCTTCGTCAACTTCGCGGAAGATGTTGTCCGACATGGGTCTTTCGGCTCCCGGATCGAGGCCCGGCGGGCTCGGGTGGCGCACCATAGTTACGGTGCGTGGCAAAAGCAATTTCGCAGGGTTGTTGGCCCGTGGAGCGTCGGGCGCCCCTCAGCCCGCGCCCCTCATAGCGGCACGCCGAACAGGAATGAGTGGAGCCCGACATAGAACAGGGCGTAGCCGATCGCTCCCGCCAGAACGGCGATCGCGTCGCCGCGCATCGAGACGAACGCCACCGAAGCCTCGCCCCGCCGCGCCACCGAAACCCGGTAGACCACGGTGAACAGCAAGAAGCCGCCGAACAGGAGGATCGAGGCTAGATCGCCGTTGACCAGCAGATGCGCCAGCGCCCACAACGCAACACCGGTAACGAAGGGGTGCTGCAGCGTCGCCTTGAGGCGCCCGACCGGCTGAGCGTAGGCCGCGGCCATGCAGACAAAGCCGAGCGGCACCAGCACATTGGCGGTGGAGCGGCCCCATTCCGGCGGGACGAATATCTCCGGCGCCTGCGGCCGGTAGAGCTGCCAGCCCCAGATCATCAGTCCCAGCCCGACGAGCGACGCCAAGGCCGCGGCGCCTTTCCATGCCCCCACCCCGCGCCCATCGATCACCTTCTGCCGGACGCCAGGAACGAGGGAACGGGCCGAGTGGGCACCCAGGAACAAAACCAATCCGAAGATGAAGACGACCACGATACCCTCCCCCGCTTGACGGCGTCTGTTCAAGGCCATCTGGTGGCCGCGTGCATTGATGCATCGCAACGCTTCCGGCCGATGGCGATGCCACTTTTCTACGCTGTTTTGGGCATTCCGCCCGTTCGCTATAGTGATCAGATGGACGACGTCAGAAGCCGCGACCAGACGCTGCTCTCCCCGGATGACCCGGCGCCGGTGACCGTGCTCAACGAGACCAGCACGGCGCCGTTCCTGTTCCTTTGCGACCACGCCAGCAACGCCGTTCCGGCGCGCCTGCAGGGCCTGGGACTGTTGGAACGCGATCTCAACCGGCACATCGCCCACGACATCGGGGCGGCCGAGATGACACGGCGGCTGGCGGAGAGGTTCAACGCTCCGGCCGTGCTGAGCGGCTATTCGCGTCTGGTCATCGACTGCAACCGGCAGTTGGGCCATCCCAGCTCCATCCTGATGGTCAGCGACGGGGTCGAAATTCCCGGCAACCAGGATGTCGGCGCCGACGCGGCAGAGGCGCGCGCCGAGGCGTGCTTCTGGCCCTATCACCGCCGGATCGGGCAGCTCATGGACGCGGTGCTGGCGCGCCATACCTGCCCGGCGATCGTTTCGATCCATAGTTTCACGCCGATTCTGGGCGGAGAGTTCCGTCCCTGGCACATCGGGGTGCTTTGGGACGAGGACGACCGCATGTCCGCGCCACTTATCGAAACGTTGCGCGGCAACGGCGAGGTCGAGGTCGGCGACAACGAGCCCTATTCGGGTCGCGCGCGGTTCGGCTATTCGATCGAGCAGCACGCCACGGCAACAGGCGACCCGGGGGTTCTGATCGAAGTGCGCGAGGATCTGATCGCGACGCCTCAGGATGCGCGGCGAATCGGGGACGTGTTGGGCGACGCCCTGGCGCCGATTCTCGCCGACAGCGGGCTCTTTCGCAGGTGGGGGCACAAGTGAATACCGATCCGCCGAGTTTCACCATCGGGATCGAGGAAGAGTATGTGCTCGTCGATCGCGAGACCCGCGACCTGGTGAGCGATCCGCCGCACGAGCTCCTGGCCGGCTGCACCGAGCGGCTCGAAGGCCAGGCCACCGCCGAATTCATGCGCTCGCAGATCGAGGTTGAAACCAAAGTGTGCTCGTCGATCGCCGAAGCGCGGCAGCAGCTGCACTGGCTGAGATCGACGGTCTGCGAGGTGGCGGCGGAATTCGGCTGCGCACCGATCGCGGTCTCGACGCACCCTTTCGCTTCCTGGCAGGGCCAGATCCACACCGACAAGGAGCGCTACAACCTGCTTGCCGAGGAGATGCAGGGGGTCGCGCGGCGCCTGATCACCTGCGGCATGCATGTGCATGTCGGCGTCGAGGACAAGGATCTGAGGATCGATCTTCTCAATCAGCTCGCCTATTTTTTGCCGCACCTGCTGGCGCTGAGCACGTCCTCGCCGTTCTGGCGCGGGCAGGATTCCGGGTTGCATTCTTACCGGCTGAGCGTCTTCGACGAGCTGCCGCGAACCGGCGTCCCTGAGTTCTTCGGCAGCTACACCGAATTCGAGCGCACCATCGAGGTCATGGTTGGTGCCGGTTTGCTGGAGGACGGCACCAAGGTCTGGTGGGACATCCGGCCGAGCTGGCGGTTTCCGACCGTCGAAATGCGGATCACCGACGTGTGCCCGCTGGTCGAGGACACGCTGACGATCGCCGCGCTCTTCCGCTGCCTGGCACGCATGCTGTGGCGGCTGCGCGCCGAAAACCAGCGCTGGCGCGGCTACTCGGGCTTTCTGCTCGCCGAGAACCGGTGGCTGGCGCAGCGTTACGGGTTTGAGCGGGGCCTTGTCGATTTCGGCAAGGGGGAAATGGTCCCCTACGCCCAACTTCTCGAAGAGATGATCGCCCTGACCCGCCAGGATGCCGAGTTTTTCGGGTGCGTGGAGGAGATCGAGGCGGCGCGCGGCATCCTCGAGCGAGGCACCAGCACGGATCGTCAGCGGCGGACCTACGCAAGCGCGCTGGACGCGGGCGCGAGCTCCGAGGAAGCGTTCGTCCGCGTGGTCGACCAGTTGATCGAGGAAACCATGGTCGGCGTCGAGATGCCGGTTCAGGAGCCGGTGGGATAGCGGCGCCGCTTTCTGGCCCCTTCGAGGCAGGCTTGTTATCCTCGGAGTTGGCAAATGGAACGCCAACGACACGTCAGGGGAAACCGTGACTGATCCCGTAGCGGGACACTATGCCGGCAGAAGCGATCTCGCCGCCGACATCGCCGAACGGCTGACGGCCGGAGGGTATGACCTCAACTCTTTGAAACCACAAGACGTTTCCGGGGTGGATGAGTTTCACATTCGCGGCGGTGAAGCGACGCTCGAGCTGGCCGAGCAGATGGACCTCGCCGCCGGCGCCCGGGTGCTCGACATCGGAAGCGGCCTGGGCGGACCGGCGCGCCGGGTTGCCCAGACCTACGATTGCCACGTGACGGGCGTTGACCTGACACAGGCGTACTGCGAGGCGGCGGCGACGATCTCCGCCTGGTTCGGGCTCGACGACGAGGTGAATTTCATCGCCGCCGATGCCACCGATCTGCCCCTGGACGACGACACGTTCGATTCGGCGATGACCATCCACGCCGCGATGAACATTCCGGACAAGCCCGCGATGTACCGCGAGGCGTGCCGAGTCCTGAAGCCCGGCCGGATATTCGCGGTCTACGACGTTCTGCAGGGCGAAGGCGGCGACGTGATCTTCCCGGTGCCCTGGGCGCGCGATCCCTCGATCAGCGCCCTGGCCACGCCGGAAGACATGCCGCAGCTGCTCGACGACGCGGGTTTCGAGATCGAATCGAGCACCGACTCGACGTCGCAAAGCCAAGCCTGGTTCGCGGCGATGGCCGAGCGCATGCGTGCTTCGGGGCCCCCTCCGGTCGGGTTCGACCTGATCTTCGGACCGGACTTCGTGGACATGATGCACAACCAGATACAGAACCTGGCCGAGCGGCGCATCCGCACGGTGAGCTACGTTTGCCGCGCCGTGCACTGACCGTCGAGATCAGCTCCGGGCGTGCGGATAGCGGCGCCAGTCCGAGCAATCCCAGCCCAGAAGCTGTTCGACGCGATCGATGTCGGCCTCCAGGTAGCGCAGCGCCGCGACATATTCTTCCTCGGTGATCGCCCGGCGGTAGGGAAAGGCGTTGATCGTCCGGATCTTGGCGATCGGGGGACCGTCGGGGGCGCCGAGAAACCGAACGGTCCGGGCAACCGCGGCCGGCTGGTCACGAACGAAGTCCTCGTATTTCAGCCACAGGATGTTGTGGCGCGGCAGGGTGGCCTGGGCGCGCTCGATCTGAACCGCATAGGCGCTGCGGGCGATCGCGGTCGGCGGGCGGCGCTGCGGGGTCTCGCCAGGGCGCAACCCCTCCATTTCCTCCCGGATGTGGTCGAGGAATGGCACCGAGTCACGGCGGCGCCAGCGCCAGAAATTCCATCCCGAGTAGGCGCGCAGCACCGGGTTCCTGAGGATGCAGACGATCCTGATGTCGGGGTTGTAGGCGGCCAGGCGCGGCAGACATTGCGGCTCGTAGAGGTAGCTCGGCGTCGCCTCGCCGCGGATGGCGCCGCGCGGCGCGAATACGTACCAAAGATGCAGGCGCCAGAAGCGGGTTCCGTCGCCGTAGCGCCGGTCGTCGCCGAAGAAGCCAAGTTCCTTGAGCGGCGGCATGTAGATGCCGGGGGTGCGTCTGAGATACGCCCAAAGGGCGCTGGTGCCGGCCTTGGCGGCGCCGGCGATCACGAAGTCGAGGCGCCGGGCCCGCTCGAGC
Organism: uncultured Devosiaceae bacterium; assembly: GCA_964574935.1. Taxonomy (GTDB): domain Bacteria; phylum Pseudomonadota; class Alphaproteobacteria; order Rhizobiales; family Devosiaceae; genus JBBECE01. The sequence goes on along the minus strand of CAZNOZ010000001.1, from coordinate 92,507 downwards.
GGCGCCGTCAGCGCGTCGAACAAAGAGGCCACCGGCTCACTCCCACTCGATTGTGCCGGGGGGCTTGGAGGTGACGTCGTAGACCACCCGATTGATGCCGCGCACCTCGTTGATGATGCGGGTAGCCGCGGAGCCGAGAAACTGCGTGTCGAAGGGATAGAAATCGGCCGTCATGCCGTCAACCGAGGTCACGGCCCTGAGCGCACACACATGCTCATAGCTGCGCTCGTCGCCCATCACACCCACCGTGCGCACCGGCAACAGGACCGCGAAGGCCTGCCAGATTTCGTCGTAGAGGCCGGCCTTGCGGATTTCATCGAGATAGATGGCGTCGGCCTGCCTGAGGATGTCGAGCTTGTCGCGGGTCACGGCGCCGGGGGTCCGGATGGCCAGCCCCGGGCCGGGAAACGGATGGCGGCCGACGAAGCTCTCCGGCAGGCCGAGTTCACGACCGAGGGTCCGCACCTCGTCCTTGAAGAGTTCCCGAAGCGGCTCGACGAGCTTCAGATGCATGCGCTCGGGCAGACCCCCGACATTGTGGTGCGACTTGATGGTTGCCGAGGGGCCCCCGGCAACCGGCACGGATTCGATGACGTCCGGGTAGAGCGTGCCCTGGGCGAGATATTCGGCGCCGCCGATTTTATGCGCCTCGGCGTCGAACACGTCGATGAACAGGGCCCCGATGATGCGACGCTTTTCCTCGGGATCCTCGGCATGTTCGAGCCGCGAGATGAACAGATCGCCGGCGTCCACATGGACGAGCGGGATGTTGTAGTGGGACCGGAAGAGCTCGACCACTTCGGTCGCCTCGCCGGCCCGCATCAGGCCGTGATCGACCAGGATGCAGGTGAGCTGCTCGCCGACGGCCTCGTGGATGAGAACCGCGGCGACCGTTGAATCGACGCCGCCGGAGAGCCCGCAGATCACCTTGGCTTTGCCAACCTGTTCGCGGATGCGGTTCACCGCCTCGGCACGATAGGCCGCCATCGACCAGTTGCCGGGGCAGCCGCAGACCGTGTGCACGAAATTCGACAGCAGCCGGGCGCCGTCGGGGGTGTGCACGACCTCGGGATGGAACTGAACGCCGTAGTAGTGTCGGGCTTCGTCGGCGACGACGGCGAACGGCGCGCCGCCGGAGGTGCCGACGGCCTCAAATCCTTCCGGCAGCGCGACCACGCGGTCGCCGTGGCTCATCCAGACCTGGTGCGCGGAGCCGACGTCCCAGACGCCTTCGAACAGCGCCGAGGGCTTTTCGACCTTCACCTCGGCGCGGCCGAACTCGCGGTCGCCGCCCGGCTCGACCTTGCCGCCCAAAGTCAGGCACATCGCCTGCTGCCCGTAGCAGATGCCGAGCACCGGCAGGCCGGAGGCGAAGACGAATTCGGGGATGGTCGGCGCGCCCTCGTCGAGAACGCTGGCCGGGCCGCCGGAGAGGATCAGCCCCTTCGGCTCGAGCCGCTCGAAGGCGCCGCTCGCATGGTTGAAGGGATGGATTTCGCAATACACCTTCGCCTCGCGGACCCGCCTGGCGATGAGCTGGGTGACCTGCGAGCCGAAATCGACGATGAGGATTGACTGGGATTCGGGCGTCATCGGAAGCCTTTAGCGGCGGGGCGGCGATTCCGCAACCCGGCGGGCGCCTGCCGGGTGACCGAAGTGTCGCGGCGGCGAGGCGCGCCCATCGAGCCGGTTGCCTTTCCGGCATCGCCATGCACTGCTAGCCGGTGGACAAGAGGCGCGACGCTGCACCGAGCCCTTCGGCGCGCCCTTGTGGAGGGGAAATCGCCCATGCGCCCAGCCCATCGCCTCTCCGGCGCCGATTTTGTGCGGGCCACGGCCTGTTTGATGGTGATCGCCCATCACGTGGCGCAGCGGATTTCCCCCGAGGCGCTGGGGCCGTGGGGCGGCGTTTCGATTTTCGTGCAGATGTTCGCCCTCGGCGTCGGCGCCTTTTTCGTGCTCTCGGGGTACCTGCTGGCGCGCCCGTTCTGGACGGCCTTCGACGCGGGCAAGCCCATGCCGAGCCTGAGGACCTACGCGCTGCGGCGCGCGGCGCGCATTGTGCCCGCGTTCTGGCTGGCGCTGACGGTGAGCTTCGTGCTCAGTGTGTTTCTGCTCGGCGCGACGCTGGATGGCACCCTGGTGGTGCGCTTCGTCGCCGGATTCCTGCTCGTCGCGGACCTGCACTGGCTGACCTGGTTTCCGGTGGAACTCGATCTGCCGCTGTGGTCGATCGGCACCGAGATCACCGCCTATGCGCTGATGCCGCTGTGCTTGTGGGTGGTGTTCAAACTCCCGTTCGCTCGCGGCTGGCTGGCTCGTCTTGCATGGGTTGGGATGATTGCCCTGGTCATCGGTGCACAGTATCTGGCCATCACCTACCTGGTGCCGGACGCGCATCAACGCGGCTGGGAGTACGGCACGATTGGCGGCGCCAAGTTCTGGTGGCCCAATTTCAACCCGATCGCATTCTACGCCATGTTCGCGATCGGAATCCTGGCGGCCGGGGTGCAGGTGCGGCTGGCGGCGATCAAATCGGCATGGTTCGATCTGGTTGCGCTGACCGGACTGGGGCTGGCGATCGCGAGCATCGCGCTGAACGTCCCCCAGTTCGACGCCTACGGGTTGGCCAACATCCCTTACGCCTTCCCCTGGTTCCCGCTTGGCGTGGCGATGATCCTGGTCGGTACGCAGGGGGCGGTGGTGCTGCCGCGCTTCACCGACCTCAGACCCATCGCCTACGTCGCGCGAATCTCGTACGGCCTTTATGTCTGGCACTACCTGCTGATGGAGATCGTCAGGCTCGCCTGGCAGCCTCACTACGTCTACTGGGACATGACCGACGTCACGCAGTGGGCCCTGATCAGCGCCGGGGTGGTGGCCGTCGCGTTCCTGATCGCCACGGTCTCCTACACCCTCATGGAAGAACCGGTGATGCGCTGGGCGCGCGGGCTGGAAAAACATCCCTCCCAAAGCGCGCCGACCCTTTCTCCCGCTGCCGGCTGAAGCGGGCCGGGCCGGTGGCGCGCTCGCGATTGAGCACATTGTGGCGTCAGTTGTCCGCCAGTTCCGCCTCTTCCGAGGGCGGTTCGGCTTCGCCGCCGCGCACGAAGCGGAACACGAAGCGGGCGTAAAACCAGGAGATGCCGAGAAAGGACAACCCCAGCCCGATGAACGACGCGACGCGAAGAAGCCCATCGAGCTGCGCGGCATCGAACAGAAACGTCTTGATGGCGGCCGCCAGGAAGAAGCCGAAGGACAGGGCGCGCGCCAGCCGGCTGTTGACCAGCGTCCCGAGCACCAAGAGCCCGATCCCGAACACGAGCGTGACGATCGAGTAGGTGTAGTTCTCCGGGTCCGAGGTCGCGCCCACATACAGCGCCCGCGCATGGTAGCCGAATCGCACCCAGATGACGGCGGCCAGGAAGACCAGCATCACCGCGACGAAACGCAAACCGAGCGAGATGGGTCTGGGCATGGCGCGAACCGCGATGGTGCGGGCCCAGTACGTGGTCCCCAGCAGCAGGATCGCCGGCAGCACGAGGGCTCCGGGCAGGATGTTGATGAAGAGGTTGCCGGACACGCGGGCGTGCGGCCAGCCCACAAGGAGCGGCAGCAGGTAGCTCGACACCATCATCAGGGCGACCGTGATCACGAGGACCGCCGATGTCTCAGCGAGCACGCGGCGCCCCAAAAAGCCCCCCGCGGCGAGCACTGCGCTCAAGAAAAGCAACTCGGCGTTGTAGAAGCTCGCGCCGTTCACATAGGCCCGCACGCCATAGAGCTGTGTCCAGCTGTCGAGCACCACGAAGCCGATTCCGACAGCTGCCAGCGGGACGAAGGCGCCGTCGAGGTAATGTGGAAGCGGTGTAGCCGCGACGGGCCGCAGCAAGGTCGCCGCCACTACAAAGCCCAGCGCCGGGAGGATAAGCAGCGCAATCGGCGCGTCCCAGAACGGGCGCGCCACCGCCTGCGCGAGAAAGTAGGATTGGAGACCGGTGAAGCCGCTGGCGCTGGCCAAGATCAGGACCGCATAGACGGCGAAATAGACCCAGGCCACCCACTCGAGGCCGCGTTCGCCGGTGCGGCCGACCAAAATGGACAGGGCAAGCACCTGCGCGGCAGTGGCGGCAGGAAACACCAGCGGGTCAAGTTCGAGCACCACGGCCATCGAGACGAGTGCCGTCACCGCGGCCGCCAGAGCCGCATAGACGCGCGAGCGCTGCTCGCCCTCAGCGACCGCCGGTCCGTAGCGCGCCAGCAACGCGGTCAAACCCACCGCCAGCGCCAGCGCCGCGGCCGCCCAGGCGTGCGGGTTGGCCCGCGCCGCCTCCCAGCCGGCGAATTTGAAAACGGCCGCGAGATAGAAAAACAAACCCACGAAGGCCACAACCATGCCCCACAGAGCGGGCCGCTGCAGGCGGACAAAGTGGGCGACGGCACCTGAGGCGAAAATCGCGAAGAGGATCGCCAGAACAACGAGTAGTTCCGTCTCGCCGGGTCGTTGCCAGATGAGAACGGCGACGGCGGCGGCGGCCAGCGCGTACAGCGGCATCGCCCAGAGTGCGTTGGGCCGGTAGAGCGACAGCGCGACGGTCGCCCCGGCGAAGACCATGAAGCCCTGCCAGACCGGCCAGGGATGGTCGGCACCGATCAGAATGCCGACGAAGCCGGCGGCGGCAAGGACCATCGCGGCGCCGATGGCGTCGCCGGCGGCCCGCGCGACGATGGATTTCGCGCCGGGCTGGCGCAAACCGGTCGCGGTCTCGGTGTCCTTCAGCCACTGATCGCGGCGCACCGCCAGCGTCACCGACGGCAGCGCGATGAGGAAGGCGGTGATCCACAACGGCGAGTCGGCGGCGTTGCCGCTCATCGCATAGACGCCGATCCAGATCGCCGGACCGATCAGCGTGGTCAAAGTGAGCTGTGGCCAGCCGCGGCGGTCCATCACGATGAACGCGGCGGCGAAGATGGCCAGAAGATAGGCAAAGAACACCGCCTCATTCGGTTCGGTGGTACGGATGAGCAGCGGCGTCAGATTGCCGCCGAAGAGCGCCACGATCACCACCACCCAGCCGAAGCGCAGCGAAATTGCGATGGCCGCGAAGGTGGTGACGCCCATGGCGGCGAACCCGAAGGAAGGCGGAACGAGTTCGAACAGGGTCGCGGCGGCGTAGCCCGACACATAGAACGCTGTCACGGCGGCCGAGGCCAACGCGGCGGCGATGGCGCCGGCGTTGCCGGTCCGCATCCGGCGCAGCACGTACTCGGCGCCGGCCAGTCCCGCGGCGCCGCCGGCGATGCCGGCAAACACGCGCCGCCACGGGGTCAGCAGCCCGGCTTCCACCGTGTAGACGACGAGGAAAAACGCCGCCACGCTGAGAGTGATGGCGCCGAGCCAGATCGGCAGCCGGATGCCGACCATGCGCTCCCAGTCGAAGGTGCGGCCCACCCGGGCCGGCGCTTGGGCGGCTGGCGCCATTGCCCACGGCCCGGTCTCCGCCGCCCTTTCATCGCTCGGCCGCGTTTCGCTTGGCTGCTCTTGTTCCGGGGCCTCACCGGACTCAGCCTCTTCAGGCACCGGCTCCCCGGGCGCCGGAACTTCGGGTTCGGGTTCTTCTGCGAGATCCTCGGGAGCGGCCTTTTCGCCGTCCAGGGCGGCGGGCTCAACCGGTTCCGGTTCGGCAACCGTCGGCGACGCGGCCGCGCGGGCGGGCATGGCCGGGCCCCCGTCGAGGCGCTGCGCCAACTCCGCTTGTGCCTCGGCCAGCGCGTCGACGCGCCGGTTCACGCCCTCCAGCAAGGCCCGGTGGCGATCGTAGTCGGGCGGCAACCTTGTTCGATTTGAATTGACGAGCGCGATGATCGACAGCACCGGCGCAGCAATAATCGCGAGAACTGCGAGTGCGACAATGAATTCCAAATCGAGCGGCCCCTGCCCGGAATACGCTCAAAGCGCTGAACAAATCGAGGCTCAGCAGTAATTCTCAATGGTGCAGTTGAACATCACCGGGGTGGGTGGGCAAGCGGATTCCGGTTTATGCGGGCCCATGCGCCGAGCCGATGCCGGCGGTCAGTTCAACGGGCCCTTCGACCGGAATTCGGTCACGGTTTTGCTTCTGCCCGTGGCGAGTTTCGTGGTCGGCGGCCACCAACGCGCCCGTCACGGCCGACCGGCGGATCTCCGTCCCGCGGGATGCCGCGTCCGCACCCGCAGCGTCGGGCGCAGAAAGGGCTTGATCCCCAACAACAAAGCAAGGTTTGGTGGAGCCACGAGGGGGCAATCGGATGAACATCGTGATGTTCACCAACACCTTCACGCCGCATGTCGGCGGGGTGGCGCGAAGCGTCAGCGGGCTCGCCGATGGCCTGCGCGCCGCAGGTCATCGCGTGCTGGTGGTGGCCCCGGATTTCCCCGGCATGGAGCCTGACCACGATGTCATCCGGGTGCCGGCCATTCAGCGGTTCGGCGGCTCGGACTTTTCGGTTCCGCTGCCCCTGAGCCGTCCTCTCGAGCGCGATCTGCGCGCCTTCGACCTCGACATCGTGCACTCGCATCACCCGTTCCTGCTCGGCGACACGGCGCTGAGGGCGTCGGCACAACACAACGTGCCGGCGGTGTTCACCTACCACACGCGCTACGAGCTCTACAGCCACTACGCGGCCGCCGATTCACCGTTGATGCAGCGGCTGGCGGTCAACCTGGCGCTGGGCTACTGCCGCCTGTGCAACGCCGTCATCGCGCCGAGCGAGAGCATCGCGACCTACCTGCGCAGCAAGCAGGTTCAGGTGCCTATCGAGGTCATCCCCAGCGGCGTGGGCGTGGAGCAGTTCCACTCCGGCGATGGCGCCGCGGTTCGAGCCCGGCTGGGCATCGACGACGACGCGTTCGTCGTCGGCCATGTCGGCCGGCTGGCGCTGGAGAAAAATCTGCCGTTCCTGGCGCGCAGCATCATCCGCTTTGTCTCCAACCATCAGCGGGCCGAGGTCGTCATCGCCGGCGGCGGCGCGATGGCCGAAATCATCCGCGAGATGTTCGATTCCGCCGAGCTCGGCGAACGGCTGCACCTGACCGGGGTGCTCAAGGGCCGGGAGCTGGCCGACACCTATGCGGCGATGAATGTGTTCGCCTTTGCTTCGCATTCGGAAACCCAGGGACTGGTGCTTGCCGAGGCGATGGCCGCGGGGGTGTCGGTGGTGGCGCTCGAAGCCACCGGGGTGCGGGAAATCGTCGAAGACGGAATCAACGGTCGTTTGCTGCCCGCCGACGCCGACGAACGGGCCTTCGCCGAGGCGCTCGCCGGGGTCGCCGAGGCGAGCGCCGCGGACCGGACCCGGCTGAGCGATGCCGCACGCGCGACGGCCGGACGCTACGCCTGGCCCAATTGCGTGCGCGATACCGTCTCGCTGTACGAGCGCGTCCTGGCCGCCAAGGGGCACAGCGGTAATGTCGAGGCGAGCATGTGGGAGGCGGCGCGCCGTTCCCTGCAGCGCGAGTGGGCGATCCTGGGCAAGTTCGCGTCGAGCGCTTCGGATGCGGTGATGTCGCTGGGCAACGAAAACAATGCCAGAGCGAACCCGCGCCCGGACCCTGCGCCCGAATGGACGCGGCCACGATGAATTTCGACGATCCGCAAACACGGCGCGCCGACACGCCGCTGGTGAAGATCGTCGGCGCCTTTTTCGCCGGGCTGTTGCGCATCTGGTATGCGAGCCTGCGGGTCGACAACCGGGACCTCGGCCAACTGGATCGGCTTCTGGCGGCGGACGAAGGCGTGGTGATCGCGCTCTGGCACGGCAAATATGTGCCGCTGTTCGCGGCCATGGAGGGCCGCAACGCGTGCGCATTCGTCGCCAACTCGTTCCGCGGCCGGGTGGTCGGCGAAATCAGCCGCCGCTTCGGCTACGTGCCGATCGTCCTGCCGTCGCGGCGCAAGGGAAACTCGCGGGCGCTGATCATGGACGCGTTGCGGCGGGGTCGGCTCGGCGGATTTGCCGTCGACGGACCGATGGGGCCGTACCATTCGGTCAAGGCCGGTGCCATCGACAGCGCCTCGAGACTGGGATTCGTGCTGCTCCCGATTTCCGTGGCGGCGAACCACAAATGGGTGATGGCCTCGCGCTGGGATCGGATGGAGCTGCCGCTGCCTTTCGCAAGGGTCGTGGTCAGTGTGGGCGAGCCCATGCGGGTGCCGGAAACGCTCGGCCCGGATGAGCAGGCCGTCTGGGGCAGCCGGATCCGGAAGACGCTGGAGGCGCTGGATCGCAGCGCCGAGGAGCGCGCGTCGGCCCCGGCATCGGGCCCGGCGCGCAACAGGGTCAGTTGAGCCAGGCGATCGCGATGTTGAGCGCGGTGGCGAAACTCACCCAGGCGGCGTAGGGGACGAACAGCCACGCCGCCCGCTTGTCGATTCGCCAGGCCAACACGATGAAGGCGATGATGGCGGCCAGGGTCGCGACAATGATCGCGACCGCCAGCCACAACGCCTGCAGCCGGAAGAACACCGGCGACCAGCTCCAGTTGAGCACCATCTGCGCTGCCCAGGCGGCCATCGCCGGTCCGCTGCGCTGTTGGCGCCAGACCAGATAGCCGGCAAACGCGATGCAGAAATAAAGCACAACCCAGACCGGCGCGAAGAGCCAATTCGGCGGATTGAAGAACGGCTTTGCGAGACCCGCGAACCACTCTCCCGGGGCGGTGAAGAAGCCGAGCGCCAACGATATGCCGACCGCGACGACCAGAAAGACGATGAGCGCGAAACTGTCGGAGGTCGTCGGTCTTTGCTCGTTCATGACTGGCTCGATGTGCTGTTGGGATCGTTGGGCGCCGACGGGTCCGCCGACGCGTCCGGCGGGGCCGAGCGTGCCATGACGGCGAAGAAGAAGCCATCGGTATCGGTGGATGCGGGCGTCAGCGTGAGGGAGTTCAGATCGGCCGACCAGGGGCGCGGCTTGTCGAAACCGAAGAGCTCCTGCCAGACCTCGCCCGCCGAAACCAGCGAGAAGCCGGGCTGCTCGGCGAGAAAAGCCTCGATCTGGCCCTCGTTTTCGGCCGGCAGCACCGAACAGGTGATGTAGACGAGGTATCCGCCGGGCCGGACGAAGCCGGCGGCCTCCGAAAGCGCCTCCTCCTGCTCGACGAGTCGGCGCTCGAGCCCCTCCGGCGTCAGCCGCCATTTCGTATCGGGGCGTCGGCGCCAGGCGCCGGATCCCGAACACGGGGCGTCGACGACAACGCGATCCATGCGGCCGGTCAGGTCCTGGAGGGAAGCTTCGTCGGGCGGGCGGACCTGGACGTTGCGGGCGCCGGCGCGGCGCAGCCGTTCGTAGATCGGCGTGAGGCGCTGGCGATCGCGGTCGAAGGCATAGATCTGCCCGCGGTTCTCCATCGCGGCGGCGAACGCCAGGGACTTGCCGCCACCGCCGGCGCAATAGTCGAGGATCTGTTCGCCGGCCCGCGCGAACACCAGATCGGCGGCGATCTGGCTGCCTTCGTCCTGGATCTCGAACCACCCCTTGGCGTAGCCGGGCTCGCCCCTCAGATTGGGGGTGCGGGCGTCGCGGTGGCCGGGGGCCATCCGGACGCCCTGGCGAGCGATGAATGTCGGCTTCGGATCGTGCCGCTTGAGGGCGGCGAGCACCTTCTCGCGGGTCGCCTTGAGGGTGTTGACGCGCAAATCGAGCGGCGGGCGCATGGCCAGGGCCCGGGCCTCGGCGATCCATTCGTCGGCGAAGTTGGCCGCCAGCATCGGCGCGATCCACTCCGGAACGTCGGCGCGGACATGATCGGCGGCGGCGGCGAGTGGCTCCGGGCGGCCGAGGGCGGTCATCTCCGCTTCGGTGAGCGCGCCCGGCGCGAACCGGTCGTCGGCGAAAGCGGCCTTGAGGCCTTCGGGCGTCTCGCCCCACTCAGAGACCACGGTCGCCAGGACGATGGCGCGCGGTGTGTCGGCACCGCCCCGTTGCGCGGCGGAGAGCCGCTTTCTGAGGGCGTCGAAGACGAGATTGCCAATGGCGGCGCGATCGCCGGCCCCCGCGAAGCGATGCGAGACGCCCCAATCCTTGAGCGCCTCCGCGGCGGGGCGATGGCGGGTCTCGATGTCGTCGAGGATTTCTATCGCGGCGCCGATGCGGCCGGGCAATCGCATTGAATCAGCCCGGCAGATACAGCCGTGCCAACACATAGATCCAAAGCAGCGCCAATACGGCAAGGCCGGCATTGAAGATCTGGAACCGTCGGACGACGGCGTTGGACGTGACATGCACACCGGCATGCAGCAGGCGAAGCGCCACGAAGCCGACGGCCAGCGAAGCCACGACCATGTCGGCGCCATGGCGGGTCAACGCGAGCAGTGCCGCCGCATAGAACAGCACCGGCAATTGGAACTGGTTGGCAAAGGCGTTGCCATACTGGCGCGCGCGGTCCGGCCAGTTGCCGGCATCGAGCGCCACCTCGGCGATCCGTACCTGCCCGCTCATCACCATCCGCAAGCGCATGACACTGAGCGCGATGGCGAGCCAGAGGGTCAGTCCGACCTGGACCGCGATCGCCGCCAGCAGGAGTTTTTCGGCGCCGGACATCGCCGTCTAGCTGGAGGCCGGGTAGTTCGGCGGCTCGCGGGTCAGGGCGACATCGTGCACGTGGCTCTCCTGGTGGGCGGCACCGGAAACCCGAAGGAACAGCGCGGTTTCGCGGAAAGCCCTGAGGTCCGCGGCGCCGGTGTAGCCCATTGCCGCCCTGAGGCCCCCGGCGAGCTGATGCAGAACGTTGGCCGCCGGTCCCTTGTAGGGGACCTGCCCCTCGATTCCTTCGGGCACCAGCTTGAGGGAGTCGGTGATCTCCTGCTGGAAATAGCGGTCGGCCGAACCGCGGGCCATGGCGCCCACCGACCCCATGCCGCGATAGGATTTGTAGGAGCGGCCCTGGTAGAGATAGACCTCCCCGGGGCTCTCGTCGGTGCCGGCCAGGAGCGAGCCGATCATCGCGCAGGCGGCGCCGCCGGCCAGCGCCTTGGCGAGATCGCCCGAATACTTGATGCCGCCATCGGCGATGACGGGCACGCCTTGTTTGTCGGCTTCTTCCGCACAGGCCATGATGGCGGCGAGCTGCGGCACCCCGACCCCGGCGACGATGCGGGTCGTGCAGATCGAGCCCGGGCCCAGGCCGACCTTGACGGCGTCTGCCCCGGCATCGATGAGCGCCTTGGTCGCTTCGGCGGTCGCCACGTTGCCGGCCACGATCCGGATTGCGTTCGACATCTTCTTGATTCGCGAAACCGCCTCGCCGACATGCACCGAGTGCCCGTGGGCGGTGTCGATGACGAGCAGGTCCGCTTCGGCCTCCATCAGCCTTTCCGAACGCTCGTACCCCTTGTCCCCCACCGAGGTGGCGGCGGCGACGCAAAGGCGCCCCTTCGCATCCTTGATGGCGTCGGGGTGCAGCTGCGCCTTTTCAATGTCCTTGACGGTGATCAGCCCGGTGCAGTTGCCCTCATCGTCGACCACCAGAAGCTTCTCGATGCGATTGTGATGCAGCAAACGCTTGGCCTCGGCCTGATCGACCCCGTCACGCACCGTGACCAGGTTCTCGCGCGTCATCAGTTCGGAGACCGGTTGCTGCATCTTGTTGGCGAAGCGGACGTCGCGGTTGGTCACGATCCCGACCAACCGGCCAGAGGTGCGGCCGCCCCTGCCGCCCTGCTCGACAACGGGAATGCCCGAGATCCGGTTGATCTGCATCAGCTCGAGGGCATCGGCCAGGGTGGCTTCGGGGCCGATGGTGATCGGATTGACGACCATGCCGGACTCGAACGACTTGACCTGCCGGACCTGTTCGGCCTGCTGGTCGGGTTCGAGATTGCGGTGGATGACGCCGAGGCCGCCGGCCTGGGCCATGGCGATGGCCATGTTGCCCTCGGTGACGGTGTCCATGGCCGAGGACATGATCGGCAGCGACAGGCGAATGTCCTTGGTGACATTGGTGCCGATGTCGGCGTCGGACGGCAGGATTTCGGAACGCCCCGGCTGCAGCAGGACGTCGTCAAACGTCAGGGCGGCATCGCCGGTTATGGATGAAATGATCCTGGCCACGGCCAACCCTCCGTTCCCACATCGTGATCGTGCGGATAGCGCTTGACGGTGCCCGGCGCGCCGCCCGGGTTGGCGAGGGTGATTACCACCGCCCGCCCGATTTGGAAAGGGAAAGCGCCGGAGGGTCTCGATTCACCGGGTACCGACCTCCGAATCCGCAATGGAGACAATCTGTTGCGTGCGTGCTAGCGTGACGGCGATCCGAGACCAACTTCCCGACCGGACCCGTCCTGTGAAGCGCAGCCTGCCACTTTTTCTGGCGGTCGCCCTGTTCATGGAGAACATGGACGCGACCGTGATCGCCACCTCGCTGCCGGCGATCGCCGCCGATATCGGAACCTCGCCGATCGCGCTGAAGCTCGCCTTCACCGCCTATCTGGTGGCACTGGCCATCTTCATCCCGATCAGCGGCTGGATGGCCGATCGTTTCGGCACGATACGCGTCTTCCGGATCGCCATCACCGTGTTCATCGCGGGCTCGCTCGCCTGCGCGGCATCGGACTCGCTGACGGCGTTCGTCGCCTCGCGTTTTCTGCAGGGCATCGGCGGGGCGATGATGGCGCCGGTGGCGCGGCTGGTTCTGGTCCGGGCGACGCCGCGGAACCAGCTGGTCGGTGCCATGGCGTGGCTGACGATACCGGCGCTCGTGGGGCCGATCGCCGGGCCGCCGCTGGGCGGGTTCCTCACGACCTACCTGTCGTGGCACTGGATCTTCCTGATCAACGTGCCCATCGGGGCGCTCGGCATCCTGCTGGCGGGACGGTTTCTGCCCAAAGCCGAAGTCGAGGAATTGCGGCCGATCGACTATCGCGGGTTCGTGCTGGTGGGGCTGGCCTTCGCCGGCATGGTCTTCGGGCTGTCGGTGATCAGCCTGCCTGCCCTGCCGATCTGGGTGGGCTTCGCCACTACCGTGGTCGGCGCGCTGGCAGGTTTCGTCTATGTGCGCCACGCGCGCAGGAAAGCCGACCCGCTGCTCAATCTCAACCTCTTCGAGGACCGGACCTATCGCAACACGATCATGGGCTTGAGCCTGTTCCTGGTCGGGATGGGCGCGATCCCGTTCCTGTTCCCCTTGATGCTGCAGCTGGGGTTCGGGATGACGCCGTTCGAGTCCGGCATGGTGACCTTCATTGGCGCGGTTGGGGCGCTGGTCGCGAAGTTCTTCGCCGAGCGCCTTTACGGCAGCCTCGGATTTCGCCCGGTGCTGCTGGCGGCGACGGTGGTTTCGGCGCTGTTGATCGCCGTCAAGGGGCTGTTCGTGCCCGACACGCCGCTGTCGCTGATCCTCGGCGTCCTGTTGGTCGCGGGGCTGGTTCGCTCGTCCTTCTTCACCGGGGTCAACGCCCTCGCCTTCGCTGACATTTCCGACAAGCAAGCCGGTCAGGCCACCGCCATCATGACGGTGTGCCGGCCGATCTTCAACGCGCTGGGGGTGGCGGTCGCGGGCGGCATTCTGGAGGTCACCACGCGGATGGGGGACGGCAGCCTGGGACTGTTAGATTTCCAGATCGCCTTCTTCGGGGTGGCGGCGATCTCCATGCTCGCGGTGGTGCCGTTCGTTTTCCTCGCACCCGACGCCGGCGCCGCGATGTCGGGCCATCACAGCCGTTCCACGGCCGCCGCCGCCGCGGCCGACGTGTCGCCGGCGTTGAGCGGCAAGTAGACGCCAGACGCCATCAGCCCCGAAAGCCGGTGGCCACCAGATAGGTCTCCGCCGATCCGCTGCGGGAGGCCGGCGGCTTGGCATGAACCACCTTGGCAAAGTCGGTCTTGAGCCGCGCAAGCAGCTGCCCCTCGGTGCCGCCCTGCAGGACCTTGGCGACGAAAGCGCCCCCCGGCGCCAGGATCTCGAATGCCAGTTGCGCCGCCGCCTCGACCAGCGCGACGATTCTGAGATGATCGGTTCCGCGATGTCCGGTCGCCGGGGCCGCCATGTCGGACAGCACAATGTCGGCCTTGCATCCCGCGAGCGCGTCGATGATGGCGGCCGACGCGTCGGGACCGGTGATGTCGTGCTGCAGGAACCTCACACCGGCAATCGGGTCCATTTCCGTGACATCGACCGCCAGGACGAGCGGATCGTCTGGCCGGCTGCCGACGATTTCGGCGGCGACCTGGGACCAGCCGCCGGGCGCGGCTCCCAGATCGGCGACCCGCATGCCGGCACGCAACAACCCGTAGCGCTTGTCCAGCTCGAGCAGCTTGTAGGCCGCCCGCGAGCGGCGGTTCTCGGCGCGGGCGCGCGCGACATAGGGGTCATTGAGTTGGCGCTCGAGCCAACGGGTCGAGGAGCCGCGGCGGCCCCTGGCGGACCTGACCCGTTGCTTGAGACGGCGCGGCGGCGGACGCGAGCCCCGCTCACCCATCGGGGCCAGCCGGCGAGGGCCGAGGGCGACGGCGCCGTCGGGCGCCGTTTCCCCGGTTCCAGACGCGGTCCTCCGCCATCAGCGAGATCAGGATGCCCTCGCGCAGTCCCCGGTCGGCGACCCGGATCCTGTCGCACGGCCACTGCCTGCGGATCGCCTCGAGGATGGCGCAACCGGGAATGACAAGATCCGCCCGGTCGCGGCCGATGCAGGCGTTGGCGACCCGCGAGCTGAAGCTCATCCCGAGGAGCGTTTGCGTGGCTTCGGCGATCTGGGTGTCCTGCATCCACAGCCCGTCCACCCTGGAACGGTCGTAGCGCTCGAGCCCCAGGTGCAGCCCGGCCAGCGTGGTGACGGTGCCGGAGGTGCCGACCAGGTGCATATGTTGCGTGCGTACGGCGCGTGCCAGCTTCTCGCGCCCGCGCAGTTGCGATAGTCGATTGCCGACATGGGCGACCATCAGCTCGAAGCTTTCGGGGGTCACGTGGTGGCCGCCGAATTGTTCGGCGATCGAGACGACGCCGACCGGCAGCGACCACCAGCTGCGGATGGCCGCCGCCATTTTGCCCCGGTTCCTGGGCCGGCCGCCGCGGAAATCGAGCCAGGCGAGCTCGGATGAGCCACCGCCGATATCGAACAGCAGGACGCCCGTCGCCTCCCGGTCCACCAGGTCGGCGCAACCGGTGACGGCCAGCTCCGCCTCGGTGCGGTGATCGACGATCTCGAGCGCAAACCCGATCTCCTCGCGAACGCGCTCGAGAAACTCCTCGGCGTTGACGGCGGCGCGGCAGGCCTCGGTGGCGATCAGTCGACTCGCCTTGACATTGTGATTTTCAATTCGGTCCCGGCACTGCAAAAGCGCCTCAAGCGTGCGCTCGATCGCGTCCTCGCCGAGCCGGCCGGTTCGCGATACCGCCTCGCCGAGCCTGACGATGCGCGAATACCCGTCGACCACCCGAAAACTGCGCGGCGTCGGCTGGGCGATCAGCAAGCGGCAGTTGTTGGTGCCCAGATCGAGCGCCGCATAGGCCGGCGCATCGGCACGCCGGCCGACTCCAAACCGCTTGCCTGAGGTCCGCCAACTGCGCCGGATTCGGCCACCGACCGGGTCCGGCGGCGCCTCGGCGGGCGCATCGGGGGCATCCTTGCCCCGCCCCCGCCGCAACCCCGGATCGAGATCCGAGGGCGGCAAATCGGCGGACCGATCTTCATCGGTCACGCGATCACTCCATCCCGCCCCGCCGCTGCCAAGGCGCGTAGGCTGCCGGGCGGCGGGCCGGGTTTGTTCTTGCGTTGGGGAAACCCTAGTCGAAACAAGCGGCTGTGGCAAACGGCCGAAGCCGCCTCAGCCCCCGCAACCAGCGGTTGAAACGGCCCGAATCAAACGAATCAGGTTCGTTGCGGAAATGCCACAGGAAGTTTGTCAACAGTTCGTTAAGATTTGTCCACAGGTTGCCAACAATTAGTACACAGCGGGAGGAAGACACATGAAAATTCATCCGGGCGTGGTGGGCGCGGCGCTTGGCTTGGCGTCCATCCTCGCGGCAGCGGCCGCGACACCAGCGGCGGCACAAGAGTGGGACGGCTTCTA
>CAZNOZ010000001.1:0-76360 GCA_964574935.1 uncultured Devosiaceae bacterium | reverse complement strand
CCGGGCCTTCGTTTTGGTACCTGTGACGTCGCGCCAGCCCTACAGCCCGGTCAGCGCCCGCAGGCGCCGGAACCGGTCCTCGGCCCGAGCCCCGAAGCGGGCCCGCCGGAAGGAGTGATAGCGCACCGGGGGCCGATCGACCCGGATCGTTCCACGCGTCGATATCGGGGTGTCGATCGCCTCGAAGGCGGAGGCGAGCGCCGCGATCGTCAGCCGGCGGCGCTCTTCGGCCGCCGCCGTTCTGGGCGAGATTTGCGTTCTCGGGCGCGGGCCCAGGCCCGGCATCTTCGGATTGGAGTTGATCTCGTAGACCTGGATACGGCCGCCGACAATGCCGTAGTCAACGCGTCCGAATTGCATGTTCGCGAGCGACATGATCTGGCGGATTTCCTCGCCGTGCGGAAACTCGTGAAAGTAGCGAAGCCGTTCCTCGTCGAAGGCCGCGTCGTGGGGCACGCTGCCGGACTTCACGTACCAGTCCGTGCCGCGCAGAACGTGCTGCGGAACCAAACGGTCGCCGACGCAGATGACGCCGTATTTGCGATAGTAGCCGTCGGCGCTCGGCTCGGCGGCGAAGCCGACCGCAATACGCCGCTTGAGCGGCATGCCCTGCTCCCGAAGGCGGTTCAGCGCCGCCTTGAGCTCGTCTTCGGAGTGCAGCAAGCCCGTATCGAGGGGTTGGGCGTCATCCTCGCAGCGTATGAAGACCGGAAAACGGGACGGCCGGTCGCCGGCCTCCAGCCGCGTGACATCGAAATCGTTGATCCCCTCGCGGTGCAACCGCTTCAAAAGCGCATAGCGCTCGAGGACATGGGGCGGATCATTGAGGATACGGATCGCCGGATCGTAGGCGCGCAGAGCCCGCGCCATCCGACCGGCGTAGTGGATCTCGTGGTGGGTGAGCCGGTCGAAGTCGGTGAAGATGGTGTGGCCGAGCGGCACGCGACCGGACGTGAACAGCCGTTCGTAGGTCAGGGGCTTCAGAAAAGCGACGTTGCGCTGGCCGCAACCGCGAATGAACCGCCAGATCGTGTGGCTGTGCTCAGTCAGCGTGACGAAGAACAACATCGCACATTCCACCCGACTCGACGCCGGTCCCGGGGTCACAGCCTCCGCCGCGCGCCGCCCCTCAGCGGGCAATGCGTCCGTCCGCTCGGAGCGAGTCTGGCAGGATCGCCCGCGGCGTGCAACAAAGGCCCGGGGAGTGGAACGTCGCGATCATGAACGAGTACGTGGTCAGAGCCGGGGACGCTCTCGAAGAGGATCTCCTCGGCAACATGGCGCGGGTCAGCGCGATCGCAAATCGCCTTTGCGAGGCGTGCGCGGACTATCATGTCGGCTATGCATGCCGGCGGGCAACCAGCCCCGATTCCTCGATCTCCTCCGATCGTTCGGACCTCATCGAGATGATCGCCCGCGAGCTCACTTCGCGCGCCGAGGCGAGCGGCCCGCTCGACATTTTGATCGCGGGGGCGTCGGACACCGGTCTTTTCGCGACGGCGGCAATGGGGGCGGCCGCGGCAGGCCCCGAGATCGCCGCCCGCGCGCGCTACACGGTCATCGACCGCTGCGGCACGCCGCTCGAGCTTTGCCGCATCTATGCCGCCCGGGCAGGTCTGCCGCTCGTGGTGCAAACGGTCGATCTCACCGAGATCACCGAGACCTTCAGCGCCGACCTGATCTGCGTTCACAGCGTGTTCCGCTTCCTGCCACCCGACCTTCACGTCAAGGCGCTGCAGCAGCTGGCTGGCTGGTTGAAACCGGAGGGCCGGATCCTGTTCTCGCAACGCCTCACAATGGGAGGTCCGCTCGCCCACGGCGATCTGATGGCCAGAAGAATCGAACGCGCGGCGGCGGTGGCGAAGGCCAATCCCGACCTGATTTCGGAGCCGCTTGACGACTTTCTCGCACGTCTCGAGCGAATGGCGCCCCGCGCGCTGGTGAAAATGGAATTCTCGACGCCGGACGAATTGCGCGCGCTTTTCGACGCTGCCGGCATGGACGTGGCGGTGGAGCGACTTGTCGATAAGCAACGCGAAGGCA
Source organism: uncultured Devosiaceae bacterium (assembly GCA_964574935.1). Taxonomy (GTDB): domain Bacteria; phylum Pseudomonadota; class Alphaproteobacteria; order Rhizobiales; family Devosiaceae; genus JBBECE01. The sequence continues at coordinate 74,317 of CAZNOZ010000001.1, read as the reverse complement.
AGGTGTCGCACCGGATGGTGGCGCTGCTGGCGAAGCGGCCGCCGGAATCGGGGTGAGCGGACGCGCTTGCCGGTGGGCCGCGACGGCAGGCGGCCGGCCCGAGACGACCGCGACCGGATGCCGGAGCCAGAGATGAAGCGCACCGCGTATCGGATGCCCGCTCGCCATATCACGCGTTCGAGGCTGAGTGCGGGGACGCGCTGCGGCGGGACGTGGCCTCGCTGGTATCGGATTTCGGTGAATTGGGCGCCAACCTCTCCGGGCTCTCGAATGCGGCATGCAGCTCGCGGAGACGGGAGCGAATTGCTGATGTCGGGGCACGGTTGGCCCCATCGGGCCTCTTGCGGTCCGCTACGATGCCAAACGCCATCCGACGTTGCGGCTGAAGGAGGCAACCCATGAAAGTCGAATGTGGCCGAGCATCGGGGTCGGGAAAACCCGTGCGGCGGCGCCAGGTGCTCTGGGGAGCGGCCGGACTGGGGGCCGCGGCCTGGCTCGGACCCGTGGCCGCCCGCGCGGCGGCGAGTTATCTCGACGGGCGAACGCTGCAAGTCATCAGCGGGTTTTCCGAGGGATCCAACGGCAACATTCTGATGCAGGAATTCTCGCGGGCCCTGGAGCGGTTGTTGCCAGACACGCGCGTGGCGTACCGGGTCAATCCGGGCGGCACCGCGGCGCTGACGGCAGCCATGCTCGCGGAATCCGAACCCGACGGGCTGACCATCGGCATCGTCGACATGGATTCTCTGGTCGCGAAGACGACCGGAGCGGAGGTCTACGACATCTCCGAGTTCTCGATTGTCGGCGGGATGGATCGGGACGCCGATATGCTGATCTCGGGCGCCGCGAGCGACATCACATCGGTCGACGACCTCGTGGGCCGCGATACGCCGGCGATTCAGGCGGTGCGGTCGACCTCGTCGGGCGCCTACTTTCAGGGGTATCTGCTCAATGCGGTTCTGCAGACGAGGATTCTGCCGGTGACCGGCTACGATTCGGGTGCTCGCGAGCTGGCCATTCGGACCGGAGAAGCGGATCTGGTGGTTGCCGGGGTGCCCAATGCCCGCCGACTGGTGAACGACGGCGCGGGCCAAATCCTGCTCCGGCTCACCGACGTGCCGTTACCGTCCGATTTTGGGGACGTGCCGGCTTTGTCGGACTTCGACGCCACCGAGGAATTCGAATGGGTCGTGGACTTCCTCAATACCTCCGCGGTCAGCCACATACTCGGCGCGCCGAAGGACACGCCCGCCGACCGCCTGCAGACGCTGCGGGAGCTGTTTACGGCCGCCGTCGCCGATCCCGAGTTCGTGCAGGCAGCGACCAATCTGCTGGTTCTGGAGCCCATTCCGGGCCAAGAAATCGAAGCCTTGATCCAGCGGCTGTTGTCTGGATTCGGTTCCTTTGCAGAAGGTCTCGCCGCCGCGCTCGCGTGCGGCATGCAGCTCGCCGAGACCGGAGAAAGCTGCCGAGCCTAGGAGCGCGTGAACGACGGCGGCGGGGCCGGCGAAGCGATGCGGGAGTGAGAAGTCATGCAACGAACCAGATCTCTTCGAGCGGGCGCGGTTGAGCGCCCATCCACCGTCTCGGGGGCCACGCGGCGCGCGGTCGTCATCGGCGCCGCGGGGATGGCAGCTGCGACCGCGATCCGCCCGAGCCTGACGCTCGCGCAGGATGCCGGCTTTCTGGCCGGCCAGACGCTCGACTTGCTCTCCGGCTATTCGGAGGGGGCCGAGGGCGGCCTGATCATCCAGGAATGGGGCAAGGCCGCCGAACGGCTTGTCCCGGGCCTCAGGGTCGTGTTCAGGCCCAACCCCGGCGGTTCGGTCGATCTCACCTATTCGCTGCTCGCCGAGGCGGCGCCCGACGGGCTCACCATCGGAACCCACAACACCGATTCCCTGATCGCGCCGGAAGCCGGCAAGCGCGGAATCGATATCAGCCGCTTCGACATCATCGGCAGCTTGAGCCGCAACATCGACGTGCTGCTCGCCTCCGTGCCGTCGGGCATCACCTCGCTGGCCGACCTCCAAGCGCGCGAGGGGCCGGTGATTCTGCCCGTTCGGGCAACGGTTTCCGGCCAGTACTTCCAGGGTTTGTTCACCAATGCGCTGTTCGGCACCCGCATCCAGCCGGTGACCGGTTACAGCTCCGGCGAACGCGATCTGGCGTTTCTCAGCGGGGAAGCGGAACTCATCATCAAGCCCGCCGGCGTGGGTGCGCGGTTCCTGCGGGACGGCACGGGGGTGCCGATTGTCAAATTCGGCCGTGATCCGCTGCCCGAAACATACCCGCCCCTGCCCGCCATCTCCGAGTACGCGCACAACCCCGACTTCGCCTGGATCGCGCAGTATTTCGAAACGGCAACCGCAACTCATATCCTCGCCGCGCCGAAGGGCGTGCCCGAAGACAGGCTGGCGACGCTCAGGGACGTGTTCTGGCGCGCCGCGCAAGACCCGGAGCTTCAGGCGGCCCTCGCCGCATTCCTGACCGTGTCGCCGGCGCGCGGCGAGGAAGTGCAGCGGGAGGTCGACAATCTCCTCGGAGGGTTCGGCGATTTCGACACCAATGTCGAACGGGCGCTGGCCTGCGGGGTGCAGCTTGCAGAGACCGGGGCGGCCTGCACCGCGTGAGTTTCCCTGCCAGCGCCTGAGCGTCCGATTGCGTGGCAGTCGGTCCGCCGGGTAGACATATCGGGCGGGCCGTGCCGAAGCCGGCCGGAGACCGACGCAAACGGCCGCAGGAGGGGGGGACACTCATGATCGACAGAGCCAATCGCGGCCCGGGCACGACTGGCGACCGGATCGGCCGCCGACAGGTTCTGGCCGGCGCGGCGGCAGCCGCCGGCACGATCGCGCTGCCCCTGCGGCCGGTCCTGGCCCAAGGCTCGTATCTCGCGGGAGAGACCCTCGAACTTCTCAGCAGCTATTCGGAAGGCGCGGCGGGCAATTTGATCATGCAGGAGTGGGTGCGAGCCGTGGGCAAACTTCTGCCGGACACCGCGGTGGTGCACCGCAACAGCGCCGGGGGATCGTCGGCGCTGGGCATCGCCATGGTGGCTGAATCCGTGCCCGACGGGCTGACGGTGGGAGAGGTATCGACCGATACCCTGCTCAGGAAATACACCAGCGGCGAGCAATACGACATCAGCGACTTCGCCATCATCGCCGGACTGAGCCGGGCGCTGGACGTGCTCTACGCCACCACCAGATCCGGGATCACATCGGTCAGCGATCTTGTCGACCGGGATTCACCGGCCGTTCTGCCGGTGCGCGCGACGGTATCGGGATCATATTTCCAGGGGCTGTTCACCAACGCCATGTTCGGCACGCGGATCATGCCGGTCACCGGCTACAATTCCGGCGCCCGGGAACTCGCGTTCCTCAGCGGAGAGGCGCAACTGATCATCAGGGGGCCGGAGACGGGCGGACCATACATCGAAAATGGCGACGCGGTCGCGATCCTCAGATATTCCGACGTGCCGGTGCCCGATTACTTCGGCGATCCCCCTTCCCTGTCGCAACTCGCCGTCAACCAGGATTTTCGCTGGATCGTCGAATTCTACAACGCCATCTCCGTCACCTACATCGTGTGCACGCGCAAGGACGTACCTGCCGACCGGCTGGAGATCTTGCGGGACGTGTTCATGCGGGCGGCCGATGACCCGGACTTCCGCACGACCGTGACGGCCGTGACGAACGTGGAGCCGGTGCGCGGGAACATCCTGCAAAACAGCCTGAAGGCGATCGTCTCCGAATTCGGCGATCTGGGCGCCAACATCCAGAGGGCACTCGCCTGCGGCACACAAATCGCCGAGACCGGCGAGGCCTGCGCGGCCTAGGCACGAGCGGCCATTTTTTCGCAGCCCGAGAACGATTGTAGGTCAAGTCAAACGGTGTACGCTGGGCTCCCCGGCAGCGCAGGAAAGCGTGAATGACCAACACAAAGACGGCTCGCCAATCAGAACAACTCGCCGCCCGCCCGGGCCGCGCATCGGCGCTGTTCAGCGCCGTTCTGGCCGCTCTGGGCCTGGCGATCCTGCCCCCGACGGCCAGTGCGCAGGAGGACTTCTTCACCGGCAGGACCATCGAACTTCTCAGCGGCTTTTCGGAAGGCGCAGTGTCGAGCCAGGTGCTCCAGGAACTCGGGCGCACCGTCGAGCGGCTCTACCCGGGGACGCGCGTTGTCTTCCGGTCCAATCCGGGCGGCTCGGCGGCGCTGACCGAAACGATGATCCTCGAGGCGAAACCCGACGGCCTGACCCTGGGAACGGTGAACAACGATTCGCTGATCGCCAAGGCGATGGGGGAGCAGTCGTTCGACATCACCGAATTCGACATCGTCGTCAGTGTGTCGACCGCCTCGCGGGTGCTGTTCGCCAACCCACAATCGGGGATCGATTCCGTTGACGATCTCGTGGGGCGGTCCGAACCCGCCTTCTTCCCGGTCCGGTCGACGTCCTCGGGGATGTACTACACCGGCCTTCTCACCAACGCCGCCCTGGGCACGCGCATCAAACCGGTGACCGGATACGGCTCGAGCGAGCGGGAGCTGGCATTCATGAACGGCGAGGTGCAGCTTGCGTTCCTTGCGCCCATAGCGGCGGCACGCACCCTCGAGGATGGAACTTCCGTCGCGCTGCTGTCGCTGATCGACACCGAATTGCCGGCCTATCTTGGTCACCCGCCCCGCCTTTCCGGCATGCAGGTCAATCCGGAGTTCGCGTGGGTGGTTGAGTTCTTCAATTTGATGGCGGCCTCTTCGACGCTCGCCGTCCCGAAAGGTGTTCCGCCGGACCGCCTCGAAGCGTTGCGTGCCATGTTCTACGCCGCCGCCACCGATCCCGGGTTCGTCGAATGGGTCGGCGACCGGTTGCTGCTCGATCAGGTCCGTGGCGCGGATCTTCAAGCGCGCCTGGACGAGATGCTCTCGGGAATGACCTCGTTCGCCGAAAAACTCGCGCACGCGATGGACTGCGGCACGCAGCTCGCCGATACGGGTTCCGCCTGCAGCAACTGAGTGAGCCCCCTCGTCCATGGACTGGCTGTTTCCCGCCGACCGGCTGCTTGCGTCTCCTGAACCGGCTCTGGCGCTTCTGGTCGGCGTCACGCTGGGTATCGTTTTCGGACTGCTCCCGGGCATCAACGGCCGCAAGGGGATCATCCTCTCCATTCCGTTCCTGGCGGCCCTCGATCCGATGACGGCGGTCGTCTATCTGGTCGCCATGCACGCGGTGGTGCACACCTGCGGCACCCTGCCGGCGGTGCTCATCGGCGTGCCGACCTCGACGTCGGAGGCGGCGGTCGTTCTCGACGGCTACCCGCTGGTCAAGCAGGGACGCGCCTGGGAGGCGATCGCGGCGACGATCGGCGCGTCGGCCTTCGGCGGTCTGGTGGGCGCAGTGGCGCTGATCGCCTTCATTCCGATCGGCCTTCTGCTCGTGCCGCATGTCGGCTCGGCGGAGGTGATGGCGCTCACCATGCTCGGCCTGTTGGCGGTCTCGGCGCTTTCGGGGACCAGCCTGGTGCGCGGGCTGATCGTGGCGACGTTCGGGCTTCTGGCGGCGACCGTGGGCTTCGACGATCTTACCGGCGCCCAGCGCTACACGTTCGGCCAGCTCACCCTGGCGCCCGGGCTCAACGTGGCTTCGGTGCTCGCCGGGCTTTTCGTCATCCCGGAGATGCTGACCCTGCGCAACCGCCCGGAGGGCGCGACGGGCCCGGTGCGGGGCCTGGGCATGATGCAGATCATCCGCGGCATGGCGGTGGTCTTCCGCCGCTTCGGTATCGTCATGCGCTCTTCGATCATCGGCATCATCGTCGGTTTCATCCCGGGGATCGGCTCGTCGGTATCCGTGTGGATGGCTTATGGCCATGCGGTGCAGACCGAGCCGCACGACCCGCCCTTCGGCAAGGGCAATGTCGCCGGCGTGCTGTCGGCGGAGGCGGCGAACAACGCCAAGGAAGGCGGCTCCTTCGCCCCCACGCTGATGTTCGCGGTCCCCGGCACCTCGGGCATGGCGATCATGATGCTGGCGTTCACCTTCATCGGCGTCGATGTCGGGCCGCGTCTGGTCACCCAGGATCCGGGCTTCATCTCGATGGTCGGGTGGATCGTGCTCATCGCCAATCTGCTCGCCATTCCGGTGTGCCTGGCGTTCGTTCCGACGTTCAGCTTCATCGCGACCCTGAAACAGCGGGCGATAATGCCGGTGGCGCTGGTGCTGTCGACGATCGCCGCGATCGTGGTGCTGCCCAATCCGGCGAGCCTGGCGCAGATGGCGGTGTTCGGCGCCATCGGCGTGGCGTTCAAGAGCGCCGGCTGGCCGCGCCCGCCGTTGATCCTCGGCTTCGTGATGGGCCCGATCCTCGAATCGACCCTGTCGCGGACGATGGCGGTCTATGGGTGGTCGGCTATCGAGCGGCCGGGTGTGGCGGCGCTGCTGGCTGTCGGCATTGGCGTGCTGGCGCTGAGCTGGTGGCGGTCACGGCGGCGGCGCGCGCAAGCCGAGGTTCTGCCGAGCGAGGAAATCGTCGCTGCTCCGGTCCTGGCGGCCGCGTTCATCGCGCTCTACGGCTGGGCGATCTTCATGTCCCGGGGTTTTCCGCCGAGCGCGCAGATGTTTCCGGTGGGCGCGTCGTTGCTGGGCATGGCCTGCTGCATCGTGGTGCTGGTGCAGGACTGGCGCCGGTTCTCTCGCGAGGGATCGAAGTGGCGGCAGATCGATGCCGGGGTTCTGCTGCCGCTCCTGGGGCTCCTTGTCATCACGCCGTTGACCGGCCTGCCCGTGGCGGTCGTCGTCTATGTGAGCGGGGCGCTGATCTGGTCCGCGGGCGTTCCCGCCCGGGTGGCCGTCCCGGTGGCGCTCGTCACCGCCTGCGCGGCGTTCTTCCTCGCCCAGGACACGCTCGGCCTCATCCGGCCGTTCGACGACGCGTGGTTGTGGGTCCTGTCCCTGTCGCGATGAGGCGGGGCCGGCCCGACACCCAAGGTGTCGAGCCGGCCGTCGGCGGCTTTGCCGCCTCGGCCTAGAGCGCCTCGGCGTCGGTTTCCCCGGTTCGGATTCGCATCGCCGATCCGAGGTCCAGCACGAAGATCTTGCCGTCCCCGATCTTGCCCGAGCGGGCCGCATTGGCGATGGCCTCGACCGTGGCGTCGACCACGGAATCGTCAACGGCCACGTCGATCCGGTTCTTCGGCAGGTAGCTGACCTCGTACTCGGAACCGCGATAGACTTCGGTATGCCCCTTCTGGCGGCCGTAGCCGCGCACGTCGGAAACGGTCATTCCGTGCACGCCGATTTCCGTCAGCGCGTCGCGCACCTGCTCGAGCCGGTGCGGCTGGATGATTGCGATCACCAGTTTCATCTCATCCTCCCGGGTTACAGGTTGTAGCCGGTTTCGCCGTGCGCGGTCTGGTCGAGCCCGGCACGCTCGTCTTCCTCGGAAACCCGAAGACCGACCAGCGCCTGGGTGACCCTGACGATCACGATCGTGGCGATCGCCGACCAGGCAGCGACAGCGACCACCCCCAGCACCTGCACGCCGAGCTGCTCGACCATCGTCATCTTGAGGCCGATCCCGGCAAAGGCGGGAATGGCGAGAACCGCCGTCAGGATCGTTCCGGTCGCGCCGCCGAAGCCGTGCACCGCCAGAACATCCAGGGAATCGTCGATCTTCATCACCTTCTTGACCAGATCGACCGCCGCGTAGCACACCGCCCCTCCGACGAGGCCGCAGATGACCCCGCCGATCGGCCCGATATAGCCGGATGCGGGGGTGACGGTTGCCAGACCCGCGATGGTGCCGGTTACCAGGCCGACCAGCGACGGTCTGCCGTAGCGCACCCACTCGATGACCAGCCAGGTGAGCGAAGCGGTGGCGGCCGAAAGATGAGTAACCAGCATTGCCATGCCGGCATCGGCGCCCGAGGCCAGGGCGCTGCCGGCGTTGAAGCCGAACCAGCCGATCCACAGCATCGAAGCGCCGACCATGACCATCCAGGGCGCGTGGGGCGGGCGTATTTCGTCGGGAAACCCGACCCGGCCGCCCAGCATCCAGGCGATCGTCACCGCGGAGACACCGGCGGTGACGTGCACCACCATGCCGCCGGCGAAATCCAGCGCCCCGCGCTCGGCGAGCCATCCGCCCCCCCAGACCCAGTGCGCCACCGGGGCATAAACGATGAGCAGCCACAGCGCCGAGAACAGCAACACGGCCGCGAACTTGATGCGTTCGACATAGGCACCCACGATCAGCGCCGGCGTGATGATTGCGAACGTCATCTGGAACATGAAGAACACGGACTCGGGTATCGCCGTTCCCGAATAGGCCTGGTCGCGGGCGACGCCATTGAGAAACGACTTGCCCAGCCCGCCGAAAAACGCGGTGCCGTCGGCGAACGAAATCGAGTACGCGACCGCGAACCACAGAATCGAGGCGCCACATGCAATTGCGATGCACTGCATGAGCGCCGAAAGAACGTTTCGCGCGTGCACCAGGCCGGCATAGAACAGCGCCAGCCCGGGCAGCGTCATGAACAGGACCAGCGTGGTTGCCGTGAGCATCCACGCGGTATCGCCGGTGTCGATCATTTGAGCCTTCCCCTCATCTCACCCTCTCGCAAGGCAACTATGCCTCACCGGGCGTGGGTGAGATAGACCCCCGGCCCCCTCATTCACCGGATCGCCACGAGCGGACGCAGGCCGGGCGGAAGTTCGGGATTGCGCGCCAAGGCCCATGCGATGGCGACCGCGAGGTACGGGTCGACGCGCGGGCAGAGTTGATCGAGGCCGCGAGGGTGATACAAGGCGGGCTGACCGGTCCCCTGGGGGATAGTTTAACGGTAGAACAGCGGACTCTGACTCCGTCGGTCCTGGTTCGAATCCAGGTCCCCCAGCCAGTGGCGCCTGACGGCTCTTTCGGCCCGACGCTTCGGTACGCCCCCGTTTTCGTCTGAGTCCAAAACGCCCGGGATGCAGAGATCCCGGGCGCCGTGATGGACATTCCCCGCCGCAGAGTTTCCGCCGCGGCGGGGGGACTTGACGCTAGTGCTGCGAATGGCCGCGCAGCGCAGCCGGCTCGTTGCTGCCGAATGAAGCGACGAGCGGAACGAGCTGCCACAGCGCCGACAGGCCGACCACGACGTAGACCAGGCGCGACAGAATCGACCCGGCGCCGAAGATGGTCGCGACCAGGTCGAATCCAAACAGACCGACCAGGCCCCAGTTCACGCCGCCCACGATGACCAGCGCGAGGGTGGCCAGATTGAGGGATTTCATTTGCTTTCTCCGTTCTGTGTTGGGGGGCCGGGTCGCCGACGGCCGGCGACCCGGTCGTCACCGTCAGTCGCTCGGGGGGAGGATCACGCTGTCGATGACGTGGATGACGCCGTTGGTCGCCGCGATGTCGACGACTGTGACCGTGGCATCGTTGATCTTCACCATGCCGCCGTCGACGGCGATTTCGATCATCTTGCCGTTGACGGTCGTCGCCTCGGTGAGCTTGACCACATCAGCGGCCATCACCGTGCCGGGAACCACGTGGTAGGTCAGGATCGCGACAAGCTGATCCTTGTTCTCCGGCATCAGAAGCGATTCGACGGTGCCGGCCGGAAGCTTGGCGAACGCCTCGTCGGTCGGCGCGAAGACGGTGAACGGCCCCGGCCCTTTCAGCGTTTCGACCAGCCCGGCCGCGCCAAGCGCCGTCGCCAGGGTGTTGAACTGACCGGCCGCCACAGCGGTGTCGACAATGTCGGCGGCGCGCGCGCTGGCACTTGCCGCCACAATGCCGACGGCAGCGACCGCGGCGACTGCGAATTTCGGAATGGACTTCATTGCATTTTCTCCGTGTTTGCCGGGCTCGAACCCGGACGCCTCTCTTCGGGATCGCCCGCCAAACCGACCCGGCTCGGTGGCGCCCTTGCCCTTTCACATAGTTCAATCTAATTTTACTTCCACTACAAGTTTTCGTGATAGGAATTGCCATTTTCTTTTAGGTAGAATAGTGTTCGGCGGTTTTGAACAAGAGTGAAATCGAAGGGCGGCGTGATGCTCTCGGAAACGCTGACGACAGGTCTGGAGCGCTACGCGATCGGCCCGCAAATCCGGGCGCTTCGCCAGAAGAAGAAGCTCGGTCTGGTGCAATTGGGGGAGCACACGGGGCTCTCGCCGGCGATGTTGTCGAAAATCGAGCGGGGCAAGCTGTTTCCGACATTGCCGACGCTGTTGCGCATCGCCCTGGTGTTCGGGGTCGGTCTGGAGCACTTCTTCACCGACGACAGCGACCGGCCGATGGTTGCTGTGGTCCGCAAGACCGACCGCATCCGCCTGCCCAATCCCGCCGGCGATCCACAACCGTCCTACATTTTCGAGAGTCTCGACTACCCGGCGACCGATCGGAAGATGGAGGCGTTCCTGGCCGAATTCCCCGCGCGAACAAACGCCTCGGAGCCCCACCAGCATGACGGCGCCGAGTTCATCTACGTGTTGGGCGGGCAGCTCGTGCTCGATATCGACGGCGCGGAGACGGTGCTCGAGGAGGGCGATGCCGTCTATTTCGACTCGAGCGTTCCCCACAGCTACCGTTGCAAGGGCCGCGCTTCGTCTTCGGCCATCGTCGTGGTGAGCCCCTAGCGCGCCAGTATCGGCCCCTTCGCCCCCCCATCTGGCGCCGCCGTGCCCGCGCGCCTACCTTGGTCTCGATGCCACGCACGCGCCCCTCGACCCGCCATGCCGACCTCGGCGACGAATTCTACGACGTCGTCGAGGCGGCGCAATTTCCCAAGCTCATCGTGCGCTACCGCAACCAGCGCTGGGCGCGGCGCGTGGGGCTCGACGGGCTCGACGACGCCGAATGGACCGCGCATTTCGGCCGCTTCGAGCCGCTGCCGGGCAGCTACGAAGCGCCGCTGGCGCTGCGCTATCACGGCCACCAGTTTCGGGTCTACAACCCCGAGCTCGGCGACGGGCGCGGCTTTCTCTTCGCCCAGCTCCATGACCTCGAGGACGGGCGGCTGATGGATCTGGGCACCAAGGGCAGCGGCCAGACGCCGTGGTCGCGCGGCGCCGACGGACGGCTGACCCTCAAAGGGGGCGTGCGGGAGCTCCTGGCCAGCGAGATGCTGGAGGCGCTGGGGGTCGACACCTCGCGCACGTTCTCCCTCATCGAGACCGGCGAGAGCCTCGTGCGTCACGACGAGCCCTCCCCGACCCGCTCGTCGGTGCTGGTCAGGCTCAGCCACTCGCATATCCGGATCGGCTCGTTCCAGCGGCTCGCCTTTTTGAGCGACACCGACAATCTCAGGCGGCTGCTGGACTATTCGATCGCCACCTACCTGCCGGAGGTCGCCGGCGCCGACATCGCGCAATCGGCGGCCGCCTTCCTACGCCAGGTTTGCGAAAACGTCGCGCGGACCGGCGCTCGGTGGACGGCGGCCGGCTTCGTGCACGGGGTGCTCAACTCCGACAACATCAACATCACCGGGGAGAGCTTCGACTACGGCCCCTGGCGGTTCCTGCCGCACTTCGACCCCGATTTCACCGCCGCCTATTTCGACCAGACCGGGCTCTACAGCTTCGGACGGCAGGCCGAGGCGCTGGCCTGGAACCTGACGCGGCTCGGCGAGTGCCTGCTGCCGTTCGCCTCGGCGGAGGCGCTGAACGAGGCGCTGGCCGCCTTCGCGCCTGCCTATCGCATGGAGGTGGTGACGGCGATGCTCGACCGGCTGGGGCTGAAGGCACGCGGCGCCGAGCCCGATTCCGCGTTGGTGACTTCGCTGTTCACGTTCCTCGCCCAATCCGAGGCACCCTACGAGCAGGTGCTGTTCGACTGGCGGGGCGGCACGTTGAGCGGCGCCCGCGCAGCCGATAGTCCGGCGGCCGATCACTACAATTCAGAGCATTTCGATGCCGTGCGCCAGGGCTTGGCCGACTACCTGCCGGCCGCATCCGAGGTGCTCGGCCACCCCTACTTTGCCCGGCGGACGCCGCGCACCATGCTGATCGACGAGATGGAAGCGCTGTGGGCGCCCATCGCCGAAGACGACAATTGGGCGCCCCTGAACGCGGCGCTCGCCGAGATCGCGGAAATGCGCGCCGCCTACGGCAATGAAATCGCGGTGTGAGCCACAGGCCAGCCGATCACTGAATGTGGTCGGTGGTGAACAGCCGATCGTCTCCGGCGCCGGTATGACACGCGATGCACCCCGCATCCATGCCCTTGGCGACGCGTCCCGCCAGCGGCAGGCCAGCGGGGTTCTGGTCCAGAGTGCCGTCCGGCAGGTACTTGGCCCAGAACCAGTCGGCGTTGTCCGCGTCGTATCCGGCCTCGCGCTTGAACATGATGGTGATGGCCGCGAGATGGTCGGCGGCGGCGTTCTGGACGTCTTCGACGGTGACGCCTTCCGGACCGTAGTTGCGCTTGACCACGAGGTCGCCGGTGTGTCCGTCGATGGTCGCCTTCACATAGAGCGTGTCCAGGACAAATCCGTGCGGTTCGGTGCCCGCGTGGGGAAAGCCCCGCACCACGTTTTCGCCCTCGACGCCGGCGACGCCGCGGTCCTGCATGGCGGCCCAGACCTTGCCGGCGTAGGCGACATCCTCGGGATTGCCAAAGGGCGGCGACTGGCTCAGCCCCGCCGAAGCCACCATCATCGAAACGGCCACCGCGCCGGCAGCCACTGTCAGAAATCCACTTCGCTGCATTTCGTCCTCCTCCACATCAAATAGGAGACGAACCTGTCAGGCACTTAACCGGCTGCAAAATCACCTGCGGTCAACAGCAGGTGAGCGCGCATGTGAGCCGCGGTTGCGCGCCCCGGCGCCGGCGCGTAAACCGGGCGCCGGATTTCCACCCTCTTCCGATCAAGGGCCGTCCATGCGCGCGTCCGCGCCTCACAAGGCCGAACTCAGCCGGCCGCTCGTCGACCGGGCGGTGCGCGGCGCCCTGGAGGAGGACCTGGGGCTCGCCGGGGACATCACCAGCCAGGCCACCCTGCCTGCGGACGCGACCGCGCGAGCCGTCTTCAGGGCCCGCGAGCCGGGGGTCGTGTGCGGTCTCGAGCTCGCGGCGGCGGCGTTCCGATTGATCGGGCCGGGTTTGGAGTTCCGCGCCTCGATTGCCGACGGCGAGGCGGTGACCCCGGGCCAGACGATCGCGGCGGTCGCCGGCAACGCCCGCCTGATCCTCGGCGCGGAACGCACCGCCCTCAATTTCCTCAACCATCTCAGTGGGATCGCGACGGCGACGCACAGGTTCGTTGAGGCTGTCGAGGGCACCGGGGCGCGCATCACCTGCACCCGCAAGACGACGCCGGGGCTCAGGGCCTTCGAGAAATACGCCGTCCGCGTCGGTGGCGGCGTCAATCATCGCTACGGGCTCGACGACGCCATTTTGATCAAGGACAACCATATCGCGGTGGCCGGCGGCGTGGCGGCGGCCGTCGAGGCCGCGAGAGCCTTCGCGGGGCATCTGACCGCGATCGAGGTCGAGGTCACCAGCCTCGACGAGCTCGACGCGGCGCTGGGGGCCGGCGCCACTGCCGTGCTGCTCGACAACATGTCGCCCGACGAATTGCGCGCCGCGGTCAAGCACGCCGGCGGGGCGGCGAGGCTCGAAGCGTCGGGCGGGGTGACCCTCGAAACGGTGCGGGCGGTCGCCGAAACCGGGGTCGAGTTCATCTCCACGTCGGCCATCACGCTGGGCGCGCCGCCGCTCGATATCGGCCTCGACATCGAGATCGGCGGTTGAGGGGACAGATGTCGGGCGAAATCCTCGAAGCCATGGTGGCCGCGGCGCTGACGGCGGGTGAAGCCGTCTCTGAGGTCTACGCCACCGAATTCACGGCCACCCAAAAGGCCGACGGCTCCCCGGTCACCGAAGCCGACAAGCGGTCCGAGGCGATCATCGTGGACGCGCTGGCGCCGCTCGGAGTGCCGATCGTGGCCGAAGAGGCCGTGCAGTCGGGCGTCGTGCCGGAGCTCGGGGACCGGTTCTTCCTCGTCGATCCATTGGACGGCACCAAGGAGTTCGTGCACCGAAACGGCGAATTCACGGTCAACATCGCGCTGGTGGAGGCGGGAAAACCGGTTTCCGGCGTGGTGCTGGCGCCGGCCCTGGGCACTCTTTATGCCGGCGACGCGGCCGGCGCCTTCACGCAAGAGATAGCCGACATGTCGGCGGGCGAGCGGCGGCGTATCCAGGTCGCCACCTCGGGCCCCGTCAACGTGGTCGCCAGCCGGTCGCACGGTCACGCGGCCCTCAAGACGCTCATCGAGGATCTCGGGATCGCCGAAGACGTCTCGGTCGGTTCGTCGCTCAAGTTCTGTTTGCTCGCCTCGGGTCGGGCGCGCCTCTATCCGAGATTCGGGCCGACCTGCGAATGGGACACGGCCGCCGGCCAGGCGGTCCTGGAGGCCGCCGGCGGAACGGTGATCGACATCGACGGCGCCCCCATGCGCTACGGTCGGCCGGAGCGGTCCTTCCTCAATCCGATGTTCGTCGCCGCCTCCGATGCAGACCTCGCCGCCCGCTGCGCGACACGGATGCGCGACCTGATTTAGCTCCCCTTAACCGCCCGCGCCGATATGCATGCCGCGCATAACTCATTTGCAGGCACGTGCTTGCAAACGTATCCGCGCTATATATATACGCCCGATATATCCTGAGGGAGGGTCGCCCCTTGAACGTGCGCACCATTTGCCTCGCCATTCTGTTCGATGGCGAGACCACCGGATACGACATTCGCAAGCAGTCGACGGAAGGCGAGTACGCCTATTTCGTCGAGGCGAGCTACGGCTCGATCTATCCGGCGCTCGCCAAGCTGGAGCAGGACGGGCTCGTCACCAGTCGCGTCGAGGAGCAGAAGGGGCGGCCTGCGCGCAAGGTCTATTCGATCACCGAAACGGGCCGCCGGGTGCTTCTGGACTCGCTGTTCGAGCCCCTGGTGGATGACAGCTATCGCTGCGAATTCCTGTTGTTCGCGCGTTTCGCGTCCGAATTGCCTGCGGCGCTGGTTGAAAAACGCATCGCAGAGCGCATCTGCGCGGTCGAGGCGCATGTCTCGAATTTGGAGGAGCTCGAAGAGCGGGACCTGAAGCCCACCGAGCGCTGGATTTTGGACTACGGCCTGGCCTCGCTTCGGCAACACCGCAAGTATCTCATTGAACACAAAGACGAACTCGTCGCCCTGGCGCAGCCGGAAGCGGCGCAGGCCGCCCAGTAGCAGAGACCGAAACCTCAATGCGCGCGTTCCTTTCATACGCAATAGCCCTGCTGATCATCGTCGTGATCGGCCTGTGGATGGCCTCCGGCATCCTGGTCCAGGGCGGCCAGGGCGAAGGCGAAGGCGAAAAGACGGTGCTCGAAGCCCTGGGGCTGGGCGACAACGAGCGATTGCAGGATTTGATGGTCGAGTTCGGCCTGGCGTCCCCCGACCAGGAAACCGCCGAAGTCGCCGGGACGGCACCGGCGGAAGCGGCCGCGACGGCGCAACCTGAAGAACTGCGCTCGGTGCGCATTCACACCTTCGTCGCCGAAGCGATGCCGCTCGAGGTCACCCTTCGCGGGCGCACCAAGTCCAGCGCCTCGATCACCGCCCGCGCCCAGACCGCCGGCACCCTCGAAAGCCGGCCGGTGAACAAGGGCGACCGGGTTGAGCCCGGCGACCTGTTGTGCGCGCTCGACCAGGGCTCCCGGCAGCTGCGCGTGGCGCAGGCCGAAGCGGCCCTCGCCCAGGCCCAGCAGGATTTCGACTCCAACCAGACGCTGCGTGAGCGGGGGGTCGCCGCCGCTAATTCGGGCCGCGCCTTTGCGGTGGCGCTCGCGGCCGCCAAGGCGGCGCTTGAGGAAGCCCAGAACGAGCTCGCCCGCACCGAAATCCGGGCCGAGACAGCCGGCATCGTCCAGGATCCGATCGCCGATGTCGGGGACGTCATCGGTGTCGGCGGAACCTGCGCGACCGTGGTCGCGCTCGATCCCATGCTGTTTGTCGGCGCCATTCCGGAGGCCCGGATCGGGCTGGCGCGCACGGGGCTTCCCGCTTCCGTCACGACCATCGCCGGCGACACCGTCGACGGGACCGTGTCCTTCATTTCAGCGGTCGCCGATCCCGGCACCCGTTCCTTCCCGTTCGAAATCGAGTTCGCCAATCCGAACAGCACCGTCCGCGACGGGTTGACCGCCTCGGCAACGGTGCGGCTGGGCACTGCCATGGCGCATCTGGTGCCGCAATCGGTCCTCACCCTGGACGACGACGGCACGCTCGGGGTGCGAACGGTCGCCGACGGAGAGGTTCAGTTCCATCCGGTCACGATCGCCCAGGACACGCGCCAAGGGGTCTGGGTGCTCGGACTGCCGGCGAGGGTGGACGTGATCACGCTCGGACAGGAATACGTCAAGGCGGGGCAGATGGTCGACGCCCGCGCCGCCGACGGGGACGCGACATCATGATGGGTTTCCTCGAGCGCGTGCTGCGGCGTCCGCGCCTGGTCCTGACCGCCATGGCGCTTTTGCTGCTGGCGGGCGCCGGGGCCTACGTCTCGCTTCCGAAGGAGAGCTTCCCTTCGATCGACATCCCGTATTTCTACGTCTCGGTCAGCCAGACCGGCATCTCGCCGCGCGACGCCGAGCGGTTGCTCGCCAAGCCGATCGAAGATCGGCTCACGGGCCTGACCGGGCTCAACAACCTGAGCGCAGTGTCGACCACGGGGCACGTGTCGGTGTTCCTCGAATTCGACGTCAACACCAACAAGGATGTGGCGCTCGCCGACATCAGGGGAAAGCTCGACGGGGTATCCGGTGAACTGCCGGCGGACGCCAGTGACGCGACCGTCACCGAAATCTCATTCGACGACTTTCCGATCCTGTCGGTGGCCGTTTATGGCGACGTGCCGGAACGGACGCTGGTGACGCGTGCCAAGGAACTGCGCGACGCACTCAAGGACATCGACGACGTCCACGACGTAACGATCTCCGGCTCCCGCGACGAGATGCTCGTGGTGCGCATCGATCTGGCCCGGCTGGAAGCCTACGGACTCACCGCCGCGCAGCTGTTCGACGCGGTCGCCAAGAACAACCTGGTGGTCGCCGGGGGCACGCTCGACACCGGCCAGGGCTCGTTCAACGTCGAAGTTCCGGGGCTGATCACGACCGCCGAAGAGGTGTTCAACCTGCCCCTGAAGACCGACGGCGACACGGTCGTCACATTCGGCGACGTGGCGACCATCACCCGGACCTTCAAGGACGCGACCCAGTACTCGCACGTCAACGGCCAGCCCGCGATCACACTGGGTGTGACCAAGAACCTCGGCACCAACATCATCGAGGTCTCCGAGCAGGTGCGGCAGGTGACCGAAGAGGTCACGGCCGCGTGGCCGCCGGGCATCCAGCGCAGTTTCCTGCTCGATCAGTCCGAGAGCACCCGAACCCTCTACCGATCGCTCGAGGCGGCGGTGCTTACCGCCATCGCGCTGGTGATGATCACCTGTGTGGCCATCCTCGGTGTGCGGCCGGCCCTGATGATCGGCGCGTCGATCCCGATTTCGTTCATGATCGCGTTCCTGGTCACGCAGATGCTCGGCATGACCATCAACATGATGATCATGTTCGGTCTGGTGCTGGCGGTGGGCGTGCTGGTCGACGACCCGATCGTTGTCGTCGAATACGCCGAGCGAAAACTCTCCGAGGGCATCTCCAGGCGCGACGCATTCATCATCGCCGCCAAGAAGATGTTCGTGCCGGTGGTGTCGGCGACCGCGACCACGCTGGGCGCCTTCGTTCCGCTCCTGTTCTGGCCCGGCATTGTCGGCAAGTTCATGAGCTATCTGCCCACCATCGTCATCGTAGTGATGACCGCGTCGTTGCTTTCGGCGCTCGTCTTCATGCCGGTGATCGGGTCCCTGATCGCCCACAGGCGGGTGGACGAGAAGGAAAAAGAGGCCGCCGAGGTGGTGATGTATCCGGACAAGTTCGACACCGCCAAGGTGCGCGGGCTGACCGGCGTGTATGTGCGGATGATGACGCGGCTGATCCGCCGGCCGATCATCACCCTGATCTTCGGTTTCGCCATCATCGGCTCGGTGTTCTACGCCTACTCTCTCAATCCCACCGGCACCGAGGCGTTCCCGGCGTCGGAACCGGAATACGGCACCGCCTCGGTGGTCGCGCGCGGCAACTACTCGCCGGCGGAAATCCTCGGCTTCATGGAAGAGGTCGAAAGTCGAATCTTGCAGGTCGACGGGCTGCAGGACGTGATCATGACCTTCGGCGGCGGCAGCGGCTTCGGGTTCGGCGGTGGTCCGCCGGACACCATCGGCACCTTGCAATTGCAGCTCGATCCCTGGGAGAACCGGGTGCCGGCAGCCCAGATCTTCACCGATATCCGCGAGCGGGTGAGCGACATTCCCGGCCTGGAGGTGCAGCTCGCCGAGGTCGAAAACGGCCCGCCGGCGGGCAAGGACATCAATCTCAGGGTCGAAAGCGACACCTACGAGGATCTGGCGCCCGCCGTCGCGAACCTGCGGAACTACATCGAGAACGATCTCGGCGGCGCCGTGGACGTGGAAGACGGGCGCCCCTCCCCCGGCATCGACTGGAAAATCACCATCGACCGCGCCTCGGCGGCGAAGTTCGGCATCGGGGTGAGGGAACTCAGCCCCTACGTGCAGCTCATCACCAGCGGCGTGAAGATCGGCACCTACCGGCCGAGCGACGCCTCGGACGAGCTCGATATCCGGGTTCGGCTGCCCAAGGACGAGCGCACATTCTCGGCGCTCGATTCAATGCGCATCGCGACCGCCGGCGGCCTGGTGCCGGTGTCCAATTTCATCGAGCGCACCGCGCAGCCCAAGGTCGCATCGATCACGCACCGCAACGGCACCTACGTGATGGCCGTGGCCGCCAATCTCGAGCCGGGACTGTTGGCCGACGACAAGGTCAAGCAATTGAAGGAGTGGCAGAACACCCAGCAATGGCCCGAGGGGTTGAGCATCGTCTACGGCGGCGCCGAAGAGCAGATCGGGGACGCCAACGCCTTCATCGTCCAGGCCATGATGGCCGCGATGTTCATCATCTTCCTGGTGCTGCTGCTTGAATACAACAGCTTCTGGCAGGTGCTGGTGACGCTGTCGACGGTGATCATGTCGACCGCGGGCGTGCTGCTGGGGATGCTGATCACCGGCATGAGTTTTTCGGCGATCATGACCGGGCTCGGGATCGTGGCGCTGGCGGGTATCGTGGTCAAGAACGGCATCGTCCTGATCGACACCTACAATCACTACACTCGTGACGACGGTGTCGAGCCGATCAAGGCGATGCTGATTACGATTTCCCAGCGCATCAGGCCGGTGTTGCTGACCGCCTCGCTGACGGCGCTGGGCGTCATCCCGATGGCGCTCAATGTCGAGTTCGACTTCATCCGCCGCGAGATCGTGGTCGGCGGCCTTGCCGGCACCTGGTTCGTGCATCTGTCTTCGGCGCTGGTCTCCGGCCTGTTCTTCTCGACCGCACTGACCCTGATCATGGTGCCGGTCATGATCACGGCGCCGACGGTAATCTGGCAGAACATCAAATCACTCTGGTCCGGAGTGGCTGGGCTGCCGGCGATGGCCGGCACGGTCATCAGCGCCCCGGCCCGCGCTCTGGCCTGGTTGGTGGTCCGGCCGCAGGCCGAGGAGAGCGCCCCCACCGCGGCGATCCCGGCGGAGGTCGACAGCGCCGGCAATTACGTCAAGATCAACGGAACCGGCCTTGTCGAGGTCGAGGAAGAAGACGGCGTGGTCGTGGTGACCCGGCAGGCCGCCGAATAGCCGTCTCGACGTTCCCCGATTTCCGCTAGCGCCCACGCCTCGGCGAAGGCTTTTCCCGGCGCGCGCCCGAAGGCAACCCCCGATGCCGAAAATCCGCGCCGCTTGCGACATCGCGCGTTAACCGAAAACGCGACAGGGCGGTGGCGTTAACCCGGTGCGAGGCTTCCTCAGCCACAAAGGACCAGACGGTGAGGAATACTATGAAGGTCGTTTTTGGAAAGCGGGCCGCGGCCGCGGCGGCACCCACCCCCGACGCCGACAGCGTCACGCGCGCCATCCCGAAGTCGCTTTGGGAGGATTCGGCGGTGGGCGACTTCCTGCGCAGTC
Source organism: uncultured Devosiaceae bacterium (assembly GCA_964574935.1). Classification (GTDB taxonomy): domain Bacteria; phylum Pseudomonadota; class Alphaproteobacteria; order Rhizobiales; family Devosiaceae; genus JBBECE01. Next base: position 54,186 of record CAZNOZ010000001.1, on the reverse strand, counting down.
TTGGCGCGTCGCCGGACGGCCCCACGAATGTCGTCCAGTCGCAGTCCGAAGTTCAGGCCCAGGCCGATCACCTCGCCGAGCTGTCGAAGCAGTTCGTGGCGAGGTGGAATGCGAGACTGCCGCGCGAGGTCGCGCCGTGGGCCATGGTCCCCTACGCCTGCTGGCAGGGCGAGCACGCCGACTTCCTGCTCGCGGACCTCGAGATGTTCCCGATGGATGCCTGGAACACCCTTCTGTTGCCCATCGACGAAGAGGGCGCGCTCGCCCTCGAACTGCCCCGGCACCCCGGGGTCGCCGATGCGCAGCACCTGGCAAACGCCAATTCCCTGGTTGGCGAATTGCGCGAGGAATTCGCGCGCCATCACCGCGAGGCCAGTGATAACGCGGCGAGCGGCGATTTTTCCGCCATCGAGGGATTCGACGAAGTGCGCGAACACACGCGCGACAACCTCAAGGGTATGGCGCGGGGCCTGGCCGCCCGCATTGTCGGCGAAGCGGCGGTTTTGCGCAGCCGCCAGATGTTTTTCGCAGAGAAGTAGCCCGATCCCCCTGCCGCGCGGACGCGGCGCAGTCGCCCGGCGCGGGCCCGCTATTCGGCGGCGGGGGCGGCGATCTCCTCCAGGAACCCCTCGGTGTCGCTCTCCCGGGTCTGCCGTAGTCGCTCGGAGGCTTCGGCGGCCTCGCGCTGGCGCTCCCACATCTGGGCGTAGAGCCCGTCGAGCGCCAGCAGGTCGTCGTGGTTGCCGCGCTCGACGATCTCGCCGGCTCTCAGGACCACGATTTCATCGGCATGGATCACCGTCGACAGACGATGCGCGATGACCAGCGTCGTCCGGTCCCTGGCCACCGCGTCGAGCGCCGCCTGGATGTCGCGTTCGGTGTGCGTGTCGAGGGCCGAGGTGGCCTCGTCCAGGATCAGCATCGGCGGGCCCTTGAGGATGGTGCGGGCGATCGCGACCCGCTGCTTTTCGCCGCCGCTCAGTTTCAGACCGCGCTCGCCGACATGGGTCCGATACCCGTCCGGCAAACTCTCCACGAACTCGGCGATCTGTGCCAGGCGCGCCGCCTCGCGCACCTCTTCGTCGGTGGCGTCGGGACGACCGTAGCGGATGTTGTATTCGATCGTGTCGTTGAACAGGACCGTGTCCTGCGGGACCATGCCGATGGCGGCGCGTAGGGAGTCCTGGCTGACGTCGCGCAAATCCTGTCCGTCGATGGTGATGCGACCGCCGATGACGTCGTAGAAGCGATAGATCAGCCGCGAGATCGTCGATTTGCCGGCGCCGGACGGCCCCACCACCGCGATCGTCCTGCCGGCCGGCACCTCGAAGCTCACCCCTTTGAGGATCGAGCGATCCGGATCGTAGTGAAAGCGCACGTCCTCGAAGCGAAGCACGGGCCCTTTGATGGCGATGGGCCTGGCGTCCGGGCGGTCCTCGATCTCGGGCTGCTGGTCGAGAAGCAGGAACATCGCCTCGATGTCGGCGAGCGACTGACGGATTTCGCGATAGACGAAGCCGATCATGTTCAGGGGCCGGTAGATTTGCATCATGAAGGCGTTGACGAGCACGAAATCGCCGACTGTGAGGCGCCCGGCGACCACACCGGCGATGGCCATCAGTCCGATTACGATCATGCCCGTCCAGAAGATCGCCGCCTGACCGAAATTCAGCGCCCCCAACGACGACCACATGCGCACCGCGGCGTGTTCGTAAGTGCCCATGGCCGCGTCGAAGCGCTCGGCCTCCATGCGCTCGTTGCCGAAATACTTGACTGTTTCGTAGTTCAAAAGGCTGTCGATCGCCTTGGAATGGGCGTCGGTGTCTGACTCGTTCATCACCCGGCGGATGCCGATCCGCCAGTTCGACGCGCGGACCGTGAACCAGATATAGGCCGCGATCATCGCCACCAACACCGCCACGAAACTCACCCCGAACATCCATCCAAAGACCACCGCGATGATGGCGAATTCGACGATCGTCGGGGCGGTGTTGAGCATCGTGAACCGGACGATTGTCTCGATGCCCTTGGTGCCGCGCTCGATCACCCGGCTGAGCCCGCCGGTGCGGCGCTGCAGGTGGTAGCGCAGCGACAGGGCGTGCAGATGGCGGAATGTACGATAGGCAAGCCGGCGCACGGCGTGCTGGCCGACCGAGGCGAAGGCGACGTCGCGGAGTTGCTGGAAGCCGGAGTCGAGCATGGAGCCGATGCCGTATGCGATGGCCAGCACGAAGGGCAGCGACAGGCCGAGCACGATCGCGGTCTCGGCCGTCGCGCTGACGCCAAGGGCGTCCACGATGCCCTTGTAGGCGAACGGGACGAAAGTCGAGGCGGCCTTGGCGGCGAGCAACGCCGCAATCGCCATAAGCACTCTGAGCTTGAGATCCGGGCGGTCGGCCGGCCACATGAAGGGCCACAGATTCCGGATTGTCGAAAACGTCGCGCCCTGGTCGGCGCTGACGGTCTGGCCGGTCGGAATCGGATCGCGGAGCATCGGCGCCCGTCTCATGAGGCCACCTTCCGGGCGCGCCGGGCGCTCACCGCCGTGCCCGGCACCAGCTCGCCGAGGACATCGGCCAACGCCCCCTGGACCACCGCCAGCCGCTCGGCGCTGAGGGCGTAGCGGTTGCGCGTGCCCTGGGCATGTCGGGTGACCAGGCCGGCTTCGAGCAGGATCTTCAGATGCTGCGAAACCGTCGACTGCGCGAGAGGCAGACAGCCCGCCACGTCGCAGCAACACTGGCCCTGATGCTCGGCCAGGTATTTCAGTATCGACAGTCGGGCGGGATGCGACAGCGCCCTGAGGGCGACCGCCAGATCGACGTCCCATACGGATTCATCGTTCATCGTCGATTGACGATAGTATGCCCGGGGCCCGGCCGCAACCCCCTGCCGCCCCGCCGGCAGAAGTGTAGCGTCGGCAATCGCCGCGGGACGCGCCTCACCCGAGTGGCCGGATCGTCGTTCGGTCAGGCGGACTGCCGCGCCCCGGACGAGACGGCCTCGGTCTTGAGCAGCTTGTAGGTCACCGAGTCGAAGAGCGCCTCGAAGGAGGCGTCGATGATGTTGGGAGAGACGCCGACGGTGAACCAGCGTTCGCCGGTGCCGTCGCGGCTTTCGACCAGGACGCGGGTGACGGCGCCGGTGCCGCCGTCGAGAATCCGCACCTTGAAATCGACAAGCTCGAGATCGTCGATGCGGCTCGAGTATTTGCCGAGATCCTTGCGCATGGCCAGATCGAGGGCATTGACCGGCCCGTTGCCCTCGGCGACGGACATGAACGTCTCGCCGTCGATCTCGATCCTGACCACCGCCTCGGAGACCGTGACCAGCTCGCCCCTTGCATTGTGACGACGCTCGACGGCCGTGCGGTAGGATTCGACCCGGAAAAACTCCGGCAGGAGGTTGAAGGTGCGGTAGGCCAGCAGCGCGAACGAGGCGTCGGCATTGTCGTAGGAGTAGCCGCGCGCCTCGCGCTCCTTGACGATGCCCAGCAACCGGTCGAGCCGGGCGTCGGATTTTTCGATCTGAAGCCCCATCCGGCCGAGGACCGTGACGAGATTTGACCGGCCGGCCTGCTGCGAGACCATGACGTTGCGGGAATTGCCGACGAGCCCGGGATCGATGTGCTCGTAGGTCGCCGTGTCCTTGGAAAGCGCCGAGGCGTGGATGCCGGCCTTGGTCGAGAAGGCGGTGGCACCGACATAGGGCGCCTGGCGCTCGGGGGCGCGGTTCAAGAGCTCGTCGAAGGCGTGCGAGACCTGGGTGAGGGTCTTGAGCGCATCGGAGGTGATCCCGATTTCCAGCGTGTCCTTGAACGGGGACTTCAGGGCCAGGGTCGGGATCAGCGAGATCAGGTTGGCGTTGCCGCACCGCTCGCCGATGCCGTTGAGGGTGCCCTGCACCTGCCGGACCCCGGCTTCGATGGCGACCAGTGAGTTGGCGACCGCGTTTCCCGTGTCGTCGTGGGTGTGGATGCCCAACCGGTCGCCGGGCGCCACGTCCATTACCGCCTTGACGACGGTCTCGATTTCGTGCGGCAGGGTGCCGCCGTTGGTGTCGCACAAGACGACCCAGCGGGCACCGGCTTCGAGCGCCGTTTGCACGCATTCGAGCGCATAGGCGGGATTGGCGTGGTAGCCGTCGAAGAAGTGCTCGCAATCGAGCAGCGGCTCCTTGCCCGCCTCGGCGGCCGCCGCGATGCTCTCGCGAATGGCGTCGAGATTTTCCTCCGGCTTGATGCCGACCGCCAGCTCGACCTGGTGATCCCAGGCCTTGGCGACGTAGCACACCGCGCTCGCCGCCGAATTCAGCAACGCCTGGATGCCCGGATCGTTGCCGGCCGAACGCCCGGGGCGTTTGGTCATGCCGAAGGCCGTGAAGGTCGCCGACTTGGTGCGCGGCTGGCCAAAAAACTCCGTGTCGAGGGGATTGGCGCCCGGGTAGCCGCCCTCGACATAGTCGACGCCGAGCTGGTCGAGCAGCCGGGCGATGGTGATTTTCTCCTCGATCGAGAATTCGATGCCGGCGGTCTGGGCGCCGTCGCGAAGCGTGGTGTCGAAGAGATAGAGGCGGTCCTTGGCCATCGGTTCAGCCCTCCGCGGGCCAGCCACCTTGCGGCGGCCAGGTTTCGGTGTCGTGGTCGGGATGCTGGCGGTTCGTGGCGGCGACGCGGCTGGCCATCTCCGGATCTTCCACTTCGGTCGGCGGTCGATCGGGCAAGTGCCCAAGCGCGTTGACGTAAGGCAGCCGGCTCTCGACCCCGTGCTGGTCGAGGGGCGGGAAATCCTCGGGATGGTCGAGCGAGCCGATCGACACCGAGACGCGATCGCTATCGACATCGACGATCATCAGCGGGGTGCCGCATTTGGCGCAGAACCCGCGGTCGGTCATGTCCGAGGAGCGAAAGGCGGCGATCTCGCCGCGCGTCACTTCGAAGGCCGATTTCGGCCCGCCGACGAAGGGCGCGTAGAAATTTCCGAAGGCCTTCTGGCACATGCGGCAATGGCAGATATGCGCGCCGCCCGGCTTTTCGGCGAAGCGGTAGCGAACGGCACCGCATTGGCAGCCGCCCGAGAAGGTCTCAGCCATCGTCGCCTCCCGCCGGCGGCCAGGCATCGGTGTCGTGGTCGGGGTGCTGGTGACTGGAACCGGCGATCCGGTCCCGCAACACGGGATTGCCGGCGAAGGTCGGATGTGTGCCGGGCACATTGACGAATTCGGGATACCAGGCGACTCGGCTTTCGTTGCCGTACTGGCTGACCGGCGGTGCCCTGTCCGGCTCGTCGAGCGTGCCGACCAGAACGCCGATATTGGGTCCGTCGGGAAAATCGTGGCTGAGTGGAGTGCCACAGTCTCTGCAGAAGCCGCGGCGCGCTATGTCCGAGCTCCTGAAGTAGCTGAATTCACCCCGGGTCACCCGGAAGGCGGTTTTCGGCACCGGGACAATGACGGCGAACGGGCCGCCGGATGCCTTCTGGCACATGCGACAGTGACACACATGCACGTCGACCGGTTCCTGATCGAGCACATAGCGGATCGCACCGCATTGGCAGCCGCCGGTCAATGGGGCGCTCATCGCCTCAGCTCCCAGCGCGTCTTGCGCTCACCGGTGTCGGGATCCTTGTAGTCCATGAGCTGGATGCCCTCGGCAGCCAGTTCCTCGCGGAGGCGGTCGGCCTCGGCGAAGTTCTTGTCGCGCAGCAAGGCGAGCCGATCGTCGATGATCGCGGCGACGTCGATTTCGGACTGGGCTTGGCCGCGCAACAGCGTGTCGGCGCCGAACCCGAGAAACTCGAGGGTGGCGGCTAGGCAGGCCGATGCGGTTTTGGTGCCGCGGTTGGCCTTGCGGGCGATGGCGTCGATGACCACCGAGGTGCGATGGAAGTTGAGGTCGTCGGCCAGTTCCCTGACCGCCGAGGCGTCGACCGCTTCCCCGCCCGCCCCGACGCCGGCGGTCGCGCGCTGCCAGTCGCGGAGCTTCTCCTCGGCCTCCTCGAGCCGCGCCACGGTGAAATCGATCGGCTCGCGATAGTGGGTCATCAGCATCGCCAGCCGCAGCACTTCGCCGGGCCACGCGCGACCGCCGAACTTGTCGGTGGCAAGTAGCTCGTGGATGGTGACGAAGTTCCCCAGGCTCTTGGACATTTTCTGTCCCTCGACCTGCAGGAAGCCGTTGTGCATCCACACCTGCGCCATGATCTGGGTGCCGTGGGCGCAGCGCGACTGCGCCAGTTCGTTCTCGTGGTGTGGGAAGCTGAGATCGATGCCGCCGCCATGGATGTCGAAGGTGGCGCCGAGATACTTCTCCGCCATCGCCGAGCACTCGATGTGCCAGCCCGGCCGCCCGCGGCCCCAGGGCGAATCCCAGCCCGGCTCCTCGTCCGAGGACGGCTTCCACAGGACGAAATCCATCGGGTCGCGCTTATAAGGGGCGACCTCCACCCGGGCGCCGGCGATCATGTCGTCGAGGGAGCGGTTGGAGAGCTTGCCGTATTCGAGGCGATTGCCGGATTTCCAGCTCTTGACGTCGAAAAGCACATGCCCGTCGGCTTCATAGGCGTGTCGCTTGGCGACCAGCGTGTCGATCATCGCGACCATCTCGCCGATCGTCTCGGTGGCGCGCGGCTGCACCGTCGGCTCCAGGCACCCGAGCGCGGCGATGTCCGTCTGGTACTGGGCGTTGGTCGTCTCGGTGATCTCGCGGATCGCCTCGTTCAGCGGCCGGTCGGCGAATTCCGCGCGGGCCCGGGCGATGATCTTGTCGTCGACATCGGTGATGTTGCGCACGTAGGTGACGTGGTCGTCGCCATACACATGCCGGAGCAGCCGGAACAGGACGTCGAAGACGATGGCCGGGCGCGCATTGCCGATGTGGGCGTAGTCGTAGACCGTGGGCCCGCACACATACATGCGCACGTTCGCCGGATCGAGCGGAGCGAACGGCGCTTTGTGCCGCGTTAGCGTATTGTAGAGCCTGAGCTCGGTCATCGTGCCTCACGCGCATGCGCGAACCGGCGACGGCAGCGAGGTTTGGATCTCAGTTGAGGGGGATGAACGAAACCGCGCCGCCGACGATGGTCAGCGAATAATAATGCACCCGGTAATGCAGATCGGGTTAACGGTTGTCATCATGGCGGGCACCATGCCGCCCGCCGGCGGCAAAATCAAGCGCCAAAGGATCTGCGGGCGTCGCGCGGCCGGTCAATCGAGCGGCTTTCGGTATGTCTCGTGACAGGCGTTGCAGACGCGATCGAGCCCCCTGAACTGCTCGTCGAAGGCGGCCATGTCGCCGGCTTCGGCGGTCGCCAGAAGCGCGGCGGAGGCGTCCTGCGCGTCGCCCAGACGGTCCAGGAACGCCTCGCGATCCTCCCACACACCGCTCAGGGCGTTGCCGCCTTCGGAGCCTTCGGGGAACAGGGTTTCGACGTCGATGAAGTTGTCGGCGATGATCTCGGCACCGTCCAGCGGGTCGACGTTGCCGCGGAAGATACCGAAGGCGGTCCGGCCGATTTCCTTCATCAGCGCCTGGCGCGCCGCAATCGGGTCGGACTGGGCGACGATCGGCAAGGTGACGGCAAGCGAGACCGCGCCGGCGACGGCGAGCGGCACGAGGGCGGGAAATTTCATCGGGCAGTCTCCTCGGTTCGGTGCGGACGGCGAGGCATCGGGGACCGGCTGGAAGCGGCCGGCGCGCCCGCCGGGCCGCTCCGGGCGCAATGCGCTCACTGCATTTCGGCGCGATAGGTGTCGTGGCAGGTGCCGCAGTTCATGCCGACCTTCCGGAGCGCGGCCACATAGGCATCCGGGTCTCCGGCCTCGGCCGCCTCGATCATTGCGCTGGCGTCGGCCTCCAGGCTGTCGAGAATGGCAACGAAGCTGTCCCAGTCCTGCCAGATCAGATCCAGGGCGTGCGAGTCACCGGTATTGGAGCCTTCCGGAAACAACAAATGCAGGGTTTGCGCGTTGTTCCTGACCTGTTCGGCGGCGGCGATCGCCTCGGCTCCCGAAAGGGCGTTGGCGCCGCGCAATGTGCGGCCGTTCGAGCGCATTGTCTGAACCCGCAACGCGATGATCTCGTCCACCGTCATCGAAGCGACGTCCGGTGGCCCCGTCATCGCGTCGTCGGCAACCGCCGGCACCAGGGCCAGCCCCGCGACAAGTCCGCAGACGATCACCATCGAGGTTCTTCCGCGCGGCATGGGCGTTTCCTTTTCTGCTCGCGAAGATTTGCCGGCGTCCCTGGGGGCACCGGCGTCGATTTCATTTCGTCCTTGCGACATGCAGGCAATTGCGGTGCCGGCGGGCACTCCACTGAATCTCGCGCTCACGTAACTGTATTGCCGCAACGGCCGAATTCATCCCGACGAGACGTTCACAATGGTGTGAATCCGACGCTCTGGCGGGGTTCCGGTTCGGGGCCGGCAGCCGCCGGAGCGGGGGTCGAAAAGAGATGGCTTGGCGGTGCGGATGCCAGTGCGATAGTTTGGCGGCGATGACCCACCGGCACGACGCAGCGGCGACAGGCGCGGGGCGCCCCCCTCCGAGAGGCCGGGTTCTGGCGGCGCTATTGGCCGCGGCAATGGCCCTCGGCGTCGCGATGCCCGCGACCGCCCAGACCAATTCCTGCGACCAGCTCAACTCGCAGCTCAGCGCGCTGGAGCGCGACCGCGACTTCCAGAATCTCGCCAACTATTCGCAAAGCGCGCGGTCGATGTCGGAGAATATCCAGCGGCTCGAAAGCGCCTTCGTGCGCGGCGGCTGCCAGCGGGCGATGAACGCCGGGCAGCGGCTGAATCGCCAGTGTCGGCAGCTCGCCAACCAGATCAACCGATCGAGGTCCGACTATGCGACGCTGGTCGAGCACGCCAACCGCGGTACCCAGATCGCCGATTTGCGCGAGGACGTGCTGCGGCAGATCGCGCGGTTCGCGTGCAACAACGCCAGCACGGTGACCTTCGGCAACGCGGCTCCGGCGCCAGACGCCAATCGCGGGGGGCTCTTGCAGCGCCTTTTCGGGCGCCTGGGGCTCAGCGGCAACGACTTCATCGGCGACGAGTGGGGCTACACCGGGCGGCCGACGATCCGCACTGTGTGTGTGCGCGCCTGTGACGGCTACTACTGGCCGGTAAGCTACGCGACGCTGTCGGACTATCTGCCGAATGACGCAGCTGTATGCTCGTCGCAATGCCCGACGGCGGAGGTGCAGCTTTTCTACTACCGCAACCCCGGCGAAGAGGCCGAGGACATGATCAATCTGAGCGGGGAGCGCTACGCCGACCAATCCTATGCCTTCAACTACCGGCGCGAGTACAATCCGGACTGCGCCTGCCGCGAACGCATCAACTACGGTACGATCCAGTTCGGCGGAGGGGGCGAGGCCGGCAGCGAGGAAAGCGCCGGGACCGCCGAGCAACCGGTCATCGAATTCGGCGAAGTGACCTTCCCGCTGCCGCGTCGCGACCCGCGCGGTTACGCCGATCTCGCCTTGATGCAGGCTGTCTACGTTCCCCTTCCCCGCCCGCGGCCGCCGCGTGACGGCGAACCACTGCTGGCCGTGCCGGTGGCGGCACCCGCCGAGCTGCGGCTCGTCGAATTCGGCGGCAAGACGGTCAGGATAGTCGGTCCAGACACGCCTTACGTCCCAAAACCGGCAGAAGGGTCTTGAGCCCGGGACCGTCCTGGCGCCCGGTGAGCGCCAGCCTGAGCGGACGGTAGAGCGCGGCGCCCTTGCGCCCGGTCTTCGATTTCAGGGCTTCGGTCCAGCCCGACCATGTCGTCTCGTCCCAGGGCTCGTCGGGCAATGCCGATCGGGCGGCGGCGATAAACTCGCGATCCTGGTCGGCAATCACGGGCGCAACCGGCCCCTTCGCCACCGCGTCCCATTCGGCGATGTCGGCAAACTTCGCGAGGTTCTCGCGCACCGCATTCCACAAGGGCTCGGCGTCCGAAACCCCCATCTCGGCGAGCCGGCCGGCGACCTCGGCGTAGGCATAGCCGTGCACCATCGTGGCGTTGAGGTGGTCGAGTTCGGCGAAATCGAAACGCGCCGGGGCGCGCGAGATCATCGTCAGCTCGAAGTGCCCGGCGAGTTCGGCCAGCGACGAATGCGGCGCGATCGGCTCGCTGGTTCCGGTCAGGACCGCGGTGAGCGCCACGGCCAGAGGCTCGTAGCCGGCGTCGCGCAATGCCCCGATCGACAGCGACCCGAGGCGCTTGGACAGGCCCCGCCCGCCGGGATCGACCAGCAGGTTGTGATGGGCAAAGCGGGGCACCTCGCCCCCCAGCGCCTCGATGAGCTCGATCTGGGGTCCGGTGTTGGAGACGTGGTCCTCGCCGCGAATGATATGGGTGACGCCCATCTCGATGTCGTCGACGACCGAGGGCAAGGTGTAGAGATAACTGCCGTCCTCGCGCACCAACACCGGATCGGACATGGTGTCGGTGTGCACGGTCTGCTCGCCCCGGATCAGATCGCCGAACCTGACCTCGCGGCCGTCGAGCCTGAAGCGCCAGTGGGGCCGACGTCCCTGAGCTTCCAGCCGGGTCCGGTCGGCATCGGTGAGTTCGAGCGCCGCGCGGTCGTAAATCGGCGGCAGCCCCCCCGCGCGGGCGCGCCTGCGGCGGCGGTCCAGCTCGTCGGGGGTTTCGTAGCAGGGGTAGAGCCGGCCTGCCCCGACCAGCCGGTCGCGGGCGCGATCGTAGGCGGCAACACGGCGCGACTGCAGCTCGATGCGGTGCGGGGCGATGCCCAGCCAGCGCAAATCCTCCTCGATACGGTCGTTGAACGCGGCGCTGGAGCGGTCGACGTCGGTGTCGTCGAAGCGCAGGATGAACTCGCCGCCGGTTTGCAGGGCGAACAGCCAATTGAGCAACGCCGGGCGCGCGTTGCCCAGGTGAATGTCGCCGGTCGGCGACGGCGCAAAGCGGACAACACTCGTCATTTGCCGCTCGAGTCGCGATAGCCGGATGTCATCGGATATTTCCGCCCCAATCCGAAGGCACGCGGGGTGAGCTTGACGCCCGGCGGGGCCTGCCGCCGCTTGTACTCTGCCCGGTAGAGCATGGCTTCGACCCGGCGGACCGTTTCGAGGGGATAGCCGCGGGCGGCGACGTCGGCGACCGAGACGTCCTCCTCGACCAGACCCTGCAGGATGGCGTCGAGTTCGTCGTAGGGCGGCAGGGTATCCTGGTCGGTCTGCTCGGGCTTGAGTTCGGCGCTCGGCGCCTTGGTGAAGATCGCCTCCGGGATCACTTCCCCTTCAGGCCCCCTGCAGTCGCCGGGCATGTTGGCGTTGCGCCAGCGGCCGAGCTCGTAGAGCTGGGTCTTGTACATGTCCTTGACCGGATTGAAGCCGCCGTTCATGTCGCCGTAAATGGTGGCGTAACCGACCGCCAGTTCGGACTTGTTGCCGGTCGTGATCAGCATCGAGCCGAGCTTGTTGGAGACCGCCATCAGCATCAGCCCGCGCATCCGCGACTGGACGTTTTCCTCGGTGATGTCGGGCGGCAGGGCGTCGAACAGCGGCGCCAGCTCGCGACCCACCGCCTCCACCGGTTCGCCGATCGGGGTGACGTCGTAGCGCACGCCAAGCCGGGCGGCGACCGCCTGCGCGTCGGCAAGGCTCTGCTCGGAGGTGTGCCGATAGGGCAGCATCAGGCAATGCACATTCTCGGCGCCCAGCGCATCGACCGCGATGGCCGCCGTCACGGCCGAGTCGATACCGCCGGAAAGACCAAGAACAACAGAGCGAAAACCGTTTTTTTCAATGTAATCTCTCAGCCCCAGCACGCAGGCCCGCCAAGGGGCCTCCTCGACCGAGACCAGCGGCTTCCGGTCGCCGCTTGTGCACGTCCAGCCGCTCGCCGAGCGCTGCCAGTCGGAGACCATCAGGTCCGGCTCGAAGGAAGCAGCGCCAAAGGCGGTGCTGCCGTCGGCATTCAGTCCGAAACTGGCGCCGTCGAAAACCAGCTCGTCCTGGCCGCCGACCTGGTTGAGGTACAAAAGCGGCAGGCCGGTCTCCCTGACCCGCGCGCCCACGACCTGAGATCGCAGCGCGTGTTTGTCGCGCCAATAGGGCGAGCCGTTGGGACACAGCAGAATCTCGGCGCCGGCGGCGCTCAGGGCGGCGCACGCTTCGGGGAACCAGATATCCTCGCAAATGGGGACCCCGATCCGGACCTCGCGCACCGTGACCGGTTCGGGCAGCGGCCCTGGCGCAAAGTACCGCTTCTCGTAGAAAATGTCGTATTCGGGCAACTCGTGCTTGTCGCGGCGGGCGACGATTTCGCCGTCCACGGCCAGGACGACGGAATTGAAGACGTCCGATCCCTCCCGCCACGGGGTCGGCAGCAGCAGCGCCGGGCGTTTGCCCTGGGTCGCGGCGGCCAACCGGCGCGCCAAAAGCATCGATTCCTCTATGAATCGGGGCTTGAGGAGCAAATCCTCGGGAAAATACCCGGTCAGGAACAGCTCGGTGAGCATGAGGATGTCCGCCCCCTCCTGCTCGGCCTTGGCGAGGGCCGACAGGGCGAGCGCAAGGTTCGCCTCCAGCGCACCGACGGTTGGGTTGAGCTGGGCGAGGGCGATACGCAGACGGTCCGTCAATGCAAGCTCGTCCCCGGGGTCGAAAAGGGCGGGCAAGACTTATCGCGGGGCCCCGGCCAGAGCAAGCAGGCGGCGGCGCGCAAAAAGAGGACGCCGGACCTTTCGGTCCGGCGTCCGGGCGGAGTGGCGTGGAGTAGTCGCGCCCTAGAAGCTCTTTGACAACTCGGCGAGCAGGCCGACACGGGTGATCGAGAACACGTCGGTCTGGAAGAAGTAGTTCTGGATCGTGATCGTGCCCGGAACGTCGTACACACCGGGATTGCCGACGGGATCGGCTTCGCTGGCGTCGGTGATCTCGGCGGTCGAAATGGTCGCCTTGCCGACGCCCATCAGGTACCAGGCGCGAGCGCCGAACCTCAGATTCCAGTCGTTGAGCACGTTCATGCCGGCCATGATTTCGGCGGTGGCGCCAAAGCCATGCCCGTCAATTGTGGTGGCCGAAGAACGATAGAGCTCGCAGGTCGGATCCGGATTGATGATGCACGGATCGCCGCTGATGTCGGTGTCGGCGCCGAGCGTTCCGTTGATCCACGCATAGGGGATGGCGGCCGCCTCCGCGGTGATCGCAAACGGGCCGAGCGTGCCGCTGGCGGTCTTGCCCAGGCGCAACGCGTGGATGGTCAGATTCTGCGTGTCGCTGTCGAGATTGAAGACCGGATCGGGCCCGGAGGTCGTCCAGCTCACGCTGTCGGGCTCGAGGAAGTTGGTGTAGCCGGTGCTCGGCGAGTCGTTCCAGTACATGTAGCCGAACAGAGCGCCGACCGCGATGCCGTCGCCGTCGCCGGCGTCTCCGAAAGTGAACGGCATCCAGCCGAAGTCGCCGACATAATAGTAGACGTGGCCGTCGGTCAGCGAGCCCGATTCCTCGGGCGTCGAGTAGCTGCCGCTGATGATCGGGGCAAAGCCGGCGTAGGTCTTTACATAGGTGTCGGTCGAGTAATCGTCGATCCTCAGATACTTCTCGATGATCTGAGAGGTGTCCGAGCTGTCGAACGTATCGCCGTTGAATTCGATCGCCTGCGTGCCGAGCGAAAACCAGTACCGCATGCCGGCTTCGAAGCCGACCGGATCCGTGTCACCATCAAAGCCCCATCCGGGAACCGTGCCGCGCAGGTTGTAATCGGCGGCATTGGCCTGACAGGTCACACCTGCCAGCGAGGCGACCGAAACCGCCAGAAGAGCAACAAGGCGTTGCATTACGCACCTCCGCACTTACGCAACTCATTCGTCGTCGGAGGTCATTCATAATTGATTAGGGTTAAGGCAAAGCTAAAGCGCCGGTAATGATGAGTTAACGAACGGCGCGCGCCCGCTGTGGGCACGCCGTGCGGCCGCGGGAAATGAATGTGCCCGGCTAGATGGCCGCGCGTACCCGCTCGCGCCGCGGCCGCTGATCTCTCATCTCCTCGGCCACGAGGAAGGCGAGCTCCAAAGCCTGCGAGGCGTTGAGGCGGGGATCGCAATGGGTGTGATACCGGTCCTCGAGATCGGCCTCGGTCACCGCCGAGACCCCGCCCACACATTCGGTCACCTCCCGGCCGGTCATCTCGACATGCACGCCGCCGGCGAAGGTGCCCAGCTCGCGGTGCAATTCGAAAAAGCGCCGCACTTCTTCAAGCACCAGCTCGAACGGGCGGGTCTTGTAGCCGTTGGCCGCCTTGATGGTGTTGGCGTGCATCGGATCGCAGCACCACACCACCGTCCGCCCCTCGGATTTGACGGCTTCGACGAGCCGCGGCAGGTCATCGGCGATCTTCTTGGCGCCGAAGCGGGTGATCAGGGTCAGCCGGCCGGGCTCGTCGTCCGGGTTGAGGATGTCCATGAGCCGGCGCAGATCATCGATTTCGAGGGAGGGTCCGCACTTGATCTGAACCGGGTTGTTGATGCCGCGGAAATACTCGACATGGGCGCCGTCCGGATCGCGGGTGCGATCGCCGATCCACATCATGTGGCCGGACGTTCCATACCAGTCGCCGGTGATCGAATCGCGGCGCGTGAGCGCCTCCTCGTAGATCAACAAAAGCCCGTCGTGGCTGGTGAAGAACTTGGTCTCCGACAGGGACGGCGTGTTTTCGGCGGTCAGGCCAAGGGCCCGCATGAACTCGATGGCGTCGTCGATCTTGCGGGCGACCTCCTCGTAGCGGGCAGCGGCCTTGGTGTCCTTGACGAAACCCATGGTCCACTCGTGGACCCGCTCGAGATTGGCGAAGCCGCCGGTCGCGAACGCCCGCAGCAGATTGAGCGTCGCCGCCGATTGGCGGTAGGCCATGATCATCCGCTCGGGATCGGGCACCCGCGCCGTCGCGTCGAAGGCGATGTCGTTCACGATGTCGCCGCGATAGCTGGGCAGCGTCACCCCATCGACGGTCTCGGTTTCCGAGGACCGGGGCTTGGCGAACTGGCCGGCGATGCGGCCGACCTTGACCACCGGCAACGAGGCGCCGTGGGTGAGCACGACCGCCATCTGCAGAAACACCCGGAAGAAATCGCGGATATGGTCGGCGCTGTGCTCGGCGAAGCTCTCGGCGCAGTCGCCGCCCTGGAGCAGGAAGGCACGGCCCGCGGCGACCTCGGCGAGCTGCGCCTTCAGCGCCCGCGCCTCACCCGCGAAAACCAGCGGCGGAAAGCTCGCCAGACGCTTCTCGACGACCGAAAGGGCCGCGTCGTCGGGATAGTCGGGCACCTGCTTGATCGGCTTGGCGCGCCAGCTATTGGGGCTCCACTCACTCATCGGATCGCTCATCGGGCACTCAAACCGCAGCCGTCTAGCAGAATAGTGCGTGGCGCGCCACAAGGCGACACTCTATTGACAGCCAAGGGGGCCTGGAGGTTTCCGCCGGCACCTCGAAACGCTATAGGCGGCACGGGACCAACCGGCGAGGGCACAACGTGATCAATCCCGACCATTCCCACGATCCCGCCGACATCGCGGCCCGGCTTCGCTCCGGACCCGGCGTGAACTATCTGCGCGACTGGATTTACGGGGGCATCGACGGCGCGGTAACCACCTTCGCGGTCGTCGCCGGCGTGGTCGGCGCCGAGTTGAGCGCCGCGGTCGTGCTGATCCTGGGATTTGCGAACCTGATCGCCGACGGGTTTTCGATGGCGGCGTCGAACTACTCCGGGACCAAGGCCGATCTCGACGACTATGAACGGCTCAAGCAAATCGAGCGGCGCCACATTCGCACCCATCCCGAGGGCGAGCGGGAGGAGCTGCGCCAGATCTATTCCGCCAAGGGGTTCGAAGGCGAGGAGCTGGATGCCCTGGTGGCGCTGATCTCCGAACACGAAGACGTGCTGCTCGACACGATGCTGAGCGAGGAATACGGGCTGACCGCGATCCGGCGGTCGCCGCAAATGGCGGCGCTGGCGACCTTCGCGGCGTTCCTTGTCTGCGGCAGCGTGCCGCTGGTGCCTTTCGTGTTCGGCTGGAACGCGAGTGCGCCGCTGGCGACGGCGATGACGGGGGCCGTGTTTTTCGCCATCGGCACGGCCAAGTCCCGATGGTCGACGCAACGCTGGTACATCAGCGGGCTGGAGACCTTCGTCATCGGGATGGTCGCGGCCGCCCTCGCCTTCGCGGTGGGCGCGGGACTGAGAGCGCTCGTGGGCGGCGTCGGGCTCTAGGGCCAATCGACATTCAGGTTTCGGGCCCCCGGGTCTGGCCGAAGGCCAGCTCGAGGACAGGCTTTGCGCGAGCCGGATGTTGGTCCTGGACAGGCGCCAACCGCGCCGCGGTGCCGAACACCTCAAGCGGGTGGCAACGCAGTCAGGGCCGAAATCCGCCGCGTCCCGGCGAGACGCCCAGCAAAAGTGGACACCACTTTTGCGGTTCGGGCGTCCGCCCACTCAAAGTGGCGATTGACCCTAGACCCGTTCTCCCTGGACGACCCGATAGGCCGGCTTGCTCATCGTCACCAGTTCTTCGGAGGCCGTGGGATGGACCGCGATCGTGCGGTCGAAGTCGGCCTTGGTGGCGCCCATGGTGACGGGGATCGCCGCCAGCTGAACGATCTCGGCGGCGTCGCGCCCGAGAACATGCACCCCCAAAACCCGGCCGGAGCCGGCTTGCGCAATCAACTTGAACATCGTGCGCTCCTCGCGGTCGGACAGGGTGGCGATCATGGGGCGAAAGCGCGCCATGTAGACCTCGAATTCGAGGTGATGCATGACGGCGTCCTCCTCCGACAGACCGACCGATCCGACCTCGGGCTCCGAAAAGATGGCGGTGGGAATGATGCGGTGGTCGACGGCGGTCGGAGTGCCCCTGAATTCGGTCTCGGCGAACGCCGCGCCCTCGCGAACGGCCACCGGCGTCAACGCCGAACGATCGGTGACGTCGCCAACCGCGAAGATCGAATCCACCGAGGACCGCGACCACTCGTCAACCTGGACGGCGGCGCGGGCGTTGCACACCACACCGATGGCATCCAGTCCGAGTTCCCGGGTGTTGGGGGCACGGCCGGTGGCGAACATCACCGCCCCGTAGGTTGCCGAGGCGCCGTGCTCGAATTCGACGTCGATTCCCCCGGGCACCTTGATCAGGCGGCGGGGCTGGGAATTGACCAGGATTTCGATCCCGGAGGCGCGCATCGCCTCACTGAGCCCCTCGCGCAAATCCTGGTCGAAGCCGCGCAGGATCATGTCCCGGCGATAGCTGATCGCAGTTTCCACTCCCAGGCCATTGAATATGCTGGCGAACTCAGCCGCGACGTAGCCGCCCCCGACGACCAGGATGGAGCCGGGAAGCGCCTCCAGACCAAACGCCTCGTTGGAGGTGATCGCCAGTTCCGCCCCTTCGATCTGAGGCACGACGGGATGCCCGCCGGTGGCGATCAGGATGCGGCCGGCGCTCAGGTGCGTGCCGGCGTCGCTGAGGCTCACCGTGTTGCGGTCGGTGAACGTCGCGTGGTCCCTGAAGATCTCCACGCCCGCATCGAGCAGGGCGGATTCATAGGCGGCCTCCAGACGGGCGATCTCCGCATCCTTGTTGGCCACCAGCGTCGGCCAGTCGAAACTGGCCTCGACCGCCCAGCCATAGTCGGCCGCGATCTCGAACAGCGAATCGAAGCGGCTGGCCAGGGCGAACAGCTTCTTGGGCACGCAACCGCGATTGACGCAGGTGCCGCCGAGCCGGGATTCCTCAACCAGCGCCACCCGTGCGCCGTAGAGGGACGACAGACGGGCGGCCCGCACACCGCCGGAACCGCCGCCAATCACGATCAGGTCGTACCGGTTGGACAATGCCGAGTTTTCCGGGCCGGATGAAGTTGCGGCCACGTCGCACAAAAAAAGCCCCCGCACAAGGCGGGGGCCGGAGCCGCTGTTCGAAGTTCGATGCCTAGAACTCATACCCCTCGCCGGCGAGGCTGTCCTTCAGCTTGGTCATGAACTCGTTCGACAGATTGGTCTCGTAGACCTGCAGGGCGAGCTGCAATTCCTGATTGACATCCGTGAGTTGCGAAAGCAGGCGCTTGCCGACATCGGTCTCGTAAAAAGCGATGATCTGGTCGAGTTCCTCGGGTGAGAAGTGGATCGCGTAGATGCGCGCAAACTGGTCGAAGAGCTCGTCCTTGCGACCTTCGTACTCCTGCATGACGCCAACGGCGGCCTCGGCGACCTGATCGGACAGGTCCGGCGACTGAGCGACAAGGGTACGCGTGGCCTGCACCGCTGTGCGGACCACCGCTTCCTCGAAGACCTTCGCGGTATCGGTCAGGTCGACATACTTGCGGGCCAGTGCCAGGTGGTCCGGGGCAATCTCAAGCGCCGGTTGCTCGCTCGCGGCGTCCTGGGCGACGGCGGCCGAACCCATGGCGAGGGCGGCGAAGCCCGCCACAAACAAGGCGCGCATACGACAACGGGTAGACATGGTTGAACCCCTCCCGGCTTCAGTTTTGCTGGCCGACCTTCACCCGGTCAGCCGTTATGAATTCAACGCCGTTTTCGGCGGCGATGTAGGCGGCGTCGCACAATCCGACGAACAAACCGTGCTCGAGCACGCCCGGAACCGCGTCGAGCGCGGCCGCGACGGCTTTTGAATCGGAAATGCGGCCAAAAAAAGCGTCGAGAAGCGGGTGGCCGCCGTCGCTGGTGAACGGCGCACCGGACGCGTCCCGGCGCAAGCGTATTTCATCGCCGGCGCCGTTTGCCCGCATGATCGCGGCGATCGCCCCGCGCACATATCCCATCCCGAACGCGTCGACCTCGATGGGCAGCGGAAAAGCGCCAAGCGTCCCGACCCGCTTGGAGGCGTCGCCGATCACCACCATCCGGGCCGCCGCGGCGGCGACGATCTTCTCCCGCAACAGGGCGCCGCCGCCGCCCTTGATGAGGTCCATCGCCGGATCGATCTCGTCGATCCCGTCCACCACCAGATCGAGGGCGGGGTGCTCATCCAGGCCGGTCAGCGGCACACCCACCTCCCGCGCCAGCCTCGCGGTCGCCTCGGAGGTCGGCACGCCCACGCATTGGAAGCCTTCGGCGACCTTTTTGCCCAACATGGTAATGAAATGGTGCGCGGTGCTTCCCGAACCCAGTCCAATCGTCATGCCCGGCCGCAATTCGGCCAGCGCGGCCTCGGCCGCTTCGCGCTTCAGATCGTCTTTCAAGGGCCACCTTCGCGGCAGGATTGCGCGGCCTAACCCGCTGCCGCATGGATTCGGCGAATCCACGCCCCGGTGTCAACTCCCCCGCTCACGAAATGGTGAAGTCGCATTCAGCAATCGTTGGCGGCATTCGGGCAACATCACGGCAGAAAAGTGAACGGTCACGCAAGCTCGTCGGTTTTCAGCATCCCGGCGAGCCGCTAAACAGCGAGACTGGCGAGTACAACTTCGGCGTGGAATCGGCAGTATCCGCGCCGGCAATAAAACAGGGACGCGCGATGAGACTTCTCAAGCACGCAGTTGTGGCAGTCGTTGCGGCGGCAATCGCCGTGCTGCCAATAGGCCAGGTCCTGGCGGAGCGCTACTACGATCCGGTCGCCGACCAGTGGGTGACCATCGACGAGGGCGGCAGGCCGATCAACGCCAGCCTGCGCCAGTCGACCCGCAGGGGCGGCGCCACCGCCATCAAGCGCCAGGTCGTGGAGTATTCCTCCAACTACCGGCCGGGCACCATCGTGGTCGAGCAATCGAAATTCCGCCTCTATTTCATTCTGGACGGCGATACGGCGATTTCCTACGGGATCGGCGTCGGCCGCGACGGTTTCCGTTGGTCCGGCACACACCACATCTCCCGCAAGGCGGAGTGGCCCGGGTGGACGCCGCCGCCGGCAATGCGCAAGCGGCAGCCGGAGTTGCCGGCCTACATGCCCGGCGGACCCGGCAATCCGCTCGGCGCGCGGGCCCTCTACATCGGCGCGACGCTCTACCGCCTGCACGGGACATCGGATCCGCGCACGATCGGACACAACGTGTCCTCGGGCTGCATCCGGCTGACCAACGAGGACATCATCGACCTCTACGATCGGGTGAATGTCGGCACCCTGGTGGTCATCAGGCTCTAGCTCCGGCGCGCAATCGAACACGTCATCCTGGCGCTCGGCCGAACCATCGGCCGAGCGCGTTGGCGTGATTTGCGGTTGAACTGCGCGACCCCTAGTGTGCGGCGGATTGCATCGGGGCACCCAATGGCAGGCAGCGATCCCAGACCACTCGTCGACCGATTCGGCCGCACGATCACCTATCTCAGGGTGTCGGTGACCGACCGGTGCGATTTCCGCTGCCAGTACTGCATGGCCGAATCGATGACGTTCCTGCCGAAGCGGGAATTGCTGAGCCTCGAAGAGCTCGACGTCGTCGCCAGCGCCTTTGTCGCCCGCGGGGTTTCCAAGATCCGGCTGACCGGCGGCGAACCACTGGTGCGAAAGGGCGTCCTGTCGCTGGTGACGAGGCTGTCGCGCCACCTGAGCTCGGGCGCCCTGCGCGAATTGACGCTGACCACCAACGGCAGCCAGCTCGACCGCCACGCGGACGCCCTGGCGGCGGCGGGCATCAAACGCGTCAATGTCTCGCTCGACACGCTCGATGCGGCCCGGTTCGCCGAAATCACCCGCCGGGGGCACCTTGAGCAGGTCCTGGCCGGTATCGCGGCGGCCCGCTCGGCCGGCCTTCGGGTCAAGATCAACATGGTGGCGCTCAAGGGGCTCAACGACCGCGAGATCGTGCCCATGATCGAGTGGACGCACTCCCGGGGCATGGATCTCACCCTGATCGAGACCATGCCCATGGGCGCGGTGGACGTCGAGCGGTCCGATCAGTATCTGCCGCTCGCCGAGGTCGAGGCGGCCCTCGCCCGCCGATTCACGCTCGACGCCATCGAGTTCCGAACCGGCGGCCCGGCCCGCTATGTTCGGGTGCGTCAGACAGGTGGGCGGCTGGGGTTCATCACCCCCCTCACCCACAATTTCTGCGAATCCTGCAATCGGGTGCGGCTGACCTGCACCGGGGAGCTCTATCTGTGCCTGGGGCAGAACGACCGGCTCAATCTGCGGGATGTCCTGCGGGCCGACGGCCCGGTGGCGCTCGACGCGGCACTCGACGAGGCGATGGCCATCAAGCCGAAGGGCCACGATTTCATCATCGACCGGGCGCGGGCCGCGCCGGCGGTGGCGCGGCACATGTCGGTGACCGGCGGTTAGGGCCTTTACTCACAAAGGCCCTAATCAGTCCTCGCCGACGTCGAGATAGTCGAGCGGCAGGGCGGTGGTGTATTTGATCTGTTCCATGGCGAAGGACGAACTCACATCTGAAAGTGAGATTTTCGCGATAAGCGCCTGATAGAACTTGTCATACTCTGCGATCGAAGGCACCACGACGCGCAGCAGATAGTCCACCTCTCCGCTCATGCGGTAGAACTCGACCACCTCGGGAAACTCCTTCACCGAGGCGGCGAACTTCTTCAGCCAGGCCTCGTTGTGCTCGGAGGTTCGCACGGCGACGAACACGGTGACCCCGGCGTTGACCTTGGTGGGCTCGAGCACCGCGACCCGGCGCCTGATGATGCCCTCCTCCTCCATTTTCTGGATGCGGCGCCAGCATGGGGTGGTCGACAGTCCCACTTTGCGGCCGATCTCGGCGACCGGCATGGTGGCGTCCCGCTGCAGGATGGCCAGGATCTTGCGGTCTATCTTGTCCAGAGCCATCGTGGCCTCCGCGCAAATGAATTTTAAAATCGTCGGGATATCTACCCGCTTTTGGAAAAATATCCGAACGGTGGCGGCAATCAAGGGCTTTTTCATGCGTCCGGAAACCGCAACCACCACTCAGGGATGCGCATGCGGCGCGGCGCGATTTCGGATTCCGGGGGCGGGCGCCGCTGCGGCGACAGGGCGTCGATCGGGGGTGGCGGGAGGCCCTGGCGGGCGGTCACCTCGCGCATTTCCTAACGAGTAATTAACCGTCCGCTTGCTAGATTCCGGGGCCTATCGCGTGCTGCTGCACGGCGTCGACGATCAGTATCGAGTACCTGGATGCCGCCTGGTTCCCATCAAACGCCAGACTGGATCGGCGCGTGGCACCCGCACGATCGCGCGCGCAACACGCAGCGAACCGTCCTCGACGCCCGGCAGCGGCTCACTTCCAGCACCGGCACCCGCGCGTCATACGACTTCGCGCTGTTGAGCGAATACGTGAATGCCCGGATGTCCGCATCGATGGCGGCGCCGGTCCTGCTTGTCATCCTGTCGCTGGTGGTCAGCCTGTGGGTGCCACTGGTGGCGGCGGTCATGTGGGCGGTCATCGCCGTTCTGGCGCATCTGGGCGTGATCATGGTGTGCCGGCAATTCCGCACCGCGGATCCCGCCAAGTTCGACGCTCAACGCTGGACGAGCACTTTCGTCGTCGCCGAGGCGGCCAATGGCGTGGCGTGGTCGGGAATGGTGCTGCTGACGCTGACCACCGGCGATCCGGAGGTTCTCGTCATCCTGTCGGCCATGCTGCTGGTCGGGATTGCGGTCAACGCCATCTCGACCCGCGCCCTGCCGATCGCGACGCTGATGAGCACGATGCTTCCGACCTTCACGGTCGCGATCAAGCTGTTGTCCACCGGCGGCTCGCTGAACTGGTCGCTGGCCTCGCTGGCGATCGGGGCGGAGCTCTTCTTCTACTTTCTGGCCCGAACCCTGCAACGATCGGAAATCAAGGGGCTCGAGCACCAGGCGGAAAAGGACGCGTTGATCTACGAGCTCGGCGAAGCGAAGGCCATCTCCGACGCAGCGCGGCGGCACGCCGAGCAGGCGAACATCGCCAAGTCGCGGTTCCTGGCCACCATGAGCCATGAACTGCGCACGCCGCTGAACGCGATCATCGGGTTTTCCGAAGTGATGCGTTCGGAGTTGCTCGGCGCGCACACAACGCCGCAATACCGCGACTACGCCAACGACATTCACGCCTCCGGCGAGCACCTTCTCAATCTCATCAACGAGCTTCTCGACCTCTCGCGCATCGAGGCCGGCCGGTACGAGCTCAACGAAGAGGCGGTGAGCCTGGTCGACATCGCCGAGGACTGCCGCCGGATGCTGGAAATTCGCGCCAAGTCCAAGTCGGTGGAGCTGATCACCGACCTCGATCGCTCGCTGCCGCGCATCTGGGGCGACGAGCGGGCCATCCGCCAGGTGGCGCTGAACCTTCTGACGAACGCCATCAAGTTCACGCCGCAATCGGGCAAGGTCCTGTTCTCGATCCAGCGCAGCGCGGACGGGGGGCAGTTGATTTCCGTGCGGGACAACGGACCGGGGATTCCGGAAGAGGAAATCGAGACGGTTCTGTCGTCGTTCGGGCAGGGCTCGCTGGCGCAGAAGACCGCCGAGCAGGGCGCCGGGCTCGGACTGCCGATCGTTCAGAAAATCATGGAACTGCACCAGGGCCGCTTCGACCTGTTTTCCAAGCCCCGCTTCGGCACCGAGGCGATCGCGACCTTCCCGCGGGCGCGGGTGATGGACGCGCTGCGCCCGGTCGCCTACGACAAGCCTGCCAACGGACCGGACATCTTTCCGAGCGCAAGCTAGGCGAGCAGCGCCGCCCGAACCGCCCGTCCGGTCGACCGCCACGCGTTTGACGGCCGCCTGGCGTTGAGTAAGCTGTTGGCCCGAACGCGGTCTTCGGGGCGCCCATGCTACGGCTCATCGTTTTGTCGCTTGTTGTCGTGCTCGTCGCCGCCGGCGGGTTCATCGGCTGGTCTTACTGGTCGTTCAGGCACTCAATCGATGCCGAAGTGGCCGCCCTCGTCGCGGCCGCCGGGGCGAGCCCGGATACGATCACCCAGGCCGATCTGGCGCGCCTTCCGGCGCCCGTCAGCCGCTATCTCAGGGCCAGCGGCGTCGTCGGGCGGCCGGTGCCGTCGATCGTGCGCCTCAAGCAGGTCGGACGGCTGCGGGGTGCGCCGGACGCGGACTGGATGTCCTTCGAGGCCGAGCAGGTTTATTCGACCAACCCGCCGGCCTTTTTGTGGCGGGCGTGGTTTGCCTCGCGGTCGATGCCGATCGTCATGGGCCGCGATGCCTATCTCAAGGGTGCCAGCAGCATCGAGATGAGGATGCTTGGTGCGTTTCCCGTGGCCAGCGAGTCCGGCGACGCGCTCATCGAAGCGGGGCTGATGCGCTACCTCAACGAGATCATGTGGTTCCCGCAGGCCTATGTCGGCGACAACGTCACCTGGCGGGCGGTCGACGCACGATCCGCCGAGGTGACCATCTCCGACCGCGGCCACAGCGCGACCGGAACGGTGTTCTTCGACGACGAGGGCCGGCTGATCAATTTCCGGGGCGGGCGCTACAACACCGAGACCGGCAACATCGAGACCTGGGAAACCCCCATCTCCGCCCATGGGGAATTCGACGGCGTCGCGGTTCCCGTCGCCGGCCAGGGCGTGTGGAAGCTCGACAGCGGGGATTTCGCTTATATCGAACTGCGGATCGTCGACATCGCCTACCAGTGAGCGTTCACCCGGCGCGGGTCGCCACCGCCGCGGCTTCGAAGGTCGCCATGTTGGCGTGCAGGTGCAGCGCCGTCTTGACCATCACCATCGCCAACGCCGCACCGGTCCCCTCCCCCAGCCGCATGCCGAGGTCCATGAGCGGCGTCTTTCCCATGGCGGCGAGCGCCTTGGCGTGGGCGTTCTCGGCCGAGACATGCCCGAACAGGCAATGGTCGAGGGCGGCGGGATTGAGCGCATAAAGGACCGCGGAAGCGGCGGTGGCCACAAACCCGTCGACGATCACCGGCACCTTGTTGTGCCGGGCCGCGATGATGGCGCCGGCCATGGCCGCCAGCTCGCGGCCGCCCACCGCGGCAAGGGCTTCGAAGGGCGAGGCGAGCCCGTCTCGGTGCCTTGTCAGCGCGCGATCGACGGCGTCGGCCTTGCGGGTCAGCCCCGCATCGTCGACGCCGGTGCCGCGCCCGACCCAGTCGGCACCCGTCCCGCCGAACAGCGCCGCACACACCGCGGCAGCGACGGTGGTGTTGCCGATGCCCATCTCGCCGACCGCCAGAAGATCCGGCCTGCCGGCGATCGCCTCCATGCCGTAGGCGATGGTCGCGGCGCAGGTGCGCTCGTCCATCGCCGGCTCTTCGGTGATGTCGCCGGTCGGCAAGTCGAGCGCCAGTTCGAACACTCTCAGATTGAACTCATGGAGCTTGCAGATTTGCGCGATCGCGGCCCCGCCGGCGGTGAAGTTGGCGACCATTTGCGCGGTCACCTCCGGCGGATAGGCGGAGACCCCCTGTCGGGTGACGCCGTGATTGCCCGCGAAGATCGCCACCATGGGATTGACGAGTTCGGGCTCGGGGTTTTCCTGCCAGCGGGCGACGAACCGCACCAACTCCTCGAGCCGACCGAGCGAGCCGGCCGGTTTGGTGAGGGTCAGATCGCGCGATCTGACCGCGCTTTCCGCTTCGGCACTGCCGGTCGGCAGGTCGGCGAGCAGGCGCTCGAAATCGGCGAAAGCGTCCGGAGCCGGGGAATGGGGCATGACACGAACCGCGGCGCGGCGATAAAAGACCGGCACTTCTAGCCCCAAGCCCTGTCGAATCGCAAACCGCCGGTGAAACGCACGTGAACGAGGACCATTCCGAGCACCGTCCGGCGCCGCCCGCCGATCCGATCGAGTCGGTGAGAATGGCGCTTCGGTTCTTTTCGCGACTGCCCATCGGTGGCATGGACCGGCCGGACCTCGACCGCATCGCCCCCTGGGTCCCGGTTGCCGGTATCGCGATCGGCATCCTCCCGGCCCTGATGCTGGCAACCCTGGTGCTCCTGGGCGTGCCGGCCTTGTTCGCGGCGGCGGTGGCGGTCGCGGCATGGGTCATCGCGACCGGGGCGATGGCCGAGGACGGGCTGGCCGACGCCATGGACGGGTTGTTCGGGGGGGCCGACCGGCAGCGGCGCCTGGACATTCTGAAAGATCCCCGTCACGGCACCTATGGCGTCTCGGCCCTGGTGCTGAGCTTCATCATGCGGGTTTCGGCGCTGGCGAGTTTGGCTTTCACCCATCCCGTCAGCGGCGCATTGGCCTGGCTGGGAATCGGCATCGCCGCCCGGTCGTTGGCGCTGTGGCTGCCGGCGACGATGAGCGCGGCGCGGCCCGACGGCGCGGCAGCGAGCGCCGGCGGCGTCACACTGACCCGGTTCGCCACCGGGGCGGCGATCGCGGCGATCCTCGGCGGCGGCGCCGTCGCGCCGCTTGCCGGCCTGGTCGGCGCGCTCCTGGGCCTGGCGATCATGGGCGCCGCGATTCTGGGCTGGCGGGCCGTCTGCCACGTTCTGGTGGGCGGCTACACCGGCGATCTGATCGGGGCGGGACAGCTCATTCTTGAAATCGCCGCGCTGGGCCTCTTTATGCTCTGGGTGAGCTAGGAAGGGGCCGCCCATGGTTTTCATCGGGCTGGCGATCATCATCGCCGGGTTGCTGGCGCTGCTGATCGCGAGCGATGCCGGCACCCTGGTCGGGCTCGATCAGACGCAGTTCGGCCAGCTCGTGTTTCTGCTGATGGTGCTGGTGGTGGTCGCCGGCGGCGTGTTCGGCCGGCGCGTCCCGTTCAGACAGATGCTGACGGGGATCGCCATGTGGGTGGCGGTTTTCGCGGTGGCGATCCTCGCCTATTCGTATCGCTTCGAGTTCCAGCAGATCGGGGCGCGGATGCTGGGCGAGCTGACGCCCGGCCTTGCGCAGTCCGTGGACGGCACGACGGTCGGGGTTCGCCGCTCCCGCGATGGGTCTTTCCATCTCGCGGGCGAGATCAACGGCGCCGAAGTGAGGTTCATCTTCGACACCGGCGCGAGCGCGGTCGTGTTGAGCGCCGAGGACGCGAGCGAGGCCGGAATCGACGTCAAGTCGCTGCGCTTCACGGTGCCGGTGCAGACCGCCAACGGCACCAGCAAAGCGGCCCTGGTGGTGCTCGACGAGATTGCCGTGGGCGGCATCGTCAGGCGGCGCATTCAGGGGTTCGTCGCCGAACCCGGTTCGCTCGACGAATCGCTTCTCGGAATGACTTTCCTGGAAACGCTGCAATCGTATGGGGTGGCGCGGGACCGGCTGGAGCTCAACGGCTGAGACGCCGCTTTGCGGGCCGGTGCGCGTCCCGCCGGGGGCGCCTTCAGGCCGCCTCGCGTTCCCGCCGGGCTGGACCGAGCAGCGAAAACGCGCGCTCGACAAGCTCCGGCCCGGCGCCGTCGCGGCCCGCCTCAACGCTGAGGAGGCGCCGGAATTCCCTGGCCCCGGGCCGCCCATGGGCGAGGCCCAGAAGATGCCGGGTGATGCGGCGCAGCGGGAGGTCGGCGCTGACCAGCCTTTCGGCGTAAGCGACCACGCCCGAAGCCACCTCCTGCATGGCGGGCGGCGGCGTGAGCGCGCCGAAGATGTCGCGGTCGACCCGGGCCAGCATCGCCGGGCGGTGGTAGGCGGCACGCCCCACCATCACCCCATCGACGTGCCCGAGATGGGTCTCGGCGTCCGCCAGCGTCTCGACGCCGCCATTGACGATCACCGGCAGCGGCGCGAGGCGCTCCCGAAGCCGGTACACGCGCTCAGGATCGAGCGGCGGCACATGGCGGTTTTCGGCCGGCGACAGGCCCTGCAGCCAGGCCTTGCGGGCGTGCACATAGAGCGCGTCGATGCCGGCGGCGACGAGCCGGTCGGCGAACGCGTCGAGATCGCGGTCGGTGTCCTGATCATCGATGCCGATGCGACACTTGACCGTCACCGGCAGCGCCGTCGCCGCCTTCATCGCGGCGACCGACGCCGCCACGGCTTCCGGCTCGGCCATCAGGCACGCCCCGAAGCGCCCTGAATGCACCCGATCGGAGGGGCAGCCGACATTGAGGTTGACCTCGTCATATCCGTAGCGCTCGCACAGCGAAGCGGCGGCGGCCAGTTCGTCCGGCTCGGCGCCGCCGAGCTGGGCGGCGACAGGGTGCTCGATCGCGTCGAACTCAAGCAGGTGGGTCGCCCGGCCGCGCACCAGTGCGGTGCTGACGATCATCTCGGTGAACAACAGGGCGCGCCGCGTCAGCAGCCGGAAGAAATACCGGCAGTGACGGTCGGTGACGTTCATCATCGGCGCCACCGCAAACCGGCGGGCGCTTGCAATGGCGGTCGGCTCCTGCATGGCGCGCCTGATCGCACGGCCGCCGGGTGCAATGCAAGGGCGACGAGAGCGGGGCCGCCCGGGCCTAGTCTTCGCGCATCACCGCGAAGTTGAAGTCCGACGTGCCCAACGAATTGGTGAGCTTGAGCCACAGGGGCAGGATCATTTCCATTCCGCGCGCCGCGGTCAGATCCCCCAGATCGATGATGTCCTGCCAGCCGAACGATTCCAGAAGCGCCCGGACATCGGCCTTGGCATCGCGGTCATTGCCGCACAAGAACACCGAATGCGTGCCCGGCGCGCGGCCGGGCTCGACCATCACCGCACAGTTCATGCCGTTGAGGGTCTTGACGACCTTCGCGGAGTGGAACCGCCGCTGAATGCTCTCCGCCAGGGAATCGGTGTTGACGATCGACAGGGACAGCTCGCCTTCGGTGAACACCAACGGATTGGAGACGTCCATCAGCACCTTGCCGGCCAGGTTGCCGGCACCGGCCTGGCGCAGCGCCTCGACCGAAACCGAGCCCTTTGTGCAGTTGATGACCAACTCGCCATGCGCGGCGGCGTCCGCAAAGTCACCCGCCTTGCCGCCTGTCTCCTCCGCCCAGCCGAGGGCCGTCTCGTTGTCCTTCTTGCGCGCCCCCATCATGACATCGTGGCCAAGTGCGGCCAGCTTGGTCGCCAGCGTCCGCCCGACGATGCCGGTGCCCAATACGCCAATCCTCATCCGTGTTCCTCCTCGCCGCCGCAAAGCCGCTGATCTGAACATAGTGGCCCGATCGCCGCCCGACCAGTCGGTTGCGGGGATCGATTGCGGAACGTCCGGCCGGTTCGGGGGCGCCCGAGAGGCCCGTGCCGCGCGTGCTTGCCCTTGCCGCAGCCGGCCGCTCGGGACTACAACCGCTCCGGCTCGGCACGCCGCCTGAAACCTCGAGGTCGCCAAAATGCCCGACACCGCCACTCCGCGCACGCTGCGACTGCACAAGTCGGACAACGTTCTGGTGTGCATCGATCGGGTTGGCGACGGGGTGACGCTGGCGGAAGGCGTGGTCAGCGTCGACCGCATTCCGCGCGGCCACAAGGTGGCGGCACGGGACATCGCGGCGGGCGAGCCGATCGTGAAATTCGGCCAGGTGATCGGGCTCGCCAGGGATGCGATCGGGCGCGGAAGCTGGGTGCACGAGCACAACACCGCCATGACACCGTCCGAGCACCAGGTCGTCCGGGAACCGGACATGGAGAGCTTTGCGCCCCTGCCGGAGAGCGAGCGGGCCACTTTCGAAGGATACAAGCGCCCGTCGGGGCGCACGGGCACGCGCAACTATGTGGGGATTCTGACAAGCGTGAACTGCTCGGCGTCGGTGGCGCGGTTCATCGCCCGGGAGGCCGAGCAGTCCGGGATGCTGGACGACTATCCCAATGTCGACGGCGTGGTGGCGTTCGTGCACGGCACCGGCTGCGGCATGGCGGACCAGGGCGAAGGCTACGACGTTCTCAACCGCACCCAGTGGGGCTATGCCGCCAATCCCAATCTCGGCGGCGTGATGGTCGTGGGGCTGGGCTGCGAGGTCTTCCAGATCGGCCGCTTCAAGAAGGAGCACGCGATCGAGGAAGGGCCGACCTTCAACACGCACACCATTCAGGACACCGGGGGCACCCGCGCGGCGGTCGCCGAAGGGCTCAAACGGATTGCCGAGATGCTGCCGGCGGTCAACGCCTTTGAGCGCCAGACGATCCCGGCCTCGGAGCTGGTGCTGGCGCTGCAATGCGGCGGCTCGGACGGTCATTCGGGGATCACCGCGAACCCGGCGCTCGGGGTCGCCTCCGACCTGCTCGTGCGTCACGGGGGCACATCGATCCTTGCCGAAACCCCCGAAATCTATGGCGCCGAGCATTTGCTGCTGACGCGCGCGGTCAGCGACGAGGTCGCCGACAAATTGCGCACGCGGCTCAAATGGTGGGACGAGTACACCGGCAAGTTCGGCGGCAACATGAACAACAACCCCACCCCGGGCAACAAGCTCGGCGGACTGACGACGATTCTGGAGAAATCCCTCGGCGCGGTCGCCAAGGGTGGTCACGCGCCGATGGCCGAGGTCTACGAATACGCCGAGCCGGTCGCCTCACGCGGCTTCGTGTTCATGGATACCCCGGGCTACGACCCGGTTTCGGCGACCGGGCAGGTCGCCGGCGGCGCCAACATGCTCTGTTTCACGACCGGCCGCGGATCGGCCTACGGCAACAAGCCGGTGCCGTCGATCAAGCTCGCCACCACAACCGATCTCTACACCCGCATGCAAGAGGACATGGACATCAACTGCGGCGACGTGCTCGACGGCGTCAGCCTGCAGGACAAGGGTCAGGAGATCTTCAAGACCATCCTCCGCGTCGCCTCCGGTGAGCACACCAAGTCCGAGGCGCTGGGCTACGGAGACAGCGAATTCGTGCCGTGGCAGGTCGCCGCGGTCATGTAGTCAGGCGATCACCGGCAACCCGACATAGTTCTCGGCCAGCGAGCGCGAGGCGACTTCCGAGCTCGCCAGATAGTCGAATTCGGCGATCTGAAGCTTGCGCTCGAAGGGTGAGTGATCGGGAAACACGTGCAAGAGCATCGTCATCCACCAGGAGAATCGCTCCGCCTTCCAAACCCGCCTCAGGCAGACTTCCGAATAGTGTTCGATGCCCTCGGTGTCGTTGCTCTTGAAGAAGCGCTCGATTGCCCGGTGCAGGATTTGCACGTCGGCGAGGGCGAGGTTGAGCCCCTTGGCGCCGGTCGGCGGCACGATGTGGGCGGCGTCGCCGGCCAGCAACAGCGACCCGTAGCTCATCGGCTCGGCGACGAAGGAGCGCAAGGGTGCGATCGACTTCTCGAACGAGGGCCCGGTGGTCAGGGTTTTTGAGGCTTCCGGCCCGATCCGGATCGAGAACTCCTCCCAGAATTTCTCGTCGGGCCAGTTGTCGATGTGATCCTCGGTCGAGACCTGCACATAGTAGCGCGAACGCGTAGGCGTGCGCATCGAGCACAGCGCAAAACCGCGCTCGTGGCTGGCGTAGATGAGTTCGTCGGAGGCGGGCTTGACCTCCGCCATGATGCCCAGCCAGCCGAATGGATAGACCCGCTCGTACGACTTCAGCATGTCGGAGGGGATCGTGTGGCGGCAGACGCCGTGATAGCCATCGCAGCCGGCGATGAGGCGGGCCGAAACCCGGTGCGACTCGCCTTCCTTTTCGAACGTGACAGACGGCGAGTCGGACGCCATGTCGTGGAGGGTGGCGTTGTCGGCCTCCCAGACGATGGTGCGGCCGGCGGTGTTGCTGGCTTCGATCAGATCGTGGGTGATCTCGGTCTGGCCGTAGATGGTCACCTGTTTGCCGGTGAGGCCCTTGAGATCGATGCGGTGGTGGCGGTCGCCGAAGACGATGTCGAATC
Organism: uncultured Devosiaceae bacterium; assembly: GCA_964574935.1. GTDB lineage: Bacteria > Pseudomonadota > Alphaproteobacteria > Rhizobiales > Devosiaceae > JBBECE01. Next base: position 22,562 of record CAZNOZ010000001.1, on the reverse strand, counting down.
CATCGTGGGCCAGCCCTTCGCGCTGCAGCCGTTCCCCCACCCCGGCATCGATCAGCGTTTGAACCGATTCGGCTTCGATGACGCCGGCGCGAATGCGTCCCCTCACGTGTTCCTCGCTCTGGCGCTCGACGATGATCGAACGGACGCCGCTGAGGTCGAGAAGGTGCGCGAGCAACAGCCCCGAGGGGCCCGCGCCGATGATGACAACGTCGGTCTTGTGGTCAGCCATGGGTTTCCTCCATCGGCACGAATTCGATGTCCGCCGCCACGGATTCGGCGTGGCGGAGCGCTGCAAGGCTCGCCACCAGCAACGGCGGCAGCACCATCCATTCGAGCGTCCAGGCCGCGCCGGAGCGCTCGGTGTGGTGCACCATGGCCTGATGCAGTCCCGCGACCTGGGTGGCGGCAAAGCGGCCGAGCGCCACCAGGGTTTCGGCGGCGACGGGGTTGTTCTTGTGCGGCATCGAGGAAGAGCCTCCCCCGGCCTTCAGCCGGACGGCTCCCGTCAGCGCCATCAGGGCGATATCCGCCCCCATCTTGCCCAGCCCGCCGGTGAGCCGCGCCGCCCAGTCGCCGAATTCGACCAGCCGGCTGCGTTCGGCGTGCCAGGCCGCGCCGGGATCGGCAAGGGAGAGGCGGGCCGCCAGATTGGCCGCGAGTTCGTCGCCCTTGCCGCCGAAGCTCGACCGGTCGCCGGTCGGCCCGCCAAGTTGCAGAACCAGGCTCCGTTCGGCCTGGGCGCGGAGCGTCTCATCGGCGCGTGCCACCGGGGCCTGCCAGGCCGCAATTCGTGTCGCCGCCTTCATCGGACGGGCCGGCTGCATGCGGGTGACGGCCTGGATCGTCGTGTCGCCCTGTTGGGCGCGCAGGGCGCCCAGCGCGTTTTGCACGGCGGTCAGCCGTGTCGCGTAGACCGGCACCAATTCCTTCACGCGCGTCACCAGGGCGGTATCGACGATGTCCTGGGAGGTGGCGCCGAAATGCACCTGCTCGCCGTGCGGGCTGGCGACGGCGGCGCGCAACTGGCGCACCAGTTCCGGGACAACCACACCGTCGCGGGCCGTTGCGGCCGCCAGTGCAGCCCTGTCGGGCGAAAAGCGCGCGCATGCCGCCTCGATGGCCGCGCCCGCCGTCGCGGGGATAAGGCCGATCTCGGCTTCGGCCGCGGCCAGGGCCGCCTCGACAGCGAGCATGGCCTTGAGTTCTCTGTCGGCCGAAAAGACCGCCGCGCCTTCCGCATCGCCGAGCAGCGCTCCAAGCCACGGATGGTCGAACGCCGAGACGGTCATCGCGCCGCCTCCAGAGCGATCGCGACGCCCTGCCCCACCCCGACGCACATCGTCGCCAGGGCCCGCCGCGCGCCCTTTGCGTTGAGTTCAAAGGCCGCGGTGCCGGCAATCCGCGCCCCCGACATGCCCAGCGGATGGCCGAGCGCGATGGCCCCGCCGTTCGGATTGACATGCTCGGCGGCCTCGGGAAGACCGAGCTCCCTGAGCACCGCGATCGCCTGGGAGGCGAAGGCCTCGTTGAGCTCGACGATGTCGAAGTCGGCGGGCGTCAGTCCGAGCCGGGCGCACAGCTTCTTGGTCGCGGGGAGCGGTCCCAGCCCCATGATCCGGGGCGGCACGCCGGCGCTGGCGGCGCCGACGACGCGCGCCAGGGGGCTGAGCGCGTGCGCTTGCATGGCCGCCTCCGAGGCCACGATCAGCGCCGCCGCGCCATCGTTGACGCCGGACGCATTGCCCGCGGTGACGGACCCACCTTCGCGGAACGGGGTCGGCAGCGCGGCCAGCTTTTCGAGGCTCGTGTCGGCGCGCGGATGTTCGTCGAGGTCCACCGTGATCGGATCGCCCCGGCGCTGCGGCACGCTCACCGGTATGATCTCGGCACCCATGCGGCCGCTTTCTTGCGCGACGGCGGCCCGCTGCTGCGACCTGAGGGCAAATGCATCCTGGTCGGCGCGGCCGATGCCGAATTCCTCGGCGACGTTTTCGCCGGTCTCGGGCATCGAATCGATGCCGTACTGGGCTTTCAGAACCGGATTGACGAACCGCCAGCCGATCGTGGTGTCGTAGACTTCGGCCTGGCGGGCAAACGCCGTCTCGGCCTTGGGGCTGACAAACGGCGCGCGCGACATCGATTCGACGCCGCCGGCGATCGCCAGCTCGATCTCTCCGGCGCGGATCCCCCGGGCGGCCGCGATCACCGCGTCCATTCCGGAGGCGCAGAGGCGGTTGAGGGTGATGCCCGGCACCTCTGCCGGCAGCCCGGCCAGCAGAAGCGCCATGCGGGCGACGTTTCGATTGTCCTCGCCGGCCTGGTTGGCACAACCCAGGATCACCTCGTCGACACCCGCCCAGTCGAGCCCGGGATGCCGCGCCATCAGCGCCTTGATCGGGACCGTCGCCAGATCGTCGGTGCGAACCGGCGCCAGCGCGCCGCCGTAGCGCCCGATCGGTGTGCGGATGTAGTCGCAGATGTAGGCTTCGGCCATCTCAGGCCGCCCTTCCCTCGTGCGCCGCTTTCGACCGCGCCTGCAGGTCGCGCAGGGTGTCGATCTCGAGTGCCGTCGGCGGCGGCGTTTCGTCCAGCTCGGAGGCGAATTGCGCCGGCCAGGCACAAGCCGCCTCGACCTCGCCCCGCGTGACGCCCGGATGCAGGCTGGTGACCGTGAATTCCTTGGTTTCCGGGTCCGGTTTCCAGATCGCCAGATCCGTGATCAGCAGCGTCGGCCCGGCGGTCGTCAGGCCGAGTTTCCGCCGCGCGTCGCCCCCCGCGCCGTGGCCGAAGGAGGTCATGAAATCGATCTTCTCGACCATCCCGCGCGTCGACTGCTTCATGGTGATGAAGACCTCACCGCATGACGCGGCGATTTCGGGCGCCCCGCCACCGCCCGGCAGGCGCACCTTGGGGTGTGCGTACTCGCCGATGACGGTCGTGTTGATGTTGCCGAACCGGTCGAGCTGAGCGGCCCCCAGGAAGCCGACCGTGATCCGGCCGCCCATCAGCCAGTAGCGGAACATCTCCGGCACCGCCACCGTGGTCACGGCGGTTTCACACAGCTCGCCGTCGCCGATACTCAGGGGCAGCACCGACGGCGCCGTCCCGATCGTACCGCTCTCGTAGATCAGCGTGATGTCGGGGGCATGGGTGAGGCGCGCCACATTGCAGGCCGCCGACGGCGCCCCGATGCCCACGAAGACGACATCGTCGGTCTTGAGCGCCCGCGCGGCGGCAATTGTCATCATCTCGTCGGGGGTGAAATCGCTCACGCCGCCCTCCGCCGCAGGTGCGCGACGCGCCCGGCGAACACGTCCGGGGTCGCGCCGAGCACATGGCGCTCCATCCAGGTCTGGAATTCCTCGCGGTCGGCGGAAATCCCGTCCCATTCCAGATAGGCCGCGTTGTCGCGGTCGTAGTAGCCGTGGGCGTAGCTCGGATGGGCGCCGCCAGGCACCTCGCAAATCGCGGTGATTGTCCAGTGCGGCAACACGCAGGCATTGGGATGGACGTCGGTGACGTCGTCGACGACCTCCTCGACCGTGACCACGGCCCGGCCAGCGGCGAGCACCGCTTCCTTCTGGACCCCGACGATCCCCTCGACCAGCACGTTACCGCGCCGGTCCGCCCGCTGGGCGTGGATGATCGCCACGTCGGGCCTGACGGCGGGCACCGCCGCCAGCTCCTCGCCGGTGAATGGGCAGGTGACGGACTTGATGTTGGGATTGACGGTTGCGAGCTCGACGCCGCGGTAGCCGCGAAAGAACGCCGAGGGCAGCCCCGCGGCGCCGGCCTCATAGGCGTTGGCCATCGCCGCGTGGGAGTGTTCCTCGATCTCGATGGCGCGCGGCCAGTCCTTCTCGACGGCGTCGCGCAGCCGGCGCAGGAGCCCGACACCGGGATTGCCCGCGTAGGAGAACACCAGCTTCCTCGCGCAGCCCATGCCGATCATCTGATCGTAAATGATGTCGGGGGTCATGCGGATGAGGGTCAGGTCCCGGCGCCCCTGGCGGATCGCCTCGTGGGCGGCGGCGTGCGGGATCAGATGCGTGAAGCCCTCGAAGGCGACGCTGTCACCATCGTGCAGATAGGACCCGAGGGCCTCGGCTAGCGGCACGAAAGCGGCCATCGCGCACCTCAGATGTCGAAGAAGACGGTTTCGTTCTCGCCCTGCAGGTGGATGTCGAACGTGTAGGTATCGCCGTCCCGCGCCGCGATCAGCGTGGGCACGCGCACCTGCAATTCGATGCGGGTCAGCACCGGGTCCTCGGCGTTGGCCGTTGCCTCGTCGCCGAGATACATTCGCGTCTGCAAGCCGATATTGATTCCCCTGGCCACGATCCAGAAGGTGACGTGGGGGGCCTGCATCCGGCCGTCGGGAAACGGCACGCGGCCGGGCTTGATCGTCTCGAAGCGGTACTGGCCGGTCTCCCAGTCGACGCCGGTCCGGCCCCAGCCGGTGAAATTGGGGTCGGCGTCGCCGCGCAACTCGGAGGGGCTGTTGTAGAGCCCCGCGGCGTCGGCCTGCCAGATCTCCACCACGCCGTCGCGGAGCACCGATCCGGACCCGTCGAAGATCCGTCCGGTGATGGTGATGCGCTCGCCCTTGGTCTCGTCGCTGACCATCGCCTTGCCGAGATCCTCCCCATAGATCCCGTTGATGTCGGCATGGTTCGGCGTCAGCCCGATATGGACGTAAGGGCCGGCGGTCTGCGAGGGCGATTCCTTGAGGCGACCCAGATCCTGGACCATCAATTGCCCTCCTTGCGGTTCTCGAACAGGGTGGAGCGGCGGCCGCGCAGCACGATATCGAACTTGTAGGCCCGCGCATCCATCGGAATCGTCTCGCCCATGTCGAGGGGCGCGACGAGCCGGTCGATGTCGGCCTTGTTCGGGATCGTGTTGACGATCGGACACAGCGGGATGAGCGGATCGCCTTCGAAATACATCTGCGAGATCAGCCGCTGGGCGAAGCCCGCGCCGAACACGGAAAAATGGATGTGGGCCGGCCGCCAGTCGTTGACGCCGTTGGGCCACGGGTAGGGACCGGGCTTGATGGTGCGATAGCGATAGTAACCGTTCTCGTCGGTGATCACCCTGCCGCAACCGCCGAAATTCGGGTCGAGCGGAGCGATGTAGCCTTCGTTTCGATGGCGGTAGCGGCCGGCGGCATTGGCCTGCCAGACCTCCAGCAACGCCCCCGGGACGCCGACCCCGCGCTCGTCGAGAATGCGTCCGTGCACGATGATGCGCTGGCCGATGGCGGATTCGCCGGGCTTGGCGAAGTTGTAGATCAGATCATCGTCGAGCTCACCGATCATGTTGTGGCCGAAAACCGGACCGGTGATCTCGGAGATCGTGTTGTTGAGCGACAGAAGGGCGTAGCGGGGCGAGCGCAGCACCGAAGTCTTGTAGCCCGGGGCATAGCCGGGCGGGTGCATCGCCCGGTCACGCTGATAGAAGGCGCCCGTTTCCGGTTGCAGATTGGACTTCGTGGATTGCGTCACGTGCTGCTCTCCGGGTCGGATTCGGCGTAGACGGACTTGGCCACCGCGACCGCCGAGTGCGCTGCCGGTATCCCAGCATATATCGCCACGTGAAGCATCACCTCGGCAATATCCTGCTTCGTCGCGCCGGTGTTGCGGGCGGCCCGCACATGCATCGCCACCTCGTCATAGTGGCCCAGAGCGGCCAGAATGCCGATGGTGATCATCGATCGTTCGCGCTGGCTCAGCGCGCCACGGGCCCACACCGCACCCCACGCGTTCTCGGTAATGTAGCGCTGGAAATCGGAATCGAATGAAGATTTGTCCGCCTCGGCGCGATCGACATGGTCGTCGCCAAGAACCTCGCGGCGCACTTTCATGCCGGTCTCGTAGCGGTCATTCGTCATGGGCGGCATCCTCCAGAAAACTCGAAATGAGGCGCGCGAGCGCCCGTGGCTGTTCGATCTGCGGCTGGTGAGCGGCGTCGGCGATGATCTCGAGCCGCGCTCCCCCGATCAGCGCCGCCAACTCGCCCATGGCGGCGGGCGTCGTGACGAGGTCGTGCTCGCCGACCACGCACAGCGTCGGCACCGTCAGCGTGCCGGCGAGATCGGTCAGGTCGGTGTCGCGAATGGCGGCGATGGTGCCGGCATATCCCTGCGGGTCGGTCCGCATGAGCATGTTGCGGTAGCCGGCGAAGACGGGATTGTCGGGGACCCGGAACGGCTCGGTGAACCAGCGCTCGAGCACCGCGTCGGCAACCGCCGCCATGCCCCGGGTCCGGATCGCCTCGATGCGGGCGTTCCACAACTCGACGTCGCCGATCCGCGCGCCGGTATCGCACAGGATCAATGCGCTGACGCGGTCCGGATGGCGCGCCGCCAGGCCAAGCGCCACCATTCCGCCGACCGATAGCCCGCAAACCGCGGCGCGCGATATGTCCAGATGCGCCAGCAGCCCGGCGAGGTCGTCGACATGGTCGTCCATGGCATAGGGCGCGCTCCCGGTGTCCGACAGTCCGTGCCCCCGCTTGTCGTAGGTCAAGACGTTCCAGCCCGGTGTGAGCGCCGCCGCCACCGGCTCCCAGATGCGGTGGTCCGTGCCCAGGGAATTGACGAAAACCAGCCACCCCCGATCGCCCCCGGCCCGCACGACGGAGTGGCACAAGGTGGTTGAATTGACGCGTGCAAATTGCAATTGGCCCCTCTTGGTATGTCAGAATAGGTATTCCATTTTCGAATGAAAAGTGAAATTGTGGCATGTTTCCATAACCAAATGGATATGGCGTTGCAGCCTCCCGCCACCCTCGGCAGCCGGATCCGGTTCCGGCATCTGAACTGCTTTCTCGAGGTCGCCGGCCGCAGCAGCTTCGTCGGCGCGGCGCGGGCACTGGGGGTCACGCAGCCCGCGGTCTCCAAGACGATCGGCGAGCTCGAAGCGACCCTGCGGGTGCAGCTGTTCGAGCGCAGTCGGGCCGGGGTGCGGCTGACGGCGGAAGGAGAAGCGTTCCGCCGCCACGCCGGACCCGCCGTCTCCGAATTGCGCCGGGCGATCGCCAGCGTCGATCCCAGCGACCGACAAAGCCTGGCCACGGTCTCGGTGGGCGCGCTGCCGACGGTGGCCGGGCAAGTGGTGCCGGCAGCCGTGCTCGCCGCCAGAGGCAACGGGCTTCGGGCCAGAATTCGCGTCGCGGTCGGACCTGCGGTCTATCTGCTGGCGGAGCTGCGCGCCGGCCAACTCGATTTCGTTGTGGGACGAATGGCGGAGGCCGCCGAAATGGCCGGGCTGCAGTTCGAGCGGCTGTACTCGGAGCGCGTCGTCTTCGTGGTGCGCACCGGCCATCCCCTCGCCCTTGCCGGCAGCGGCACGCTCGCCAGCATCGTGGAGTTCCCGGTCGTGCTGCCGCCGGCCGGGTCGGCCATCCGTCCAGAGGTCGACCGGGCGCTGATCGCCAATGGCATTGGCGAACTGCGTGACGTCGTCGAGTCGGCTTCTCCCGTCTTTTCGATCAGCCTGCTGAAATCCTCCGACGCGATCTGGATCATCTCGCGGTCGGTGGTTGCCGCCGAGATCGGAGAGGGGGGTTTGGTCGAGCTGCCGTTCGAAGCCGGCATCGCTTCCGGACCGGTGGGCCTGACGACCCGTCCAGAGGGACTTCCCAGCGTGGCGGCCGACGTGCTGGTTGCTGAAATCCGCTCCGCGGTCCCGCACCCGGAGACGGCGCGTCCCGACCGCGCTACCCCGGCCCGCGCCGGCGGCCAGTAGAACTCGCGCACCGCCCGCGAACGAAGCGCATCGACCTCGCCCGCGCCTCGGGCCAGGCTGGCCTTTGGCCTTAGCCCTGGCCCCAGACGTCGTTTGCGACTTCAACGCAGCGGGCAAGCTTGACCCACTGGTCGTCCTCGCTCAGCTCGTTGCCGTGCGCCGTCGAGGAGAACCCGCATTGATGCGACAGGCAGCACTGGTCGAGATCGACGTATTTCGTCGCTTCCTCGATGCGCGTCTTGATTTCGTCCGCGGGCTCGACCCTGGGCTTCTTCGAACTCATCAGCCCCAGCACCACCATCTTGTCCTTGGGCATGAAGCGAAGCGGCGCAAAATCGCCGGAGCGCTCGTCGTCATACTCGAGGAAGAAGGCGTCGATCGCCATTTCGTTGAACAGGATCTCGGCGACCGGCTCATAGCCGCCCTTCGACACCCAGGCGCTCTTGAAATTGCCGCGGCACAGATGCACCCCGATCGTCATGTCGGCGGGCCGGTCGCGGATGGCGTCGTTGACCAGGCGGGAATACAGCCGCGTCAAATCGTCGGGGTCGTCGCCGCGGGCGCGCGTGGTCTCGCGGATCTCGGGGTCGCAGAGATAGGCGAGATTGGTGTCGTCAAGCTGCAGATACCGGCAGCCGCGATCGGCCAGATCGCCGATCTCGGCGCGGTAGGCGGCGGTCAGATCCTCGAAGAATTTCTCGAGATCCGGATAGACGGTTTCCGAGATCGCTTTGCGGCCGCCCCGGAAATGCAGCATGGACGGCGCCGGAATCGAAACCTTCGGGGTCTTGGTGACGACGGATTTCAGAAAGTCGAAATCGGGGCCCTGGATGGGTTTGTCGCGCTCGATTTTGGCGTCGACATGCATGGTGGGCGGCCGAAACCCGACCTCGGTGCCGTCGTCGCGGCGAAACGCGACCTTGAATTCCCCGTAGGTGACGGTGACGCCCTTGAGCTTTTCGAGAAAATCGACGTGGAAGAATTCGCGCCGAAACTCACCGTCGGTGATCCCCTGCAGGCCGACGTCCTCCTGCTTGCGAACCAGTTCGCGGATATGGACGTCCTCGGTTGCGCGCAACTCTTCGCCGGTGATCTGACCGGCGGCGAATTTCTCGCGTTCGGCGGCGAGCGCCGCGGGGCGCAAAAAGCTGCCGACGTGATCGGCCCGAAATGGCGGCTTGGTGCTCATTGTGGCCTCCTTGTTCAACTCGGTTCTTGTCGTTGACCGGTCACCCCAGCGGGCCGGTGAGGTCTGTCATAGCTTTCGCCGCGCCGCCGCGTCACGGAAAAATTCGTCCATGCCGGGCCCCAATTGTCACGGCCAGTCGGCGTAGTTGGCGCTGGCGCCGAGCGCGCCGCCGGCCTCGTCGGTTCGCGCCGCCTGCCGGAAATACGACGGTCCAACGCCGTTGAGGCGCTTGAAGAAGGAACTGAAGTGGGCGGGGTCGCGGAATCCCAGGGCGTGCGAGATTTGCTGCACGTTCAGGGCGGCGCGCGTCAGGTGCTGGCGCGCTTCGAAATTCAGGCGGTCATGGACGAGCGACAGCGGCGTGCGGCCCAGATCGCGGGTGCATACGGCGTGCAGCCGGTCGTGGCTGACGCCCACGGCGGCCGCGTAGTCGCGAATGCGCCAATGGTCCCGGAAGTGAATCTCCACCAGTTCCCGGAACCCGATAAGCACGCCGCGTGCCTGCCCGACCGCGGTGGCGCCACCGGGCTCGATGCCCGACAGCCGCCACAGCCCCACCACGATGATGCGCACATAGGCCGTCAGCAGCGTCCGGGAGCCGCGATCGGCATGGCGCGTTTCCCGCTCGATTCCCTCCACTGCAACGGACAGCGCCGCGATCTCCTCGGCGAGCCCGGCGGTGTCGATGCGGAAGGCGCGCCCCGCCATGTGGCGCAGGAAGGGGGCGTCGACGCTGTCCATCGTGGCCTCGACGATGGCCTGCTCGCTTAGGCCCAGCAGGTAGCCCGGTGAGCCGGGCGCTTGGGTCAGGGCGGCGCCGGGACGGATCGGCAGCCAGCCGATCGCCGGGGCGGTGAGCTGCAGCTCATCCTCGCCGGAGGCGACCGACGCTTTGCCGCCCGTCAGGAGCACCGCGGCGTAGTCGGAGGCGGGCAGCAGGCGATCGAACGCCATGCGCCGCGCCTGCAGGCCGGAGTCCAGGCGCAACGCCGCGATGGTGCGTCGTGAGGTTCCGGTTGCGAATTGCGCCATTTGGTCCGGGCTCGGTGGGACAAGTGCCAAATTTCTATAAATCATAGCCAAGAATTTGCATTCCGTCAGCCGGTCTTTGGGCTTTCAATGTCGGCCGGCGGCGCGCCCGGCGCCCGGATCGCGCGATCCGAGCGGCGCCGGTCGATCCGCCGGGCAATGCTCAAGGAGAAGGCGCCGGTGCACGATGTCCCGTTGCTGATCAACGACGGCGATCTGGCCGCCGGGGACAATGCGACCTTCGAACGCTTCAATCCGGTGACCGCGGCGCTCGCCACCCGGGCCTCGGCGGCCGATGTCGAGGACGCGCGCGCCGCTGTCGACGCCGCGGCCGGCGCCTTTCCCGCCTGGTCGCGGAGCGGACCCGGCGAACGCCGCCGGCTTCTGAACCGGGCGGCCGACTTGGTGGTCGAGCGCACCGCCGACTTCGCCGAGGCGATCATCGCGGAGACGGGCGGCACCGCTGGCTGGGCCGAGTTCAATTGCGCCCTGGCCGCCGACATGCTGCGCGAGGCCGCGGCGATGACCACCCAGGTCCTCGGCGAGGTGATCCCCACCGACCGGACCGATGCGATGGCGTTCGCGATCCGTCAGCCCTGCGGGGTGGTGTTCTCGATGGCGCCCTGGAACGCGCCGGTCGTCCTCGGCGTCAGGGCGCTGGCAATGCCGCTGGCGTGCGGCAACACGGTGGTGCTCAAGGCCTCCGAGTTGTGCCCGCGCACCCATCGGCTCGTCGTCGAGGTACTGCGCGATGCCGGCCTGCCGCCCGGCACCGTCAATTTCATCGCCAACGCGCCGGACAACGCGACCGAAATCGTCGAGGCGATCATCGCGCATCCGGCGGTCCGCCGCATCACCTTCACCGGCTCGACCCGGGTCGGACGCCTGATCGCCCAGATCGCCGCCAAATACGTCAAGCGGTGCCTGCTCGAACTCGGCGGCAAGGCGCCGCTGGTCGTGCTCGACGACGCGGATATCGAGGCCGCCGTCGAGGCGGCGACGTTCGGTTCGTTTTACCATCAGGGCCAGATCTGCATGGCCACCGAGCGGCTGATCGTCGACGAGGCGGTCGCCGACGAGTTTGTTGAATTGCTGGCCGCCAGGGCGCAGGATATCGTCGCCGGCGATCCGAGCGACCCCGCCTGCCGGCTCGGGTCGATGATCGACGTCAGCGCCGCACAGCGCGTACGCTCACTGATCGACGACGCGGTGGGCAAGGGCGCGACGCTGGTGACCGGCGGCAGAACCGAGGGTGCGTTTCTGGACGCGACCATCCTCGATCGCGTGACGCCCAGCATGCGCATCTACGCCGAGGAATCCTTCGGCCCGATCGCCGCGGTGATCCGGGTCGGCGACGAGGAGGAGGCCATCGCGTTCGCCAACGACACCGAATACGGCCTGAGCGCGGCCGTCTTCAGCCGCGATGTCGGCCGCGCCTGGAAGGTCGCCCTGCGTATCGAGAGCGGCATCTGCCATATCAACGGCGCGACCATAAACGACGAGGCGCAAATGCCCTTCGGCGGCGTCAAGGCCTCGGGCTACGGCAGGTTCGGTGGCAGAGCCGCCATCGACGAGTTCACCGAGCTCAGATGGATCACCGTCCAATCCGGCCCACAGAACTACGCCATCTGACGGGCCGAAACATTCACTTCAACGGGAGGAATTCCATGAACCAAAGCACAATCCTCAAATCGCTACTGGCCGCTGCGGTCGCGGCGGCACTCACGGGCGGCGCGGCCGTCGCCCAGGACACCATCACCATCGGCTCCAGCGCACCGAAGACCGGCCCGCTCGCTCAGGGCGCCGCGGTCACGCACTGGCCGGCGCTGCACCTGTGGGTGCACGACGTCAACGAACGCGGCGGCATCGATGTCGGCGGCACGAAAATGAAGGTCGAGCTGATCGAATATGACGACGGCACCGTCAACGAAAACGCCATCCAGAATATCCAGCGTCTGGCGACCGTCGATCAGGTCGACTTCCTCGTCGCCCCCTACGGCACCGGCATCAATCTGGCCACCGCTCCGATCATCGCGCAATACGGGTATCCGCAAATCGCGGTGACCGCGGTGACCGACGGGGTGGACGAATTCGCGGCCCGGTGGCCGAACAGCTTCTGGACGCTCGGCACGTCAACCGCGAACGCCGAGTCCCTGGTCAAGGTTCTCAACGACCTGCGCGACCGCGGCGTCATCGGCAACCGGGTGGCGGTCGTCAACGTCGCCGACGCCTTCGGGATCGAGCTGGCCAACGCCGGCAAGCCGGCGCTGGAGAATGCCGGCTACGAGATCGTCTACGACAGCTCCTATCCGCTCGATCAGGCCGACTTCGCACCGATCATCTCGGCGGCGGCGGCGGCCAATCCGGACGCCTTCGTGGCCTTCTCGTATCCCCCCGACACCTTCGGGCTGACCGGCGAAGCCACTGTCCAGAACCTCGACGTGGGCGCCTACTATGTCGGCGTCGCCACGGCGTTCCCCGCGTTCGCGGGCGCCAACGGCCCGGCAGCCGAGAACGTGCTCGGCATCGGCGGCGTCGATATCGGTTCACCGGTGATGCAGGACTACATCGCCCGCCATATCGCGGTCACCGGAGAGACCCCGGACTACTGGGCCAATCCCGTGGTCTATGCGAGCATGGAAGTGCTCGAGCAGGCGATCACCCGCGCCGGCTCGCTCGACAAGCAGGCGGTGATCGACGAGATCACAAACGGCACGTTCGATACCGTCATGGGCGAGTGGCATTTCGACGGCAACATCATCCGGGACTACTACACGGTCGGCCAGTGGCAGGACGGCCAGTTCGTCGGCGTCGGCGCGACGACCGACAAGCTGAGCGTTGTCCCGGCCCGGGCCAAGGACGGCTGGCAGTAGGACACGACGCGCACTGCGGTCCGGCGCGGTTCGTCCGCGCCGGACACGACGAAAGCTGAGTGATGGAAATCATCATCACCGGTCTGCTTCTGGGCGGGACCTATGCGCTGATCGCAATGGGCCTGACGTTGCAGTACGGCGTCGCGCGGATCATGAATCTGGCGAACGGCGAGAACCTCGCCGTGGCGGGCCTGAGCGCCTTCTGGCTGTACACCGTGCTCAACATCAACCCGGTCCTGGCGCTGGCGATCATCGTGCCGGCGGCGTTCGTGCTCAACTGGCTGATCTACGCGATCGTGCTGCGGCCGCTTGTCGATCGCGCCAAATCGCGCGGCCAGCTCGAGGTGGATTCGATCCTGGCGACCTTCGGGCTCCTGTTCATCCTGCAGGGAGTGATGCTGCTGGTCTTCGGCGGCGGGCTGTTCAACTACAAGTTCCTCAACGTGCCATACGAGTTCCTGGGCAGGTCGTACGGGCTGAACCGGTTCATCGCCTTCGGCGGCGCGGCGGTGATCGCGTTGGCGCTGTACGTGTTCCTCGCCCGCACCCGCTACGGCACCGCCATCCGAGCGGTGGCGGTCGATCCGGTGGCGGCGGGGCTGGTGGCCATCGACGTCAAACGCGCCTCGACATTCGCGTTCGCGCTGGGCGGGGCCCTGACGGCGGCGGCGGGATCGCTTCTGTCGACCTTTTACACCTTCAACGCCTCGATGGGCGTGTTGTTCACCATGAAGGCGCTGATCATCGTCATCATGGGCGGGGTCGGCGACGTACGCGGCGCGGTGGTCGCGGCGCTGCTGCTGGCGCTCGCCGAAACGGTGGTGTCGAGCCTCATCGATCCGGGCCTGACGCTGGCGGCGACCTATGCACTGTTCGTGCTGACGCTGATCTTCAGGCCCGAGGGCATCTTCGGCAGGCGGGTGACATGAGCATCACCGCCAACGAGTACCGCACGCTGGCGATGGCCATTGTCGCCTTTGGACTGGCGGCGCTGGTGCCGCAATTCGCCAGCGGCCACACGCTGACCATCGCCGTCACCATTGTCGAGTACGCGGCGCTTTGCACCGCCTGGACGCTCTTTTCCGGGCCCACCCGCTACATCTCGCTGGCCACCGCCGCCTTCTTCGGCATCGGCAACTACATGGTGGGGCTGGGCATCGACACGATCCCCTTCGCGGCCCTGGTTGCCCTATCGGCGGTCGGCGCCGCCATCCTGGCAGCGCTGGTCGGGCTCGCGACGCTCCGGCTTTCCGGGGTCTATTTCGTCATCTTCACCCTTGGGCTGGCGGAACTCGTGCGTCAGGTCGTGACCTGGTGGCAGACCAACTACACCACCAAGGTGGGACTCTATGTCTTCACCGATTTCCGCGAACAGCACGTGTACTGGATGCTGCTGGCGCTGACCGCCGCGGTGTTCGTGACCGGCTGGCTCATCAACCGGTCGCGGCTCGGCTTCGCGATGCGGATCATCGGCAACGACGAGACCGTCGCCTCCCATGTCGGCATCAACACGGCCGGCGCCAAAGTCCTCCTGTTCATGATTTCCGGCGCCTTCATCGGCATTGTCGGGGCCCTTCTGGCGCCGCGCTACGCCTATGTGCAGCCCCCCTCGGCCTTCAATCCCATGATCTCCTTCCAGGTGGTGATCATGGCGCTGCTGGGCGGTACGCGGCGCCTGTGGGGCCCGCTGGTGGGGGTCGTGCCCTTCATCGTGCTGACCGACTTCATCAACGCCCAGTTCCCCGACTACACCAACATCGTCATCGGGGTGGCCTTCATCGCCATCGTCTTTCTGGTGCCGGACGGGGTCCTGGGGCGGATCGAACAGGCTATCGGCGCCATGCGCGCCCGGGCCGGCCCGAGCGCCGACGCCCGGGAGGAGCCGGCCGAATGAGTGCCTCGTCGGTTCTCACGGTCGAAAAGGCGCGCAAGGCGTTCGGGGGCCTGATCGCGGTCAACGACGTCAGCTTCGAGCTCTACGAAGGCGAAATCCTGGGTTTGATCGGCCCCAACGGGTCGGGCAAGACGACCATGCTCAACCTGATATCGGGCGTCTTCAAGCCGACCGGCGGCGAAATCAGGCTGCACGGCGAGCCGCTGACCCGCCTGCCCGCCCATCGCATCTCGGATCGTGGTGTGCGGCGCACCTTTCAGCTCGTCAGAGCGCTGCACGGCATGTCGGCGCAGGAAAACGTCGTCGCCGGCATGGCGTTCGGCCCCGATCACCTCTGGGGCGCGGCGGCCGACCGGCGCGCCGACGAGCTCCTGCATCTTGTGGGACTGGGCGGGCGCGGCAGCGAATACCCGCCGCAGATGACCTATATCGACCAGAAACGCATCGAGCTGGCGCGCGCCATCGCCCGCAAGCCGGAGGTTTTGCTGCTCGACGAGTGGCTGGCCGGGCTCAATCCGGCGGAACTCAACATCGCCGTGGGGTTAATCAAGCGGTTAAAGTCCCAAGGGTACACTATTGTGCTGGTGGAGCATGTCATCGAAGCGATCCGCGCCCTGTGTGACCGCTGCGTGGTGATGAACGCGGGCCGAAAGATCGCCGATGGCGATCCGGATGCGGTGCTCGCCGACCGTGAAGTTGTACGCGCGTATATCGGGGAACCCGATGCTTGAGGCGAAGTCGATCTCGGTCTCCTACGGCCATCACCGCGCGCTGCTGGATGTCTCTCTGGGCGTCGGCGAGGGCGAGATCGTCGTCATCCTGGGCGCCAACGGGGCCGGCAAGACGACGCTTCTGAAGGCCATCGCCGGACTGGTGCCGATGGCGCCGGGGGCCGAAATCGCAATCGACGGCGTCAGTTTGCACGCCCTCAAGCCGCACGAAATCGTCGAGGCCGGCCTGACCCTGGTTCCGGAGGGGCGCGGGCTGTTCGGCGAGCTCACGGTCGAGGAGAATCTCGACCTCGGCGCCTTCGCGCAGCGGGCCCGTGCGACCGAAAAGGCCGCCCTGGCCCATGTCTATTCGCTGTTCCCGGCGCTCAAGGAGCGCAAGCAGCAAATGGCGCGCACCATGAGCGGCGGCGAACAGCAGATGGTCGCCATCGGGCGGGCCCTGATGTCGGCGCCGAAGATCCTGATGCTGGACGAGCCGACCCTGGGGCTGGCCCCGGTGTTGTGCACGGAGCTGTTCCGGGCCCTCAAGCGCATACGCAAGGACGGCACCGGCATCCTCTTGGTCGAGCAGGACGCCAATCAATCCCTGGCAATCGCCGACCGGGGCTATCTGATCGAGAACGGTCGCGTCAGCGCGGCCAGCTCGGCGGCGGCATTGCGGTCCGACCCGGCGGTGCAGGCCGCCTATCTCGGCGTCGCCGCGCCGCATCCGGCTCGCGCCCCGGCGCCGTCGGTTCCGGCGCCCGGGCTGACACCCGCGGCCGCCGTCGCAACCGTCGAGGGCCGCTACGCGGACATTACCGAACAGCTCAAGGTGCTGCGCGGCAAGGCGATCGTGGTCACCGGCGTCTCCGGCGGCATCGGCGCGATGACGGCACGGGCGCTCAAGCGCTCCGGCGCCAGGGTGATCGGCGTCGACCTCTATGAAAGCCACGACCACATCGACCAGTTCGTGAAAGCCGATTTCACCGAGAAGCAGTCCATCGACCGGGCGGTCGACGAATTGCCCGGTTCGGTCGACGGGCTGGCGGCGATGGCGGACCTGCCCGCCGACATGCCCGCCGACGCGGTGATCAAGGTCAACTATGTCGGCCAGCGCTATTTCGCCGAACGGATCGCCGACCGGCTGAGCGAGGGCGCCTCGGTCGTCCATCTGTCGGCCCCGATCGACACCGACTGGCGCAACACCGACATGACGATCGAGGAAGTCGGCGCCATCGAATTCGACAGCGTCGCCGAATTCTGCGCCGCGCACGGGATCGCCGGCCGCCGCGGCTACGAATTCTCCAAGGCGGCGATGGCGGCGACCGCTTTCGAGGCGCGCGACCGCTGGAAGGCCCGCGGCGTGCGGCTCAATGTCGTCAGCCCGACCAACGGCGCACTCGCCAAGGGAAACGGGGCGGACGCGCATCCTCTGATCAACGGTCACGAACCGACGGCGCCGGACGCCGCCCACGTCATCGCCTATCTTCTCAGCGAAAGCGCGACCCTGATCAACGGCGCCAACATCCCGTTGAGCGCCCCCGAGGGCGGGCTGGCCAGCACCGCCGCCCTGGCGTCACAAGCGCAAGACGAACAACCCCAGCACACACGGGAGGCAGACATGAACGTTGCCGCAGGACAGCTGCACATCGAGTACGAACCCAAGGGCCACTATATCGGCGGCGAATGGGTGCGGCCCCGGGCCACTTTCGAGGACCTCAATCCCTCGACCGGGCAAGTCTATTGCCAGGCGCCGGACGCCAACCGGATCGACGTCGCCAATGCCATCGATGCCGCCGACGCGGCGTTCAGAGAATGGTCGGACCTGCCGCACACCGCGCGTGCCGACTACATGCTCAAGATCGCCGACCTTTACATGAAGCGCCAGGACGAGATCGTTCGCCACATCACGTCCGAGGGCGGCGGCTGGTTCGGCAAGGGCATGTTCGAGACCGGCTATGTGCACTCGGTGTGGCGCGCCGCCGCCGCCGCCTGCTACGAGGAGGTTGGCGAGATCCTGCCCTCCGAGCATCTGAAGGTGTCGCTGGCGGTCAGGCGCCCGATGGGCGTGATCTCGGTGATCTCGCCGTGGAACTTTCCGATGATCCTGACCTCGCGCGGCATGGCGTTCGCGCTGGCGGCAGGCAACACGGTCGTCCTCAAGCCCTCCGAGGAGACCCCGGTGATCGGGGGACTTCTGTTCGCCGAGCTCTTCGAGGAGGCGGGCGTGCCCCCGGGGGTGCTGAACGTTGTGTGCTGCTCGCGGGACACCGTCGCCGAGGTCGGTGACGAGATGATCTCCAATCCCAGGGTCAAGGGCATCTCGTTCACCGGTTCGACCCCGGTCGGCCGCAAGATCGCCGCCCAGGCGGGGGGCCTGCTCAAGGAGTGCGCCATCGAGGCGGGCGGCAAGAACGCCCTGATCATCTTCGACGACGCCGACATCGACCGGGCGCTGCAGGCGGCCAATTTCGGCGCCTTCATGCATCAGGGACAGATCTGCATGTCGATCGACCGGGTGCTGGTGCAGGACACGATCGTCGACGAGTTCATGCGCCGGTTCGTCGAAAAGGCGGCCGCCCTGAAGACGGGCGACCCCGCGGTCGACAAGGCACATGTGATCGGCCCCATCATCAACGAGCGGCAGGTGGCGCGCATCAAGGACCAGCTCGACGACGCCGTCGAGAAGGGCGCGCAGGTGCTGTTGGGTGGGCGGATCGACGGGCTCTATGTCGAGCCGACGATCCTGACCGGGGTCACCGACGCCATGAAGATCTACCGCGAGGAGACTTTTGGGCCGGTGACGTCGATCTATCCCTTCGCAACCGAGGAGGAAGCGGTGCGGATCGCCAACGACTCCGACTACGGCCTGACCGCCGGCGTGATGACCCGCGACGAGGAGCGCGGCCTGAAGATCGCCGGCGAACTGGAGACCGGCATGTGCCACATCAACTGCTCGCCGGTGAACGACGAGGCGATGGTGCCGTTCGGCGGCGCCAAGGGCTCGGGCACCGGCCGGCACGGCGGCAAGTGGGCGCTGAGCACCTTCACCGAAACCCGCTGGATCACCCTGGAGCGCGGCCACCGGCACTACCCGCCGGTCTTCTGAGCGCTCCCACCTCCCCCGAGGGGCCGGCCAAGCGCCGGCCCTTTTTCTTGGTTCCCGATCAGCCGGCGAGCCAGGTGTCGTAGTCGGCGACCAGCAGCCGGCGGGGCGGCTCGTCTTCGACGATCTCGGGGAACCGCCCGACGGGATCGCGAAAGACGTTGTCGGTGAGATCGTCGTTGACCGTCGAGACCTCGCCGACCAGCACGTCCGCCCCCTCGCCCCAAAAGGCGTGCCAGGTCCCGGGCAGCAGGGTCACGCTTGCACCGGGATCGAGGGCGAGGGTGGCGCCCGCTTCGAGCCGACGCGAAGTGCCGTCGCAAGGCACGGTGACCGGACCGCGTTGGTCGATCGAGCCGTCATCGGTCGAGGCGAACAGCTCGACCGCCAGCGAGCCGCCGCCGCGGTTGATGATGTCCTCGGCCTTGACGACGTGCCGGTGCATCGGGGCGACCTGGCCGGCGCGCGAAATCATGATCTTCTCGGCGTAGAGCATGCCCTTGCCGGCCGCTAGATCGGCGGTGCGGCCGTTGCGCACCGTAAAGAGGGTCAGGCCGATCTCGCCGAATTTCCCCTCACCATAGTCGGTGACGTCCCATCCGAGCCGGCCCTCGACGAGCGCGCCGATTTCGGCGCGGCGCTGGCGCATCTCGTTCGGGGTCCAGAAGGCAAACGGCGGCAGACGGTAGCCGAAGGAGCCGATGAAGGCCTCGGCCTCAGCGAGGATCTCGTTGACTTCGGAGCGCTTCATGGGCGGGGCCGGCGGCTCATTCGAAGCTGTCGCGCAGGTTGCGCACCGCCAGCGAGGCCCGCAGCGCATCGAGGTCCACGGCACCGCCCGTCGGCGTGAAGGTGAGCCGGCGGGGCGCCCCGGGCACCAGCGTCAGGGCGTTGTCCGAAAAGACCCCCGGCACCGCCACTTCGGCGGTCACGAACAGGGCCGGCTCGTCGGTCTCCAGCACCAGCGCCGTCTCGCCCTTCTTCGTCTCCCAGCTCGCGGCGATTTCCGGCACGGGCAGATCGTAGCGTTTGAACGGTGTGGGGAAATGCTCGTTGTCGCCGGCGTCGGCGCCGTCCGGCCCGGCCCACGAAAACGTCATGAATTCGTGGGCATCGAGCGCCCCCGGCGCCAGTCGCGTCAGCTCGCTCGCCGCATAGGGCGTGACTTCACCACGCGTTTCGACGAGCGGGCGCTCGCGGCCGTCGAATCCCACCGCCTTCGCTTCGAGCGACAGGACCGCCGGGTCGGCCCGGTCGCTCACCCCCACCAGCGCGATCTCGCCGCTCTCGGGATCCGGGATGGCGACGACCGTGACCGGTGCGAAAAACCGCCTGGCGAAATAGTGGGCGAGCTTCCAGCCGCCGCCATGCTCGAGGCTCGACCAGGAGGCCACCGGCCAGGTGTCGTTGAATTGCCAGTAGAGCGCTCCCATGCAGCGCGGCTTGGCGGCGCGCCAGAATTCGACGGCGGTCTGCAGCGCCAACCCCTGCTGGATCTGGCTGAGATAGACCATCTGGTCGAAGTCCTTCGGGAACCGGAAGTGGCGGCAGATTGTCGCGATGATCCGCGCGTTGCCGCCCGGATTGCGCTGGTGCGCCTCCATGACCGGCGCGGAGAGGTTGCGGTCTTCGGCGGCCGCGAACGCCTCGATCCGCCGCATCGAGGGAAAGGACTGGAAGCCGAATTCGGACGCGAAGCGGGGCTTCACGTCCCGGTAGGCCGTGAAATCCCTGTCCGAATGCCAGACGTCCCACACATGCATGTCCCCGCGCGTGTCGTCCTTCCAGCCGCCGGCAAATTCGAGATAGCCGGCGGACGGCGAGGACGGCCAGAAGCGGCGGCCCGGATCCTCCCGCTCGCAGATTTCCATCAACAGCGAATTCAGCCGGTCGTAGTTGGCGACATAGCGGTCGCGGTTCTGGCGGGTCTGGGGGTACCACTCCAGCGACCCGATCACCTCGTTGTCGCCGCACCACAGGGCGATCGAGGCGTGATGCGACAGACGCCTCACCTGCTGGGTGGCCTCGGTGCGCACCGAGGCGAGAAACTCGGGATTGGAGGGATAGGGCATGCACGCGAACATCAGATCCTGCCAGACGAGGAGCCCGAGTTCGTCGCACAGTTCATAGAAGTCGTCGGGCTCGTACTGGCCGCCCCCCCACACCCTGAGCATGTTGAAATTCGCCGCCACCGCGGCCTCGAGCAACGGCCGCACGGCGTCCTGGGTGACGCGGGCGGGCAGCGCGTCGGCGGGCACCCAGTTGGCGCCTTTCATGAAGATGTCGCGGCCATTGACGCGGACCTTGAACGAGGTGCCCACCTCGTCGTCGTCGCAATCGACCCGGAGCGTCCTGAGGCCGATGCGGCGGCGCGTCAGCTCGCCGTCGAATTCCGTTTCGATGGCGTAGAGCGGCTGCTCCCCCTGCCCGGCCGGCCACCACAGCTTCGGCTCGGCGATGGTGACCTGGTGGGTGAAGATGTTGTCGCCCGGCACGACCTCGACCGTGCCGCCATACTGTCTGCCGTCGACGGTATGGGTGAGTTCTGCCGCGCCGGCCTCGAACGCGAAGACGCGGGTGCGGATTTCGATTTCGACCTGGTCGGGGGCGTGATGCTGGACCACTTCGACGCTGTCGATGCGCGCCAGCCGGGACCGCCTGAGCGCCATCGCGCCGTAAATGCCCGTGGGCATCAGGCAGATGTTCCAGTCCCAGCCGCCGTGACAGGCGGATTTGCGGATGAAGTTGAGATGCGGGGCGGCGGCGACATTGTCGGAATAGGGAATGGGAAAGGCATGCGCGGCGGCCCGCTCGGCGGCGATCTGGCGGGCGACGCCGAACTCGACGCGCAGCGCGTTGGCGCCTTCCCGGAGGCGGCCGGTCACGTCGATGTCGTGGCGGACGAACTGATTGTCGAGGCGGCCGATCTCCTGGTCGTTGAGGAAAACGGTGGCGATGCAGTCGACCTCGCTCAGTGTCAGGGTCCAGAAGCCCTCCAGATCCGCGCCGACATCGAATTCACGCTCGATCGTCCATGGCGTGCGGCTGACCCAGCTGACCGCCTCCTCGTTGTCCCCCTGATAGGGATCGGGGATGGCGCCGGCCTTGAGCAGCGCCGAGTGCACGTCGCCGGGCAGCGCGATCTCGTAGTCGTCCTGCTGGCGCCGGCTGGTCAGGCGCCAGGTGCCGGCCAGGCTGATCTGGGCAAATCGGTTGTGCCCGCTCGACGCGGCCTCGGCGTCGTGTGTCATCTCGATCCCCCCGAACAGGGCTGATTGCCGGTCCCCGCATGCCGGAAAAACGCTGAAAGACGCCCCGGAGCGAGCGGGCCCGACACGATCCTGGCGCCCCGCGGTTATTGTATTCGGGCCGGCTTGGGCTATTCAATGGCAAACGGGCCCGAGCCGCCGCCCGCATTCGGGGGCCGGCGATACCGCCCGAGGAGCGCCAGATGACCGAGACGACCCCGCCGACCCGCGACAATCCGGGACTGATCATGCCGCCGCCGGCCTTCCTTGGGATCGCGGTCGCGCTCGCGCTCATCCTCGACTGGATAGCGCCCATCGCGTTTCTGCCACCGGGCTACGGGCTTTGGTTCTGGGCGGGGTGGGTGCTGGCGATTGCCGCGATCGCCCTCGCCATTTGGGGGCAACGGGAATTCCGGGCCGCCGGCACCAACGTCAATCCCGACAAGCCGGCGACCATGGTGGTCACCTCCGGCCCCTTCGGCTTGGTACGCAACCCGATGTACTCGGCGATGGTGCTGCTGCTGGCCGGCGTGAGCCTGGTGGGCAACCTCGAATGGGGCCTGCTGCTCACCCCGGCGCTATGGCTGAGCCTGCACTATCTGATCGTCAAGCGCGAGGAACGCTATCTGGCGGCGAAATTCGGCGAGACCTACGAGAACTACCGTCGCCACGTCCGCCGCTGGGGGCTGTTCTAGGCGGGCCGCGCCGTTTCTGCGCGACCGTTCAGGCGATCTCGGGTTCCCCGCCAACCGCCAGGAA